>NZ_JAUSVK010000001.1:1197500-1813750 GCF_030814655.1 Labrys monachus
TGGCACTGAGAGGCGATGAAGGACGTGGTACGCTGCGAAAAGCTTTGGGGAGCCGCGAACAGGCATTGATCCAGAGATATCCGAATGGGGAAACCCACTTCCGACAATTGTTATTTTGAGGACGTTGCGCATCCGAGACCGGCAATGGAGACATTGCGAGGGATTGGGTGTGTTGCGGCTTTGGACTAACAATTGTCACAAGGAGGTATTCTTTCCCTGAATACATAGGGGATTGAAAGCGAACCCGGGGAACTGAAACATCTAAGTACCCGGAGGAAAGGACATCAACCGAGACTCCGTTAGTAGTGGCGAGCGAACGCGGACCAGGCCAGTGCTCTTCCTGAGATTACCAGAAGCAGATGGAAAGCTGCGCGATATCGGGTGATAGCCCCGTATGGAACGATTGATGGAAGAGACCAGAGTAGGGCGGGGCACGTGAAACCCTGTCTGAACGTGGGGGGACCACCCTCCAAGCCTAAGTACTCCTCAGTGACCGATAGCGAACCAGTACCGTGAGGGAAAGGTGAAAAGATCCCCGACGAGGGGAGTGAAACAGATCCTGAAACCGGGTGCCTACAAACAGGTGAAGGCCGCAAGGCTGACACCGTACCTTTTGTATAATGGGCCAGCGACTTAGTGAGACGGGCAAGCTTAAGCCGGTAGGTGTAGGCGTAGCGAAAGCGAGTCTGAACAGGGCGTTCAGTCCGTCTTATTAGACCCGAAACCGATGTGATCTAGCCATGAGCAGGTTGAAGGTGGGGTAACACCCACTGGAGGACCGAACCGGTGTCTGTTGAAAAAGCCTCGGATGACTTGTGGCTAGGGGTGAAAGGCCAATCAAACTCGGAAATAGCTGGTTCTCCGCGAAAACTATTTAGGTAGTGCGTCGCATGAATGCTCCGGGGGGTAGAGCACTGGATGGGCTAGGGGAACTTACCGTTCTACCAAACCTAACCAAACTCCGAATACCCGGAAGCAATGTGCGGCAGACAGACGGCGGGTGCTAACGTCCGTCGTCGAGAGGGAAAAAACCCTGACCACCAGCTAAGGCCCCTAATTCATGGCTAAGTGGTAAAGGATGTGAGGATCCCATAACAACCAGGAGGTTGGCTTAGAAGCAGCCATCCTTTAAAGAAAGCGTAACAGCTCACTGGTCTAAACAAGGGTCTTTGCGCCGAAAATGTAACGGGGCTCAAGCCATGAGCCGAAGCTGTGGGCTCGCAAGAGCGGTAGCGGAGCGTTCCATAGGCCTGTGAAGGTGTACCCGTGAGGGGCGCTGGAGGTATTGGAAGTGCGAATGCTGGCATGAGTAACGACAAACAGTGTGAGAGACACTGTCGCCGAAAGTCCAAGGGTTCCTGCGTAAAGTTAATCTGCGCAGGGTTAGTCGGCCCCTAAGGCGAGGCTGAAAAGCGTAGTCGATGGGAATGCGGTGAATATTCCGCAACCAGTGGGTAGTGACGGATCTCTTCCGTGGTGTGTGCTTATTGGATTGTGCATGCCATCACGAGGTTCCAGGAAATAGCTCCCACGATGGACCGTACCCGAAACCGACACAGGTGGACTGGTAGAGTATACCAAGGCGCTTGAGAGAACTATGCTGAAGGAACTCGGCAATTTGCCTCCGTAACTTCGGGATAAGGAGGCCTCATGAGCGGGCAACCGTTTGTGAGGGGCACAAACTAGGGGGTGGCGACTGTTTAACAAAAACACAGGGCTCTGCTAAGCCGCAAGGCGACGTATAGGGTCTGACGCCTGCCCGGTGCCGGAAGGTTAAGAGGAGAGGTGCAAGCTTTGAATCGAAGCCCCGGTAAACGGCGGCCGTAACTATAACGGTCCTAAGGTAGCGAAATTCCTTGTCGGGTAAGTTCCGACCTGCACGAATGGCGTAACGATCTCCCCGCTGTCTCCAGCATAGACTCAGTGAAATTGAATTCCCCGTGAAGATGCGGGGTACCTGCGCTTAGACGGAAAGACCCCGTGCACCTTTACTATAACTTTACACTGGCATTCGTGTTTGCATGTGTAGGATAGGTGGTAGGCTACGAAGCGAGGGCGCTAGCCCTTGTGGAGCCACCCTTGAAATACCACCCTTATGAACATGGATGTCTAACCGCGACCCGTCATCCGGGCCCGGGACAGTGTATGGTGGGTAGTTTGACTGGGGCGGTCGCCTCCCAAAGAGTAACGGAGGCGTGCGAAGGTGGGCTCAGACCGGTCGGAAATCGGTCGTCGAGTGCAATGGCATAAGCCCGCCTGACTGCGAGACTGACAAGTCGAGCAGAGACGAAAGTCGGCCATAGTGATCCGGTGGTCCGTTGTGGAACGGCCATCGCTCAACGAATAAAAGGTACGCCGGGGATAACAGGCTGATGATTCCCAAGAGTCCATATCGACGGAATCGTTTGGCACCTCGATGTCGACTCATCACATCCTGGGGCTGGAGAAGGTCCCAAGGGTTCGGCTGTTCGCCGATTAAAGTGGTACGTGAGTTGGGTTCAAAACGTCGTGAGACAGTTTGGTCCCTATCTGGCGTGGGCGTAGGAGAATTGAGAGGATCTGTCCTTAGTACGAGAGGACCGGGATGGACGTACCTCTGGTGGACCTGTTGTGGCGCCAGCCGCAGTGCAGGGTAGCTATGTACGGTCGGGATAACCGCTGAAGGCATCTAAGCGGGAAACCCACCTCAAGATGAGTTCTCCCTCGAAAGCCGTGGTAGACCACCACGTTGATAGGCCGGGTGTGGAAGTGGAGCGATCCATGCAGCTTACCGGTACTAATCGCTTGATCGGCTTGATCGCTCTCATTTGTCGATACTCACAACGCAATCGCAAGGCGATTGCGTGGAACCTCGGACCGACTGGTCAGCCTTTTGCAAAGCAAAATGGCAACCAGTTCGTTCCGGTGGAAAACCGGAAACACCATCTTATGCGCTTCACGTGACGATCAGCTGCGCTGATTGCACGGCGCGCATCCTCCGCAATCGTACCGATTGCCCAGGGCTTCACTTGTCTTTCGCCGGCCTGGTGGCCCTAGCGAGGAGCCTGAACCCGATCCCATCCCGAACTCGGCCGTTAAACTCCTCAGCGCCGATGGTACTATGTCTCAAGACCTGGGAGAGTAGGTCGTCGCCAGGCCTGCAAAAGACAAGCTTATCCAATCACCATGCATCCAACATCTCCCAAATCAACGCGGGGTGGAGCAGCCCGGTAGCTCGTCAGGCTCATAACCTGAAGGCCGCAGGTTCAAATCCTGCCCCCGCAACCAACGATTCCAACAAAGCCCTCGCCCGTATGAACCCGGACGAGGGCTTTGCGTTCCAATCAACGCAACGCCCCAGGCGCAGGAAATCGATCTCGTAACGATCCTTGAACCGGGTGTTCGGGGACAGGCTAAGCCGCTGTCTCGGCAAGAAAGGCGCGCGTTTCCGCCAAGACGCGATCCTGGAACTGCCGATCGTGCGCCAGCGCGGAGCCAGTCATCGGAACACCCTTCTCATCGTAGTAAACGCCAGTCTTGTTGGACCGATCCGTCAACACCGCCGTCATGATGTTCCCCGCGCGCTCGGGTGTGCTCCGGTACTGGCTGAATGGCGGCAGCCGCGTGATGATCTGGCCGAACAAAAACTGCGCAATCGCATTCGCCCCGCCGAGTCCAGTCGTGGGATTGATGCCAGGTTCTACGGCGTTGATCTGCAGTCGCTGATTCTCCCTAGAGAGAGCGAACGCGGCCGCAAGAGCACATTGCTTTGAGGTCGCGTAGGCGTCCACGCCCGCCATCCTGGCGCCGCCTGGCAGCCACTTTCCCCTAGCGCTGGCCTCGACTGAGATGAAGCGGCCGCCGCGCATGCCCATGACTTTGGCCGGCTTGCGCTCGGGATCCTCGATCGCAGAGACAACAAAGGCAATGTTCGCTCCGTCAGGAAGATGCGGAATCAGTGCTTCTGTGAGGGCGATGGGGCCGAGGTAATTCGTCACGAAAGTTAGGTCCAAGCCTGCGGGCGTCTTGGCTTCCCGCAGAGGCATGATGCCGGCATTGTTGAGCAGTCCGGCGATCGGCAGGTCGAGTGCGATGATCTCCGCGGCGGCCCGTCGGACGCTTTCCAGATCCGCCAGGTCGCAGATGACGTTGAGCGCTTGGCCGCCCTGGCGCTCAATCGCCGTCCGCACGCCTTCCAGTTTGGCGTGGTTGCGACCCACGAGGACCACTCTTCCCTGCTTGGAGAGGGCGCGCGCCGCACACAGACCGATTCCGGAGGTTGGGCCCGTCACCACGTAGGTTTCGATATTAAGCGGGAGAGGCATGCATGACTCCAATGTCTGAGTAGTCAGTCATAGCGTTGGAAAATTTTAGGCGAGCATTCGCCACATCGCCTCGAAGCCAGCGATGCGGTGTTGGTCCGCGTTCTTTGGGTCGATAACCAGGAAGTCGATTGTCGCCTCCGCCAGGGCATTCACGAGTGATGCGACGAAGCCAATTTCCGAGTCGCGCATGGGCCCGTCGGACCGGCATCGCTCCAAGACTTCCATAGCACCCGCCATTGCCTGATATCCCGCGGCACGGCTCTGTGGCGAGATCTCGTGAGACACGCCGAGGAGAGCCAGCGCTCGACGTTTCTTGGGGAAGGTTGCGGCCCACCTCAGCCAATTTGACCATGTCAGGAAGAGTTGTTGGCGAACGTCCTGCTCCACATTGAGTCCGTCCAGCGCCGCCGCAGACATCTCGACTTTCAAGGCGACATAGACCGCGTTCAATAGATCGGTCTTCGTTGGGAAGTAGATGAAGAGCGAGCCATTGGCGATGCCGGCTTCGTTGGCGATCGTCGCCGTGGGCGCACTCAGCCCCTGGGCGGCAATCACCTCGATCGCCGCCGCTACGATTGCGTCCCGCTTATTCTCGCTTTTCGGCCTAGCCATCCATAAACCCCGTGCGTGCTCATCTAATTAATGAGTGATTGGTCAGTCAATAGGGTGTCGCGTTTCGTTTGAGTGGCTTGTTGAGGTTTGTTTATCATTAGGCGGCGCAAACAGAATCTCCTGCGCTACCGACAGGGCGTTTCGTTCCCACTTGAACGGTAAAAGGAGCCGCGCTAATATTTTTGGGTCACAGAGGATGTGACCGTAAGCGTTTACGTCAACCAACGCGCAATCGTGTCAACGACGTCAAGTTGGACGTCGGTGATCCCTATGCGCTGGGTTGACTACATGGAAACGCTTTTTAACGCCCCCCATCAAATAACACGCCTGCGTCGCGACACGCGTCGCCGCTTTCTGTCGGTGACCTGCGTCGAACGCATCACGCCGCGGATGCAGCGCATTGTCTTCCAATCACCGGACCTCGGTGACTTCGAAAGCGCCTCGCCCGACGATCATATCAAGCTATTCATCCCTGCATCGACGCCCGATGACAGGGGCATCGATGGCGTCTGCATGCGTGATTACACGCCGCGCAAGTTTGACCGCGCAACGCTGACGTTGACCATCGATTTCGCTTTGCATGAAGCCGGTCCTGCAACCGCGTGGGCTTTGCAGGCCAATCGCGGCGACACGCTTGAAATTGGCGGTCCCCGTAAATCCAATGTCGTCACCGATGATTTCGACTGGTATCTGCTGATCGGCGACGAAACCGCTCTACCCGCGATTGGCCGGCGGGTCGAAGAACTGCGTCCGGGGGGTCGGGTCGACACCGTGGTTGCCGTCGAAACGCTCGCAGAACGCCAGACATTTGCGACTTCAGCGGACTGGACGCCTCGCTGGATTACGCGTGAGGGCCAGTCGGCAAGCGACGATGCACTTCTGCGTCTGGCTCTCGCCGATCATCGGCCGCCGCGCGGCGACGGCTATATCTGGATCGCCGCGGAGGCCAGTGTCTCCCGGTCGCTGCGAAGCCTCGTGTCTGAGACCTGGGGCCACCCCAAGGCGTGGACGAAGAGTTCCGGATATTGGGTGCGCGGAGAGGCTGGGGCCCACGAAAAACCTGAGGCCCAAGGATAGTCCTCGATCGACGCATGGCCCCGCGCGCGAGCCTCAGCCTGCACATAACGACCCAAGCCCAACCGACCAGACGGACGACCGAGCGCCTCCTAGCTGCCCCGGTCACAAGCTGACGGGGTCGTCAACATCAAAACGCCAAACCCAAAAAGGAAATCTCAATGACCATCACCACGCTCGACCCCAAAATTGCACTGATCATCATAGATCTGCAAAAGGGCATCACCGCCCATCCCGGCGCCCATCCCGTCGCCGAGATTGTGCGGAACGCTGCGGCGCTCGCCGACGCCTTTCGCGCGCGCAATCTGCCGGTCGTGCTCGTCAATGTGGCCGGTGTCGCGCCCGGCCGCACCGAACAGGCGCTCAGCCAAGGGGCGCGCCCCGCTGACTGGGCCGAGCTCGTGCCTGAATTGAACCGCCAACCGACTGATCATGGCGTGACGAAGCGAACCTGGGGTGCGTTCAGGAACACCGACCTTGAAGACTATCTGAAGCGTCAGGGTGTGACCCAGCTGGTCATCGCCGGCATCGCCACCAGCATCGGAGTCGAGTCCACTGCGCGCCACGCCTACGAACTGGGATTCAATGTGACACTCGCGGTCGATGCGATGACCGACCGAAACGCCGAATCCCACGCCAACAGCGTCACTTATGTTTTCCCGAGACTCGGCGAGACCGGGACAACGCACGAAATCATCGGTCTCCTTGAGGCGAGAGCGGCCTGATCCCGCCGACGGTTTGGTCCCTATCATTTGTATTTAGTACCGCGTGGAGAAAAGACACATGGATGCCGCCACCAGAATCAAGGATCTCATCGAGGACATCGTCGCCGCCAACCGCATTCTCGCCGCCGAAATGGTCGTCGATGCTTTTGGTCATGTCAGCGCCCGCCATCCCGAAAATCCCGACCATTACCTCATCGCCCGTGCGCTGCCGCCGGAAATCATCAACGCGGAAGACATCATGGAACTCACCCTCGGTGGCGAGGTCGTGAATGGCGATACGCGCAAGCCCTATCTGGAGAGATACATCCACGGCGCGATCTACGAGGCGCGACCCGAGGTCAAATCGGTTGTTCACAGTCATAGCCATAGCGTCATTCCCTATAGCGTCACCGGCGAGAAGCTCCGCCCCATCGTGCATAGCTGTGCGCCTATCGGCGGTGAGGTCCCGGTGTGGGATGCGCAGACATTGTTCGGCGACACCAACATGCTGATCTCCGACATGCCAATGGGGCGGGACTTCGCGAAAGTCCTTGGACCGAACAACGCCGCCCTTATGCGCGGCCATGGCTGCACCGTCATTGGCCGATCGGTTCGCGAGGCAGTCTATACAGCGGTGTACCTGGAGGTGAATGCCAAGTTGCAGTTCCAGGCGAGCCGTTTTCCGCCCGTCAAATATCTCACCGAGGGCGAGATTCAAATCGTCTGCGAACGCCTCGCCAACGCCAAACCCAACGAAGGCTACGACCGTGCCTGGGAATATTGGTGCCGCCATGCTGGGGTCGAAGCACGCTACCGAACGGCGGACTCCGTTTAGACATGAGCAACAACGCTCAGCCTGATTTGGCCTATCGCCGCGTCGTCGCACTCACGGGGACGCTGTTCCTCTCCTATCTCGCGGTCGCCATGTCGCTCCCGGGAGTGCCGGTGTACGTCGTCCAGGACCTGCGTCTCGATAATGCCTTGGGCGGACTGGCGGTCGGGATCGCTTTTCTATCGACGATCCTGACGCGCCCTCTCGCCGGCGCGCGCGCCGACCGGCTAGGCGGCAAGAACTCCATGCAGCGGGGCCTGATCATATACGCGGCCGCAGGACTGATTTGTCTTCTGTCGAGTTGGTCTCACTTGTCGGCGTCGGGCGACTATGCCCTGCTGATCGTAGGGCGACTGCTTTTGGGGCTCGGCGAGAGCCTGACGATGGTGGGGATGATCAGCTGGGGCCTCGGTCTGATGGGGCCTGCCCGGTCCGGCAAGGTCATGTCGCTGGTGGGAATGGGCATGTACGGCGCATTTGCCGCTGGCGGACCGTTGGGCCTGCTGCTCCTGCATCGGTTCGGCTTCGCCGGACTGATGGGCGTGTGCACGGTGTTGCCGCTGCTCGGACTAATCGCCATTCATCGGTTTCCAGCAGTGGCTCCCCTCGTGGGGCAGCGCGAGTCCATCTGGCAAATCATCGGTCGGATTTGGCGGATGGGTGGCGTTGTGGGGCTGGGCGGGGTTGGCTTCGCTGTTTTGGGCGCCTTCTTTGCTCTCTATTTTCTGAGTCACGGCTGGCCATATGCCGGTCTCGGCCTGACGTTCTTTGGCGTCGGTTTCGTTCTGGTGCGGCTGCTCTGCGGCCATCTGCCGGACCGGATCGGCGGAACCCCGGTGGCCATCGCTTCCCTGTTCGTGGAGGCGTGCGGCCAATATTTGCTATGGCTGGCTCCCGGGCCTTTACCGGCGTTATTGGGCGCCTTCCTGACCGGGCTTGGTTGCTCGATGGTGTACCCGTCCATGGGCTCTGAGGTCGTCAAGCAGGTCCCCGCGCATCTGCGCGGCACGGCAATGGGCGCGTTCGTTGCCTTCCAGGATCTTGCCTACGGCTTGACGGGGCCCCTCGTCGGTATGCTGGCTGATTCCGCAGGCTATTCGCCCGTGTTCCTGATCGGCGGACTCGCCGCCACGATCGGTCTTTGCATGGCGATTTGGGTGCGCCGGTCGATACTGCACGTCGATAGCGTTTAGCCCGCAACGCCTTGCCCCGCTGGCCTCGTCTTCGCCGACTACCGTTCGATCCCCAGCGTGGAGCGGTACGTCTCGGCATGTTTCACGCGGGCACAGCGCCGACTCGGCTGGACAAATTTGCGCTATCCAACCGCTCGAAATCGCACATCGAACGTGCGCGAGGTCGATCGAAGCGAATGCCGTGCGATCGCGCCACCTGCTCCGGCGCACGCGGAGGTCCGTCCCGCTCGTCTGCGGCGCCGATCCTTGGTCCGGCCAAGGGCCTGACGCCATCAACCCGCGAGGGTCGGCTACGCGAAGCGTGCCGCCGCTGGGCTTCGCCGGCGCGGTGATTGCGGCCCTGGGCCCGACACGTCGGGCGCCTGTCGGGCAGGGACGGTCCCCGCTCCAGCACAGGAGCCGCATCGATGTCCAAATCTCTCGCCTTCTCCAACGCCTGGAGCCTCGCCGCCACGCTGATGGTCTGCGTCGTCATTTTCGACGTCGGCCGGCCGTTATGGCGTCATGCCATCCACCGAATATGACGGCGATTCCCGCCGCGATCGTCCATGAATTCGACCCCTTCCAGCGATGAAGGGGCGCATCCCCACGCAAGCTGGACCGCACAGCGCCAGCGGGATTTCCAGCTCCCGCTGGCGCCGGTTTGCGGCTATACTCACGGTCGCGCTGTGGTGGTGGTGGAAGGCGCGACCGTCAGACCTTTATCTCATGGAGTACACCGCCATGATCATCTTTGGACCATTGCTTGTCATCGTCGGCATCGGCTTCTTCTGCTGGTTGCTGTTCATCGTGACCTCGTTGCTTATGCCGAGATACTTGGCCGGGGGACGGGTCAAGCAGCGCCGGACCCAGCCAAGCTGATTGTACCGATGATCGAGCGATTCATGGCGACTGACCGCGGCTTGGCTAGGGCTCGTCGGAGCGTAGAGCAACTTAGCGAACTACAAAAGAAAAGCTCCGCGTAGCGGGCTCACTGGATGTGGACACCCTTGACGAATGCCGCGCGGCCTTCACACCGAGCCGCAATTTTATAATCCGCGACGATGGTTCTCCGACGACAGGTGAGTGCTCAATGTCTGCTTGAGCGTTCCGCCATATAACGGGCTGGCGAGACGCCGAGCGCCTTTCGAAACATTGTGACAAAGCTGCTGACGTTCTCGTACCCGAGGTCGCCAGCAACTTGCTTCACGGACGCGCCACTCGCCAGCCATTGCACCGCGAGAATGATGCTCAACTGTTGTCGCCAACGGCCGAAGCTCATGCCAGTCTCAGCGGCGATTACGCGCTCGAGCGAGCGAACACTGAGACCAGCACGTTTTGCCCACGACTCGAGAGTTCCGCGATCGGCTGGATCCATCATCATGTCCTGGAAGATCGAACGAAGCCGGGGATCGGTCGGCATTGGCAGGTGAAGGTTGCCGAGCGGCGCTGTCGAAACCTCATGAAGCAGCAAGGCCGCGACACCCGATTCTATTCCGTCCACCTCATGATCCGCCGGGAACTGCGCGCTTCGGACAATCAGTTCGCGCAACAGCGGACTGACTGCGATAGTGCAGCACGTCGTCGGCAGGTTCGCGTCTGCCGCCGGTTGGACGAAGGTCGCATAGCTATCGATGTTCCCGGAGGCGGTGATCCGATGCACCATTCCGCCAGGAACCCAAAGCGCGCTCTGCGGAGGCACGATCCAGATGCCGCCCTCGACTTCACAACGAAAGACGCCGGAGAGCCCAAAGAGGAGTTCCGCCTTTCGGTGGGAGTGATCGTCCAGCTCCAAACCTTCAGTGACCATATCGACACCGATCGTGACCACGTCCCGGAGCGCAGATTCGACCGTGGGCATGAGTTCAGCCAGGTCATTCCATTGACGCAGGATCGGCAAAGGGTCGCGCTCCCGCAGAATGGCAAAAACTCAATATATATTGGCCAAGTACGGCATTCCCGTCAACCTTGTCGGCAGGCTATGTCTCAGGCGTGGCGCGATGGATGCTGAAGGGACCCTGAGATGAACGGGCCGAAAGGCTCCGGCCACGCCAGTCGGACCGTGCGATAACGCTCGCGGCTTGGCTGCTCCGCAGGCCGGAAGCCATCTGGCCGACAGGCAACGCAGTAATGAACGCCGTTAGGCCGCTCGCACCGGGCTGTTTCTCCCATCCCGCTGGCAATCGCTATGCAGCGTTCGCTCGGCGAAAACTGGAACTTCAAACATTCCGCGTCCAGCTCGGTATTTAGGAGGAACCATGAATGACAATTCTTAACTCGAAACCGGTCGCCGATGTCTTGAGTGGCCTCCTGGGATTGCCCAATGCCTCATCTCAATCGACCCGTCCTTTGCGGCGCCGAAGTCAATCGCAGTACGACGCGGCCGATCCAGTACGGAGCAAGAAGCGATACTTAGAGTTTTATCGGCAGATGAAGGATATGCCGCTCGCGGTTTCGCGCGAAACCGGGCTCCTCCTCTATATGCTCGCCCGATCGTCTCGTGCGGAAACCATCGTAGAATTTGGAACGTCGTTCGGCGTCTCCACCATCTATCTTGCATCAGCTTTGCGCGACAGTGGCGGCGGCCGCTTGATCAGTACCGAGTTTGAGCCGTCGAAAATCGCGCGCGCGCCAAAACCTGAGGGAGGCTTCCCTCATCGATCTCATTGAAATTCGCGAGGGCGACGCTCTTCAAACCTTAAAAACTGACCTGCCAGAGAAAACCTGGTTCTGCTCGACGGCGCCAAAGGCATCTATCTGGAAGTCCTTAGCCTGCTTGAAAGCAGGCTCGTCCGAGGCTCGCTCATCGTCGCGGACAATACGAATTATTGCCCGGATTACGAAGCTTGCGTTCGAGAACCAGCCAACGGCTACCTCTCGGTCCCGTTCGCCGACGACGTCGAGCTCTCGATGCGGACGGGATAGAAAGCTTCGCGATCGCAAACGGCTGCCCGTGATCGTGCCTAGACTAAACAAATAAAGCTTAGCTGAAAGATAAAACATGACTTCAACTTCCGAAGAGACCGCCGTTGTCATTGTTGGAGCCGGTGTGTCCGGTCTGACGTTGGCGACCTTCCTGCGGACCTCCGGCGTGGCCTGTGTTGTCCTGGAGCGGATCGATCGGGCTCACGTCGAAGTACGGCAGCGCGCCGGCGTCGTTGATGCACGCGCGGTGCGCATGTTCGAACAATGGGGACTAGCGGACAAGCTCCTTGCCGGTCCGCTCGCCCAGACGATCGATTATCGTGTCAACGGCGTTGGTCGCATTTTCGAGACCATCGAAGACGACGGCAGCCCGGGGCGGTTCTGCACCCAGCAAATGCTCGTCAATAACCTGGTGCGCGAACTGATTGATGTCATGGCCGGTGATGTCCGCTTCAGCGTCACCGACGTGTCGATCCAAAATGACGAGGACCGGCGTCCACGGGTCAGCTATTCAGATGCCGCGGGCTCTCACGAACTCGTCTGCGACTACATTGTTGGGTGCGACGCCGAGCACGGTGTCAGCCGGGCATCGATCCCGGATGGTGTCTTGACGAGGTACAGCCATGACTTCGGTTATGCGTGGCTGGCCGCGCTCGTCGAGGCGCCTGTCACCGGCCATCCGATCATGGGCGTCAGCGACCACGGCTTTGTCGCGCAGCTTCCTCGTGGCCCCCAACGAAGCCGGTATTACCTGCAATGCGCGCTCAGCGATGGTCCGGCAGACTGGCCCGATACGCGGATCTGGGATGAAGTCCGGCTGCGTCTCGGCGACAACACAATCGAGAATGCGGTGGTCCATGACAAGGACTTCGTGCCCATGCGATCGGTGGTCTATGCGCCGATGCAATATCGGAATCTTTTCCTCGTTGGCGATGCCGCCCACCTCCTGCCGCCCACGGGCGCCAAGGGAATGAATCTCGCTCTCTACGACGTGGATGTGCTCGCCCGGGCGCTGGTGCATGCGGTGCGCGATCACGACAGAGCGGCGCTGGACGCCTATTCAAGCACGGTCTTGCCGCACATTTGGAAGTACCAGGAGTTCAGTGCCTGGATGACCGATACGATGCATGACGCGGGCGATCCAACGCAAAACGGTACGTTTCGCCAGATGGCCGCTCGCGCTCGTCTCGATAACTTGTTCGACTCCCCGACCGCAGCTCGTTTGCACAGCGAATACCAGCGGGGATTGAACCAATGCCGGCGATGACGAACAGAGTGGCTCTTGTGATGGGCGGAGCAAGTGGCATCGGTCTGGCCATCGCCGAGCGGCTGGCGAAGGAAGGCACCTTGGTCTTCTTGACGGGCCGTCGCGCTGTCGATGTCGAAGCGGCGGCCGCCCAAATCGGCCCCGCCGCGCGCGGCTTGGTGGCCGACGCGAGCGACCCGGCGGATATTGAAAGGGTCGTCGCGACAGTCGGGGAGCAGGGCAGGCAAATCGATGCGCTGGTCTACAACGCCGGCATCATGGAACCCGCGGATCTGAAAGAGACCACGCCGGAGCATTTCGACCGCCACTTTGCGGTGAACGTGCGCGGCGCCCTTCTCACCATGCGGGCAGCCGCGCCACGCATGACGGCCGGGGGCGCGGCGCTGTTCCTGGGGTCGGTCGCCGACGTGAAAGGGGCAACGCCCTATGGAACATATGCCGCAACCAAGGCGGCTCTGCGCTCCTATGTGCGCAGTTGGACTGGCGAACTCGCGCCGCGCGGCGTGCGCGTGAACATCCTGAGCCCCGGCCCTACGGACACCGCCATGATGGCGTCGATCCCAGACGAAATGCGCGACGGGGTCGTCAGCCAGATACCGCTGGCCCGCATGGGCCGCGTGGAAGAAGTTGCGGCGGCCGCGTGGTTCCTGCTCAGCGACGAAGCAAGCTTCATAACCGGTGCCGAGCTATACGTCGACGGTGGCATGGCTCAGGTGTGACGGCTGCGGGGCGAAGCAGCCGGCAGCCGACGTGCACCTGATGATCCGCCGTTGCCAACCGGATGAGTTGGCTGCCTCAGTTCTGCCCATGTAGGAAGAACTCGATCGGCACCACCAGTTCGAGACGGTCGCCTGGCACCTCTGCCGGCGGTTTGGGCAGGGGCCGGGCGCGTCGCCAAACGGCGCTAAGGTGGGATCCGCGCCAATCAGGAGACGAGCACGGCCCTAGTGGCGGCCGCCGCGGCGGGGGTCGCTGACTTGAAAGCCGCCGAGGCACTCCGGACGCGGGTCAGGTCTGCGGCAGGCGCAAGGGAGAAGCACTCCTCACGCTACTCGGACCGTGCGCTCATTTCCTTGTGGGCGGCGATCGTCGACCTGGGTCGTGGCGACCATGGCGTGGGCGCGCTGCTGGCCCTGCATGCGAACGAGACGACGTGGAGTGTCATCGGAGAAGTGCTCCGCCGGACGTCGGAACCGCTGGACGCATATACCCATCTCGAACGCTATTCACGCTTGGTCCACCAAGGACTTTCGATCACGGTTGAATTGTCAGGGAGCGAGCTCATTTTGCGATATCAGCAAGCGAGAGACTGTTCCAAGCAACCAACGGCCGCTTTGGCAGCTGGAGAGTTGTGGTCAATGGGCAATCTGGCGCTTGTCCCGATGCATTGGTTCGGCGCCGCAATCAGGCCCGTCTCCGCCGCGCTTCGTTGCAGCGCGCCCGCGTCCATGGCCGCCGTTAATGAGGTATTCGGCCGGACGGTGTCTTTCGACATGGACGAGTCGATGCTGGTCTATAATCGCGCTGAGTTGGAGAAGGTCCGGCGCCCTCGGAGCCACGCATCTTGACCTACCTGGGCGCCCTTGCGGAGCGGGAACTTGGCGAACTTCCTCCAGCGAACGATATAAGGGCGGTCGTCGCCGCCGAGCTGCGAAATGCTCTCGTCGGTGGGGCCCCGACGATCGATGGGGTGGCCCGTTCATTTGGCCTGTCGGCGCGCACGCTTCAGCGTCGTCTCACCGAAGCTGGGTCAACCTTCGCAACGATCTTGGACGATGTCCGCAGGCGGCGCTCAGTCGAGCTGTCCGGCGCTGGTTTCAAATGTCGCCCAGTATGTTTGCCCGTTTCGCCGGGTGCCGAATGTGAAGCGGCACTCGCTCGCGGCCGATGCGCCGCTTTGGGAACCATGAACCTGTCAATGATGACGTGCTCCTCTGCCTTGTTTTCCATAGTGGACTTCCCTTTCAAATTCCCGGAGTTCTCATTGGTGACGCCCCTTCACGAGTTGGCGATTGTCACCGCGCGGCCGACATGTTCGTCGCTCGTCAACTGATCGACGCAGAATTGCGCCACGTCGGCCCGGGAGATCTTGTGGGCGGTGTCGTGTCCCTGAAACACCTTTACGTTTCCGGTGGCGACGTCGTCGGTGAGCATCGCGGGGCGGACGATGACGAAGGCAATGCCGCTCGCCCGGACGACCGCTTCCATCGCAGCCTTGTCTTCGGTCGAGCCGCGCAGCCACGTCGGCACAATCACGTGCTCCACGAACCAACCCACCTGGTCGGCCGAGTCGCCGACCCCGAACGAGCTGATGACGATGACGCGCTTCACACCGTTTGCCTTCATCGCTGCGACGACCGCGCCGGCGACGCTGCGCTCGAGCGTCGTCTTGCGGTAGGGCGTCTTCCCGCCGATCGTATCGATCACGGCATCCTGTCCGGCCATCGCTTTGTCCACGCTCGTCTGATCGGTCGCATCCCCCGCGACGACGCGGACGTTCGCGGGTGCGCGATACGTCGTTGCATCGCGAACGAACGCGGTCACGACATGCCCGGCCGCCACGGCCCGCTCGACGACGATCGCCCCCGTCTTGCCGGCCGATCCAATGATCAGAACATTCATATTGCTTTCCTCTTTTTGGAGAGAGCCGCGGCACCGCAGCTCGCTAACGCGTCAGTTCCAGGCCGCGGGTCAGTTCAGGAGCGGAGGTCTCAATACTCCCCCCCGTCGACGGCGAGGGTGCTGCCCGTGACGAACGATGCGTCGTCAGAAACAAGGAATGCGACAGCGCCAGCGATCTCTTCCGGGCGGCCCATTCGCTGCAGAGCGGAGCCGGCCTTCATCAGGACGTCGATCGGCACCCCTTCCAGGGCTGGACGGACGTAGAGCTTACCCGTCTCTTTCGCCATGTCCGTCTCCGTGCCGCCCGGCGCCACAGCGTTGATGTTGATCCCGCGCAAGCCCAGTTCCGGCGCGAGGTTGAGAACCATCGCGGAAACCGCGGCTTTGCTCGCGGCATAGAGCGTATGATGGAAGATCGAATGGCGAGCACTGATCGAGGAGGTCAGCACCACGCGGCCGCCTGCCGTCATGTGAGGGACTGCGGCCTGGGTGACGAAGAGTTGCCCAGCGACATTCAGTGAGAATACGCGCGAAAAGTCCTCTTCGGTGATTTGGTCCAATTTTCCGAAGTGATCGATTCCTGCGTTGCTCACCAGGATGTCGATGCGACCGAACGTCTGGATGACGTGATCAACAAGCGCTCGTCGCTCCGCCGCTTTGCTGACGTCCGCCCGAAACGCGGTAGCGTTGAGTCCCTGCTCGCTCAGTTCTGAGACGAGCGCGTCGGCAGCCAATGGGCTATGAGCGTAGTTGATGACAACCGCCGCGCCCTCATTTGCGAGCCGAGTGGCGACAGCCTTGCCAATGCCTTTGCTTGCTCCGGTAATGACTGCGATCTTGTGGTCGAAACGCATATCCAGATCTCCTGTATGGCCGCCGTTTGGCGAACCTGGAAAGCGGTCTTCCCCAGGCCCGGATGTTCACATCTTGGGCGTTCAGTCCTTGAGGGTGCCCCCGAACTTCTCAGGGACCCGGTCGGCCTGTTCGGCGCCGGTCCGGATCAGGTCGAGAATCGCCTCCGCCACCCGTTCCGGCTTGTCAGGCTGCGGCGCGTGGCTGGTTTCCAGCTGCGACGCCATTTCATGACCTGTCTGCAGCGACTTCAGAAACTCGGTCGCGGTGATGAACGGATACATCGTGGAGACGACGATGCCGACGCTCGCCAGTTCGGTCCGCGCCACGGCGGAAAGCTTCGCCAGCGCAGCTTTGGAGGAGCCGTACGCACCGGACCCGGGCTGCGCGCCGAAAATGATGCCGGAGCTGACGTTGACGATGCTGCCACCCCCCTGTTGGCGCATGAAGGGAAGCACGGCCTGCATCATGAGCAGCGGCGCCACGACGTTGAGATTCAGGAGGGCGCGGAAACCCTCGGGGTCGATCTCGCCGATTGTGCTCCCGGCGCCTTGGCCGGCATTGTTCACCAGCACGTCGATACGCCCGAACCGGTCCATGGCCGCTTGCACAGCAGACGCGATCTGCGCTGCATCGGTGACGTCGCAGCGGACCGGAAGAGCCTCGCCCAGCTCCTCCGCGAGTTGGCGGATACGGTCCTCGCGGCGCGCGAGCAGCACGACCTTCGCGCCGGCGCGCGATGCGGATCGCGCCGTGGCCGCCCCGATGCCTGACGATGCGCCGGTGACGAGCACCACAGCGTTGTTGATATCCATCGAGATGGTTCCCTATCTGGTATAATCGATTGTATGCTATCAGAAGATAGTTATCATACAATAGCTATTATTTGATAAGGAACGGCGCTCCCGTGCACGACGACACCGCTAGCCTTTCCGATCTCGCAGAGCTGATCCTCGCGGTCGGGCGACTGATCCAGCCAGGGGATCAGGCGATTGGGGCATGCACGCCCATCGAGAGCAGTGTCATGCGGTTTATCAGCCGCAATCCGGGCACCTCCCCGCGCGCGGCGTCTGAAGCCACGCTCCTGACGTCCAGCAATTTCAGCAGGATCCTGCGCGGCCTTGAGGAGAAGGGGCTGGTAAGTCGCGAGCCTGACGCGAAGGATGCGCGGCGGGTAAACCTCTATCCGACGGCCCTTGCACGCGAGAGCCGGCGGCGGCTCGGCGAGGAATGGGACCGGCTATTGGGAGGAATCGAGGACGACCCTGCCAAGATCAATCATCTCACCTCGACGTTACGGCGTATCGAAGGCGAACTTGTCTCGCGCCGGCGGCGAGAGGGCGGCAGACGGCCTGCTCAGGAATAATGGCCGGTCGCTTGCGATGCGTAGCTACACGCCGAGCCCGACTACGGGCCACAGGTTGACGCCAAAGTCTTCTGAGAGGTGGTGCGCCCGGACACGCTTCGAACGTGTGGCCTTCCACCTTCGGTGGGCAACGGTCAATCTACCTACGCAACCAGACGGGGAATGGCCCTCTCGACCAATCGCAAGAATCGGGTGTTGCGAGCCCCCCCGCAACCAGACATTCCAACAAAGCCCTCGTCCGTATGAACCCGGACGAGGGCTTTTTGGGTCCAATGAACGCAACGCCCCCAGGATCACCAGCACTTCAACACCGCGCTCTGCGGCTGCCTTGATCGCATCCAGGATCGGCGGCGAGGTGAAGCCATAGGCTCGCACGAGGATCTGCTTTCGAGCTTCGCCAATCACTTGGACACGATCCCTAAAACGAGCTTTGTTCCCGAAAGGGGCTAATGGATCTCCAGGCGTCTTGCGTAGATTTTCAAGTGCTATCGCTCCTTGAAAGCCTCCGAGGTTACCTCGACGATCGGCGAGAAGACGTATTCGAGGATGCGACGGCTGTCGGTCTTGATCTCGACGGTGGCCGCCATGCCGGGCGTAAGCGGCACAGTATGGCCGTCGGCCGTCATAACGGATTTGTCGGGCGCCAGGGTCACCGGAAACACCAGGTTCTGCGTACGCTCTGCGCCCGCGAAGGTCGCACTGCTGAGCGATGCCACGGGATTGCCCTCGAGCTGCGTCGCGTCCGGCTCGGGAATGGCGTCGGTCGCGACATTGGTGACATGAGCGGTGATCGTGCCGTACCGGGTGAATGGGAAGGATTGGAGCTTGACGACGGCTTCCTGGCCCTTCTTGACGAAGCCGATGTCCGTATTGAGCACATAGACTTCGAGTTCAAGCTTGGAATCGTCGGGAACGATACGCATGACCTCTTGCCCTACGGTCACCACCTGACCCACCGTGGTCACGACGGAAGCCTGGACCGTGCCGGAAATCGGGCTGAGCATGGTCTTGCGCTCCCTCTCCGCACGCGCCTTGATCAGCTTCTCGGTCAGGTCATCGATCTGGCGCTCGGCATCGCCGAGCTTCTCGCTGTTGTCGCTGATGAACGCCTCGCGCGTCTTGTCCGTTTCCCGCTCCAGGACCGCAGCGCCGGCTTCCGCATCCGCCATCTGCCCCTCCTGGATGGCGAGCTGGGTGATCTGGTATTTGAGTGTCTCGGTGGCGTCGATGACGCTCGATTTGGTATCGGCCTGCATGGATTCCGCCGTGGTACGCATCGTGACGCGATCCTGCAGAGTCGCGATCAGGGATTTCTGCGTTTCGATGGTCGCAGCGAACCTGTCCCGCTCGATGAGCTTCTCCTCGCGCTGTGCCGTCAGCGACGCGATGGCCGAGGCCAGCTGATTGAGGTCCCCCGTGAGGATGTTCTGCTCGCGCCTGCGCAGTTGGGAATCGACGTCATCGGTCCACCCGATTGCCGGAACCGGCTCCAGTCTTTTGGAGCGTGCAGCATCGATCGCCACTCGCCGACGTGTTGCCTCGGCGGTGAAAGAGGCGACGTCCTTGGTAAGAGCTTGTTCGTCTGCGACCTCTTCGGTCGAATCGAGCTGAAGGAGGAGGTCGCCGCGCTCGACATGGGTGCCATCCGATGGCGGCATGACCCCAACTTTGCCGGTCTCGAGTGGCTGAATGACCTTGACCCTCCCGGTCGGCTGCAGCTTGCCCTGGGCCGAGGCGATGATATCGATCCGGCCGAGATAGGCCCAGGTCAGAGACGTGGCAACGAACGTGCAGATGATCACGATCAGCGCCAGCCGCACCGGCGACGGCGGCGTTTCCAGGATCTCCAGGGCGGGCGCGAGAAACTCCTGGTCGGACCGTCGGGCGCGCGGGGGCCTGGAGGGCGGTATGGGCTGGCCTGAAGTCGGGGGCGGTGTGATCGCATTCATTCAGGCACTCGCCTGATCGTTCTGCAGGGACCACAAGCGGGCATAGAGGCCGCCTGGCTTGCCCAGGAGCTCGGCATGGCTGCCGATTTCGACGATGCGGCCGTCAGCCATGCCGACGATGCGGTTGCAGGGCCTGACCGCCGCCAGGCGGTGTGCGATGATGATCACCGTCCGGTTCTGGACGATCTGGCGCATGTTGGTCTGGATGACGCGTTCGCTTTCATAGTCGAGCGCCGACGTCGCCTCGTCGAAGATGAGGATGGGCGGATTGGTGGCGAGCGCACGGGCGATGGCGATACGCTGGCGTTGTCCGCCCGAGAGATTGGCGCCGCGCTCCTCGATCACGGTGTCATAGCCCTGGGCGAGCTTGGCGATGAACTCGTCGGCGCCGGCAAGACGGGCGATGGCGATGACATTGGCGCGCGGAAGCGCCGGATTGGCGAAGGCGATGTTCTCGTGGATCGTCCGGTTGAACAGGAGATTTTCCTGCAGGACGACGCCGATCTGGCTGCGCAGCCAGGCGGGGTCGACCTGAGACAGGTCCATGCCGTCGAGCAGAATCTGTCCTTCCTCCGGCATGTAGAGCCGCTGGATCAGCTTGGTGAGGGTCGACTTGCCCGAACCCGAGGCCCCGACGATGCCGATCACCTCACCGGGCCGGATCGACAGCGACACCGATTTGAGGACTTCCTGCGCCCCCGGACGGTAGCGGAAGGTGATATTGCGCAGTTCGACCGCTCCCTTTGGCGTGGGGAGCACGAGACTCGTCTGCGGCGCGCGTTCGGTCGGCGTGTTCAGAATGTCGCCGAGCCGATCGATCGAGATCTGCACCTGTTGAAAATCCTGCCAGATCTGGGAGAGGCGCAGAACGGGCTGGACGGTTTGCCCGGCGATCATGTTGAAGGCGACGAGCGCGCCGACCGACAATTCGCCGTCGATCACCGCCTTGGCGCCGAACAGGAGCAGGAGCGCGGTCGAGAGCTTGCTGAGATATTGAATGGCGTTCTGGCCGCCGGCGCTGAGCATGGTGGCATCGAAGGCCGTTCGAACATAGGCCGCGAGCCGTTCTGCCCATTGAGCCTGCATCACAGGCTCGACCGCGCCGGCCTTGACGGTGTGGATACCGACGATCGCCTCCACCAGGAATTGCTGGCTGACAGCGCCGCGGTTGAATTTCTCCTTGATCATCTCGCGCAGGGAGGGCCGAACCAGGAAGCCGATGAGGATATAGAGGGGGATCGATCCCACCACGATCAGCGTCAATTTCCAGGAATAGGCGTAGAGCACGGCAATGAAAACGACGGTGAATACGAGATCGATGGCCGAGAACAGCCCTTGCCCGGTCAGAAAATTGCGGATCGTCTCGAGTTCCCTGACGCGGGCGACCGTCTGCCCGGCCGAACGCGTCTCGAAATAGCCGAGCGGCAGCCGCAGCAAGTGCTGGAACAGTTTCTGTCCGAGCTCGACGTCGATACGATTGGTGGTGTGGGACAGGGCATAGCTGCGCAGATATTGCAGCGCGACATCGAACAAGCCGATGATGGCGATGCCGGCGACGAGAACGAACAGCGTCGAATAGCCCTTGTGGGTCAAGACCTTGTCGACGACGACCTGAAAGAACAAGGGCGTGACCAGGGCGAAGATCTGCACGAACAGGGAAGCCAGCAGCACATGCGCCAGCGGTTCGCGGTAGCGCCAGATCGACGGCAGGAACCAGGCAAGGCCGAAGGTGCGGGGATCGGATCCCGCACCGCGGAGGCGGCGACCAACCAGGATGACCTGGGAACCGATCTCCTCGAGCAATGCCTCGACGGTCAGTTCCTTGTCGGTGCGGGTGACCGGATCAACCAGCCGAAACCTGCCGCTCGGATTCTTGCCGCCGAAGACGTGGAACGAACCATCCCTGATCCGAACAATGGCGGGAACAGGAATCGTTTCGAGCCGCTTGGCCGTGAGCTTGCCGACAATGCGGGCCTTGAGGCCGACGAGGCCGGCAGCCCGGACGAGATCGCGTTCGCCGGCGAGACGGCCGGTCAGCGCCAACTCCTTGGCGAGATGTTTCGGGTCGGCCGCAATTCTGAAAAAGGCGGCAATGCCGCAAAGCGCCCGCAGGCCTGAGTCGGGCTGCTCGGGCGGGGCATCGATCGTGCCGGAGCTGTCTACCGACATCCGTTATCCGAAGAAAAGACAGTGATCGTGTTCGTCGCTTCGACGACATGGCGCGTGACGGTGAATCTCTCCGGCAATTGGACAAGCAGCTTCGTGAGAGCTTGGCCGCGATACCGGTGCCGTGTCTTCATCCGCATCATTGAGGATGGCCGTTCTTCGGGAGATGAAGATCGCTGGCTGTGCCGAAGCCAATGTCATGGATCTTGTCGAGAACCGATGCCTCAAAGGTCGCCGCGCCTGCCTGCGTCCATGGCGCCAGGAGGTTGATCCAATCGTCAAAAAAATGGTGGAGGGAAGGCTGGATGGAGTCTTGGAGGTTGGAGGCAAAGGACGCTACATCCGTCTCGATGGCGGCAATCGGTTGAGTTGCGGCAGGTGAATAGACGAAGCGATCCGCCCACCCGGCGGCGGCACCCAGCGCATGAGCCAAGCCAAGATCATCGGTCGACCCTTGCTGGGATGTTTGATCCACGTCATGGCCGATGGGCGCGTGGTTGACGTCGAGCAAGGCGAGAAGGCTTTGCGGTAAGGATTGATTCGACATTGGAAACCCGATCACAACCTGAGGCAGAAATAGTGCCGGAAATTAAGCTGTCCAAATGGCTTCCCGCGGCCTGAATGGCGGCAGATGACACCGCGAGCGCCATCTGACGTTTGCTTGGCGGAAATCTCAGGTGAAGTGGAAATTGCTTTGCTGCAGACTGGCCACCGTCGTGTTCTTCAACGTAATGCTGTCATTGGCATCGGCGGTTATGATCACATCACTGCCGGATTGTGTCGAAGCGGCCAGAAGGTGAGCCCAATCGGCAAATACGGTATGATTGATATCAATCTGGTCGGCCGCCGTTCCGGATGGCGTATAGCCGGTAACGGTGTCGTGGCCGAAACTCGGCGCGAACACGAAGGTATCGTTCCCTCCAGACAGGGAAACGGACGAGTCATGACCGATCGTGATCGTGTTGGCATCGCCGTTAACCGTCAAGCCAATATCGGTGCTGAGATTGATCGAGGTGTTCGAGGTGTCCAAACTTGCTGTCGTCACACTCGACCCTGTATTTGCCAAGCTTACAGCTTTGTCGAGTTGTGTGCCTGCGCCATCCAGGTCGGTAACGGTGTGAACGCGCAAGCCATCGGCCGCCACGGTCGTCACATCTGACGTTACCTTGTCGAACGCGCCATCCCCGTCACTATCGACCGACGTTGTCTTCGACAGACCATCGGCCGTGATGGTCGAAACCGTTTCGTTTCGCAGCGAGCCGTCGGCATTCCTGTCCTGTACAGTCGTTGTGACTGAGTTATCCGCGTTCACGACCATAGCGGAGGTCTCAATGCTGTCGAAGACGCCGCTGCCGGTGCTGTCGGTCTGAATGGTCTTGTTTCGACCGTCCGCACTCGTCGTCGTCACCGTCTCATCAAGAAGTTTCCCCTCATAGCCGGTATCGATCACCGTCTCTGTTCGGCTGCCATCGGCGTTGACGATCACACCATCGGTCTCAACGCTATCGAGTTCGCTGGCTCCATTATAGGTGGTCGTGGTGGTCTTGCTCAGGCCGTCGGCGCTGGCGCTCACGACAATCTGGTTGATGGTGGAACCGTCCCTCGCAAAATTGGTAGTCACAGTCGTGCTTGAACCGTCTGCATTGACAACTTCGGTCGCTGAATAGTCGTCGATGCCATTGCCGTCGCGGTCGATATCGACCGTCTCGGTATGGCCATCGGCGCTCACCGTATTCACCGTCCTGTCCATGAGAGAGCCGTCGGCCTCGAAGTCGGATACGGTTTCCGTCGTCGAGCCGTCGGCATTGACTACCTTGTCGTCGGTTTGCGACCGATTGAAGGTGCCGTCGCCGGCATCGTCATATTCGATGGTCCGATCCAACCCGTCGGCGCTCACCGTGACGATGTTCTCGAATGCTTCACTACCGTCCGTGTTGTCGCCGACGATATCCGTGGTCGTGGAGCCGTCGGCGTTGCTGACAACGCTCTGATGCACCAGATAGCCGCTGCTATCCTGTACCAGGGTGGCGTCGCCGACCTGCCCGGTCGTACCGTCTGCTTTGGTATAGGTACTGGTCGCATTGATGGCGGAGCCGTCGTTGAAGATCTCTCCGCTTCCGGTGGAACTGAGATTGATCGACGTGATGCCGAGCGAGTCCAGCGAGACGAGCTTGCCGTTGACCATGACCTTGAATTTTGTCCAGTCTGCGTCGCCATCGTCGAGCTCACCGTCATTGTTGGTATCGAACACATCCTTGAGCGCCTGCAGATCGCTTGTGGCGGTCGGGTCCCAGTCGGTAAAGACGTATTCGTCGCTTTGCGTGATCTGGCCGTCCCCATTGAGGTCGACAACCAGAACGCCATTTCCGGCACCCGCCCAGGCCGTCCGCTGCTGCGAGCCATCACCGCTGTTATCGACGAACTGAGTGGATGAAGACAGGGGCGTGATCGACAGGCCGTCGCCTGCAAGGTCGAGGATGACGGGCGTGGGCGATGAGCCCACGGTCGAACCATGGGACAGCACGGCATCCGGTGTCAGGGCACCTCCGTAAGGAGCCCAGTTGGAGCCGCCGCCGGGATAAAAGAACGTCATCATCTCGCCTTTAACCCCGTAACCCAGATTAACCTGGCCCCCGTTACTGAAATTGGCCTGTTCCTGAACGATGGAGCCGGCAGAGTTGTAGGTTTCTATCTCCCGTGTTGCGTTGGGATAGCCCGGAATGTTGTAGAGGAATATCTGGCGCGTTCCATCGGAAGAGGTAATGTCCTGCTTGGTCCAAACGCCCTGTGCTGTCGTTGTATTGATTGTCTTGTCGACCACTCCGCCACTTGCGTTAAGATCGGTGATCGTCTCCGTATGTGTGCCGTCGGCGTTTGTTACCCAGGTATCAATGTGACTGACATAGCCCGCGTTGGTGCTGTCTTCCCGGAGACTTGTTGTGAGCCCATCGGCGCTAACCGTCTCTGTCCCCGTAGCGATTACCGCCCCGCTCGCGTTTACATCCTGTATGGTCGCAATCTGCGAGCCATCGATCTGCTTTTGCCACACTTCGGTATGCTCATACGTTCCGTTGCCATCATAATCGGATTGCACCGTCTTGGTGAGACCATCGGCACTCACGGTGATGATGCTCTTGGCCGGCACGGCCGAGTTCCAGAGCGTAACGCCAGCCACCGGCGAGGGGCTCGTGGTCCCGGCCGCTTTGATCAAGGTGACGCTGCTTCCCGCCTCCACCGTGATGGCTGCTGAGCTCGTCGTGATCTGATTGCCCGTGCCGCTGACGTCGATGACATCGCCTGTACCCGTAGCGTTGATCGTATTGTTTCCTTGCAACGTGATTGCGTCATTGTTGCCCGCGATCGTGCCGCCGGCACCGCTTTCGACCGTCACCGATCCGGCGCCGCCTGTCACCGACACCGTCTCTCCCGATCCGGTGATGTCGATGGTGTCGGTCGCACTCGACACCGTCACCGTGCCGGTCCCCTTCACCGTGACGGTGTCGTTGGTGCCGGTAAGGGTCAGAACGGCACCGTTTTCGACGGTCACCGCCGCGTTCGAAAGGCTCACGACGTTCCCGACGCCCGTAACATCGAGTGTGCCGCCACTTGCCGTCCCACTCAGCGTATCGCTGCCGCTCACTGTAATGGCGTCATTGGACCCGGAGAGCGCCGCGACGATGGACGCGCCCAGCTTCACTGTACCGTTCGACACGTTCGCCGTGTTGCTGGCGCCGCTGGCGATCGTCACCGTGGCGCCTGAGCCCGTGGCCGTGACATGGTTCGAGTTGCCGGCCACCGAGACCGTGCCGCCGCCGGCGACGTTGATGGTGTTGCTGGCGCCCGTCACCGTCGCGCCGCCGCTCGCCCCGACATTGATCGTCGCCGAGCCGACCGTCAGCGCATCGCCGGTGCCGTTCACGGTCACCGTGTCGCCGGTGCCCGACAGCGTCAGCGTCGCCCCGCCCTGGACCGTTACGCTGTCGCTGTTGCCCGTCACCGTGCCGCCGGCACCGGTCTCCACCGTCACCGTGCCCGAGCCGGGGGTGATCGTCACCGTCTCGCCGGCTCCGGTCATGTCGATGGTGTCGGTTGCGCTCGACACCGTCACCTTGCCTGCGCCGTTTACCCGCACCGTATCGTTGGTGCCCGTCAGCGTGAGCACGCCGCCCGTCTCGACCGTCACGGCCGAGTTGGAGAGCGTCGCCGTGTCGCCCGTGCCGGTGACGTCAAGCGTGTAACCCGTGCCGGTCACCGACAGCGTGTCGCTGGTGCCTTCGATCAGCGCGTCGTTCGATCCCGACACCGTCAGCGACACCGAGCCGCCCAGGCCGACCGTGCCGTTCGACACGGTGACCGTGTCGCTGGCGCCGCTGGCGATCGTCACGGTGGCGCCCGGACCCGTCGCCGTGACATGGTTCGAGTTGCCGGCCACCGACACCGAGCCGCCGCCGGCGACGTTGATGGTGTTGTTGGCGCCCGTCACCGTCGCGCCGCCGCTCGCCCCGACATTGATCGTCGCCGAGCCGACCGTCAGCGCATCGCCGGTGCCGTTCACCGTTACCGTGTCGCCGGTGCCCGAGAGTGTCAGCGTCGCGCCGCCCTGGACCGTTACGCTGTCGCTGTTGCCCGTCACCGTGCCGCCGGCACCGGCCTCCACCGTCACCGAGCCCGAGCCGGGGGTGATCGTCACCGTCTCGCCGGCGCCCGTCATGTCGATGGTGTCGGTCGCGCTCGACACCGTCACCTTGCCCGCGCCGTTCACCTTCACCGTATCGTTGGTGCCCGTCAGCGTGAGCACGCCGCCCGTCTCGACCGTCACGGCCGAGTTGGAGAGCGTCGCCGCATCGCCCGTGCCCGTGACGTCGAGTGTGTAGCCGGTGCTGGTGGTTGTCAGTGCGTCGTTCGTGCTCTCCTGGACAGCATTCCAGCTGCCGGTGACCGTAATTGTCGTGGAACCGCCAAGGCTGAGTGAGCCGCCTGTGATCGTCGCAGTCTCGCCACTCCCGGTCATCGAAACGGTAGCGCCCGATCCTGAGACAACGACCGTATTGCTATTGCCACTTGCGGCGAGGATGCCGTCACCCGTTATATTGATCGTATTATGCGTCCCGGAGACAGCGACACCGCCGCCTGCATCAATATTGATCACAGATGAACTTGCGGTCAAGGTGTCGCCGACACCTTCGACATCGATGATGCTTCCGGTTCCTCCTGCTATGCTCAGGACGGCATTGCTGTCGAGATCGAAGATGTTGCCCGTGCCTGTGATCGAGGCTGTCTCACTGGCGTTGGCCAAACTGAGGACGTTGCCGTTCCCCGTGATCGTGGCTGTTCCGTTCGAATTTGCGACATTCGCCCGGACACCGTCGCCGAAAATGGTGGTCGCCGACGAAGCTATCCCGCCCGAGGTGGACGGAGCTTGCGTGGTGACCATTGAGGATGACCGACCGTTGGCGCTGACATTTATGACAACGGTCTGCTTCAACGAGCCGTCTTGGTTGAGATCGGTGATCGTCTCCGTGCGGCTGCCGTCGATCGCCTCTACCGACGTATCGATGTGATTGATGACGCCGGAATTTTCGGAATCCTCCTTAAGCGTCGTGGTCAGGCCATCGGCACTGATGGTTTCGGTACCTTTTGCGATGACCACGCCGCTCGCATTGACGTCTTGAATGAGACCGACCTGGGAGCCATCAATTTGCGTATGCCAGGTCTCGGTATGTTCAAACGTCCCGTTGCCGTCATAATCGGACTGCACCGTCCGGGTGAATCCGTCGGCGCTGACTGTGGTGATTGTCTCCACAGCGATAGTCGGATTGATCGTGGTTACGCCAGAAGCCCCCGAAGCATTGGTAAGCGATTGCTTCATGGAATCGACCTGAAACGCAAGGGCAGCGTTCGTCGGATCGCTGCTTCTCAAAGCAGAAGTCCAAGTGACCAACCCCGGACTGGAAGAAAGCTCCAAGGCGATATTGGTAGAGACCGTACGTCCAGACCTCGAATCGATATAGGTATTCGGATTGGAAACAGTCGTCGTTGTTGATCCGTCGGGATTTTTTGTCACCGTCGTCGTTTTGTATGCCGTGCTATTGTAAGAGTACCCGGGGATTATGGTTGTCTCACCGGTATGAGGGTTCGTTGATTCAGATTGCGGAACATTTGTCACCACGACAAATGGCTGCGTCGTTGTCTGTGTCCGCCCATCCGCGCTGACAGTCGTCGTAACGGTCTCCAAGTTGATCGGTGACATCGTCGTCGTACCGCCCCCCGTCGGAGCGGCATTGCCCGTGGCGCTTGCCACCGTCTGGTAACTATAGGCCTCGCTGGGAGGAGATGTGCCCCCGCCGGAAGCCGCTGTCGGGAAGGGAGCGTTCGTTCCCCCGAGTTGGCCGATCGCTGCGGCCAGATCCGATCTGAACTGCTGCTGATCGGCGTTCACGTAGGATGTCGTCACCCCGCTGGCGGACTTGGTACTCACCGCCGTGTCGGTAATAGAGTCGCTGGACGAGCCGTCCGCATTCAGCGTCACGGTTTCCGTACGCATGCGATCGACAATGCCGTCGCCGTCGGTATCCCACAGGGTTGTCGTCACGAGGCCGTCGGCGCTGACTTCGACGACTTCCTGGTCCTGCTCGACGCCACTGGCGCCGAAGTCTGTCGTGATCCGGGTCGTACTCCCGTCCGCCGCTTTGATCGTCGCTTCGGTCTGGTCGACCTGTCCGTCTCCATTGGCGTCGCGGCTGATTTCAACGACACTCTGATTGGCACTCGTTAGGGTAACCGTCTTATCCCTGAGCGATCCATCGGCATTGAAATGGCTGGTGGTGGCGGCGGTGGAGCCATCAGCCAGGGCGACGCTGCTGTTATCGGTCGACTCGGTAAAGTTCCCTGTGCCGTTCGGATCCTTCTCTACGGTTGTGGAGAGGCCGTTGGCGCTGGTGACAATCACGGCCTTGGCAATGAGCGAGCCATCGGCATTCGTATCCGTGATCGTCTGCGTCTTGGAGCCGTCAGCGTTGACGACAGTGATATTGCTCGACAGCTGAGTGTAGGTGCCCGTCCCACCGGCATCGAGTTTACCGCTCTGAATCAGGCCGTCGGCACTGGTTGTGGTTTGGTATCGGCTGCTGAGCGTCCCGCCCGAATAGTTGCTGACAGTCTCTGTTTTCGATCCATCCGTGTTCAGCACCGTCTGGTCGGTCTTGCTCTCTCCGAATGTTCCGGCACCGGCGAGATCCCATTGCGTCGTCGTGGTCAATCCGTCCGCGCTGGTGGTAATGACCTCCTGATCCTTGGCCGTCGCCGTATATGCCGGGTTGGCGGAGGTCGTGCTGCCACCGGTCAAGGTCGAATCGGTGATGGTCTCGACCTTTGAACCATCGGCATCGAGCACGGTGACGTCCGTCCTCTGCTCATCTGCCAGGCCGTCGCCGCTGGTGTCGATCTGAATTGTCTTGGAAAGACCGTTCGCGCTCACGGTTTCGGCCGTGGTATCGATCGAGCCCCAGCTGCGCCCCGTAATCGAGTGCACCGTCCCGTCCATGCTGACGGTCGTCACGGAACCGTCTGCGTTGGTCCTGGTGACGATGGTCTGATCGACAACGCCATCCCCGTTGATGTCCTTTTGAACGGTCTGGGTCAGCTGGTTTGCGCTGGTCGTGGTCGTCGTCTTGTCGTGCAAGCTGCCGTTCGCATTGAGGTCCGAGACGACCTCGACGGTCGAGCCGTCGGCATTCAGCGTCTTTACATCGGTCTCGGTCCGATCGAAAGTGCCGTCACCATTCGCGTCTGCCTGGATCGTTTTAGATAGTCCATTCGCGCTTGTGATGACGACCATCATGTCTTGCAGTGTGCCGTCGGCTCGAAAATCCGAGATCGTCTCCGTCTTCGAACCGTCGGCGTTGAGGGCGGTGACATCGCTCGATGATTGATCAACGGTGCCATTGCCGTCGAGATCGGTCTGAACCGTCGTCGACAAGCCGGTGGCGCTCACGGTTCTGATGGACTTCGAAGTCGGATTTCCGCCGGTGTCGAACGTTGAAGTGGTCGTCGTCGTCGAACCATCCGCATTAACGACGGTCGTCTTGGTCTCATCCGTCGACCCGTCGCCATTGTTGTCGATCGTCGTCGTGACCGTTTTGCGATCAGCGCTCGTCACCGTGGCTCTCTTGTCCAAGAGAGTGCCGTTCGCGGCATAGTCCGTGATCGTCTCCGCGCGTGTTCCGTCGGCTCCTATGGAGACCACGTCCCATTTGGTATCCTCCGCCGTGCCGCCGCTACCGACATAGGACGCCACCGATTTCCACAAGCCATCGGCGCCTGTCGTCGTCACGGTCTGGTCGATAAGCGAGGTACCGTCACCGTTGTAGGTCGAAACCGTTTGGGTTTTCGATCCGTCGGCATTGAGCGCTGTAACGTCTGTCGTCTCGCTGTCGAAAACGCCGTCACCATTCTGGTCCGTCTGCGTCATCGACCAGAGGCCGTTGCCGCTGGTGATCGTGACGGCTTTCGACAAAAGCGAGCCATTGCCGCTATATGCCGATATCGTCTCCGTTTTCGATCCGTCCGCGTTCAACACCGTGACGTCCGTGGTAGAACCATCGTAGGTTCCGTCACCTGTCACATCGGTCCCAATCGTCTTGCTGAGACCGTTGGCGCTGGTCGTGGTAACGGTCTTCGATTTCAAGGAGCCATCGGCATTCGTGTCGGTTGCCGTCAGCGTCGTCGAGCCATCGGCGTTTAGGACCGATATGTCCGTCTCGTCGACATGGCCGTCGCCGTTGCTGTCGATCGTCTCCGTGGTCGTCTTGTGATCCGCGCTGAGCGTGGTCACCGTCTGAGACAGCAGGGTGCCGTTGCCGCTCTTGACGGAGACCGTCTCGGTCCGACTGCCGTTCGTGTTCAGGACCACCGCATCCGTTGTCACCCGGTCGAACGCGCCGTCGCCGGTGACGTCCTGCTGGGCGGTTTGCGTCAGTCCGTTGGCGCTCGTCGTCGTCACGCTCTTGTCGATCAGCGATCCGTTGGCGCTGGTGTCGGTGAGGGTCTTGGTGCTCGAGCCATCGGCATTGACGAGCGTGACGCTTGTCTCGATCGCATCGTATGTGCCGTCGCCGTCGACATCCTTCTTCACCGTCATCGACAACCCGTCGGCGGAGGTCGTGCTCAATGTACGGCTGGTCAGCGTGCCATTGGCGCTGAAGTCGGAGACGGTCGTCGTCGAACCGGCGGCGTTCACGACGATCGTCTTGGTCTCGTCCGTCGCACCGTCTCCGTTCGCGTCCGTCGTCGTCGTGATCGTCTTGCCGTCCGCGCTCGTCACCGTCACGCTCTTGTCCAGAAGCGTGCCGTTGCCGCTGTAATCCGTGATCGTCTCCGTGCGCGAGCCATCCGCTCCGACAGCCGAGACGTCCCAATTGGTGTCCCGGGCGGTGCTGCTGCCGTCGAGATAATATGCGACCGATTTCCACAAACCATCCGCGCTGATGGTGGTTGTGGTGGTATCCTCCAACGTGCCGTTTGCGCTTTCGTCTTGAACCGTTGTGGAAACCGAGCCGTCGGCATTCACGACGATGGAAGTCACCTCGACAAGATTGAAAACGCCGGAGCCCGAATTATCGATCTGAACCGTCTTGGAGCGGGCATCGGCACTCGTCGATGTTATCTTTTCCGATAACAAAGTTCCATCCGCGCTCTTCTCCGTCACCGTCTCCGTTCTGCTGCCGTCCCCATTCACGACAATCGTATCGACGTTTATACGATCGAAAATGCCCGACCCGCTATCATCGGTCTGAGTTGTCTTCGTGAGCCCGTCCGCCGATGTCGTTACCAGCGCCTCACGTTCGGTCGAACCATTGGGAGCTAGATATTTGGTCGTCGTACTTGTGGAACCATCGGAACTCGTAACGAAGATCTCGGATTGGTCGTAGACGCCGTCACCATTCTGATCCAACAGCGTCGTTACGGTTTTTGTATCGGCGCTCGTTGTCGTGACGGTTTTGTATTTTAGCGAGCCATCTACATTGAAATCCGATACAGTTTCCGTAACCGACCCGTCAGCATTGTCAACGATATCGTCCGTTTGCGAGCGATCGAACACGCCATCGCCGTTGTCGTCATACTTTGTGGTTGTATCAAGACCATCTGCACTGACGGTGACAAGGTTCTCGAACGCCTCGGAGCCATCGGCATTGTATCCGAGGATCTCAGTGGTCACCGAACCGTCAGCATTGTCGGTCACCGTCTGATGAATGATATACCCGTTCGAATCCGTCGCGAAGGTGGCGTCGCCGACGGCCCCGGTAGTGCCATCGGTCTTTGTATAGGTCGTCGTCCCTGTAATGGCCGAGCCGTCCACGAAGGTCTCGCCGCTGCCGGTGGGAGTAAGATCGATCGACTGGATACCAAGAGAAGACAAACTCTCGAGCTGACCGTTGACCATGATCTTGAAGTCGGCCCAGTCGGCATCACCGGCGTCTAGTTTGCCGTCGTGATTGGTATCGAAGACATCCTTGAGCGCCTGAAGATCGCTTGTCGCGCTTGGATCCCATTCGGTGAAAATATACTGATTTTTCCGTTCTATAGTTCCGGTGTTATCGAAATCGAGTACGAGCACGCCATTGCCGATGCCCGCCCAAGCGGTCCTGTATTGATAGGGATTACCATTAAGGGTGACAAATTTTGTTGATGACGAGATGGGATTAATTTTCAGACCTTTGCCACCCAGGTCCAAAATTACCGGTCCGTCACCGCCCGGGTCGCCGGGGTCGCTGCCATCGCCGGGGTCGCCGGGGTCGCTGCCATCGCCGGGGTCGCCGCCGCCGTAATCTCCGCTACCGTTATCGGATCCGAAGCCAAGCGCCGCTGCCAAGCCTCCAATTGCGCCGCCGATATCACCGCCTATCGCTCCCAAGGCGCCACCAATGTCACCACCGATCGCGGATACCGCGCCTCCGATGGCATCGCCCACGCCCTCCGCAGCCTCGCCAATATCAGAAACTGCGGTCTCGACAGCAGTCACCCCGAGGGCAGCGACACCCACCACTGCACCGACCGCTACGCCGACGATTCCCCCGACGAATGTGCCAGTTATAGCGCCTATGGTGCCGCCGAAACTGGAGGAAACACCAAGTCCATAATTCGCGGGGAGACCAGCCGCGATATTAGCTTGTTGTGCGGCAAATATATCTCTGACGGCCTTGTCGGGAATGCCGGCCAGGTCGCTATCCTTATCGGGATCAACGGCATTGGCAGCCGTCCAGGCCGCCACTTTTGCGGCGGACGGTCCCTCCTCGTTCGTGTCCGCCATCATAGCCGAGTACGCCGACGCTAAAGATCGATCATTTCCCAACTGAGACTCGTATCCGAGAGCGTCGGACACGGAGTCGTTATGAACCCTGAAGCCCCCAGCAACATACGTATGAAACTCACTAACCTCGAAATTATATGATCGCCAACCTCTTTTGATGCGAGGCGCCAGTGCAGAGCTTCCAGTGGTAGGGTAAATGCATTCTTCGGCTTCCTCAAAAAGCCGGCGAGTATCTTCAGAGTATATAATCTTTACCGCTGTTACCGCTTCCAGATGGCCGGAATCAGTAACTACGAAACCTCTCCGGTCTACAATACTGTCAATTTGCTCAAATTTTCCAAATTCATTTAGAAAATTATGACTGGGTGTAACCACCGTGCCATTCGACAATACCAGCCATTCCTGTGTGATCCCCCTAAAGATACGAGATACCGCTTTGGGGATTAGTTTTCTACGACCAAATCCCTCATCTGAGAAACTTAGCACTCGCATACCAACAGCTATGTCTTGTACCTCTACAAGGCTTTCGTCCGAAAGTAGAATTAATGTACCACCGGCAAAGCACTGACCGGCGGCGGGAAGGCCGGCTTCAGATAAGGGTACGACCTTCCTACTTATCTCCACAAAATCTTTTGATATAACGATGGTAGCCGTTCCATTTTGATAGTCGGGAACGATATCCGTACTCGTGTCAGAGGGAGGATCAACCGTAAAAACCTCGCCATTGCTGAAGGTCGTTACTGTAAAAAATCCCGGATAATATGTTCTGCTGATTTGACCAACATCGGGGTCATTTACGATTGTTTCAATTGGTGCGCCATTCGGATCAGCTATTGTAGTGACGGTCTCATTTGGCACACTTGCGGAAGGAGATATCGTCGTCGTAAATCCCTCCGCGTCAGTGATCTGAGTAGTATTGCCTACAGTAATTGTGCGGGAATCGTACGAAAAAGACCCAGACGTAAAGAAATTTGAAAAAGTCGTAACGCCGGTGAGAAGGTTAAAACTCCAGCTTCCTTTTCCAAGGCCAGAGCTTCCATTGTTGAGTGCTATATTTGGTCCGCTAGTACTTATTCTCGCGTCAGTGTCGTTGTCCGGAGGGGCGGCTACTTGGCTACCGCTTGAGCTTGTCAACCTGCTGCTGCTAATATTAGCCAATTTGAGACCCTCCTGCTCAAGATATTTATTTTACTATTTTGTCAATACGACGCTCTGGACAGCCTGTTCAACCATATTGAAGTGGATATATGATTGGTCGTTCAAAACATACATATAGGAGATGTAGTGTTTACTAATTCCAATTTGTCTTAAAGGAGGCCCGAGCTTCGATACGACTTGGTCTAAATTCTCTCCCAGGTAAACGCCGAGGATCGGGGCGGAAAATGGTACGTCGAATCGAATCGCCTCTACGGTTCCGTAGCTGCTAAAAAATATAGAAATTCCCTTTGTTCTGAGATCTATTACTGTTTTCCCGCTCATGGGATCCGGAATGTAGGCGGGCAATTTAACCGGATTATGGTATGGCTCTGGATTAACATCAGTATTAAGTTCTGCCTTAACCTTGTCAACGCTATCGCCGATATGTACTGGAAAACTAAAGTCATTTTGTGCAGAAGCGTTTAGCGTAAAAAATAGTGAGGAAGCGATCAAGGAAGATAGAAGTCCGGCACATTTACGATTTATCGGGAAAACCAAGGCGTCAACTCCACGTTGTCACTCCTAGAGGGGGCGGCGTTTCAAAATGGTTATCGGATAGATGGGTCAGAGTTCAAGCATTCCGAATGCATGCCTCAATTTGTGATCTTCCTGCAGTGCTAGTAACGCCGAATAACGGGCTGGAATGCGCCAAAAATGTGGCGGAGAACGTGGTTGCTTCCGATGTGGGACTTCTTTCGGAGTTATAGATCGGTATTTTTTGGCGAGACGACGGGATTTTATTTCGAATGTTGTGGTACAATAAAATTGCTCCTTTCTATTTATACAACCTTGGGTAGAGTGAAAGGATGATCATTTTCGTGGAAGGCAATAACACGAGCGATTTCGGATCGTCGCTCGGCCGTGGACATTCCTCCTCTTGTTGACAAAGACCGTCCGGCAACATCATCGCGGCTCGTGTTCTATCCGCCCGCCGAACACTATTTCGCCGTATTTCGGTGTGGCGGAATTGTCGCGCCTTCGGATTCTTGCGGGAATTCCGCGACGAAGATCTTTTCGCGCGGCCCGCGAGGGCGTCGCGTCCCATGGATGTCTCTCTGCCCACAAGTTGGATTCGGATACGCCGCGTGGTGGCGCGGAGCATCGGCGGTCGATTGGACGCGTTTCTTGGCCGGGGGCATAACCCGTATCGGAGATATCGTTCCCTCCTTCATCGGCTGAGAGGCGATGGCGGATCTCGCCGGGCGCCCGCCAGGGATCGAGGATGGTGCGCGCGGTGGCTTGTTGCCGAGCCCGGTGATGGCCGGCGAACAGGTCGCCGCCCGATCGCGCGATCCGGGCTGGACGCGACGCCGCCTCCGAACCGGCGGGCGGCGGAGGCGCAGAGCCGCTTCGGTGTAGCCGGACGGGCGGGGGCATCGGGCCTCGATGTCTGGACAAAGCCGGTCAGGCGTCGCACACAGTCCCCTCAGAACATGTCGCGGCCTCCGACCGATGGCGCGCGGTGGGGCTTCGGCAGGCTTCCTCACCGGGCAGGGCACGTGGGAGGCTGCATCACCATGCGTTCAAGGGGAAGATAATGCCGCCACATCAGGGACTGCGGCATATGCCATGGTCGAGCTTCGGCCTCGATCTCGTGACCTTGCGCGTTTTCAAGGCGGCGGTGGAAGAGCGCAGCCTCGTCAGGGCCGCCGAAAGGGAGCGCCTGGCGCTGTCGGCCATCAGCCGCAGGATCTCGGAAATGGAGGCGCGCATCGGCACGGCCCTGCTGCGCCGTCACGATCGCGGGGTCGAGCCCACCGCGGCGGGTGAGGCGCTGATGAGGCATCTCGATACGCTTTTCGAGGTGCTCGAGCATACGATCGTCGACATGGAGGCGTTTGCCGCCGGCCATCGCGGCCAGATCCGTCTGCAGGCCAATCTGTCGGTGCTGGCCGGCTCCTTCCCCGAGGAACTGGCGAGCTTCCAGAAGAGCCATCCCGACATCGACCTCTATATCGAGGAACGCATCAGCGCCGACATCATCCACTCCGTCCAGATCGGAACGGCGGAGATCGGCCTCGTCTCCGCCACCATGCATGCGCCCAACCTGCAATTGCTGCATTGGCGCACGGACCATCTCGTCGCGGTGCTGCCCTGCGACCACCGGCTGGTCAAGAAGGAGGGGAGCCTGCGCTTCCGCGATCTCGTCGAGGATTCCTTCGTCGGCCTGTCCACCAGCATGGCCCTGCAGAACATCTTCAGGCGCGAGGCGGCCATGCTGGGCATGACGCTGAAGGAGCGCGTCAATGTCGCGAGTTTCGATGGCGTGCGCCGCATGATCCAGGCGGGCTTCGGCGTCGGCATCCTGCCGGAAGGCGGCGTGACGCCCTACAGCGACACCGCCGGCCTGGTCGCAAAGCCCCTGGCCGAACCCTGGGCGGACCGGCCGCTGTCGATCTGCATCCGGGACATGCAGACGCTTTCGAGCGCCGGGCGGCTGCTGGTCTCGCATCTCTTGCGAAAGGAGGTTTCGTCCAGATCGTGAAACCTGCCTTGCCAAATGAGGTTTGGCGGCAAACGAAACTCTCGTTCTAACGTGACCGCAAGCCGTGGTGCAGAACACGGCGCTTGTGGTTGGGAAACGTAGAATGTCAGCGGATGCTGCCGGGCAGATCGATCAGGACATGTATAGCCGGCCTGGCATCGTGGATAGCGATGCGGATCTTCTGGCCGGAATACGCGTGCTCGAGATCGGCCATTTCGTTGCCGCGCCTTTCTGTTCCAGATTGCTTGCCGATCTCGGCGCCGATGTCATCAAGATCGAGCCGCCGATCAAGGGGGATCCGGTTCGCCAATGGGGAGCCGGCAAGGACGGCCATTCGGTGTGGTGGTCCGTCCACGGCCGCAACAAGCGCTGCATCGGCCTGAACCTGAAGCATCCGGCGGCACGGCAGATCGTGCTCGACCTCGTGCGGGAGTGCGATGCCCTCGTCGAGAATTTTCGTCCGGGCCATCTGGCGCGTCTCGGCCTCGACGACGAGACCCTGCGCTCCGTCCGGCCCGATCTCGTCATCGCGCATATTTCCGGCTACGGCCAGGACGGCCCGCAGAGGGACAGGGCCGCTTTCGGCGTGATCGGCGAGGCCGTCGGGGGGCTGCGCTATCTCACCAACCATCCCGCCGGCGAGACCGACCAGCCTCCCGTCCGGGTCGGCGTCAGCATCGGCGATTCCATCGCCGGCCTCTATGCCGCCTTCGGCGTGGTGTCCGGCCTTCTGAAGCGGGCGGCGGCGCCCCGGGCCAGGCCGGCTTCCCTCGATATCGCCCTGGCCGATTCGGTTTTCAGCATGCTGGAGGGGGCGCTGCCGGAATATGGCGCCCTCGGCATCGTGCGCCAGCCGAGCGGCGGGCGCATCCCTACCGCGGCGCCGACCAATGCCTATCAGGCCGCCGACGGATCCTGGATGATCGTGGCCGCCAATTCCGATGCGCTCTTCAGGAAGCTTTGCGGCGTGATGGGACGGCGCGAACTGCCGCAGGACGCCCGGTTCGCGGACAACCCGGCGCGGGTCGCCCATGTCGTGGAACTCGATGCCATCATTTCCGCGTGGACGGCGACGCTCGAAGCTTCCGATCTCGAAACGCTGCTGGCGGCGGCCGACATTCCCGCGACGCGGGCCTACACCATCGAGGATTGCGCGCGGGACGAGCAGTTCCTGTTTCGCGGCATGGTGCGCGACATCGACGACCCGCTGATCGGGCCGGTCCTGCATCCGGGCATCGTGCCCCGCGTCATGGGCCGGGAACAGGCCATCCGTTGGGCCGGCCCGGATGTCGGACACCACACCGACGAGGTCCTGACGGAACTCCTGGGCATGGCGCCCGCCGATATCGCACAACTCCGCGGGGAGGGCGCTTTCTGATGGATGGCCCGCATGCAGCTTTCGCTCCCCGGCTTCCGGACAGCGGTGTCGAGATCGTCGAGGTCGGGCCCCGCGACGGTTTTCAGCCGATCGGCCCGTGGATCCCGACGGAGCGCAAGATCGATTTCGTGCAGCGCGTTGCGGCCGCGGGGGTGCGTCGCATCGAGATCACCTCTTTTGCGAGCGAAGCGGCGATACCGCAGCTGCGCGATGCGGGCGAGGTCCTGGCCGCGGCCTTGAAGATCGATGGCCTGACCGCGCAGGTGCTGGTCCCCACGGCTCGCCGCGGCCGGCAGGCGGTCGCCGCCGGCGCGACGGCGATCGCCTATGTGCTGTCGGTTTCCCAGGCCCATAATCTCAGCAATGTCCGCCGCACCGTGGCCGAATCGATCGACGACTACAGCGCCTTCGCGAGCGGGCTCGATCGGGGTATCGGCCTGCGCGTCAATCTGGCCACGGCTTTCGACTGTCCCTTCACCGGGCAGGTGGCGCGGGACGCCGTTCTCGGCACGCTGCAGGCCCTCGTGGCGGTTCGGCAGGATGTCGAGGTCTGCCTCTGCGATACCACGGGGAGGGCCGATCCCGCCCGCGTCCGGGAGCTGTTCACCGAGGTCGCCACCCGCTTCCCGGATGTGAGCCGCTGGGCCTTCCATGGGCACGACACCTATGGCCTGGGCTGCGCCAACAGCTATGCGGCCTATGTCGCCGGGGTGCGTGTGGTGGATGGCGCGTTCGGCGGGCTGGGCGGATGTCCCTTCGCGCCGGGCGCCACGGGGAATACGGCGACCGAAGACCTCGTCTGGATGTTCGAGCGCATGCAGGTGGCGACGGGAATCGACCTGGCCGCGTTCGTGCCGATCGCATCCGATGCGGCTGGGATCACCGGCGCCAGCGCCGGGGGCAGGGTCCGCACCGCGCTCGATGCCGCACGATGCCTGGCAGCCGGTGCGCCGCCGGGACTGTCGCCGCCCGTCGGGCGGCCCTGAGAGCCCGCGCAGCGACGCCGCTGGGCGGGCGCGCCGCCCGGCGGGACTGAAGTTCATAAAAAGCCGCCTTCGCAAGGCGTTATTGGGAGGAGAAACGACCGTGACGATCAATTTCAAGCAAATGACGAGGCGCGAGATGTTCCGCGCTTCGGGAGCCGCGGGCACCATGCTGCTGTCCACGGCGCTGGGAGGACGGATGGCGCACGCGGCCGTCGACACCAGCAACTTCGCCAAGGACGGCAAGATCTCCATCGGCACCATCCTGCCGCTGTCGGGCGGCTTCACGGTGGTCAGCCAGCCCTGGATCCATTCCATTCAATATGCCATCGACGAGATCAACGCCGCCGGCGGCGTGAAGGTCGGCGGCACCAGCTATGAGGTGACCAACGTCGTCGGCGACGAGATGTATTCGGCCGCCGGCGGTCTCTCCGCCTTCAAGAAGATGGCGGCGGACGGCGTGCATTATACCGCCGGCTATGTCTCGGTGGAGGCGCCGGCCGCGGTGCAGGGCATCAATGTCCGGAACAACGCCATGATGATCGAAGGCATCACCGGCAAGGACATGTGCCTGACCCGGAACGCCCTGCGCTTCTTCGAATTCGCCCTCGCCCAGGCCACGGCGCCCTATCTCGCCCACTACGCCTATGACGTGCTCAAGGTCCGCAAGGTCGCCAGCATCGAGCTCACCAACACCTGGGGCACGGACTTCCATCTGTCCTTCGCCAAGACCTTCCAGCAGATGGGCGGACAGATCGTCCACCGCGCCTATCTGGAGGCCTCGCAGACCGACTTCTCGGCGCAGATCTCCCAGATGGTCGCCTCGCAGACCGAGCTTCTCTACATCATCATGGGCGACGGTCCGGCCTCGGCCGTGGCGCTGCAGGCGCGCAATGGCGGCCTGCCGAGCATCCCCCTGATGGCCGAGGGAGCCTGGGGACCCGAGACCTTCCAGGAAGCCGGCGGCGCCCAGAACGTCGACGGCACCGTCTATCAGGGCTCGCGCCCCTATGTGATGTGGGACGACAAGCACACCCAGCTCGTCAACAAGCTGCACGCCGATACCGGCCTCTGGCTGAACAACTGGTTCTGGCACGGCTACGATCCCACCAAGATCGTGTGCTGGGCGATGGAGGAAGCCAATTCGCTCGATCCCCGCGAGGTGATGAAGGCCATTCCGACGGTCGCCACCAAGCGGGCGAGCGAGCTGATGATCCGCCCGCAGGGCGCCATCATGACCAAGGACAAGGGCGTCTTCCTCAAGATCCCGCTGTGGCTGTCGCGCTTCAACGCCAAGGCCGACCCGATGAAGGAAAGCAACCTCGTGCCGGTCGAAGGGGCGATGTATCGGGGCCATCCAGGCTGGATGCCGCAGAACTGGGCCGGCTACACCGCCGATCCCAAGGACGACAGCGTCAACTGGAATCCGACCCTGGATGAGGTCAACCAGATGCGCAAGGAAGCAGGGGAATCCGTTACGCCGGTCGAGCTCTGAGGCCGGCGGCCACCCCCTCTCCCGAACCAGGCGCCTGTCGCCGCCGAGGCGTCGGCGGGCGCCGGATCCCCGACCGGCCGCTCCCGGGCTCCTTGCCTGGCGGGCGGTCGGCTCCCCATCATTGCGAGAGTGTGCGATGCATCTGCTCGTCCAGCAATTGATAAACGGTGCGCTGCTCGGCGCCATGTTCGCCCTGATGTCGATCGGGCTCAGCATGGTGTTCGGCATCATGAAAACCGCCAATTTTGCCTATGGCGCCCTGTATATGCTCGGTGGCTACGTGGCCTATTGGGCCTCGGTGCTCCTCCATGCGCCGCTCGTCGCCGTGATCGCCATCGCCTTCGTCGTGATGTTCGGAGCGGGCGTGCTCGTCGAGATCGTCGGCTTCCAGCGCCTGCGCCACAATGAGGACGCCACCCTCATCTTCGGCCTCGGCCTCGCCTTGGTCATCCGCGGCGGCGCCGTCCTGGCCTGGGGCTCGCAGACGCGCTTCATCGGCGACAACGTGCAGCCTTCCATCGAAATCGCGTCCTTCATCATTCCCGCCGCGCGGCTGTGGGCCGGCATCGCCAGCCTCGTCCTCATCGGCCTCGTCTATCTCCTGGTCTCCCGGACGGCGTGGGGCAGGGCGGCGCGGGCGGTGTCGGACAATGCGCGCCGGGCGGCCCTGCTCGGCATCAACACGCGCTCCTATTACTGGGTGGTGTTCGGCCTGGGCACGGGCATATCGGCGGTCGCCTGCGTCTTCCTGGTGCCGGTCTTCAGCCTCTCCCCCGCCGTCGACGACAGCGCCCTCTACACCGCCTTCGCCGTGGTCATCCTCGGCGGCCTCGGCAGCATCGGCGGCTGCCTGGTGGCCGGAACCATTCTCGGCGTCGTGACCACCCTGGCCTTCGGCTACACCGTGAGCACGATCGCGCCGATCTTCCCGCTGCTCGTGCTGATCCTGACATTGATCTTCCGGCCCCAGGGCCTGTTCGGCAAGAAGGGGCGCCTGGCGTGAACATGCCGTCATCCAATCTGAGCATGACGTCCGCGATCGGCGGCGTCCCGTCCTCTCCCGAAGCCGCTTCTCGGGCGAGGACCATGCCGGCGCCGGAAAACCGGGCCGCGCTGCGGGTCCTGCGCTGGATCGGCTATGTCCTCGTGCTGGCCTGCGCCGTGGGCGCGCCGCAGGTGCTTTCCTCGATCTACGATCTCAACGTCCTCGTGACGATGGCGATCAATGCGATCCTGGCGACGGGCCTGGCCATCGTCGTGCGCTCGGGCCGCCTGCCTCTGGCCCAGGCTACCTTCGGCGGCATAGGCGGCTATGTCTCCGGCATCCTGATGATGCAGCACGACTGGGCCTATTGGCCGGCGCTCGGCGCCGCCGGCATCGTCGCCGCGGGCTTCGGCGTCCTGCTCGGTCTCACCAGCCTTCGCCTCCAGGGCTTCTACTTCGCCATCGCCACCTTCACCTTCAGCCAGATCGCCATCGTGGTGCTGGCGGCCTGGCGCGGGGTGACCGGCGGCCTGTCGGGGATGTTCGGGCTGCCGACGCCGACCATCGGCGACTATGATTTCTCCGATCCGCAGCTCTACTATTATGCGGCGCTGGTCTTTCTCGCCCTGGCGCTGGGGATCTATTACCTGTGCACGATCGGCTCCCGCTTCGGCCGAGGCCTCAGCGTGCTGGGGGAGGACGAGGTGGTGGCCGGCTCGCTCGGCATTCCCGCCACCCTCTATCGCCTGGCCGCCTTCGCGATATCGAGCTTCGTCGCCGGCATCGCCGGCAGCCTGAACGCCCATTTCATCGGCGGCATCTCGCCCTCCGACATCGCGCCTTCCGTTTCGGTCTTCGTGCTCGTGATGGTGATGGCGGGCGGCTCGCAGACCTTGCTGGGCCCCACGCTGGGCGCCGTCATCCTGACGCTGATCCCCGAACTTCTCCGGGCGAGCGCGCAATGGTCGATGGTGCTCTACGGCCTGTTCCTGCTCGGCTATGTCTTCCTGTTCCGCCAGGGTCTGCTGCCGCTGGTGGGCCGGGCGGCGAGCATGCTGGTGGGGGCGTTCCTGCCGGCCGGGCGTGCGGCCCTCGCTGAGGGGGCGGCGGCGGAGGCGCGCCAGGGCGCGGTTGCGCTCCCGGCCCGGGTCGCAGCCAACGGCAGGGCCGGCACCCTGTCCCTCGACGGCGTCAAATGTGCTTTCGGCGATAATCAGGTCCTCCACGGCGTCGGTTTTTCGGTGCGCGGCGGCGAGTTGCTCGGCCTGATCGGGCCGAACGGCGCCGGCAAGACGACGCTGTTCAACGTCATCACCGGCAACGCCCCGCTGACGTCGGGGCGGATCGAGGTGAGCGGCCAGGCGGTGACGCCGAGACCGGCCCGGATGGCCCGGCTCGGCATCGCCCGCACGTTCCAGCTTCCGCGTGTCCTGTCGTCCCGCAGCGTGGAGGAGAGCGTGCATCTGGCCGCCGAACTGAGCGGCCGCAAGGCCGACCCCGCTTATGTCGACTGGGTGCTCGCCATCACGCAGCTGCGCGACCTGCTGCATGTCCGGGCCTCGGTCCTGTCGCATTTCGAGCGGCGCCGGCTCACCATCGCTATGGCCATCGCCAGCCGTCCGCAGATCCTGCTGCTCGACGAGCCCCTTGCCGGCCTCGACGACACGGAGACTCAGGTGGTGAAGGAACAGATCCGCGAGATCCACCGCCAGCTCGGCTGCACGCTGCTGCTGATCGAGCACAAATTGAGCGTGGTCATGGAGCTCTGCACCCATCTCGTCGTGCTGGATCACGGCCAGGTCATCGCCGAAGGCGACCCGGAGACGGTTTCCAGGAATCCTGAAGTCATACAGGCGTATCTCGGATCATGAGCACCATCCTTTCCGTTCAGAACGTGTCGAGCCGTTTCGGCGGCGGCCTGAAGCTGTCGGGAGTCTCCCTCGAGGTGAGGCAGGGCGAGTTCGTGTCGATCCTCGGCGCCAACGGCGCCGGCAAGACCACGCTTCTGGGCATCATCTCGGGATTGTTCGCGCCGGTGTCGGGCAAGGTGCTGCTGGAGGGGCGGGATATCACCGCTTTGCCGCCCCACCGCGCGGTCAGGGCCGGCGTGGCTCTGGCGCCGCAGAACCATCCGATCTTCGAGACCATGACGGTCGACGAGAACCTCGCCGTCGGCGGGGGCCTGCCGGGCGCGGAGATCTTCGAGCTCTTCCCCAATCTCGCCGCCAAGCGCGGCCAGAGCGCAGGGCGTCTCAGCGGCGGCGAGCGCCAGATGCTGTCGATGGCGCAGGCGCTGCTGACCAAGCCCAGGATCTGCCTGTTCGACGAGCCGTCCTCCGGCCTCGCCCCGAAGATCGTCCAGCAGGTCTTCGCCACCATCCGCCATCTCGTCGACAATGGCCTGACGGTGCTGATGGTGGAGCAGAACGCCAAGACCGCACTCCAGATCTCCGATCGGGCCTATGTCATGGAGCAGGGACGCATCGTGCTGGAGGGGGCCTCCCGCGACATCGCCATGAACGGCCACGTCCAGCGCGCCTATCTCGGCTTTTGAAATCCGTTTGTTCCTGGAGAAATCATGATGACCTATTCCTTTCCGGAGCTCTTCATCGGGGGGCGCCCCACCAAGGGCGAGACGGGCGAGACCATGCCGGTCTTCGCCCCGAGCACCGGCGAGGCCTTCGCCCGGATCGCCTGCGGCACCGCCGGTGATATCGACCGCGCGGTGAAGGCCGCCCGTGCGGCGTTCGAGGGCGCCTGGGGACGGATGGCGCCTGCCGATCGCGGCCGGCTGCTGCAGAGACTGGGGCGGCGCATCGAGGAGGCTTCCGACGAGCTCACCCTCATCGAGGCCATGGACACCGGCAAGCCGATGAGCCAGGCTCGGGCCGATATCGCCGCCGTGGCGCGCTATTTCGAGTTCTACGGCGCGGCGGCCGACAAGGTCCATGGCGAGGTCATCCCCTACAGCCCGTCTTATTTCGTCACCGTGGTGAAGGAGCCCTACGGCGTCACCGGCCACATCCTGCCCTGGAATTATCCGGCGCAGATGTTCGGCCGCTCCTTGGCGCCTTCGCTGGCGGCGGGCAACACCGTCGTGCTCAAGCCGGCGGAAGAAGCCTGCCTCAGCATCCTGCGCCTGACCGAACTCGCGGCGGAGGTCGGCATTCCCGACGGCGCGATCAATGTCGTGCCGGGCCGGGGCGAAGAGGCCGGCGCGGCGCTGGCGGCCCATCCCGGCATCAATTTCCTGTCCTTCACCGGTTCGCCCGAGGTCGGCACGCTGGTGCAGAAGGCCGCAGCCGAAAACCATATCGGCTGCGTGCTCGAACTCGGCGGAAAATCGCCGCAGATCCTGTTCTCCGACGCCGATTTCGCCAAGGCGATGCCCACCATCGTCAAGGCGATCGTCCAGAATGGCGGCCAGACCTGCTCGGCGGGAAGCCGCGTGCTGATCGAGAGCTCGGTCTACGACAGGTTCGCCTCGGACCTCGCCGAAGCCTTCTCGAAGATCCGCGTCGGCAGCCACGAGATGGACCTGGATTGCGGCGCCCTGATCAGCGCCGGCCAGCGCGCAAGGGTCGAGGGCTTCATCGCCCGGGCGCAAGCCGAAGGCGTGCCCTGCCTGGCGCAGGGCAGCCTCGCGCCGAACCTGCCCAAGGACGGCTACTACGTCGTTCCCCGCCTCTACGGCCCGGTGCCGCGCACCAATTCCCTGGCTCGGGACGAGGTGTTCGGCCCCGTTCTGTCCGTCATTCCCTTTGACGACGAGGCCGACGCCATCCGCCTCGCCAACGGCACGGATTTCGGCCTCATCGCCAGCGTGTGGACGCGCGACGGCGGCCGCCAGATGCGCGTGGCGCGCGCCATGCAGTGCGGCCAGGTCTTCATCAACAATTACGGCGCGGGCGGCGGCGTCGAACTGCCGTTCGGCGGCGTGAAGAAGAGCGGCCACGGGCGCGAGAAGGGCTTCGCCGCCGTGCACGAGTTCTGCACGACCAAGACGATCGTCATCGACCACGGCTGATCCCGCTTCAGTCGTGGGAACGGGATGGAGCAACGTAAAAAAGGGGCTGGAGCGGACCCCACCGCTTCCGTCTCATCATGCGCGGGAGGAACGCGATGCTGCTGAACACCCTTATCCGGGAGCCGCCCCGGGCCGAGTTCGTCGCCGACGCTCCGCCCGAGGAGCGCTTCGACATCGCCGTTGTCGCCGATACGCTCGATGACCGTACGACACGCTATGTGCTCGAAACACGGCCGGCCTTCGGTGCGGTCCGCCGCGCTGCGGCGCAACTGGCCGGCGTGCTGGTGCTGGCGGCGGCAGGCGGCCGCGGGGCCGATCCCGGCCATCCGATGCTGGTGCTGGCGGCGGCAGGCGGCCGCGGGGCCGATCCCGGCCATCCGATGCTGGAACTGGCGGCGCTCGCCGTCGAGGAGGCGAGCGACCAGGTGCGTTCCTGCCAGCCGCCGCCGCGTGCGCGCCACCATCATCGCCACCTGCTGCGTGCCGTCCGGCAGGTCACCCAGGCCGTCGCGGCTACCCGCGATGCCGGCCGAAGCGGGCGTGAGGATATCAGCCTGCCGCTGGCGCTGTTGAAGGACGCCTGGCAGGAACTGCAGTGGACGTCCGCCACGCTGCCCGGCTTCGAGATCGTGGATTTCGACCAGGCCTGCTGCGCCGTTCACGCACCGAAAAAATAGATCTCAAGATCAAAAGCTGAAGCGCTACGATTCAAGGAGAGGAATTCCCATGGCCGACTATTCCATCTGGGTGCTCGAATACGCCTATTCTTCCAACTTCCCCAAGAGCGGTGTGGTCTACGGCGCCCACAACCAGGGAAATATCAAGCTCTCCTATTGCTATGTGCTCATCAAGGGCAAGGGCAGGGTGGCCATGGTGGATGTGGGCTACAACAACATCGACTATGCCAAGGAGCTCAACGACCGCTTCGGCGTCGAGAACTGGCACACGGCGCGCGACGTTCTCGGGGAATGCGGCGTGACGCCGGAAGAGGTCACGGACGTCTTCATCACCCATGCCCATTTCGACCATATGGGCGGCACGGATCTGTTTCCCAACGCCAGGTTCTACCTGCAGGAGAAGGAACTGGCCAAGTGGGTCTGGATCATGTCGCTGGACAGCCGCTTCCAGTGGCTGATGGGCGCCACCGATCCCGGCGACATCATCCGCGCCGTCGACCTCGCCCGCCAGGGCCGGCTGGTATCCATCGACGGCGTCCGCGAGAATGTCATCCCCGGCATCGATCTGTTCCCGGCCTACGACACCCATACGGCCGGCAGCCAATATGTGCTGGTGCGCAACGACGGCAAGCCGGAGACCGGCGATGGCTGGATCCTGGCCGGCGACCTCGTCTACCAGTTCGACAATCTGTCGGGGCCGGATCCGCAGAATCCGCACTATGTGCCGGTGGGCCTCGCCTATGGCAGCCAGACCAACCTGCTTTTGACCACGCATGAAATGATCGGCCGGGTGGGCGGGGAAACGCGCCGCGTCATCCCCGTGCACGAGGAACGCCTCAAGGACACCTTTCCCTCGCGGTTGAGCGACAAGGGCCTGCGCGTGATCGAGATCACCCTCGGCCATGGCCAACAGAGCGCCGTCGACGCCCGCAGCGCCGCCTGACCGCCATACCCGAGTTCCTGCCACCACCATCGGCCCGGAGCCGTTGATCGCAGCGTCTCCGCTCGAAAGGAATTGACCATGTCTCGCGGACCCTCCGCCGAAACCGTCGACGAGTTCGACTATGTCGTCATCGGAACCGGAGCCGCCGGCTCCATCGTCGCGGCCCGCCTGGCCGAAGATCCCGGCGTGACGGTCTGTGCGCTCGAAGCGGGACCGCCGGACCACCACCCCTACATCCATCTGCCGGCCGGCTTCATCAAGATCATGTTCAATCCGGCCTATACATGGCAGTTCAAGACCGAGCCGAGCGACACGGTGAACGGCCGCTCGGTCGCCATGCCGATCGGCCGCACCGTCGGCGGGTCGAGCTCGATCAACGGCATGGTGATCAATCGCGGCCAGGCGGCCGATTTCGACTCATGGGCGCAGCGCGGCAATCACGGCTGGGGCTATGCCGACGTGCTGCCCTACTTCAAGCGCTTCGAACGCCGCCTTGCCGGCGGGAACGATGCCTATCGCGGCCGGGAGGGGGCGATTCCCGTCTCCGATCTCGACTGGATCCATCCCATCTGCGAGGCCTTCATCGACGGCGCCGTCGGCATGGGCATCCCGCGCAATCCCGACTACAACGGCGCCGAGCAGGTCGGGGTCGGCTATTTCCAGCGCGCCATCCACAAGGGCCTGCGCCGCAGCGCCGCGCGCATGTATCTGCTGCCGGCCAGGAAGCGGACCGGCCGTATCGATCTGCGCACCAATGCCCGCGCCTCCGCCATCCTCTTCGAGGGCAGGCGCGCGGTCGGCGTGCGCTACGTCGATGACAGGAACCGTTCGGTAAGCCATGTCGTGAAGGCCCGGCGGGAAGTGATCGTCTCGGGCGGCACCCTCAACACACCGCGCCTGCTGCAGATCTCGGGCGTCGGGCCGGGGGCCCTGCTTCGGGATCTCGGCGTTCCCGTCCTGCACGATTTGCCCGGCGTCGGCGAGAATTTCCGCGATCATTGTTCGGTGCGCGTCGTCGCCCGCGCCAAGAACAGCAAGACGATGAACGAGTTGACGCGTGGCCCGGCCTTGCTCGGCCAGGTCGCCCGCTGGGCCCTGGGGCGGCCGAGCGTGCTCGCCCTCAGCCCTTCCCTCGTGCATTGCTTCTGGAAATCGGAACCGGAGATGAGCGGCGCCGACCTCCAGGTCGTCTTCACCCCCGCGAGCTACAAGGCGGGCTTCGTCAGCCTGCTCGACGATTTCCCAGGCATGAGTTGCGGGGTGTGGCAGCACCGGCCGGAAAGCACCGGCTATGTGCGTGCGACATCGGCCGATCCGTTCGTCGATCCGGTGATCCAGCCCAACTACCTCAAGCATCCCGTCGACCAGCGGGCGATGGTCAACGGCATCCGGCTGGCGCGGCGGCTCCTGGAGACGCCGGAACTCGCGCGCTATGTCGACCGGGAGACGCTGCCCGGCAAGGACGTCGAATCCTATGACGACATCCTGGCCTGGGCCCGCCAGTTCGGGGCGAGCGTCTGGCATCTGATCGGCACCGCGCGCATGGGGCCGGAATCGGATCCGACCTCCGTCGTCGACGAGCAATTGCGCATTCGCGGCCTGCAGGGGATCCGGGTGGTCGACGCCTCGATCATGCCCAGCATGCCCTCCGCCAACACCTACGCCTCCACCATGATGATTGCCGAGAAGGCGTCCGACATGATCAGGGGGCGATCGCAGATTCCCCATGCTGCCGAATAGATTCCGTGTCGATCGTGTCTTGTGTTTTTGCAAGAATATAGATTTGCCGAATCGGCAAGTGTTGTTGAGGATCACAGTATGTATAAATGTGAAATATAACGTGGAGATGCCATCGTTTATACGGTTTGGTTTCTCGAAGAATCCTGAGAGTTTTGAGGTCGGAGGCCTATATGGAAGGCGCCCTTGACGGCATAGTCGTTCTTTCTTTGGAACAGGCGGTTGCTGCTCCCTATTGTAGTTGTCGCTTGGCTGAAGGAGGCGCTCGTGTCATCAAGATTGAACGCGAGGAGGGGGATTTCGCCCGCGGCTATGATGGCGTGGTGAACGGCCAATCGAGCTATTTCGTTTGGCTCAACCACGGCAAGGAGAGTCTTGTCGCCGATATCAAGAACGCGGAGGATCGGGCGCTGCTTCACGCCATTCTGGAGCGTGCCGACGTCTTCATCCAGAACCTCGCGCCGGGTGCGGCCGAGCGGGCCGGCTTCGGATCCGCCCAATTGCGGGAGCGCTATCCGCGCCTGATCACCGTCGATATTTCCGGATATGGCGATACGCCCGAATACATCAACATGAAGGCCTATGACCTGCTGGTCCAGGCCGAGAGCGGCTTGGCCATGATCACCGGTCATCCGGCCGGGCCGGGCCGGGTGGGCGTGTCGGTCTGCGACATCGCCTGCGGGATGGCGGCGCATGCGGGGATTCTGGAAGCCCTCTACGAGCGGTTCAGGACCGGGAAGGGCAAGGGGCTGGCCGTCAGCCTGTTCGACGGCATGGCCGATTGGATGAACGTGCCGCTCCTGCATTACGAGGGCACGGGCAAGGCGCCGGAGCGCGTCGGTCTCAATCATCCCTCGATAAGCCCCTACGGCGCCTTTAGCACGCTGGACGACTGCCTGATCCTGATCTCGATCCAGAACGAGAGGGAGTGGGTTGCCTTCTGCACCGATTTCCTGGAACAGCCCGATCTGCCGCTCCGTGAGGGATTCCGCTCCAACACCGAACGGGTCGCCAATCGCGGCGTGGTGGACGGATTGGTCGCGCAGGCCTTCAAGAAGTTCTCCCGGGATGAGGCTGCCGCGAAGCTTCGGGCCGGCGGCACCGCCTATGGCTATGTCAACGGCATCGCGGACCTTGCGGTTCACCCGGCGCTGCGGCGTATTGACGTGGAGACGCCGAACGGCCCGGCCTCGATAGCCGCACCGCCGGTTCGGAAGGTGCCTCAAAGGGAGCGCCGGCGCGCCGTACCGGCGATCGGGGAGCATAGCAGGTCGATCCGGCAGGAGTTCCTGTTGGAACCGGCTGCCGAGCCGTTCGGTTCGTTCGACAAGGATAGAGTCACAGGATGACCAGAGCCTCCGAGGGGCACGCTTTCGTCGCGCCCTTGTTCGTGCCGGCAAATCGCCGCGAGCGCTTCGTCAAGGCGGCGGCCTCCGGAGCCGATGCCGTCTTCATCGATCTGGAGGATGCGGTGCCGGCGGGAGACAAGACCGCCGCCCGGGAGGGGCTGGAGGCCGGCTTCACCGACATGCCGGTATATGTCCGCGTCAATGCCGACGGCACCGTCTGGCACGACGCCGATATCGAGGCCATCGCCGCTCTTCCCCTGGCCGGCCTCGTCCTGCCCAAGGCGGAGGCGGGGCCCGCTCTCCGGCGCGTCGCCGGTCGCCAGGCGGTGATCGCCCTCATCGAGACGGCGCGCGGTCTGGCGACGGCCAGGGAGATTGCCGCGACGCCCGGCGTCGTGCGCCTCGCTTTCGGTTCGATCGACTTCTGCGCCGATGTCGGCTGCCAGCATACGAGGCAGGCTCTGCTCGCAGCGCGCAGCGAGATCGTGCTGGCATCGCGCCTTGCCGGTCTTCCGGCGCCGCTCGACGGGGTCACGACCAGCCTGACCGATATCGCCCTGGTGGAGGACGACGCTCGTCACGCCCGGGAACTCGGCTTCGGAGGCAAGCTCTGCATCCATCCCGTCCAGATCGCCGGCGTCTTCAGCGGCTTTTCGCCCACGGCCGCGGAAATCGAATGGGCGAGAAAGATGCTCGACAATGCCGACGGGGCTTCTGTCGTTGACGGAGCGATGGTCGACGCGCCGGTAAGAGCGCGCGCACGCGCCATTCTCGGAATATTGGATCGTTCTCCGCGCAAGCCCATCGACTCCTCGGCTGATGAAGCGCGTTGAAGCCAGGATCTGCGGACAGAAACGCCATGAGTGCGCGACTTGCGTTCTGCCCCTCGCATGCCACGGCTTCGCGCAAGAAGCTTTCGTCACTCGCATTCGTCCGATCAAGCGCGTAGGTTCAGGACATTCCGTCCTCGGACGAAATATCCCAGGGCAAAATGCCCAGGTCAAAGCGCCCTCTTCCTCGCCTAGTCGTCTCGGAAGGATGGCGTTCGCAAGGGAATGTCGGGTTGATGAAGACTGGGCGGATGAGGCGATACGGCCGATGGCGATCTTTTCCGCGCCTGCCCGGCTCGGGCATCGCGCCGATCCGGGATCGGGCGACGCCTGACGGCACCCGGCTCAGCCGCGTGGTTGCTCGCACCATGGCCTCGGGCCGTCCCGGGCCATGGTCCGGGCGGGCCATACAGGAGGCAACATGTTCGGCCTGACGGCGCTTGAACTGGCGCGCATCCAATTCGGCTTCACGGTCTCGTTTCACATCATCTTCCCGGCGATCACCATCGGGCTCGCCAGCTATCTCGCCGTGCTCGAAGCCCTCTGGCTTTGGCAGCGGGACGCCGCCTATCGCCAGCTCTATCATTTCTGGTCGAAGGTCTTCGCGGTGAACTTTGCGATGGGCGTGGTGTCCGGATTGGTGATGGCCTATCAGTTCGGCACGAACTGGAGCTATTTCTCGGCATTCGCGGGAAGCATCACCGGTCCTCTGCTCGCCTATGAGGTCCTGACGGCCTTCTTCCTGGAGGCAGGTTTCCTGGGCGTCATGCTGTTCGGCTGGAACAAGGTCGGCCCGGGGCTCCACTTCTTCGCGACGGTGATGGTGGCGATCGGGACCCTGATCTCCGCCACTTGGATTCTCGCCTCGAACAGCTGGATGCAGACGCCGCAAGGCTTCGAGGTCGTCAACGGGCGGGTGGTGCCGGTCGATTGGCTGAAGGTCATCTTCAATCCCTCCTTCCCCTACCGGCTCGTCCACATGACGATCGCAGCCTACCTGGCCACGGCGCTGTTCGTGGGGGCGTCGGGAGCCTGGCAGCTCCTGCGGGGTCGCGCGACGCCGCCGATACGCACCATGTTCTCCATGGCGCTCTGGATGGTGCTCATCGTCGCGCCGATCCAGATCGCGGTCGGCGACGCCCATGGCCTCAACACGCTCGAATATCAGCCCGCCAAGATCGCGGCGATGGAGGGGCATTGGCGCAACGAGCCGGGAGAGGGCGTGCCCCTGATCCTGTTCGGCTGGCCCGACATGGCCGCGCAGACCACCCGCTACGCGATCGAGATCCCGCGCCTCGGCAGTCTCATCCTGACCCACAGCCTCGAGGGCCAGTTTGCCGGGCTCTCCGATTTTCCGCCCGCGGACCGTCCCAACTCGACCGTCCTGTTCTGGACCTTCCGCATCATGGTCGGCCTCGGCTTCCTGATGCTGCTGCTGGGATTGTGGGGCGGGTGGCTGCGATGGCGGGGCAACCTCTACGGCTCGCCGCTGTTCCTGCGCTTCGCCACGCTGATGGGGCCGGCAGGCCTGATCGCCATCCTGGCCGGCTGGCTCACGACCGAGATCGGACGCCAGCCCTGGGTCGTTTATGGCCTGATGCGGACCGAGCATGCGGTCTCCAACCATTCCGCACTCGCGCTGTCGTCGACATTGACCCTTTTCGTCGTGATGTATTGCGCCGTCTTCGGGACGGGGATCAGCTATATGCTCAAGCTCGTCGCCAAGGGGCCCGAGGAGGGGCCGGATGGCGGCTCGGCCGCCGGTCCGGGCCAGGCGGCCCGTCCGGCCCGCCCGCTGTCGGCCGCGCCCGACGACATCGATCCGGCCGTCGGCTGAGGGAGGAACGCGCATGGGCATCGATCTTCCGCTGTTATGGGCCGTCGTCATCGGTTTCGGCCTGATGATGTATGTGATCATGGACGGCTTCGATCTGGGCATCGGCCTGCTGTTCCCCTTCGTCCGCGACCGTTCGGACCGGGACACGATGGTGAATACGGTGGCGCCGGTCTGGGACGGCAACGAGACCTGGCTCGTGCTCGGCGGCGCCGCCTTGCTTGCGGCCTTTCCCCTGGCCTATTCGATCATTCTCACGGCGCTCTATCTGCCGATCGTCGCGATGCTCGCGGGGCTGATCTGGCGCGGGGTGGCCTTCGAGTTCCGCTTCAAGGCCGACGAAGCGCACAAGCCTTTCTGGGACAAAGCGTTCGCCTGGGGTTCCTATGTCGCGACCTTCTCCCAGGGCGTGGCGCTCGGCGCCTTCATCAACGGTTTCACGGTGGCGGACGGGGCCTATGCGGGCGGATTGCTCGACTGGCTCACACCCTTCAGCCTGTTCACGGGCATCGGCCTCCTCGCGGCCTACGGCCTGCTGGGCGCGACCTGGCTGATCATGAAGACGGAGGGAAGGCTTCAGGGCCGGATGCGTGCGCTCGGACGGCAGGTCACGGTCGCGCTGCTGGCGGCGATCGCCGTCGTCAGCCTCTGGACGCCCTATGCCCATCCGGCGGTCGCTGTCCGCTGGTTCGCCTTGCCCAATCTGCTGTTCTTCGCACCGGTGCCCGTCCTCGTGCTTCTGGCGGGCTGGGCGCTCTTGCGTACCCTCGGGCGCGAGAGCCATGCCCCGCCCTTCATCCTGGCGCTTTTCGTGCTGTTCCTCGGCTATAGCGGCCTGGCCATCAGCCTGTGGCCGAACATCGTGCCGCCGGCGATCTCGATCTGGGACGCGGCGGCCCCGGTTCAGAGCATGGGCTTCGCGCTGGTCGGCGCCCTGTTCATCATCCCCTTCATACTCGCCTATACGGCCTGGTCCTATTACGTCTTTCGCGGCAAGGTCCGCCCGGGGGAGGGGTATCATTGATGGCGGCGGACACGTCCCCGTCCCGGCGGATCTGGCTGCGCCGCCTCGGCTGGCTGGTGCTCATCTGGACGGCAAGCGTGGCCGCCTTGGCGCTCGTCGCCATGATATTCCGCCTCGTCATGAGCATGGCCGGCCTGACGGCCTGAAACGGACGGACTTACAGGGGGGTATAGGCAAAGCCCGTGAGTCGGAGGCGGGCGATCGCGGTCTTCCCAGCTCCGGCGGCCACGTGATTGCGCCGGCAGGTCAGCAACGGCCTGCAACAAGGCGGGTCCTCTGCAAAGGATACGCCATTGTCGTGACAGACGACCCGATGTCGCGTGCCCGCGTCGCCGGGCGTCACGCGCCGTATCCTTGTCCCGCCGGCAGAACCACGACCTTCGCGCCATCCGGGACGCGCCGGTAGAGATCGATCACGTCCTGATTCATCATCCGGATGCAGCCGGACGACATGGCATGCCCGATCGACCAGGGCTCGTTGGTGCCATGGATGCGGTAGAGCGTATCCTTGCCGCCCTCGAAGAGGTAGAGCGCCCGGGCGCCCAACGGGTTCCTTTCCCCTCCGTCCATGCCGTCGGCCCATCGGCGGTATTTGTCCGGTTCGCGGGCGACCATGTCGCGGGTCGGTGTCCAGCGGGGCCAAGCCCGCTTGTAGGAAACCTCGGCGGTTCCCGACCAGGCCATGCCCTGGCGGCCGACGCCGACGCCGTAGCGCAGCGCCTTGCCTCCTTGCTGCACCAGATAGAGGAAGCGGTTTTGAGGATCGACGACGATGGTGCCGGGAGCCCGGCCTGTCGGGTCGTCGACGAGTTGACGCATATAGCGCGGCTTCAGGTCCCCGGGCGCCACCGCCGGAACCGCGAAGGGCTCGCCGGTGACGGGACCGTAATGCCGGGCGTCGATTCCGGGCAGGGCGGCCGCGTCCGTGGCGGCGGGCTGCATCGCCGTCCCGGCGGTCGAAACACAGGCGGCAAGGCCCACCGGGAGAAGCAGGGCGGCAAGGAACCGGGCCGCTGGCGCCGGACGCGGATGAACATGCATGCGCCGGATCCTCACTTGGCCGCTGCCTGCCGGCGGCGGGCTTCGGCAAGCGCCTCCACGAACCCGCGATAGTCCAGCGTCGATGTCCGGAAAGGACCGATGAGATAGGTCGGCGTGCCCTGCAGGCCCAGCGCATCGGCCTCCGCCAGATTGCGCTTGAGCACCCCCATGATGCTCGTCGCCCTGGCCTGCAGATCGGCCTGCAAGCGTGCCATGTCGACGCCGGAGGCCTGGACGGCCTGGAGCATCCTGTCCTCGGGGATCTGTCGCCCGGGAATCTGCATCAACGCCCGATGGACGAGCTGATATGCCCCCTGATAGTTGGCGGCCAAAGCGAGCCGGGCACCGTAGACGGACGCTTTGGTGAGGATGGGCCAGTCCTTGTAGACGAGCCGGGTCTTGCCATCGTCCTTGACGATGCGGTCGAGGTCGGGCGCCGACTTCTTGCAGAAGGGGCAGTTGTAGTCGGTGAAGGCGACGATGGTGACATCCCCTTTGGGATTACCGCCCGTCGGATCTTCGGGATCGTGGAGGATGGCCTCGACATCGACGTCCAGGGCAAAGGCCGGGCCCGACAGGCGAATGGCCATGGCCGGTATCAAGGCGGTCGCAGCAGCCAGGGTGAGCAGGTCTCTTCGTTTCATCGTCCGTTTCCTCGTGTGAAGTCAGGCGCCGGCCTGTGCCAGGCGCCGTTCGATATCCTGGGCCGTGACGGGGCCGACCAGGCGCGTGCCGGCAATCTCGCGGCCGTTGGCGTCGAGCAGCAGGAGCGTCGGCGGACCGACCACGCCGAAGCGCGCCAGCAGGTCCCGGACGGCATCGTCATAGCTCGTCGCATCCGCGACGATGCGGGGCAGGGCTTCGAGGCGGCGCCTCAGCGCCGGCTCGTTCATGATGGCTTCATTGGACCTGCAGACGGTGCACCAGTCCGCGGTGAAGGAGACCAGTATCGGCTTTCCCCACGCTTCGGATCGGCTGAGAGCCCGATCGAAAGCGACGGGGGAGCTGACGCGTGCCTCGGCTTCCCGTGCGTTTGCTTCGGCGGACGACCCCGACAGAAATGCCAGGGGACGCCACATGTCCGTGGTGCCCGCGGCCGCGCCCACCAGTAGGGATGCGCCATAGATGCAAACCGTCAGGCCGGCGGCCTTGCAAAGCCGCGCATTCCAGCCGCTCGACGGGTCCAGGCGATCGAAGCCGCCGACGAACACCCCCATGGCGATGGCAAAGGCACCCCAGATCGCCAGACCGGCGGCAGGTGGCACCATGCGCGTCACCAGCATGACGGCAACCGCCAGAAACACGACGGCGAACGCGGGTTTCACATGCTCCAGCCAAGGGCCGGCCTTCGGCAGGATTCTCGAACCGAACGTCCCGGCTGCCAAGAGCGGCAGTCCCATGCCGAGGCCGAGAGCGAAGAGGGCGGCTCCTCCCTTTGCCGCCTCGCCCGTCTGCACGGCATACAACATGGCGGCTGCAAGGGGAGGCGTCACGCACGGACCTACGATCAGGGCGGAGCCGAAGCCCAGCAGCATCGCTCCGGGTACGGAACCGGCCCGGCCCTTGGCCGAGAGCCTCCGGGCCAAGCCGCTCGGCAGGGCCATGTCGAAAACGCCGAGCATCGACAGTGCCAGGGCGAGGAACAATATCGCAGCAGCGCCCAGCGCCCAGGGGGTCTGGAGGGCGGCCTGCAGGTTGGCGCCGGTCCAGCCGGCAACCAGCCCCACCAATCCATAGGCGGCAGCCATGGCCAGCACATAGGTTCCCGACAGGACGAAGCCGCGTCGGGCGGACAGTCTTGCGCCCGAGCCCGCGAGCATGGCCGCCAGCACGGGTATCATCGGCAGCACGCAGGGCGTCAGCGACAACAGGAAGCCGAAGCCCATGAAGGCGGCGAGCATGGCCAGACCATTGCCCTGCAGCACCGTGGCGGCGTCGAGACCGCCGGAAGAGGCCGGTTGTGCCGTCATACCGCCATCCGCGGGAAAGGACGCCGGCTCCGCGCTGCGGACCGGCAGGCCGGACTTCGCCTCGATTATATCCAAGGTCCGGAGGTCGACGTTCTCGACCACCGGCGGGTAACAGATCCCCTCGTCGGCGCAGCCCTGGAAAACGACTTGCAGCCTGCCTTCCGCCGGCACCCCGGTCACCGTCGCGGCGACGCGGCCACGATAGATCTGGACGGTGCCGAAATTCGGATCGTCCTTTTCGTGCCCTGCGGGCGTTTCCATCGCGACAGGCTGTCCATCGAGCGTGGCCTTCAGCGCGTCGCGATAAAGGTAATTTCCAGGCGCGATGTCCCAGGTCAATCCGAGGATATGCGGATCCGCCCGTTCGGCCTTCAGCGAGAACACCTGGTCCGCGGCCCGCGGAGGTGCGGCGCAGGCTTGGAAAGCGAGGGCGAGGCTTCCATATGCGAGGAGCAGCGTTGCTCCCGCCTTGGCGATCTTGCGTATCGGCATGGGCTGGCCTCTCAGTGATTCCCTGGACAGCCGATCCTGACGACGCAGCTTAAGGCAGCCTTAAGCTGCGCATGAAACCTCTCGCCGAGAATGGCCGGAAAGGGCGGATATGCGTGTCCTCGTCGTCGAAGATGATCCGGTCCTGTCCGACGGCCTGCAGGCCGGTCTGGGTCTGGCGGGCGTGACCGTCGACCGGGTGGATAGCTGCGCCGATGCGCAGGCGGCACTGGCCGCCACCCGTTTCGATGCCGTCGTTCTGGACGTGATGCTTCTGGACGGCTCCGGCCTGGACGTCCTCGCGGACCTGCGGCGGCGCGGCGATACGACCCCCGTTCTGCTGCTGACCGCCCTCGACGACATCGCCGACCGGGTCCACGGGCTCGATACCGGAGCCGATGACTATCTCGGCAAGCCCTTCGATCTCGATGAATTGGCGGCACGGCTGCGGGCCCTGGTGCGGCGCCGGGCCGGCCGCTCCGATCCCCTGCTCAAGGCGGGCGGCATCGTCCTCGATCCCTCGACGCTGACCGTCACCGTCGAGGGCCGGCCCGTCGCCGCGTCCCGGCGAGAAGTGGCGGTGCTGTCGGCCTTGATGGAGCGTCCTGGCGTCGTCCGCTCGCGCGCCGAGATCGAGGATCGGCTCTATGGCTGGCACGAGGAGGTCGAGAGCAACGCGGTGGAGGTGCATATCCACAATCTGCGCGCCAAGATAGGGCGCGAGGCGATCGAGACCGTACGAGGGCTCGGCTACAGGATCAGGATGCCGTCATGACGTCGCTGCGTCGGCGCCTCTTCTTCCTCCTCCTGCCTGCGACCGCTGCCATATGGCTGTGCGCCGTGGCGTGGATCTATCTGGGCAGCCGCACCCAGCTCGAACATGTGCTGGACACCCGGCTCCAGGAAGCGGCCAGGATGGTGCATTCGCTCGCCGGCAGTGGCGACATGCAGGCGGCTCCGGCTGCATCCGAGGGGGACGACGTCGGATATGCCCGGCAATTGTCGTGCCAGATCTGGTCCTTCGACGGCCGCCTCGTCGCCCGCTCGAGCGGGGCGCCGAATGAGAGCCTCGCCCAGGACAAGGAAGGTTTTGCCGACCGGGTGGTCGATCACGAGATGTGGCGCGTCTATACGATCGTCGATGCCGCCAAGGGCATTCGCATCGCAATCGGGGATCGCATCGGCTTGCGTGACCGGCTGGTGCGGGATCTCGTCGCCGGCCTGGTCGCGCCGGCGCTTCTGATCATTCCCCTGCTGGGCGGCCTGATCTGGCTGAGTCTCGGCAGAGGGCTCAAGCCCCTGAACGACGTCGCCGGGGAAATCGTCTCGCGCAGCGGCGAGGACATGCGCCCGGTATCGGGCGCGCACGCACCCGCGGAGATCCGTCCGCTCATCGCGGCGCTGAACAGCCTGTTCGGCAAGGTCGAGGCGACGCGGCGCCACGAACGCGAGATCACGGCCTTTGCGGCCCACGAACTGCGCACGCCTCTGGCAGGCCTCAAGACACAGGCGCAGGTGGCTCTGGCGGCGCGGGACACGGCGGTGAGGGAGGGGGCGCTGCGGCAGATCCTGGTCTCCGTCGACCGCACGAGCCGCCTGGTGCGCCAGTTGCTCGCATTGGCGAAGCTCGAGGCCATGCCGGCATCGCAGGGCGAAGCGGCCGTCAATGTCGGTGCGCTGCTGCGCGAGGTCGTGGCAGCCCTGCCGACGCCCGGTCGCATCGATGTCGAGATCGATCCGGCGCTCGACGACATGGTTCTGCGAGGCAGCGCCGAGTGCCTGCACCTCGTCCTCAGGAACCTGCACGAGAACGCCGTCGAGCATATGCGCGATCCCGGACGCATCCGCTGGCGCTTGCTGCCCGATGTCGGGGGGCTCGCCGTCGAGGACGAGGGTCCGGGCATCCCGGAGCCGGAACTGGGACTGGTGACCCGGCGGTTCTATCGCGGGCACAACCGGAGTCCCACGGGTACGGGGCTCGGACTGACGATCGCCAAGATGGCGGCCGAGAAAATTCACGCGGGCCTCGAACTGTCCAACCGAGGCGACCGCGTCGGATTGCGATGCAGTCTCACCTGGAGCACGTCGGGCTCCTCGATCGACAAGAGCAGTGCCGCGCCGGCGACCGGGCCCTTGCCCGCTTGAGGGCTTCCCTGCGAGGAATTCGCGCCGCCTGCCAGCAAAGAGGCAGGAGCTGCCATTATTTTCGCCATCGGGCGATTGGCCGTGCGCTTGACAGAAACAATAGTGGATGACTACCATCATTGCGCACGTTCCTAAATATAAGACCTCTGACGGCATATAATGTCGGCGTTCCAGACTTTACGTTTGGATGCATATGTCTCTTTTTGTCTCATCCAGAACAATAGAATCGCAAGGCGAGTCGGATGAAGATACAGGATGCGCCTATCGAGCCCTCGCTTTGGCATGCAACCGCGGCCGCCGCTCCCGAAAGCTTCGAGCTGGAAGGCCGCGAGAACACCGATGTCTGCGTCGTCGGCGGCGGCTATACCGGCCTCTCGTCGGCGCTCCATTTGGCCGAACGCGGGGTCAACGTCGTTCTTCTCGAGGCCAAAGAGATCGGCAATGGCGGTTCCGGCCGCAATGCCGGCCATTGCACGCCGACATTCCATTTCTACGAGATACCGACGATCCGGAAGATGCTGGGCGAGCCGTTCGCATCCCGTCTCATCCAACGCCAGACCGATGCCGCAAACCTCGTTTTCGATCTCATCCGCCGCTACGATATCGATTGCGAGGGCGTGCAGACCGGCTATGTCCAGAGTGCCCATGCGCCGGCCCTGCTTCCCAAGATGGAACAGCGCTGCGGCTATTACCAATCCGTCGGCAAGGCGACCCGCATGCTCGACCGCGACGAGGTCACGCGGCTGACGGGCTCGCCCCGCTATTATGGCGGCTGGTTTCATCCGGAGGGCGGGCATCTCAATCCGCTGGGCTATTCGCGCGGCCTGGCCCGGGCCGCGATGTCGCTCGGCGCGCGCGTATTCACGCAGTCCCCTGTCACCGCCATTGCCGCCGAGGGTGGGCGCTGGTGCGTCGAGACGGCCAAGGGGGCCGTCATCGCCGACAGGGTGATCTGCGGCACCGGCGCCTACACCGACGGCTTCTGGCCGGGACTCGAAGGGAGCTTCCGACGCCTGGGCGTGGCGGTGATGGCGACGCAGCCCATCGGCGACAATCTGCGCAAGATCATCGCTCCCGACAACAACACCGTCGTCGACAGCCGCGGCGATGCGATGATCTACAAATACAACAAGGAGGGCCGGCTGGTGACGTCTGCCTTCGTCGAAGGCCGGCGGGGCGGGGATGTCGCCTATACCAAGGCGCTGATGGCCCGGAAGCTGCAATGGCTGCTGCCGGACCTGCCCGAGGTCGATTGGCAGTATTACTGGCTGGGCGCCCTGGACATGCAGCCCAAGACGATCCCCCGTTTGTTCGACCTCGCTCCCGGCATCGTCGCCTCGCTGGGCTATTCGGGCCGCGGCGTGCCGACCGGAACCATGATGGGAACGGTTCTGGCCGAATGGGCGCTGGGTGCCAGGCCCGAAGATCTGGCGCTGCCGCTCGAGCCGCTGCGTTCCGCCCCCTTCTACATGAACTTCGCGCCCCGGCTTTTCCTGGCCTGGTATCGCTTCAACGATTGGCGCCAAGCGCGGGCGGGCGGTGCGACGCCGCCACCTTTCTGAAGGGGCGAGCGGCGGCACGGCAGGCAGGAAAGGAGTTGCATGAACCATGATCGGATGCCATCAGCACGGCTCAGGACGGTTTCACGGGGGAAGCGGGCGCTGCCATGAGTTCCGGCGATCTGATGCGGCGTCGGCGCGAAGCGCAGCAGCGCAACCCGGCGAAGGTCCCCAAGACCATCGACTACCAGAACATCGATTTCGACGTGTTCGGCTCGCTGCTGAGTTTCTATATTCGCTCGGTCAATATCGTGGTCAGCAGGGACCTCGACAGCCACATGGAGAGCTTCGGCCTGGCCGGCGGCACGGGGAAGATCTCGACCATCCTGCTGACCGGGGCCAACCCCGGCCTGCGCCCCTCCGTCCTGGCGCATTTCATCCGCAAGGATCGTTCGGCGATGGGCAAGCTGCTCGACCAGATGGAGAAGGAAGGCTTCATCGAGCAGCGGGTTTCCCGCGTCGAGCGCCGCGCCCGCGAACTCTATCTGACGGAGAAGGGGCGCGGCGTCGTCCACAAGATCCGCGACGTGATCAAGCGGCAGGACGACGAGTTTTTCGCCGTCCTCAGCCCGGGCGAACGCGATACGCTGCTGGACCTGCTGCGCAAGGTCTACGAGACCTATATCGACATGGTGCCGAGCGCCGACTGACGCCGGGAGCCGCGCCGCGGCGGGGAGGGCCCCATGGCTGATCCCTCGTCCCGCGTGGCGATGATATCGGGCGCCAATCGCGGTATCGGCGCGGCCATTGCCGACCATCTGTCCCGGCAGGGCTGGCGGTTGAGCCTGGGGGTGCGCGACCCCGCCCGGCTGCCGCCCAGGGCCGGCGCCGCCCAGACCCTCGTCTGCGGCTTCGATGCCCGCCGCCCCGCAAGCGAGAAGGCATGGGTGGAAGCGACGGTCGAGCGCTTCGGCCGCATCGATGCCGTCATCGCCAATGCCGGCATCACCATTCCCAAGACGGTGATCGAGGCGGAGGACGAAGAGCTCGACGACCTCTTCCAGGTGAATGTGCGCTCGCCCCTGCGCCTCGTGCGCGCCGCCTGGCCGTGGCTCACCCGGTCGGGACGAGGGCGGGTGGTCACCATCGTCTCCCTGTCGGGGTTGCGGGTGAAGACCGCGAAGGCGGGCCTCTATTCGACCAGCAAATTCGCGGCCCTCGCCATGACCCACGCCATCCGCCATGCCGGCTGGGAGGACGGCATCCGCGCCACGGCCGTCTGTCCCGGCTTCGTGGCGACCGACATGGCGGCGGGCCTGACGACGAGGCCGCCCGAGGACATGACCCAGCCCGCCGACGTCGCCCGCCTCGTCGGCGTCGTTCTCGATCTGCCCAACAGCGCTAGCGTCGCGGAACTCCCGATCAATTCAACCCTGGAAGAAATGCTATGACGACAATCGGCAACCGCCTCGCGGGCTCGGCCTGACATGGGTCCGCAGGTCGATACCCTCGCATCCGATGCCCGCTTTCCCGCGGAGGCAGACGTCGTCATCGTCGGCGGCGGCATCATCGGCACCAGTGCCGCCCTCTTCCTGGCGCAGCGCGGCGTTTCCGTCGTGCTCTGCGAGAAGGGCCACATCGCCGGCGAGCAATCCAGCCGCAACTGGGGCTGGGTGCGCAAGGCGCGGCGCGATCCGCGCGAGATCCCCCTGATCATCGAGAGCCTGCGCCTGTGGGAAGGCATGAACCAGGTCGTCGGCGCCGAGACCGGCTTTCGCCGCACGGGCATCGTGTTCGCGGCCGAGAGCGAGGCGGAGGTCGCCCGGTACGAGACCTGGCTCGACCATGCACGGCCCTACCAGATCGACGCCCGTTTGATTTCCGGCGCCGAGCTCGAGCGGCAGGTGCCCGGCGGCGCGTCGCGCTGGAAGGCGGCCTTGTTCTGCGCGACCGACGGAAGGGCCGAGCCGCAGAAGGCGGCGCCCGCCATCGCGGCGGAGGCGCGGCGGAACGGCGCCGTCATTCTCACCGATTGCGCCGTCCGGGGGCTGGACAGGGAAGGCGGCAGGATCGCCGCGGCGGTGACCGAGCGCGGGCGCATCCGCTGCAAGAGCCTGGTGGTGGCGGGCGGTGCCTGGTCGCGGCGCTTCCTCAAAGATCTCGGCCTGACCCTGCCGCAACTCAAGGTGCGGTCCAGCGTCATGCGCACGGCGCCGCTGGAAGGAGCCCCCGAGACGGCGATGTGGTGCAACGAGTTCGCGTTCCGACGCCGCCTCGACGGCGGCTACAACATCGCCAACGGCAATGTGAACGTCGTCCCGATCGTGCCCGACAGCTTCCGCTTCTTCACCGATTTCCTGCCGGCGCTGCGCGCGGACCACAAGAGCCTCAAATTGCGGCTGGACGGACGCTTCGCCCAGGAATGGCGGGAGGCGGCGCCGACGCCGCTGGACGCGGTCTCCGTCTATGAGAAGGTGAGGGTGCTCGACCCCGCGCCGGATCGCCGCTACCTCCGCCAGGCGCTGGAGAGCCTGTCCAGGATGTATCCGGTCTTCGCCGGGACGAGGATCGTCCAGGAATGGGCCGGCCTCATCGACGTCATGCCCGACGCCATCCCGGTGATCTCCCCCGTCGACAGCCTGCCCGGCCTCGTCATCGCCACCGGCTTTTCGGGGCATGGCTTCGGCATCGGTCCGGGCGCGGGCCGGCTGATCGCCGACCTCGTCATGGGAGGAACGCCCGTCGTCGATCCCCACGAGTTCCGCTTCTCGCGCTTCAGCGACGGTTCCAACCCCCGCCCGATCGCGGGGATCTGAAGCGCCCGGCGCTCCAGCGAAATCGAAAGGAGCCGCAACGGCGTCAGGGAACAAGGAGTTGGAGCAGAACGGGGTTTTCCGCGGAAATGCCGTTCTGCGCCGGGGAGTGCCGGGGCCCAAGGCGCGGCGGGCCATCGCTTGGCTGCGAAAAACACAAAAACAGAGGACCATCCATCATGACTGAGCACAGCAAGGACAAGACGGGTCTTCGGGGCGCGTCGATTCTCAAACCCTCCCGCCGCCAGCTTCTCGCGCTGGGGGCGTCGGCCGGCTTCCTGACATGGCTGGGCCCGCAGCGGGGCTGGATCGATGCCGCCCATGCGGCCACGCCGCCCGCCAAGCCGACCGGGCAGGCGATCGTCGGCCTTTCGCAGGAGCCGACGGTCTTTCATCCCCTTCTGGTCCATATCGAGGTCGATGAAGCCGTCTATTTCAACCTGTTCAGCGCCTTGTGGCGCGTCGATCCCAAGGGGGCTTTCCAGCCCGATCTGGTGGCGGAAATCCCCACGGTCGAGAATGGCGGCATCTCGGCGGATGGCCTCAACTGGCGCATCAAGCTCAAGGACAACGTCAAATGGCATGACGGCACGCCGTTCACGGCCGATGACGTGAAGTTCAACATCGAGCTGATCCAGAATCCGAAATTCATCGCGGGCCGCCGGGCGGGCCACGAACTGGTCCGCGACATCAAGATCGTCAGCCCCACCGAGCTGACCTGGCGCATGGAGAAGGCCTATGCGCCCTATCCGGCCATCCTGTCCTGGACCTTCCTCGTGCCCAAGCACATCCTGGAAAAGGAAGCCGATCTCAACAAGCCCGCCTTCACCACCAGCCCGGTCGGCACCGGCCCCTTCAAATGGGTGGAACGGGTGCCGGGCGACCACATCACGCTTGCCGCCCATGACGGCTATCACGGCGACGGCCCCTATCTGGAAAGACTGATCGTCAAGTACATTCCCGATATGACCGTGCTCTACACGCAGTTCCAGACCGGAGACATCGACTATATCGGCCTGCAGGGCATCACCCCCGACCACTATGAGGAGGCCAAGGGCCTCGCCGACCGCGCCGTGATGCCGGTGCCGCAGCCCTTCATCGAGAACATCGCCGTCAATGTCGGCCTGCCCGTGTTCAAGGACAAGGCGGTTCGCGAGGCTCTCTACTACGGCATGGACAAGAAGAGCGTCATCGAACAGATCTATTACGGCCTGCCGAGCGAGACGGAGTCCTTCCTGCCCAAGCAGTCCTGGGCCTTCAATCCCGATCTGCCCAAGCATGAATTCGATCCGGAAAAGGCCAAGAAGATCCTCGACGAGGCCGGCTGGGCGCTGGGATCGGACGGGGTGCGGGCCAAGGACGGCGTGCGGCTCGAATTCGTCAACTCGACGACCGCCGGCAACCACGTCCGCGAACAGGCGCAGCAATTGCTGCAGCAGAACTGGGCCGATATCGGCGCCAAGATGACCATCAACAATCTGCCCCCGGCGGTGATGTGGGGCGATTTCTGGATGCAATCCAAGTTCGAAAGCGCGATGGTGGGCATCGGCTTCATGATCGGGCCCGATCCGGACGCCACCGATTTCTTCTCCAGCCGCTCCATCGGCGCGAAGGGCGGCTCCGGGCAGAACACCACCCAGTTCGAGAACCCCGAGGTCGACGGCCTTCTGGCGGAAGGCGCCAAGACGGTGGACCTCGAAAAGCGCAAGGCGGCCTACAGGAAGATGCAGGAGGTGACGCGCGCCGAGCTGCCTTATCTGCCGATCTTCCAATATGCGATGGTTTCGGGTGTCAAGGCCAAGCTCGAAGGCTTTACGCCCAACGTCAACGTGCAGGAGAATTGCTGGAACGCCAACACCTGGTACTGGGCGACCTGATCGCCGGCAATCCGGCGCGGCGGAGCCGTTCTCCGCCTCGTCTTTCCGCCATCGGCCGGGAGCATCGAATTTGGTCCGTTTCTTCATCGGTCGCCTCGCGCAGAGCCTCGTTCTGCTCGTGCTCGTCTCCGCCATCGGCTTCGCCGTGTTGCATCTGGCACCGGGCGGGCCGCTGTCGCAGTTCGCGCTCGTGCCCGGCCTGTCCCAGGCCGACATCGCGCGCATCGCCCACGAGATGGGGCTCGACCGGCCGCTTCCGGTCCAATATTGGGAGTGGTTCTCCCGGCTGCTGGCCGGCGACTGGGGGCGGTCATACCGCGACAGCCAGCCCGTCCTCGCCGTCATCGGCTCGCGCCTGCCGGCGACGCTGGAATTGATGGTCGCGGCGATCCTGATCGCCGTGGTCATCGGCATATCCGTCGGCATCATGGGCGCGGTGCGGCGCTATTCGATATTCGACACGCTGGCGACCGTCGGGGCGATGGTCGCGCTGTCGATCCCCACCTTCTGGTTCGGCCTGATCACCATCTATGTCTTCGCCGTCAAGCTGCAGTGGCTGCCGGCGGGAAACCGCGCCACCATCGGCGGCGGCGGGTCGATCCTGGACTATTTGCACCATCTCATCGCCCCCGCTCTGGTGCTGGCGCTCGTCGAGGTGGCGGTGTGGAGCCGCTACATGCGCTCCTCCATGCTGGACGTGATCAACCAGGATTATATCCGCACCGCGCGGGCGAAGGGGCTGCCGGAGCGGACCATCCTGCTGCACCACGCCTTCCGCAACGCCCTCCTGCCGATGATCACGCTGGCGGGGCTGGAACTGCCGAGCCTGCTCGGCGGCGCGCTGGTCACCGAGACGGTGTTCACCTGGCCCGGGATGGGGCGGCTCTTCCTCGATTCGCTGGGATATCGCGACTATCCGGTGGTGATGGGCATCCTGATGTTTTCGGCCATCCTGGTCCTGCTCGGCAATCTGCTGGCGGACCTGCTCTGCGCGGTCGCCGATCCGCGCATCCGGCTCACGTGAGGAGGCCCCGATGTCGATGTCGTCAGTGACCGCGCCGGCCGCATCCCCGTCGGGATCGGCGCGTCTTCGCAGCCGCGCATTGCGGCGCTTCCTGCGTCACCGGCTCGCCGTGTTCGGCGCTTGCGCGATTGCCGCCCTGGTGCTGGCGACGATCGCCGGGCCATGGGTCATCCCGTTCGACCAGCTCCACATCGATTTGCGCCACCGCTTCGAGCCGCCGCCGGCCGGCGGCCATGTGTTCGGCACCGACCAGCTCGGCCGGGACCTTCTGGTGCGGCTTTTGATGGCGGGTCGGATTTCCCTCACCATCGGTTTTGCCGCCATGCTCGTCAGCACCGCGATCGGCGTGCTGGTCGGGGTGACGGCCGGCTATTACGGGCGCTGGCTGGGCCTCGCTCTGATGCGCTTCGTCGATGCGATGCTCTGCTTTCCCTCGATCTTTCTACTTCTGGTGCTGGCCGCCTTCATTCACCCCGACGTGCTGACGCTGACCTTGATCATCGCGGCCACCAGCTGGATGGAGGTGGCGCGGGTCGTCCAGAGCCAGATCCGCACCTTGCGCGAACGCGACTTCACCGCCGCTGCCGAATTGCTCGGCGCTTCGGGCCGCCACGTGATGTTCAACGAATTGCTGCCCAACGCGGCGGGGCCGATCATCGTGGCCGCCACGCTGACGGTGGCGCGGGCGATCCTGATGGAGGCCTATGTGAGCTTTCTCGGCTACGGCATCCAGGCGCCGACCGCCAGCTGGGGCAACATGCTCAACAATGCCCAGCAATATCTCGGCTCCGCCCCCTGGCTCGCGATATTCCCCGGCCTGATGATCACGCTGGCGGTGACCAGCTTCAACTTCGTCGGCGACGGCTTGCGCGATGCGCTCGACGCCCGCTTCGATCTGGCTTGAGAGCGGGGGGGACGGGCATGATTTCGGCAAGCGAGCCTCGTACCGCAGTCTCGGTTCCGCCGCCTCCCGGGCATGGCGCGGCGGCCGGCGGGCCTGCGATCCTGGAAGTGCGCAATCTCTCCGTGACCTTCAGGACGGAGAACGGGCCCATCCATGCGGTGCAGGACGTCTCCTTTGCCTTGCGGCCGCAGGAGACCCTGGCGCTGGTCGGCGAGTCGGGATCGGGCAAGAGCGTCACCAGCCTGGCGATCATGCGCCTGACGCCGCCGGCGCCCAGGGTCAGGCTGGGCGGGAGCGTCCTGCTGAGTGGCGGCGCGGCGCCGCGCGATCTGGCGACGCTCGACGACCGGGCCATGCGCCTGGTGCGCGGCAACGAGATCTCGATGATCTTCCAGGAACCGATGACCTCGCTCAACCCCGTGCACCATATCGGCGACCAGATCGCGGAGGCGGTGATGTTCCATCGCGGCGTCAGCCGCCGCGCCGCCCTGGCGCGCGCCGTGGAGCTTCTCGACCGGGTGGGCATTCCGGAAGCCCGGCGCCGGCTGTCCTCCTATCCCCATCATCTGTCCGGCGGCATGCGCCAGCGGGTGATGATCGCCATCGCGCTGGCCTGCGACCCTCGGATCCTCATCGCCGACGAGCCGACGACGGCGCTCGACGTCACGGTGCAGGCCCAGATCCTGGCGCTTTTGAGGGAACTGCAGACCGCGACCGGCATGGCGATCATCTTCATCACCCATAATCTCGGCGTCGTCGCGGAGATCGCCGACCAGGTCATGGTGATGTATGCCGGCCGCATCGTCGAGCAGGGCGGCGTCGTGCCGGTGATGAAGCAGCCGCGAATGCCCTATACGCAGGGATTGTTGCGATCCGTGCCGCGCATGGACCTGGCCGGGCAGGGCGGCGGGCGGCTGGAGGCGATCCCAGGAAGCGTGCCCGACCCGCTCAACCTGCCGCCGGGCTGCGCGTTCGCGCCGCGCTGCGGCCATGCCGAGCAAGGCATCTGCGACGCTGCGATTCCGCCGCTGGAGCCGACGGCGCCGGGCCATTCCGTCCGCTGCGCGCGCTGGCGGGAACTCGCGATGCGGGGGGCATGACAATGCTGGCGACACCCGAACGCCCGATTGAGGCCGATGGCCAGGAGCCCCTGCTGCGCGTGGAGCATCTGCGGCAATGGTACCGGATTGGTTCCGGCTTCCTCGGCCGCAGGGATCTTGTCCGTGCCGTGGAAGACGTCTCGTTCGACATAGGGCGCGGCGAGGTGCTGGGCCTGGTCGGGGAATCGGGCTCGGGCAAGAGCACGCTCGGGCGGGCCGTGCTTCGCATGATACGACCCACCGAGGGGCGCATCGTCCTCGACGGTAAGGACATCACGCATCTGAGCCGGCGCGAGCTGCGTCCCCTGCGGCCCCGCATGCAGATGATCTTCCAGGATCCGTTCTCCTCGCTCAATCCGCGCATGACGGTCCGGCAGATCGTGGCCGCTCCCCTCGTGATCCAGCGGGCGGATCTGGACGAGGCCGCGCGCACGGCCCGCATCGTCGAGGCGCTGGAACTGGTGGGTCTGTCCAGCCAATATGCGGACCGCTATCCGCATGAATTCTCGGGCGGGCAGCGCCAGCGCATCGGCATCGCACGCGCCTTCGTGACCGAGCCGAGCTTCCTCGTCGCCGACGAGCCCGTCTCGGCGCTCGACGTCTCGATCCAGGCCCAGATCGTCAATCTGCTGATCGACATCCGCAGGAGGCTGAACCTCACCGTCCTGTTCATCAGCCACGACCTGGCGGTCGTCGGCTATCTCTGCGACAGGGTGGCGGTGATGTATCTCGGCCGCATCGTCGAGATTGCAGAGACGAGAGCGCTGTTCCGGCAGCCGCGCCATCCCTATACGCAGGCGCTCTTCTCGGCGGTGCCGGTGCACGATCCAACGCTGCGGCGAGAACGCATCGTCCTGAAGGGCGACATGCCCAGCCCGATCGATCCGCCCTCCGGCTGCGCCTTCCGCACGCGCTGCCGCCATGTTCTTCCCGCCTGCGCCGAGGCCGTGCCGCCGCTCAGGCCGGTGGCGGCGGGCCATATGGTGCGTTGCATTCGCGACGATCTCGCGCCGGCCGGAGGGGCCTGAACGTTCCCGGCCGGCGCGAGGGCAAGTCAGCAAGGACTGCGGTATCGGAGGCACGGGCCAGTGGGCCGCCGCATCGCTCTTCGCGGCAGCGCCGCCTCCTTTGGACCATGAAGCGCGGCGCCTTCGGCGCGCGCAGGCTGCTTCGAGCGGCATCGGTCGGCGCCCGGGGGCGGTCCTCGATGCGTCGGCGGGACCTGCTCGCGGCAGGCCCGGCGGCCTCACGCGTTGAGCGAGTCCTTGATCGCCTTCGCCGGCACGAAGGTGAGCTTCTTCGAGGCGGCGATGGTCATCGCCTCGCCGGTGGCCGGATTGCGGCCTTCGCGTTCGGGCGTCGATTTCACCTTGAACTTTCCGAAGCCGGGGATCGAGGTCTCCGCGCCGGCCACGGCCGCATCCGCGATGGCCTTGAAGACATACTCGACGACCGCTTTCGCCTGGGCCTTGGTGAGGTTCTCTCCAGACGCGATCTTCTCGGCGATTTCGTTAGTCGTGGTCATGAAAGGCTCCTTCCTGCCTGTTTCCTCATGCTCCTTTGCACGCAAAGGGGGAGGAGCGAAAGCCGCACAGCAAGCTCAAGCCTCCAAATCCACGGAAATCGAGCATTTTTCCTCGATAATCGGGGATGTCGGTGGTCGGCGCTGCCGCCGGCGGCCCGGCGAAGAGGCCTGCGGCGCCGCTCGGGCGCCACCCGAGGCCGTTCCCCTGCGCCTGTTTCGAGGCCCGATCGAGCGGGCAACGAACCGCGTCCGGGCCAGGGAAGGCGGCCTCTCATGACGGTTCGATCGCGCCTTTTTACTCTTGTAAAAACGAAATTACATATGTATAGGTCGCCTTGTAGGTGCCGCAATCGATGAGCACCTGTCGGCGGAACCTCCTCCCATGTCCGAATGGAGGGCTTTCGCCCGATGCAAGGGAGGAATTCATGAAGAAGCTCGCTACAGTGCTGGCGTGTGTCGCATTTGCCCTGCCGGTCACGGCCTGGGCGCAGAACGCTGCCGGCACCGTGAAAAAGGACAGCTACCGTTTCGTCATCGTGCCGAAGGTCGTGCACCCCTGGTTCGACAAGGTGAACAACGGCGCGCAGGCGGCCGCCGCGGCGCTGAAGGCCCAGACCGGCGCCTCGATCGAGATCGTCTACTCCGCCCCGCAGACGGCCGACGTCGTGCAGCAGAACCAGATCCTCGACAGTGCCCTGGCGACCCATCCGGACGGGCTCGCCATCGACCTGCTCGATCCCTCGGGCAACCGAGCCTCGCTGGAGGAGGCCCAGTCGCAGAAGATCCCGCTGGTCCTGTTCGATTCCGTTCCGCCGGAAGGCATGGCCATCACCCATATCGGCTCGGATTTCTGCGAGCAGGCGAACATCGCCGCCCGCCGGCTGGTCGAGGTTCTCGGCGGCGAGGGTGAGGTCGCCATCATGCAGGGCGTGCCGACCGCTCCGAACCATGCGATCCGCGCCGAGTGCCATCGCAAGCTCTTCGCCCAGCATCCCGGCATCAAGGTCGTCGCCGAAGGCATCGACAATGACAGCATCGAGACCGCGCAGCAGCAGGCGGCGGCCATCATGCAGGCCCATCCCAACCTCAAGGGCTGGGTGGCCTCGGACGCCTCCGGCCCGATCGGCATCGGCCAGGCCATCGTCGAAGCCGGCAAGCAGGGCAAGGTCACGCTCGTCGGCCTCGACAACCTGCCTGAAATGCTCGACATGATCCGCAAGGGCGTGGCCGACAGTTCCTCGGCTTCACAGCCGGAGCTGCAGGGCTATTGGTCGGTGATGATGCTGTGGGCGCAGGCGACGGGTGCGCCGGTTCCCGGCTATGTCGACACCGGAAACGCCTTCCTCACCAAGGCCAATGTCGGCGGCTGAGGCAGCCCGGCTGGATGAGTCGTCGGGGCGCGGCATCGCTGCGCCCCTGACCGTATCATGTCGGAAGGCGTTGCTCCCATGGCTTATCTTGAAACGCGTGGGCTGGGCCGGGATTTCCCCGGCGTGGTCGCCCTGAACAACGTCGACCTCGAGATCGAATTGGGGCGCACGCATATCCTCGCCGGGGAAAACGGCGCCGGCAAATCGACGCTCGTGAAGATCCTGACCGGCACCGACCGTCCCTCGCGCGGGCAGGTGCTGATCGACGGCCGCGACCCGGCCCAGGACCCCACGCTCTACCGCAACGTCGCCTATGTGCCCCAGGAACTGACGCTGTTTCCGCAGATGAGCGTGGCGGAAAACCTGTTCATGCCCTTGAGCCGCACGGGACATGGCGGCCTCCTGTTCAACCGCCGGGCGCTGACGGCCGAGGCGCAGATCTATCTCGACCGGTTCGGCATCGAGGCGAAGCCGCAGGATCTGGTCGCCCATATCTCGGTGTCCGACCAGCAATTGCTGCAGATCGCCCGCGCCTGCACCAATGCCGACATGAAGGTGCTGATCCTCGACGAGCCGACATCCTCGCTCACGCGGGTCGAGGTCGAGCGCGTCTTCAAGGTGATCCGGGGGCTCCTCGATCGTGACCACGCCATCGTGTTCATCAGCCACAAGATGGAAGAAGTCTTCCAGATCGGCGACGACTACACCGTGCTGCGCAATGGCGAGAAGGTCGAAAGCGGCCGGATCGCCGATGTGACCGAGGCCGGGCTGATCCGCGCCATGTCGGGGCGGCACCTGACGTTCGACGATCACTTCCGCCCCGAGACCCCGGCGAGCGAGCCGATCCTCGAGGTGCGGGGCCTTTCCGGCGCCCGGTTCCAGGATGTGAACTTCGATCTGCGCCGCGGGGAGATCCTCGGCTTTGCCGGTCTCGTCGGTGCCGGGCGGTCGGAGGTGATGCAGACGATCTTCGGCTACCTCAAGGCGACCGCCGGCACGGTGAAGGTCGAGGGCCGGGACTGGCGCCTGAACGACACGTCCCGCTCGGTCGCGGGCGGCATGCTGTACCTGTCGGAAGAGCGCAAGCATCACGGCATCTTCCCGATGCTGTCGCTGCGCGAGAATATCGGCCTTTCCATCCTGTCGCTGACGAGCGGCCCGCTCGGCATCAGCCTGCCGCGGGAGCGCAGCGCGGTCCAGAAGATCATCGACGATTACGGCATCCGGACCGCGGGCATGGGCAAGCGCATCTCCAACCTCTCCGGTGGCAACCAGCAGAAGGCGATCATCGGGCGCGCCATGGCGACGCGGCCGCGCATCCTGATCTTCGACGAGCCGACCAAGGGCATAGACATCCGCACCAAGGCGGAAATCTATCGCATCATGAAGACCCTGGCGCAGGAGGGCGTCGGCGTCATCCTGGTGTCCTCCGAGATCAACGAGCTGCGACAATGCTCCAGCCGCATCGTCACGATGCATAACGGGCGCGTCACCGGCGAATTCGGCACGGCCGAAACCAGCACGGAAACGCTTGTGGGCGCCATATTCGGAACGGAAGTTTGAGCCGATGCAATCGAAGCCCTTCGCAATTGTGCTGCGCAGCCCGCTGGCCGGAGTCTTCGTGGCGCTGGCCGTGATATTCGCGCTGTCGGCGGTCGCCTCCCCCTACTTCCTGAGCCCCTACAACATGTCGGTCATCGCGCGGGGGCTCGCCTTCGTCGGACTGATCACCATCGGGCAGTCCATGCTGATGGTCCTCGGCGAGCTCGACCTCTCGCTCGGCGTCACCGGCGGGCTGTGCGGCGTGGTTTCCGGCATCCTCATGGTCAAGCTCGGCATCGAGCCCTACACCGCCATGGCCCTCGCCTTGGGTCTCGGCGCCTGCCTGGGCGCGGTGAACGGCCTGCTGGTCACCGCCCTGAGGTTGCATTCGCTGGTGCTGACGATCGGCACGGCCGGCATCTTCGGCGGCGCCAATCTGGTGCTGACGCGCGGCGTGGCCATCACCGGCATTCCGCAGAAGGTGCAGTTCCTGGGCCGGGGCGACGTCCTGGGGGTGCCGGTTCCCTTCCTCATCATGCTGGCGGCGCTCGCCGTCGCCACCTTCGTGATGCTGAAGACGCCGTTCGGCCGCTACATGTATGCCATCGGCAACAATCAGGCCGGCGCCAGGATGCTGGGCGTCCGCGTCGACCGGATCCGCGTCATCGTGTTCGTCGTCGCCGGTGCGCTCGCCGCGCTGGCCGGCGTGCTGATGGTGGCGCGGCTCGGCACGGCGCAGCCGTCCATCGGCGATACCTGGGTGCTGGCGCCGATCGCCGCCTCGGTCATCGGCGGCGTCGCCACGACGGGCGGCGTCGGCAGCCCGATCGGCGCCATCTTCGGCGCGGGGATCATCGCCATCATCGAGAACATCATCGTTCTCTTCGGGGTCTCGCCCTATTGGCAGGGCATCGTTTCCGGCGCGATCGTCGTCATCGCGATCTCCTTCGACGCAATTTCACGCCGCTATCTGCGCCACGACGCAGCATGAGCGCCGCGGCGGTCCCTTTTTGGCGGAAGACACAATCATGACTGAAAAACCCAAGACCAAGAAACTGATCAACGCGCCGGAAAACATCATCGCTGAAATGATCGAGGGAATGGCGGGCGCCCATCCCGGCATGCTGCGCGTCGAGGGCGCGACCGGGCGCGCGGTGGTGGCCGTGGACGGGCCGCGCGACGGCAAGGTCGCAATCGTCATCGGCGGCGGCTCCGGACACGAGCCGGCCTTTGCCGGCTATGTCGGACGCGGGCTCGCCGATGCGGCGGCCGTCGGCAATGTGTTCGCCTCGCCCTCGCCCGCCCACATCGTCGAGGCGGCGCGGGCGGCGGACGGCGGCGTCGGCGTGCTCATGCTCTACGGCAACTACACCGGCGACGTGCTGAACTTCACCATGGCGGCCGAGGAACTGACGCTGGGCGGTACCGTCGTCCGCCACGTGGCCGTCGCCGACGACGTCGCCTCGGCTCCGATCGACCGGAAGTCCGAACGGCGCGGGATCGCGGGCGATTTCTTCGTCTTCAAGATCGCCGGCGCCGCAGCCGACCTCGGCGAGCCGCTGGCGCGCGTGGAAGCGCTCGCCCGGGCGGCGAACGAGGCGACGCGGTCGATGGGCGTCGCACTGGGCGCCTGCTCCCTGCCGCAGACGGGAAAGCCGAACTTCACCATCGGCGACGAGGACATGGAAATCGGCATGGGGCTACATGGTGAGCCGGGCATCCGCCGCCAGAAGCTCGCGCCCGCCGACGAGGTCACCGATGAATTGACGGATGCGGTCATCGGCGAATTGGCGCTGAAGGCCGGCGACCGCGTCGGCGTGCTGGTCAACGGGCTGGGGGCCACCTCGCAGATCGAACTCTATCTGATCTTCCGGAGGGTCAAGCAGCGGCTCGACGCGCTCGATGTGCGGATCCACGCGTCCTGGGTCGGGGAATACGCCACGTCTCTCGAGATGGCGGGCGCCTCCGTCACGCTGATCAAGCTGGACGACACGCTGCAGGCGCTGCTCGACCATCCGTGCCGCACGCCGGCCCTGACGGTCGGCGCCCTGGAGCAGGGCGCGGCCGCCGGCGCGCGCAGCCGCCGGGCGGAGCGGGCCGCGGACGCCCGCATCAGCCCGACGGCCTCGCCGCGCGAGCTCGTCACCGAAGGCGACGTCACGCCGGCCATCTTCCGCGTGATGATGCACAATGTCGGCGAGCAGATCATCGCCGAGAAGGACTGGCTCTCCGAACTCGACGGCGTCATCGGGGACGGCGACCACGGCGTCACCATGGAGATCGGCTGGAAGGCCGTGCAGCGGGCCATGGAGGACACTCCCGAGGACGAAACGATCGAAGGCACCTGCAAGCGGATGGCGAAGGCCTTCCTGGACGCTGTCGGCGCCTCGTCCGGCCCGCTCTACGCCACGGCCTTCCTGCGGGCGGGAACCGCCGTGGGGCACCGGCTGAACCTCGACGGCGGAGCGATGGTCGACTGGCTGTCCGCCGCCTGCCAGGGCATCCGTGACCGGGGCAGGGCGGAGCCGGGGGACAAGACGATGATCGATGCCTGGCTTCCGGCGGTGGCGGCCGCGACCGAGCGGGCGGCCGGCGGGGGGGCCACCCTCGACATCCTCACCGCGGCGCGCGACGGGGCCGAGGCCGGCATGAAGGCGACGGCGGCGATGGAATCGCGCCGTGGGCGCTCGGCCAAGCTGGGCGAACGCTCCGTCGGCCATATCGACCCCGGCGCGGCCTCGACCTATGTCACGCTGCGGGCGATGACCGCCGCTTTGGAGCGAGCGCTCGCCTGACGATGCCTGCGTCGTCCCGGACGCGACGCGGCACGGCAGTGGCGCTTCGCAGATCCGGGACCGCGTGCAGGATGAGGTTCCTTCCGCGCGCGGTCGCGTGTCTGCACCGCACCCCTGCGGGATGCGGTGCGCACGGGATGACATGGAGACGACAAGCGTCTCAGCGCGGGCCCTGCAGCAGGGCGCGGGCGACCGTCTCGTTGGTCACCAGGCGGTTGACGTAGCCGGCGCGCAGGATCGCCCGGATGACGGGGATCTTGTTGAGGCCGCCCGAGACGAGCACGGAGACCGGCTTCAGCTTCAGCTTGTCCGGCGGCAGGGCGATGATCGATTCGTTGAGGAAATGGTCGATCGGCCGCCCCTGCGCGTCGAGGAAGCAGCCCATGAATTCGCCGACCGCGCCGAGCCTCAGCACCGTATCGAGATGGTCCTTCACCACCCGGATCTGGGTGAGGGAGGTGTCCTGGGTGAGCGGGCCGCAGGATACCAGGCCGATATCGGCGATTTCGGTGCGGGCCAGGACATCCGTCAATTCCTCGTTCAGCAGCACGGCGTTGCGGCTTTCCGGATTGGCGCAATAGATCGGCGCGGTGAGGTAATGGCACTCCACGCCGAGGATGCGCGCGAAGGCGGTGGCGACCTCGAAGGTGTTCGTCGCCGATCCGCTGGTGACGCCGCCCGTCAGGCCGACCACCCAGCTCTCGGGCTTCGGGCGGGCGCGCAGGGCGCGCACCGCGAAGCTCAGCGTCCGTCCGGAACCGATGCCGACGCCCATGTCATGCTCATGGATGAGGGGGCTGGCCAGGATGCCGGCAGCCTCGCCGATCACCCGCTTCTGCTCGATGTAATCGTCGAGGTCGGGCACGACGACCGATTCCACCAGGCCGTAGCGCGCCGAGACCTTCTCCGCCAGGTCGACGCAATCGCTGAGCGGCAGGCTGACGGTGACCTGAACGCTGCCGGAATCCCTGAGCTGGCCGATGATCTTGTTGACCTTCAGCCGCGTGATGTTCATCCGCTGCGCGATTTCCTGCTGGGTCTGGCCGCCGACGAAATAGAGCCAGGCAACGCGCGCGCGTTCGAGCTCCTCGTTGAAAGGTCCGGGATCTTCGGTCATCCTCCTGTCCTATCCGCAGCGTCCGCCGAGTTCAACCGGCCTCGCCGGACGCCGGCGCGAAGAGACGGGGCGAACGCGGCGGATGCCCGGCCGCTGCATCAGTCCTTCGAGGCCGCCTCGTCCAGCCGCATCAATATGCCGTAGGCGGCGGTCACGCGGGCGTCGATCGGATAGTTCTTGTTGGCCAGCAGCACGATGCCGATCTTTCCGGCGGGAACGAACGCCACATAGGCGCCGAAGCCGTTCGTCGATCCCGTCTTGTTGATCAGGACGTCGTCTCGGGGCGCCAGCGGGGGATCGATTTCGGTCGCCGGATTGGCCTTGAGCGCGATCGCGGCCGAATTGCCCGCCAGCAGGTCCGCCAGCCGCGGCGGGTATCGATACTGCTCCCAGATGAGGTCCTGCGTCATCGGGCCGATCCGGTAATAGCCCGTATGGGTGCTCGATAGGGCGCGCTGCAATGTCGGGTCGAGGGCGAGCATGCCCATATTGGCTTCGACGAAGCGCAGCATGTCGCCGGCCGTCGTCCGGATGCCATAGGCTTCCGCCGCCAGCACGCCGGGCGCCATCCGGACCGGCGCATCCTTCGTGGTGTAGCCTTGCGCGTAATCTTCCATGCGGGAGGCGGGAACATCGAGATAGGTGTGCCGCAGGCCCAGCGCCGGGAACAGCCTGCTCTCCATCAGGGCGACGAAGTCCCCGTTCATGCTCCTGGCGGCGATCATGCCGAGCATGCCGATACTCGGATTGGCGTAGGTCCGATACGTTCCGGGCGCGTAGGTCGGCTTCCAGCGCCGGAAATACGCCATCAGTCCATCGTCAGTGGTGATGCCGTCGGGTACCTGCAGGGGCAGGCCTCCCGAGGTGTGCGTCCCCAGATTGAGCAGGCTCACCGCGTCGAAGCTGCTGCCCCGCAAAGAAGGAAGATATCGGCTCGCCCGGTCGGACAGCGATAATTTGCCGCTGACCTGCGCATAGGAAGCGAGGGTCGCGGTGAAGGTCTTGCTGCAGGAGCCGATCTCGAAGAGCGTCTCGCCCGAGACGGGATTTCCCGTCGCCTTCGACGCCACGCCGTAATCGTAGACGTAGCCCCGTCCCTTCACGACGATCCCCACCGCCATGCCGGGCACGCCATATCGCGCCATCACCGGCCGGATCGCCTCCGCCACGACCTTGCCGATGTCGGCCTTCTCGTCGGCGTTCGCCTGGCGGGTCATCGGGAGGAGGGCGCCGATGCACACCGCCGCGATCGCGGCACTCCGAAGGGTGGGTCGCCTCATCCGCTCAATCCCTGTCGCTGCCCGGCCGCCCCTCCCGTGCGATCTACAACGCAGAGGGGCGGCATCGCAACAGCCGGGCGGACGAGGGATCGGCGGCGGCGTTCCGCAGCCCGCGCCTCGCGCCGGATCAGGCGGCGCCGATGCCTGCGACGGTGTCCAACTCCCCGATGGCGTCGTCCGGCAGGGTCAGCGTGGCCGCAGCGAGGTTTTCCCGCAGATGCGCGACGGAGGAGGTTCCGGGGATCAGCAGGATGTTGGGCGCGCGGCGAAGCAGCCAGGCGAGCGCCACCTGCATCGGGGTCGCGCCGAGGCGCGCGGCGACGGCCGAGAGGGTCGAGGACTGCAGCGGGCTGAAGCCGCCGAGCGGGAAGAAGGGCACATAGGCGATGCCGTCGCGGGCGAGTTCGTCGATCAGGGCGTCGTCGGCCCGATGCGCCAGGTTGTACTGGTTCTGCACGCAGGCGATCTCGCAGATCCTCCGCCCTTCGGCGATCTGCGCGGGCGTGACGTTGCTCAGGCCGATCTGGCGCACCAGGCCCTGCCGCTGGAGCTCCGCCAGGGCGGCGAGCGGCGCCTCGATCGATCCTTCGGCGGGTCCGTGCACGCTGAACATGATGCGGAGATTGACGACGTCGAGCACGTCTACGCCGAGATTTCGGAGATTGTCATGAACCGCGGTAGCCAGGTCTTCGGGCGAGAAGGCCGGAAGCCAGGATGCGTCGTCGCCGCGCCGGGCGCCGATCTTGGTGACGATGACGAGATCGTCCGGGTAGGGCGCGAGCGCCTCGCGGATCAGCCGGTTGGTGACGTGCGGGCCATAGAAATCGCTGGTGTCGACATGGTTGATGCCGCTCGCCACCGCTTCGCGCAGCACGGCCACCGCGGCGTCATGGTCCTTGGGCGGCCCGAACACGCCGGGCCCCGCCAACTGCATGGCGCCATAGCCGAGCCGCTTCACGCTGCGGCCGCCGAGGGTGAATGTGCCGGCTTGGTCGATAGGGGTCATGATGCAATCTCCTTGCAAGTCGGCCTTAAAGATAGGCCATGTCGGCATCGGTGAAAATCCGGTACAATCTGCACGGGCTGTGCGGAGAAGCGAACAATGAAGGTGGAGCTGGGCGATCTCGACGCCTTCGTGGCCGTGGCGCGCGCCAAAGGTTTTCGCGACGGCGCGCGCGCGAGCGGCGCCAGCGCGTCCGGTCTCAGCGAGGCGGTGCGCCGCCTGGAGGCGCAGCTCGGCGTCAGGCTGCTGAACCGGACGACGCGCAGCGTCGTCCCCACCGAAGCGGGCGAGGGGCTGCTGGCACGGCTGGGCCCGGCCTTGGCCGAGGTGGAGGCAGCGCTCGACGTGGTGAACGGCTTTCGAGGCAGGCCGGCGGGCTGGCTGCGCCTCAACGTGCCGGTCAGCGCGGTGCGGCTGGTGTTGCCCGCGATCGTTCCCCGTTTTCTCGCCGCCTATCCCGACATCAGGCTGGAAGTGGTTGCCGAGGAAAGCTTCGTCGACCTGCTGGCGGCCGGCTGCGACGCCGGCATCCGCTATGACGAGCGGCTGGAGCAGGACATGATCGCCGTGCCGATCGGGCCGCGTGTCCAGCGCTTCGCCGCTGCCGCCTCGCCGGCCTATCTCGATCGGCACGGGCGGCCGGACCATCCGCGCGAGCTGCTCGCCCATGCCTGCCTGCTCGGCCGTTTTGCCAACAGGGCGACGGTGCCGTGGGAGTTCGAACGCGACGGCGAGGTGGTGCTGGTCGATCCCGCCGGGCCGCTGCTGGTAAGGATCGGCGCGGCGACGGATCTCGCCGTCGACGCCGCCATCGCCGGCACGGGCGTCGTCTATCTCTTCGAGGACTGGCTGCGGCCCTATTTCGACAGCGGGGCGCTCGAGCCCGTCCTCGAACCGTGGTGGCAGCGTTTCTCGGGACCGTTCCTGTATTATCCGGGACGGCGGCTGGTGCCGCCGCCGCTGCGGGCGTTCGTCGATTTCATCAAGGCGCCGCCCGACCGGCCCTGACGGATGGCCGCGCCGCCGTTCAGGCCAGGATGTTGACGGCCCGGGCGGCGACCAGGGCGACCGTGAGCAGGGAGATCATCGCCTCCGTCATCATCAGCAGCTTGGCGCGCGCCGACAGCGGCAGCGTATCGGTCGGCGAGAAGGCCGTCGCATTGGTGAACGCCAGGAAGAGATAGTCGACGAAGCCCGGGATCCAGGTGCCGAATTCGCGGTCGGGCAGCGTCATCTGCGGGAAGAGGAAATCGGCTTCGGCCCGCTTTGTCAGGCCGCAGGTCGGCGGACCGCCGCGATCGGTGCTCCAGAACCACAGCGCGAAGATGATGACGTTGGTGATCCAGATGTTGAGGGCATCGACAAGCAGCATCTGTGCGCTGCCGCCGTGACCGTGGAGGAGGTTCCTGACGAGCTCGAACAGCGCGCCGCAGTTGATCAGGCTGATCACGCCGGTGAGCAGGATGGCGGCCCGCCTGATCCACAGGCGATAATTGCCGATCGCCTGCCAATGGTGCTCTGCTGTCGCGACGCGCACCTTCGCCTGGTTCCAGGCGGTGGCGATCGACAGCGGAACGAGCATGACGAACTCCACCGCCGGCGCCAGCCAGCGCGGCCCGAAGGTCAGGTCGTTGACCAGCAGGAGCTGCAGCAGGGCGACGACCAGAACGGCCGCGCGGGCCATCCAGAAATCGACGGCATAATTGTGGATGACGAGATGGGGCTTGGACACGGGGCGGGATTTCGGGTCAGGAGGGAAATTCTCGGGCCCCGGTCAGCAGCAGGAAACTGCGGCACAAGGATGGCGTGACGGGCCGGCGGGCAGGGCGACCGCAGCAGGAGCCTTCGAGCGGCCGCGGGCTTGGAGCCTCGGCCGTCTCCTCTCTCGCACGCCGGGAGCGGCGATCATCGCCGCGCCGCGGCCGGGCGCGGTTTCGGGGGAGGGACGGGCGTTCTGCTTCTGCTCGCGAACCAGATGACATGCCGTGCGCCGCTGCGGCCCTTGTTGGCACGCACGCGCACTTCGTCGACGATGAACCCGCTCCGGACCAGGCGCTGCCCGAATTTCGGGTCGGGCCCCTGCGACCAGACCGCCAGCACGCCGCTCGGCGCCAGGGCGGCCCGGGCGGCGGCCAAGCCTTCGAGGTCGTAGAGACGGTCGTTGGAGGGACGGGTGAGGCCCTCCGGGCCATTGTCGACGTCGAGCAGGATGGCATCGAACCGGCGCCCCGACCGGATCACCGTGCCGACATCGACTTCCTCGATGCGCACGCGCGGATCATCGAGGCAGTTCCCGAAGATCGCGGCCATCGGGCCCCTGGCCCAGGCGACGACCGCCGGCACCAGCTCCGAGACGACGATCTCGGCATCCGCGGCAAAGCAGGCCAGCGCCGCGCGCAGGGTGAAGCCCATGCCCAGCCCGCCGATGAGGATGCGCGGCCGCCTGCGCTCGCCGATGCGCTGGCGCGTCAAGGTCGCGAGCGCTTCTTCCGAGCCGCTGAGCCGGCTGTTCATCAGTTCGATCCTGCCGAGCATGATCGAAAACTCGGCGCCGCGCTGCATCAGGCGCAGTTCGCCGCCGCCGGGGACCGTAGAGGTGTCGAGGTGCTTCCAGGGGATCACGGGGGACTCATCGGCAGGATGCGGCAGGATGGCCCGGTCTAGAGCAAACGGGTTTGCGCGGGAACGCCTTTTGTTCCCGCCCTTTGCTTCGAGGCATGGTTCCTCACGCGCTCCAGCCCGACCGGTTCTCGTCGGCCTTGAAGAACCAGCTCTCCTCCTTGGCGAAGGAGGCGATTTCGGGGAGGAAGCTCATCTCGCCGGTGGGCAGATAGGAGACGTAATATTCGGCAGGCCCGATCCGGGGGCTTGCCGGCACGATCACCATCGCGCCTTCCTCAACGTGATCGCGAAAGAAATCATGCGGCAGCAGGCTTGCGCCGATGCCCTTGCGCACCAGGGAGGCAATGACGCTGAAGCTGGCGCAATAGCTGACCCGGCGGGGCTTCACCCCCGCATCCACGAACCATTTCTGCATGATGGAGAAGACGTTCGCGTCCTTGGGGGCGGTCAGGATGGGAACATCGGCGAAATCGGCCGGCGTGATGTCGCGATCGATCTTCACCAGGGCCGGATGCGCCATCCAGCTCAGTCCGTAGGAACCGAGCGATTCCGTCACCGCACCGGGCAGGGCCACCGGTCCGGGCAGCAGGGCCATGTCGATGTTGCGGGAATTCAACTTGTTCACGAGGCGGGCGGAAAGGTCGATGTCGAGATCGACCTCAATGTTCGGATATCGCTCCGCAATGCGCACCAGCAACCTGTCCAGCCAGCTCAGAGCGATGACTTCGGCGACGCCCAGCCGGATCACGCCGATGAGACCCGCATTGTCGTCCACCGCCGCCCGCAGCGCCGAGATGTCGGCGACGATACGCTCGGCGATCTGGAGGCACTTCTTGCCGGCGGCGGTCAGGGTGATCTGCGGCCTCTCGCGGTTGAAGAGCGGCGCGCCCAAATCGGCCTCCAGCTCGTTTATCCGCCTGGTGATCGCCGGCTGGGTGAGGCGCAGATGCCGCGCGGCGGCGCTGAAGCTGCCCAGGCGCGTAATCCAGAGGAGTGTTTCCAGGCTGCGGATATTCACGAGCGTCCATAACATTTATGCATGGGAAGGCATCAACCGATATTAATTGTCAACATCGATATTGCAACGCAAAATGAAACCCGTTGAGCCTTGCACCGCCAATGGGGAACAAAAACATGTTCAATAACAAATCTTTGCGTGCCTGGGCCGTCGCTGCGAGCCTGACTGTCGGGTTCGGCGTCAGTACAGCGATGGCCGCAGACCTGAAATGCGAACCCGGGAAGCTCGCGTCGAAATATCCCGGCCTCGTCGGCAAGACGATCAGGATCGGCCAGGACGGCGAAAGTCCGCCCTACAGCTTCCGCGACCCGAAGGATTTCAGCCAGATGGCCGGCCTCGATGCGGATCTCGCCCGGGCGACGTTCAAATGTATCGGGACCCCGGTCGAATTCGTGACGGGGGCGTGGTCAGGCCTGCTGCCGGCCATCATCGCCGGCCAGATCGACGTCATGTGGGACACGCTGCTCTACACGCCGGCGCGGGCCAAGCAGATCGACTTCGTCGCCGAGATGTCGTCTGCGAGCGGGGTGCTGGTACCGGCGGGAAATCCCAAGCAGCTCAAAACGCTCGTCGATGCCTGCGGCCTGACCGGAACGGCCGGCCTCGGAACCGTCGAGGAAGCCCAATTGCGCCGGATGAGCGCGGACTGCGAAAAGGCCGGCAAGGCGTCCGTCGGCATCGTGCCCACCGCCGACATCCCGGCCGGCGCCCGCCTCGTGCAGAACGGACGCGCCGACTTCCTGATCGACGACCTGGCCCTGATCGATTCCATGGTGGGCAGCAACCCCGCGGCCTACGCCAGGGCCTTTTCGATGAAGACGCACGACATCAAGGCCGTCGGCCTGACGAAGGGCAACAAGGACCTGGCCAAGGCCATCTATGACGCCTTGTCGATCCTCGAGGCGGACGGCACCGCCAAGGAGATCTTCCAGAAGTACAACACCGATTACGGGCTGGTCGTGCCGCCCAAGATCCTGACCGAATAGGCGCGGCGATGACATGGTCGATTCTGGCTCATGATCCGGCGACCGGCGAGTTCGGGGCCGGCATCGCGACCAAGGCGTTCGCCGTCGGCGCGCACTGCCTGTACGGCGACGGCCGCTTCGGCGTGCTGGCGACCCAGGCCAAGACCAATCCCTTGTTCGGCGGCCGGGGACTCCGGCTTCTCGCGGAGGACTGTCCCGCCGACCATGTGCTGGCGATGCTGCTGGCGACGGACGAGGGCCGGGACATGCGTCAGCTCCACGTCATGGATCGGTGGGGGCATATCGCCCAGCATACGGGGGCGGCGTGCGTGTCCTGGCGCGGCAGCGTGCAGGGGCGGAGCGTGTCCGTCGCCGGCAACATGCTCTCGGGCCCGGGCGTCGTCGAGGCCTGCCGGGATGCCTTTCTCGCCACCGCCGGGCAAGCTCTCGCCGAGCGCCTGATGGCGGCGATGGAGGCCGCGGAGGCTGCGGGCGGCGACAGCCGGGGCCGGGAATCCGCGGCCCTGCGCATATGGAAGGGCGAGGAATATTCCTCGCTCGACATCCGCGTCGACAGCCATGCGGATCCGCTCGCCGAACTGCGAAGGCTCTATGGCGTCTCCCGCGGCCGGTTCGCGACCTTCAGCACCGGCTTTCCGACCAGGGCCGATCCGGTCGGGTCCACCGACCTCACTCTCTGACCGTCTCCATCGGCCGGGCAGGATCGAGGCCACCGAACGCCGTCGCATCGGAGCGCTGCGACCATGGCGCGTTTCCGCTCGCGACGATATGGCCCGCGCCGCCCGTCCGGCGCGAGCCCCAACCGCAACCCATGCAGGTCGGCAATCCCCCGCGGATCGAGCCGGCCTGCCTCCGGATCGACAGGAAAATATCTTGAAAACCTCCTTCAACGAGCTGGTGAACAGCCGGCGGCTGAACGACAGGATGGACGCGCTGGGGCTCGACGCTCTTGTCGCCCGGTCCGGCGCCAATTTCACCTATCTCGCCGGCTTCGCCTATCCCGGCACCCTGGCCCGGCATGTCGACCTGCCCGATTCCCCCCGCGCGGTGTTCCTGCTGTGGCCTCGCCACGGCGAACCGCGCATCATCGTCAATACGATTGCCGAAGGGCTCGCGCGGCGGGATTCATGGGTCGAGACGTTCGATCTGTATGAAGGCTATGTCGAGCGGCCGGTCGAACGCCTCTGCACGGCCATCGAGGATGCCGGCCTTTCCGGCGCCGTCGTCGGCTTCGAGAGAAACTATATCAGCGCCGCCGACGCCGATGTCCTGGCTGCCCGCCTGCCGCGGATGAGGATGCGGGATTCCACGGCGATGATGGAGGACGTGCGGGCCGTCAAGATGCCCGGCGAGATCGCCTTGCTCAGGCAGGGCGCCGACATCCTGGACGACGCCTTCCTGGAGGTCTTTCCCACCGCGCGCCCCGGCATGCGGGAGCGCGACCTGCACGCCGCGCTCGTCGCCGCGTGCCTGGCGCGTGGATGCGAGTTCGTGCACGGCATCCTGAACTCGAGCCGGAACACCGTCTCCTATGCCGGCGAGAGCGATTTCGCCTTCGAAGCGGGAGATGCCATCCGTACCGACTATGTCGCCTATCGGAAGGGCTATCCCGGCCATCAGTCGAGATGCGCGGTGATCGGACAGCCGACGGCCGAGCAGCGCCGGGATTATCGCACGATACGGGACATCTATCTCGCCTCGCTCGACATGTGCCGGCCCGGGGTCGCGTCCGGGGACATCTATCGGCAGATCGTGGAGCGCTTCGAGGCCGCGGGGCTCACCTACGCGTCGATGCTCGCCGGTCACAGCGTCGGCTGTTGGTGGCATCAGCAGGAGCCCGTCATCTCGCGCGGCAATTCCAGGCGGCTGGAGAGCGGCATGGTCATCGCGATGGAGCCTCATATCAATCATTGGCACATCCAGGACATGATCCTGGTGACGGGTGACGGCCCCGAATTGCTGTCCGGCAAGTTCCCGACGGACGAAATCTTCGCATGCGGGTAGGGACGAAAATCGCCTCCTCCCTTCATCCCGGCATGCCCGGCTTCGCCTTTCCCTTTCCTGGACCGCTCCGCTTCGCGACGACATCGGGAGTCCCGCAGTGAACCGGATATTCCACAGTTTCGCCCGCCTGGCGGGGATCCCCGCTTTGGCGACGATGGCGACATGCCGCCCTGCATGGGCGGCGGACGCCGGCGATGTCGACGCCTCCTGGGCGTGGGATCTGTTGTCCTACGCGACGGAGCCGTTCCTCCTGCAGGGGGCCTGGGTCGCCGTCGAAATCGCGGCTCTCGCCATGGTCGGCGGCGTCGTGCTCGGATTGGGACTGGCGCTTCTGCGGCTGTCGCATCTGTCCGTGGTGCGAAACGCGGCCTGGTTCTACATCTGGTTCGTGCGCGGAACGCCCCAGTTGCTCCAGCTCGTGTTCATCTACGATGCCTTGCCGGCCTTCGGCATCAGGTTCGGCACCTTTACGACGGCGGTCATCGGCTTTGCCCTCAACGAGGCGGCGTTCAGCGCCGAAATCATCCGCGGCGGAATTCTCTCCGTAAACCGCAACCAGAGCATCGCCGCCTCGGCCTTCGGCATGAAGCCGCTCCTGACGCTGCGGCGGATCATCCTGCCCCAGGCCATGCGGGCGATCCTTCCCGGCATCGCCAATGAAACGATCAGCATGATCAAGGGGACGTCGATCGCTTCCGTCATCTTCGTGAACGAGCTGACCTTCCGGGCGCAGCAGATCGTCGGCCAGAACTTCAAGTTCTTCACGGTGTTTGCGGCTGCGGGCCTCATCTACCTCGCGATGACCAGCGTCGTGGCGGCGCTGCAGGCGGTTCTCGAACGGCGCTTCGACTTCGAGCTCGAACGCAGTCCGTCACGGGAGGGCGGCATCGGGCGGTTCGTCGGCTTCCATTGGGGCAGTCCGGCGCCGCCATCCGCCGCCCCCGTTCCCGCCGCCGATCCGGATGCGACCGAAGAGGCGGCCCCGGCCGATCTATGGCTCGGCGAGCTTGCATCGGGGCGGGGGGACCAGGCTCAGAAGCCGGGACCCTTCGTGCTCGGGCGCAATCTCTGGAAGGCCTACGGAGCCCGCCCGGTACTGCGCGGCGTCGATTTCAGCGTCGCGCGAGGGGAGGTCGTCGTCGTCATGGGCCCGAGCGGCTCCGGCAAGAGCACGCTCCTGAGAATGGTCAACCATCTCGAAACCATCGACCAGGGCGCCATCCTCGTCGATGGGGAATATGTCGGCTATCGGCAGGTCGGCGAGACGATGATTCCCATGCGCGATCTCGCCACCGCGCGTGCCCAGGCCCGCATCGGCATGGTCTTCCAGCATTTCAACCTTTTCGAGCATCTGTCGGCGCTCGAGAACATCATGGAGGCGCCCGTCCATGTGCATGGCGTGGCGCCGGCGGAGGCCCGGCGCACGGCGATGCGCCTGCTGCGCATGGTCGGCCTCGGCAATCATGCCGATCACCTGCCGCACCGGCTTTCCGGCGGGCAGCAGCAGCGCGTCGCCATCGCCAGGGCGCTCGCCATCTCGCCGCGCCTGATGCTGTTCGACGAGCCGACCTCGGCGCTGGATCCCGAACTGGTCGGCGAGGTGCTCGCCGTGATCCGCCGTCTCGCCGAGATGGGCATGACCATGCTCGTGGTGACGCACGAGGTCCGTTTCGCGCGGGAGGTGGCCGATCGCGTCATCTTCATGGACGAGGGCGTGGTCGTGGAGGAGGGCACGCCGGACGAGGTGCTGGGCGCGCCTCGGCACGAGCGGACGCAACGTTTCCTGCGCATGGTGGAGCGCGAAGCCTCGGCGGGGTGAGCCGCGCCGTTGGATGCCCCATGCCCCGTGGATGAATCGGCGCTGCCCGCGGGGATCTGCGTATCGTCCAGGTTGGCGGCGAGCCGGTCATCGCATTCCGACGGAATACCGGCGATTTCTGCGCGGGCTCATCGCGGGGGCCGCTCCGGTTCGGCTTCCCGCCCGAAGAGGGACGGAGAACGCCGCCGATGGCGTGCATGGCAGCTATGCGTATTTTGCATATTTACTTTATATAATTTATAGAAATAGTAGACATTAATGCCGGCGAAGACGGCTGTCGGGCATGCCCGCTCGGCGTCGCCCCGGCGACCTTTCATTCCTCCCACAGATCAAGGAGCCGGCGATGACCGCTGGTATGCTCACTCCTCCCCCCTTGCCCGACTTCTCGGACAAGCGCGTCGTCGATCGGCACATGGATCGCCTCGACACCACCGGCGTGAGCCGGCGCGACTTCCTGGCGCTCGCATCCGCCGGCGCGGCTGCCGCGGTCGCGGCGGCGACGATGGGGCTGCCCTCGGTCGCCGTCGCCTCGCCCGACGGCAAGCTCGCCTTCCTCACCGCCTTCTACCGGAACGAATACAACGTCATCCTCGACAAGGCCTTCGCGGATGCGACCAAGGACCTCGGATTCGGGGGCTATACGGCGCTCGACGGCAATTTCGACAGCCAGCTGCAACTGAATCAGTTCGAGCAGCAGGAGGCCGCGGGCATCCAGTCCGCGATCTTCAACCTCGCCGACGGCAGCCCGCTGCGCCGCATCGCCAAGGGTGCGCAGGACAACAAGATCTATGTCGGCAACGTATGGGATACGCTGTCCTGGTTCACGCCCTTCGAAGCGGGTGACTATTACACGCTCTATGCCGTGCCGGAGGAATTCGCCGCCCATCGCGCCGTGACGGTCGAGCTGCTGAAGGCGGTGACCGAGAAATTCGGCGGCGGCGAGATCATCGGCGTGACCGGCTCGCCGGGCAACTGGACCGACATCGCCCGCAGCCGCGGCCGCGACGATGCCTTCAAGGACTTCCCCAAGACCCGGCTGGTCGACCAGCTTCCCGGCAAATGGAATCGGGAGGACGCGCTGAAGGCCACCGAGGATCTGCTCAGCCGGCACAAGAACGTGGTCGGCGTGGTGGCTCAGAACGACGATGTCGCCCAGGGCGTGATCGCGGCGCTGAACGCCGCGGGCCTGCGTCCCGGCGAGGACGTGCTCGTCGTCGGCGCCGACGGCACGAGCGGCGGCGTGAAGTCGATCGCCAAGGGCACGCAACTCGCCACCAGCGCCAACAGCCCGGCCTATGCCGCCGGTCTGTTCGCGGGCCGCATCTATGACGTGACGCATGGCTGGCAGCCGCGGGCTTCCGAGCGCCTTTTGAACTGGCGCTCTCTCACCACCACCAAGGAGAACGTCGCCGGCTACCTCAAGCGCTTCGTCGACAATGAGGGCGTCAAGCCGTTCGACTATCGCAAGATATCGAAGGTGCTGCATCCCGACGACTGGGATCCGCAGGCCGATGTCTACCCGCTCGACATCGACAAGCATTGGGAAGGCATCGCCAAGCCCGAGGGCTGGACCTACCCGAAGGCCTATACGGACGCCAAGTCCAGCGGCGAGTTCGAGCGGGTGAGGGCGGAATACGCCGATCACCACAAGATCAAGTTCGACGGTCCCTCGCCCAACGCGAAGGCATGACCGCGGCGCCCGCCGCCTCCGCCCGTCCGTTCCCTTCGATCCGCGAGACACCGATGACCCTTCACAGCCAAGCGCTGGCGCGCCCGTTCGCGCCGGCCGAGAACCGCGCCGTTCTTTTCGAGGCCGAAGGGCTCACCAAATCCTTTGGCCGGACCGTGGTCCTCGACGGCGTGAGCTTCGAGGTCCCGGCCAACAAGGTGGTCACCTTCGTCGGCGAGAACGGCGCGGGCAAGTCGACGCTGTTCAACATCCTCAGCGGCCTGGTGAAGGCGGATTCGGGGTCCATGCAGTTGAATGGGCGGCCTTACTCGGTGAGGAGCTATGGCGAGGCGGTGGCGAGCGGGGTCTCGCGGGTCTTCCAGGAGCAGTCGCTGGTGGCGAATGTTCCGGTCTACGAGAACCTGCTTCTCGGCCAGGAGCACCGTTTCGCGCGCGCCGGGCAATTCCTCGACAGGAAAGCCATGATCGCCGCCGCGGAAGGGATCATCGAGGAGGCCGGGATCGACGTCGACGTCCGCAAGCGGACCAGCGACTATGATTTCTCCAAGCGCCAGTCGATCGAGATCGCCCGCGCCTGCCTGGCCACCACCCATCTCGGCGGAGCGAAGACGCCCTTCATCCTGCTCGACGAGCCGACATCGGCGCTCGACCGCCGCGACGAGGAGGCCTTCTTCCGCCTGGTGGCCCGGGTCAAGCAGCGCGGCTCGCTGCTGTTCGTCTCGCACCGGCTCACCGAGGTCCTCGATCTCTCCGACGTCATCTATGTGCTCAAGGACGGCCGTCTCGTCGCCAGGCTCGATCCGCAGAGCGCCAACGAGCAGATGCTGCATGCCCTCATGGTCGGGCGCGAACGGGCGGCGGACTATTATCACGAAAATCGCCAGCGCCGGATCGAGACGTCCTCTTCCGTCATCGAGGCGCGCGGGTTGAGCCTGCCCGGCCTCTTCGAAGACGTCTCCCTGTCGGTCCGGCCGGGCGAGGTCGTCGGCATCGGCGGCCTGCTGGATTCCGGCAAGAGCGCCGTCGGCAAGGCGATCGCAGGCGTGACGCCGCCCGCGAGCGGGACGGTGTCGCTCAAGGGCGGCAAGCCCGTCACGCCCCGGATCAGCCGCTTCGTGCGCCAGGGCCTTGGCTATGTGCCGGCCGAGCGGCTCGCCGAAGGTATGATCGCCGCCTTCAGCGTGGCATGGAACATCTCGCTCGCCAGCGGCGCCGATCTGTTCTCGAACCGTCTCGGCATCTGGCGCCGGCAGAAGGAAGTCGCGGTCGCGGCCCGTTATGCCGCCGAGCTGTCGATCAAGTCCGCCACGCCGAATCTGCGCAGCGCGCGGCTCTCGGGCGGCAACCAGCAGAAGGTGGTCCTGGCCCGCTGGCTCGTCCGCAAGCCCGATGTGCTCGTGCTCGACAATCCGACGCGCGGCGTGGACGCCGGCGCCAAGGAGGAGATCTACCGCCTGATCCGCGAGCTGACGGCATCCGGGGTCGGCATCCTGCTGATCACCGACGAGTTGCTGGAACTGATCGGGCTGTCCAACCGGGTCCTGATCATGCAGCGCGGGCGGATCGTCACCGAGATCGCCGCGCCCGTCGACGCCAAGCCCAGCGAGCGCGAACTCGTGGCCTGGATGCTGCCCAAGGGCGGCGAGAAGCCGGCCCGGCAAACGCAGCAGCAAACCTTGGAAATCGTACAATGACGACAGTTCCGCTCCAGTCGCCGCCGCGGCGTTCGTCGCCCTTCGGGCTCGACCTGAAATCCATCGATACGAGCCTGTGGTTTCCCATCGGTGTCGTGGCGTTCCTGTTCGTCTTCTTCGCGCTGGCGACGGATTCCTTTGCGACGCTGCGCAATTTCACCGCCGTCAGCGGACAGGCGGGAACCCTGCTCATCGCATGCCTCGGCGGGACCTTCGTGGTGCTGATGGGAAGCATCGACCTTTCGGTCGGCGCCATCGTGCTGCTGGGCGGCGCCGCCAGCGTCACCCTGCTGAACGACACGCCGGTGGGATTTGCCGTCCTGCCGATCGTCGCGGTGATCGGCGGCGTCCTCGGCCTGGTCAACGGCGTCATCTACACGCTGGGCCGCATCCCCTCCTTCATCGCGACGCTGGGGACGCTGTCGGTTTTCAGTGGCCTGGCTCTGACCATCCTCGACGGGCGGGCGATCCAGTTCGACCTGTCCGGCTTCGAGCAGATCGCCATAGGGCAGCTGATACCGCGCCTTCCCAATATCGCGCTGTGCGCGCTCCTGGCCTGGATCGTCGTGGTGTTCATCGCCGCCCGCACGCGGTTCGGACGCTACATGTACCTGATCGGCGGCGGCGAGACGGTCGCCCGCACCGCCGGCATCCCGGTGGAACGCTACAAGATCTATGCCTTCGTGCTGTCGGGCGTGCTGGCGGCCATCGGTGCCGTCCTGTCGGTGGCCCGTCTCGGGGCGGCCGGCCCGTCGCTCGGATCCGACCTCCTGCTCAACAGCCTCGCCGCCATCGTCGTCGGCGGCACCTCGCTCTCGGGCGGTGTCGGCGGCCCGCATCGGACGCTCATCGGCGTGCTCATCATCGCCATCCTCGACAACGGCCTGAACCTGATGGGCGTGTCGCAATACTCACAGATGGTGGTGAAGGGGCTGGTGGTCATCGCCGCCGTCCTGGTCAGCCGCGATCGCGCCCGTACCACCGTCGTAAAGTAGGCGAGCCATGGCAAAGCGATTGATCTTCAACGGCTTCTCCATGAATGCCGTCTCCCATGTCTATCACGGGCTCTGGCGGCATCCGCTGACGGCGCAGACGCGCTTCAACGATCTGGATACCTGGGTCGCACTGGCCCGGCTGCTGGAAAAGGGCAAGTTCGACGCCCTGTTCGTCGCCGATATCCTGGGAGTGGACGCCGTCTACAAGGGGTCCTGGGACACCTATATCAAGGAAGCGGTGCAGATCCCGATCAACGATTCCGGCGTGCTGGTCGGGGCGCTGATCCAGTCGACGCAACATCTGGGACTGACGCTGACGAGCTCCATCCTGCAGGAGCACCCCTTCAACTTCGCCCGCAAGCTCTCCACCCTCGACCATCTGAGCAAGGGGCGGGTCGGCTGGAACATCGTCACCAGCGTCAGCCACAATGCGGCGCAGAATTTCGGCTTCGACCGCATCGTGCCGCATGACGAGCGCTACCGGTGGGCGGAGGAATATGTCGATGTCGTCTACAAGCTGTGGGAGGGCTCCTGGGACGACGATGCCGTCATCGACGACAAGGCCGGCAACATCTATGCCGATCCCGACCGGATCCACCGCATCCACCATCAAGGCCAGCGCTACAAGGTCCTGGGTCCGCATCTGAGCCAGCCCTCCCGGCAGCGCACGCCGGTCCTCTTCCAGGCGGGCTCCTCGCGGGCCGGCCGGGCCTTCGCCGCCCGCCATGCCGAAGGCACCTTCATCGCCGCCGTCAATCCGCAGGGCGCCCGCCGGCAGATCGACGAGACCCGGGCCCTGGTCAGGGCCTCCGGCCGCGACGCCGACGATCTCCTCTTCGTGCAGGGTATGTCCTTCGTGGTCGGCGGCACCGAGGAAGAGGCGCGGCGCCGGGCGCGCGAGCTGGAGCAGGACGTCAGCGTCGACGGGCTGCTCGCCCATATCAGCCGCGATCTCGGCATCGATCTCGGCCTCCTGGATCCCAACCGGCCGGTCGAGGAGCTGGAGATCGAGGGCGTCCAGGGCATCATCCGCGCCTTCGAGGAGGGCAACCCGGGCAAGCGTGCCACGGTGGCCGATCTCGGCCGCGCCTATGCCCTCAGCAGCCAGGTCGTCGGGACGCCCGAAACCATCGCCGACCAGCTCGGCGAATGGCAGGCGGCCGGCATCGACGGCGTCAACCTGATCTACCACACGACGCCCGGCTCCTTCGCCGATTTCATCGAGAACGTGACGCCCGTCCTCCAGAAGCGGGGGCTCGCCCAGACCGACTATGCCGAAGGCAGCCTGCGCGAGCGCCTGTTTCCCGGCCGTCCTGGCCGCCTCGTCGACCGCCATCCGGCCGCGCGCTACCGCGGCGCCTTCGCGGGTCCTGGCGACCGCAGCCAGCCGGCTGCGTAGCGAGGATCGACAGATGCGCAAGCGATTGATCTTCAACGCCTTTTCGATGAATGCCGTCTCCCATGTCTATCACGGGCTCTGGCGTCATCCGCAGACGCGCCAGACGGAGCTCAACCAGCTCTCGACCTGGGTCGAGCTCGCCGGGATCCTCGAGAAAGGCCGCTTCGACGCCCTGTTCCTGGCCGATGTGATCGGGGTCGACAAGGGGCACAACGGCAGCTGGGACGTCTATCTGAAGGAGGGCATCCACTTCCCCGCCAATGATCCGTCCGTCCTGGCGGCGGCGCTCATCGGCGCGACGACGAATCTCGGGCTGACCTTCACGAGCTCGATCCTGCAATCCCATCCCTTCGATTTCGCGCGGCGGGTGTCGACGCTGGACCATTTGAGCGGCGGGCGCGTCGGGTGGAACATCGTCACGACGACGAGCCGCAACGCCGCCGCCAATTTCGGCTTCGACGAGCCGGTCCCGCACGACGAGCGTTACCGCTGGGCGGACGAATATGTCGAGGTCGCCTACAAGCTGTGGGAAGGATCCTGGGACGACGACGCGGTGCGGCTCGACAGGACGGCGCAGGTCTACGCCGATCCCACGCGCATCCGGACCATCGATCATGTCGGGCCGCGCTACCGCGTGGCGGGACCGCATCTCACCAGCCCGTCGCCGCAGCGCACGCCGGTGCTGATCCAGGCCGGATCGTCCAGGGCGGGGCGCGCGTTCGCGGCCCGCAACGCCGAGGCGACCTTCGTGGTCTGCCTCACCCCGGAGGCCGCGCGCTCGGCCATCGCCGATATCCGGGTGGAACTGGCGAAGGCCGGCCGCCGGCCCGAGGACCTCCTGTTCTTCCAGGGGCTGTCCTTCGTGGTGGGGAGCACCGAGGAGGAGGCCTGGCGCAAGGCGCGGGCCATCGACGACTATGTGAGCACCGACGGCCTCGCCGCCCATGTCGGGCGGGACCTCGGCATTGATTTCGGTCTTCTCGATCCGCAAAAGCCGGTTGCCGACTACAAGATCGAGGGGCTGCAGGGCTTCACGCAATTCTTCGAGGAAGCCAATCCCGGCAAGCGGGCCCGCCTCGTCGATCTGGTGACGGCGATGTCCTATAACGGGCGCATCGTCGGCACGCCGGAGCAGATCGCCGACCGCCTCGAAGACTGGCAGGATGCCGGCATCGACGGCGTCAACGTCGCCTACCAGACCACGCCGGGCTCCTTCGTCGACTTCATCGACCACGTCATGCCGGTGCTGCGCGAACGGGGCCTCGCCCAGCGCGACTACGCCCCCGGCACCTTGCGCGAGCGCCTCTTCCCGGGGCGCCCGGCCTTCCTGGCGAGAAACCATCCCGCCGCCCGCTTCCGCCACCCGCAGCGCCAAGCTGCCGAATAGATCCTGTCAACAAGGGAGAACAGCCATGACGACGGTTCTGGATGCAGCAATCGGACAGCCCCTGTCGCGGTTGCCCGTGCCCGATGTCGCCGCCTTGCCGGATGACGTGAGGAAGATCGTCGACGCACATCATCGGGAGAATTGGGTGCGTTCGCTCTCGCTGAACGGCGAGACCGTGCATCGCTTTGCCGGCTATTTCGAAAGTCTGTTCTCGCCGCGGGGCCGCCTGCCGCTGCAGGAGCGCGAATTGATCGCGGTGATCGTCTCCGCGGCGAATGGCTGCGGCCTGTGCACCGTCCATCACACCCGCGCGCTCGGCGACGTGCTGGACGACCACGCCCGTGCGCAGCGTATCGCGCTCGACGATCATCTCGTCCCGCTTTCGAAGCGCGAGCGAGCCCTGGCGGACCTCGCACGGAAGATCACGCAGTCACCCAAGGCCGTGGGCGAGAAGGATTTCGCGACCCTGCGCGACGCAGGCCTGTCCGATGCCGACATCCTCGAAGCCGTCGAGACGAGCGCCTGGTTCAATCACACCAACCGCATCTTCATCTCGCTCGGCGTCGTGCCGGACGACAAGTTCTTTCCGGCCTGAACCGCAGTCCGTTCCCCCCCAATCTTCGATCGACAGGAGGATCTCGTGCCCATCAGGACGAACCCGCTCGCCTTCGGCGATCTCGGCGAAAAGCGCGTCGTCGACGCCCATCTCGACCGGCTCGACACGCGCGGCGTTTCGCGCCGCGACTTCCTGGCGCTGGCTTCGGCCGGGGTCGCCGCGGGTGCGGCGGCCGGGCTGCTCGGCAGCTCCTCGGTCGCCGTCGCCGCGCCATCCGGCAAGCTCGCCTATCTCGCATGGACGAGCCGCGTGGAGTTCATGGTGCAGGCCAGCAAGGCGACGCAGGCCGCCGCGAAGGCCTTCGGCCTCGGCTACAGCTATCTGGACGGCCAGATCGACAGCCAGCGCCAGCTCAACCAGGCCGAGGAGCAGTTCAACGTCGGCGCCAACGCCATCATCCTGCATGCGCCGGACGGCAGCGCCGTCAAGCGCATCGCCCAGCTCGCCGAACAGAACAAGGCCTATTTCTCGAATGTCTGGGCGACGCTGCCCTGGTTCACGCCGTTCGACGCCAGCGAATACTACGCCCTCTATGCGGTGCCCGAGGAGTTCTCGGCCCATCGCGGCGTCACCGAGGTGCTGCTCAGGACTGTGACGGAGAAGTTCGGCGGCGGCAAGATCCTCGGCGTTACCGGCGTGCCGGGCTTCTCCACCGATTCGGTGCGTAGCCGCGGGCGGGACGAGGCCTTCAAGGCTTTCCCCAAGACCCAGCTGGTCGACCAGCTTCCGGGCCTGTTCAACCGCGAGGACTCCCTCAAGGCGACACAGGCTCTCCTTGCCCGGCACAACGATATCGTGGGGGTCGTCGCCCAGAACGACGACGTGGCGCAGGGCGTCATCGCCGCCCTGCGCAGCGCCGGCCTGCGGGCGGGCGAGGACGTGCTGGTGGTGGGCGCGGACGGCACCGCCGAAGGCGCGCGCGCCATCAAGAGCGGCGTACAGCTCGCCACCAGCGCGAACTGCCCCGCCTTCCAGGCCGGTTTCTTCACCGCCTATCTCTACGACGTGCTCAACGGCTGGAAGCCGCGCGCCTCCGAGAGAATGCTGAACTGGCATTCGGTCATCACGACGCAGAGCAATGTCGACGTCTACCTCAAACGCTATGTCGACAATGGCGATGTGCTGCCCTTCGACTACCGCCGGATGTCCAAGGTCGCCCATCCCGCCGATTGGGACCCGCAGGGAGAGATCACGCCGCTCGACATCGACGTGGAATGGGCGGGCCTGCCCAAGCCCGAGGGGTGGACCTATCCCAAGGCCTATATCGATGCGAAGACCAACGGCGAATGGGATGCGGTGAAGAAGGAATACAGCGAGCATTACAAGATTCCCTTCTTTGGTCCGTCGCCGAATGCCTGACTCAGCCGCTTTGCCCAGCCGGCAGGCACCCATCGTCATCGTGGGCGGCGGCCTCAGCGGGGCCCTGCTGGCGGCGCGCCTGCTCGAAGCGCCGGGCCGGCGTGACGTCCTCGTCGTCGACGATGCGGGGCCGCCGGGCCGCGGCCTCGCTTATTCGGGCCGCAGCCGCCTGCATCTCGTCAATGCCAATGCCGGCAGGATGAGCGCCGATCCGGCCGATGCCGCCCATTTCACGCGATGGCTCGAGCGCTTCGTCCGCAAGGGCGGCTGGCCGGAAGCGCCCGAGGGGCCGGCGAGCGACCTGTTCGCGCCCCGCTCCGTCTACGGCCTCTATATCCAGGAAGTCCTGGCGGAAGCCGTGACCGCCAATGCGCGCCACGGGCGCCGGTTCGAGTGGGTGAGGGCCAGGGCGGCGGATATCGAGGAGAAGCGGGACGGCTTGCGGGTCCGGCTCTCCGACGGCTCGGCCCTGGCGGCATCCGTCGCGGTGCTCGCGACGGGTATCTTCTCGCGAAGCCGCGCGACGGACGGGGCGCGATCCTCCCGGCGGCTGCTCGATCCCTGGGCCATGGACGCCGGCGACGTCCCCGGGCCGGAGGCGCGCATCGCCATCATCGGCGCCGGCCTCACCATGGTGGATGCCGTGGTGTCGCTGCAGTCGGCGGGGTACCGGGGGGCGATCGACGTCGTCTCCCGCCACGGGCTGAGACCCCATCCGCGACGGCTGCCGCCCGACTGGATCGATTTTCTCGCCGGGCGGCCGCATCTGGCGACGGCGCGCGCCCTCACGCGCGCGGTTCGCGCCGAATGCGAGGCGGCGATGGCGGCCGGCGAGGATTGGCAAGGCCCCCTCGACACCGTCCGCGCCCATGTCGGCCGGCTGTGGGGCGGGGCGAGCGATCGGGAACGCCGCCGGTTCCTCCGCCATGTCCGTCCCTTCTGGGAAAGCCATCACCACCGTTCGCCGCCGGCGGCCGGATCGATCGTCGACGGCCTCGCCCAGGCGGGGCGGCTGCACCACCTGGCGGGCGAGGTCCGGGCGATCGACGTCTTGGGAAAACGCCCGGCTCTGACGATACGCCTGCGCGGAACGGCGGATACGTCGATCCGGGTCTACGACGCCGTCGTGGTGTCCAGCGGCGTGGATTACGACTGGCGGCAAGTCGGGCAGGCGCTGCCGCAGAATCTGCTGAGGGGCGGAACGGTGCGGCCGGGGCCCCTGGGGCTGGGTATCGATGCGACAGCGGATTATCGCGTCGTCGGCCGCGGCGGCGTGGCGTCTGACCGGCTGTTTGCGCTCGGCCCGCCCCTGCGCGGGCTGTGGTGGGAAAGCACGGCGGTCGCCGACATCGCGCGCCAGGCCTGCGAACTCGCCGCCGCCCTGGCGGCGACGGCATCGGCGCTCGCATCGGAGGATCGAGCCTGAAGGGCACCGGCATTCCCTCTGCCTCGCTTGCACCGCAAGGCAGAGGGCGCCCGCCGTGCGGTCAGAATTCGGCGTCGATGTCGACGACGTCGATCAGCTTGTGGTTGACGAACTCCTTGATGCCGAGACCCAGCAATTCGCGGCCATAGCCGGAGCGGCGAATGCCGCCGAAGGGCAGGTCTGCCTTGACCATGGTCGGATGGTTGACGAACACCATGCCGGTCGAGATCTTCTCGGCCACCTTGGCGCCGTGCTCGGTGTCCGAGGTGAACACGGAGCCGCCCAGGCCGAACGGCGAGTCGTTGGCGATGCGCACGGCGTCGTCCTCGTCCTTGGCGCGGAACAGCATGGAGACGGGGCCGAAGAATTCCCAGTAGCGCGCCGGATTGTCCTCGCCGATGTCGGTCAGGATCGTCGGCTGCACGAAGGCGCCCTGGTTCGGGACATCGGGGCCGACTTCCGTCGCCGTGGCGCCGTGGGAGACGGCCAGGCGGATCTTGGCTTTGAGGTCGTCGGCCGCCGCCTGCGAGGAAAGCGGCGCCAGGGTGGTCTCGGGGTTGAACGGATCGCCCGCCTTCAGGCCCGCCACGCCGGTTTTGTAGCGTTCCAGGAAGCGATCATAGACCTCGTCGACGATGATCATCCGCTTGGACGACACGCAGACCTGCCCGCCGTTCCAGTGCCGGCCGAAGACCGCCCATTTGGTCGTCTTCTCCAGATCGGCATCGGCCAGCACCACGAAGGCGTCGGCGCCGCCGAGTTCCATGGTCGACTTCTTCAGCGCCTTGCCGGCCTGGGCGGCGATGATCGCGCCGGCGTCTTCCGAGCCGGTGAGGGCGACGCCGTGGACGCGCGGATCGTTGAGGATGCGCTCGACCTGCGTACGCGTGGCGTAAAGGTTCTGGAAGGCGCCCTCGGGCAGGCCGGCCTCGCGCATCAGCCTCTCGAACGCCGCGGCGCTCTGGGGAACGTTCGACGCGTGCTTGAGCAGCATCGTGTTGCCGGCGGACAATTGCGGCGCGATGATGCGGGCGATCTGGTAATAGGGGAAGTTCCACGGCTCGATGCAGAGCAGCACGCCCAAGGGATCGTGCACGATCCTCGCCTTGCCTTCGGCCGCGCTGGCCACCGGCAGTTCCTGCGGGGCCAGAAGGGTTTCGGCATTGCGGGCATAATATTCGAGGATGTTCGCTGACAGCTCCACTTCGGCCCGGGCCTCGGCGAAGAGCTTGCCCATCTCGATGGTGAGCAGCTTGGCGTAGGGGTCGATATCCTTGCGCAGCAGATCGGCGGCGGCCTGCATCACCTTGGCGCGCTCGGCGAAGGTCGTTTCCTTCCAGGCCAGGAACGCATCATGGGCGTTTGCGACAGCCTGCTCGACTTCGGCGTCGGTGGCGTCCGGAAACGTCTTCAGGACTTCGCCCGTATAGGGATTCGTCGTTGCATATGCCATGATAGCTATTCCTTTCGATGAATCGGATCTCTGAAAATCAGGCACGATCCGGTGGCTGATCGTTCCGCAGTCTGTCACCCCGGCCTTCCCCGGCGCTTGATACGGATCAAGATCAGGCGGTCCGGACGCAAATTCCCGGACGGGCGTGCTCCGCATCACGCGCCGGCGCTTCCGGCCGCCCCTCCCCGAGGGGCGCGACGAAAAATGCTGGGGAAAATTCGCGATACCCGCGGCACCGGCGGCGCGGCGTGAGAATGATAGCGGATTGCAAGTGACGGTAAGGGAATGCCTGTGACGCGTGAGTATGAAGCCGAGGACTACGAGATCAACATCCGCGCCGCGGAACGGTCCCACGACGATCAGGCCCGGTCCCTGGCTGCGATGCAGGCCACCGTCATCCGTCTGGGCAGCGAAGCGCTGCGGGTTGCGGCCCTCGCCAGCGGCGGGTCCGCCGCCGCCATGCTGGCCTTCATCTGCTCGCTGGTCGCCAATGGAAATGCCGAACTGGCTTCCTGGCTGCCCTGGTCCCTCCGGGCATTCGTCATCGCGATTCTATGCGCCTGCGTCGGCTTCGGCACGACCTACTTCGCCCAGCTGTTCCATACGGGAGCCCTGAAGCGGCAGACCTATGTGTGGGAATATCCCTATGTCGAGAACGCCCCGGGCTCCGCCTTCCGCGCGCGGCTCGGCACCACCTTCAATCTCCTCACGGCGGTGCTGACCATCGCGTCCTATGTCGCGCTCGCCGTGGGCTATCTCGCGGCCTATCGCGCCATCGGTATCGTCGGGTTCAAATAGCCGGAGCGGCCGGACCTGCGCTCAAGCGCCCGGCGCGGCCCGTCCGCCGCTCTCGGCGGCCTTCTCGATCGCCGCGATGAGGCGATGGACCTGCACGGCATCGTCGAAGGAGGGGGCCGTGCGGGTGCCTTCGCGCAGATCCGCCGCCATCCTCGCATAGAGGCGGGCGACGTTGCCCGGCACGACGTCGGCGGGCCAGCCCGAGCGGTAGGAGGCGGGTATTTCCAGCGGCCGCATCGCCTCGCCGTCGCCGCGGGCGCCCTCCAGCGACAATTGCACCATCTGGGTATGCCCGGACGGACCGGTGACGCGGATGTCGCCCTCGGTGCCGTTGATCTCCCAGTCGAGGCCCCTGTCGCGGGCCGGGCCGCCGCGGTAATGGATGGAAACCGACGCGCCGCTCCGCAGCAGGCCGCTGACCAAGACCTGGTCATGGGCCGTCATCGGCAGCATCGCGCCGGTGTCGCGCGCCAGGACCGATCGGCGCCTGTTGGCCAGCACCGCCGAAAGCTCGGCGACGTCGCCGAGCACGTCCCGAAGCGCCGCCAGCGTGTGGCCGAGCGGGATCGTCAGCATGGTGGCGCCGTTGGCGCGGTCGAGCAGATAGGCGCCGGTCGCCGTGCTGTCGATCGAAGCACCCCAGCCGCGGCCCCAGGCCGTCAGCGTCGTCGACAGCACCTCGCCGACGAAGCCGTCGGCGACCAGCCGCCCCAGATACTCGATCTCGGGGGCGACACGGGCCTGGGTGCCGACGACGCCGAGAACGCCTCGCTGCCGGGCGAGCGCCGCCATCTCTTCCGCCTCGGCAAGACCGTTGCCGAGCGGCCACTCGCAATAGACATGCTTGCCCGCCTCGATCGCCGCCTTCACCAAGGCGTGGTGGTGCGGTACTTTCACGGTGACGGCGACGATATCGATGTCGGGCGAAGCGACCAGCGCGTCGACGTCGGCGAAGGCGCGGGGAATGCCGCAGGCCTCCGCCGCAGCCTGCGCGCTGGCAAGGCTCGAATTGGCAACGCCGACGATTTCGTAATCTTCCGGCAGGGCGCGGAGCGCCGGGACATGGGCGCGTGCCGCCCAGCTCCGGCCCGGCTGCAGGCCGATGATGCCGACCCGGAAGCGCTGTTCAGCCATGGGTGATGTCCTTCTTCGCCGGGGCGATGCCCCGCTTCATATGCTGCCGCCGTCCGCGCCGTCGTCGCCGTCCCGGAGGTAGCCGTGGGCGAACACCGCCTCGAGGGCGCGGCGCGTGGTGCCGTAGGCGTCGGCCTTGTCGAGCACCCAGGCGATGCCGAGCGCGCCGAGGAACAGTTCGTTGGCCGTGACCGATCTCCGCGCATGGCCATGGCTCTGCGCCCGCGCGAGAAACTCGCCGGTGATGGTGACGAGCGTGTCGCAGGAGAGGGCGAGGGGCGAGGCCCGTTCCTTCACCGCGGCGAGGACCGGAGCCGGCAGGCCGTTGAAGGTGCGCAGGTAATCCTGCAGCGCGGTGAGCCATGTGTGGAGGGCCGCGTCGGCGTCGGCGATGCCGCGGGCCTGCCGGGATGTCTCCAGCAATTCGAGCTGGTGTTCGCGCAGGGCGGCTTCGAGCAAAGCTTCGCGCGAGGGAAAATGGCGGTAGAGCGTGCCGGCCCCGACACCGGCGGCCTTGGCAATGTCCTCCAGAGAGGCCCCGATGCCGTGGGAGGTGAAATGGTGCACGGCCGTGCGCAGGATGCGGTCGCGATTGCGCCGCGCATCCGCCCGCAGGCCGGATCGGTCGTCGTTCGGAGCATCGAGGCTCATGGCTGTTCCCGGTGCCGCATCGGATTGACACAATATGGAGGCAGCCTCCATATAGCGTCAAGGAAAATGGAGATCGCCTCCGTTTTCAGCGCGGGGACGATCGGGCCGAGGGTCCGGCGCTGCTCCGTCGATCCAATCGGGAGTCGGCCATGACGGCACTGTCCATCCTCGAACTCGTCCGCGTCACCGAAGAGACCGATGCGCGCGGGGCGCTCGACAATGCCCGCGATCTCGCCGCCCACGCCGAGAAATGGGGCTATCGCCGCATCTGGGTGGCGGAGCATCACAACATGCCGGGCATCGCCAGCGCCGCCACCTCGATCGTGCTCGCCCATATCGCGGCGGGCTCCGACACCATCCGCGTGGGGGCGGGCGGCATCATGCTGCCCAACCACGCGCCCTATGTCATCGCCGAGCAGTTCGGCACGCTGGCGCGCCTGTTTCCCGGGCGGATCGACCTCGGGCTCGGCCGCGCACCGGGCACCGACCAGCTCACGCTGCGCGCCTTGCGCCGCTCGCCCGAGGCGGCGGATAATTTTCCGCAGGACGTGCTGGAATTGCAGGCCTTCCTCGGGCCGGTGGCGTCCGGCCAGCGCATCCAGGCCGTGCCGGCGGCGGGAACCGCGGTTCCCCTGTGGATCCTCGGATCGAGCACTTTCGGCGCGATGCTTGCGGCCGAGTTCGGGCTGCCCTACGCGTTCGCCTCCCATTTCGCGCCCGACCTCCTCCTCGAAGCGCTGGAAATCTATCGCAGCCGCTTCAAGCCGTCCGAGCAGCTCGACCGGCCCTATGCGATGGTCGGCGTCAACGTCGTCGCCGCCGGGACCGATGCCGAGGCGCGCCGTCTGGCGACCACCCAGCAGATGTCCTTCGCGGACATCTTCCGCGGCGCGCGCGGCCTGAGCCGGCCGCCCATCGACGATATCGAGAGCTATTGGTCGCCGATGGAGAAGGCGCAGGCGATGCGGATGCTGGCCCGGTCCATCGTCGGCTCGCCGGCGACGGTGCGCTCGGGCATGGAAGCGCTCGTGGCCGAGACCGGGGCCGACGAACTCATCGTCGTGTCCGACGTCTACGACCATGCGACACGGCTGCGTTCGTTCGAGTTGATCGCCGAGGCGGGAGATGCGGGGAGCAAAGGCTCGATCTGATCGGCGGGCTCCGCCCCGGATCGGGTTTGCCTGGTGCGGGCCCGTGTTTTTCGTTGCGCCATGACGCGCCTACGATCTACTAAAATAGTAGATCAATGGAGCGCAGCCATGCCGGACCGGCCTGTCCCCGCAGCGAACGGACACCTGCTCATCATCGGGGGCGGAGCCAGCGGCGTGCTGATGGCAGCGCATCTGTTGCGCAGCCGCCAGCCGGCCCTGCGCGTCACCCTGGTCGAAAAAAGCCCGGAACTGGGCGCCGGCATCGCCTATGGCACCAGCCATCCCGACCATCTGCTCAATGTCCGCGCCGCCAATATGAGCGCCTATCCCGACGATCCCGTGCATTTCTGGCGCTGGGTCGCCGAGCACAGCAGCGCCGATTGCCCGGATCCGCAGTCCTTCGCGCCGAGAAGGCTCTTTCGCGACTATCTCTCGGACCTCCTGGGACCGCATCTGGTGCAGAAGCCGGGCACCAAGCGGCTGGCCATCATCCATGACGAGGTGGTCGGCCTCGAGGAAACGCCGGAGGGCCTCACGGCGCGCTTCGCCGGCCGGGAGCCGATTCGGGCCGATATCGCCATCCTCGCGACGGGCAACGAAGGACCGAAATTGCCGCCGGCACCCTGGCGCTTCGACGGCTGGTTCGACATCCCGTCCGCCGCCCTCTCGCCGGACGCGGACGTGGCCATCATCGGCACCGGCCTCACCATGACCGATCGTGTCCTGTCCCTGCTGCATGCCGGCCACAGAGGCCGCATCGTCGCGATATCGCGGCACGGATTGCTGCCGCAGAGGCACAGGCCGGTTCCCGTGCTTCGGCTCGACGCCGCCGACATACCCTATGGCGCCGGCATGTCCTATCTCACGCATTGGCTGCGACGGCTGGTCAGGGACCATCAGGCGAGGGGTGGGGACTGGCGTAGTGTCGTCGACGGTTTGCGTCCGCACAGCCAGACCCTTTGGCGCAGCCTGACACAGGAAGCGAGGCGGCGTTTCCTGCGTCATGCCCGCACCTGGTGGGACACGCATCGCCACCGCATGGCGCCGGCCGCCGCCGATCGCATCGAGGAGGCGCGGCGGACGGGGCAGTTGACGGTGATCGCCGGCCGGGTCACGGGCTTCGAGCCGGGTGCCGACGGTGTCGTCCTGCGCTACGTCGCACGCACGGGGCAGCGGGAGCGGCATCTGCACGCCGGCGCGGTGTTCGAGTGCCGCGGCCGGGCGTCCGACATCCGCGCGACGGAGAACCCGGTGCTGCGGCAATTGCTCGCCGCCGGGTCGGTCAGGCCGGATCCGCTCGGCCTGGGTCTCGACGTCGGCGAGGATTGCGCCGCCGTAAGGCGGGACGGCACCATGTCGGGACGGATCTACGCCGTCGGCCCGGTCACCTCGGGGGTCTTCTGGGAGATCGTCGCCGTGCCCGATATCCGCCAGCAGGCGGCGATGCTGGCGGGCAGGCTGCTCGGCCACGCCGGATCCCGCTGAGACCGCTCTGCCCTGCCGCGTCGGATCGCCGGACGGTGAAGTCCGGGGCCGCCCATTGCATCGGAGCACGCACGGAGCCTGTCGAACGTCGTTTTTTGGCGCCTGCTGCTTCGGCGGAAGCATTTCAGTCTATAAATACTGTAGACTTATTGCCGTCGCCGATTAAGATACCTGTCGTCGATGAGGTCCGGCCTGGAGATGGTTCCGCCGGATTCGCGTGAGGGGTCCGATGTCGTCCTGTCTTATCTCGATAATTTCGGAACAAGGCGGCTCGCCGAGGGCCGCCGCTCGGAACGGGACAGGGGAACCGGCGGCCTGACGGCATGGTCATCGGCGCCCGCCCGGGGGGCCGGCCTCCGGCATCAGGGAAGCCGCCATCGCGACATCGCCGTTGCCGTGAACGCCAAGTTTCGGAAAGATGCGGGCTCGTTCGAACGAAGACCCGCCGGATTGCCTACAACCTCGATGTGTTTGGAGAGACAGGATGATGAAAGCAACACGACGCCAGGCCATGCTGCTGGGCGCCGGCTTCGGTGCGACGGTGCTGGCCGGAGCCCTGGCAGATGGCAGCCGGACGCCGGCCCATGCGGCGGAGGGCACCCTCGCCAAGATCAAGGCGCGCGGACGCCTGATCGCCGGCATCGCCAATGAGCAGCCCTATGGCTATGTGGATGCCAACGGCAAGCTCACGGGCGCCAACATCGACGTGCTGCGGGCCGTCGTGGCGCCGCTCGGCATCACCCAGATCGAAGCGCCCATCGTCGATTTCGGCGCGCTGGTGCCGGGCCTCGCCGCCGACCGTTTCGATGTGATCGGCGCCGGCCTCTTCATCCGCCCGGCGCGCTGCAAGGTCATCGCCTTTTCCAATCCGGTGACCCGTTCCGGAGGGGCGTTCCTGGTCAAGGCGGGCAATCCGCTTGGGCTGCACAGCCTGAAGGACGTCGCCGCCAAGAAGAACGCCAGGTTCGGCACGCAGTCCGGCAGCAACCAGGTGCAGGAAGCCAAGGATGCCGGCATCGAGGCCGATCGCGTCTCGCTGTTCGACAAGGACAACGAGGCGCTCGCCGCGCTGCAGGCCGACCGCATCGATGTCGTTTATTTTCCCGACGTCGAAATCGCCGGCCTCCTGAAGACGGCCAACGATCCGAAGATCGAACGCGCCTTGCCGTTCGACCAGATCCCGGGCCCCGACGGCAAGCCGAGCTTCAACTATCATGCTTTCGGCCTGCCCAAGGGCGACAAGGAATTCGCCGACGCCTTCAACGCCGAACTGAAGAAGCTGCGCACCTCCGGCCGCCTGCTCGAACTCCTCAAGCCCTATGGCTACACGGAAAACGAGCTGCCGCCCGAGGACGTGACGGCCGAGCAGGTCTGCGCCGGCTGAGGCCGTGAAGCCGTTCGTCGCGGCATTCGCATCCCGGGCCTTGCTGCCCGGCGGCGTTTCGCCGCCCGCTCGTCGAGACGGCCGCCATCCCTTCGCTCCGCATCGCGGGGAGAAGGGATGGATGAGCGTGAGGGCGGGGGCGTGCGGGCCGACAGCCCGCCTATCGCTCCAGCACGGCGCGCAGGAAGGTCCGGGTCCTTTCGCTCGCCGGGTCGGTGAAGAGCCTTGCCGGCGGCGCATCCTCGACGATGCGGCCCTTCTCCATGAACAGCACCCGGTCGGCGACGTCGCGGGCGAAGTTCATCTCATGCGTGACCAGCAGCATCGTCATGCCGCTTTCGTGCGACAGAGCGCGGATGACGCCGAGGACCTCGCCGACCAGTTCCGGATCGAGGGCCGAGGTCACCTCGTCGAACAGCATCACCTGCGGCTGCATGGCGAGGGCCCGCGCGATCGCGACCCGCTGCTGCTGGCCGCCGGATAATTGCCTGGGATAGGCCGCCTCCCGGCCCGTCAGGCCGACGCTCGCCAGCAGTTCCGCCGCGCGAGCCTCCGCCTCGGCGCGGCGGAGGCCGAGGACGCGCATCGGCGCCTCCACGATATTGCCGAGCACGGTCATGTGCGGAAAGAGGTTGAACTGCTGGAAGACCATGCCGACGACGTGGCGCCGCTTCGCGTCCCGGCGTGCGAACCAGCCGCCGCCCGCCTTCTCGCCGACCGGCATGCCGGCGACTTCGATGCGGCCCTGCTGATAGGGTTCGAGCCCCTTGATCAGGCGCAGGATGGTCGATTTGCCGGACCCGCTCGGCCCGATGATGGCGAGCTTCTGCCCGGCAGGCACGGCGAGGTCGAGATTGTCGAGAATGAGCGTGTCGCCATAGAATTTGGACACGCCCGAGAAGCGCACGATCGGCATTTCGCCGGGCGGGGTCTCGGCAGCGGTTTCAGCCACGCAGGCGCCTTTCGATCGTGCGGAACAGGAAGGAAGCCGGCAGGCTCATGGCCAGGAAGATCAGCGCCAGCAGCGTGTAGGGCTCGTTGTAGCGGTAGGTCTCGCCGGCGATCTGCTTGACCACCTGCATCATCTCGGGAATGGTGATCACCGCGAGCAGGGGCGTGTCCTTGAACATGCCGATGAGGTAATTGCCGAGCACCGGCACCATCGGCGGAATCGCCTGGGGCAGGACAATGCGCAGCCAGGTGTCGCGCGGCGACATGTCGAGGGCGCCAGCGGCTTCCCATTGACCGCGCGGCACGCTGTCGATGCCGCCGCGATAGACCTCCGCGAGATAGGCGCTGTAGTTCAGCCCGAGGGCGAGGATGCCGGTGGTTATCGCCGTGAAGGTGAGGCCCCACAGCGGCAGGACGAAGAACAGGAAATAGATCTGCACGAGCAACGGCGTGTTGCGCATGAACTCGATATAGGCGGTGCAGGCGGCCCGCAGCGGCGCGTTGCCCGCCTGCCTCGCGACGGCGAGGAGGAGCCCGCCGAACAGGGCGGCGACGAAGCCGGCCAGCACGACTTCGAGGGTCACCACCGCGCCGCGCAGGAGGTCCGGCAGAATTTCGACGGCAAAGGAAAAGTCGAAATCCATCAATGCCCCCGTGCGCCGCGAAAGCGGCCGAGACGCTGCTCCAGCCGGCGGACGATCCGGCTCAGAGGATAGGCCATGACGAAATACAAGGCGAGCACGAGGCTCCAGACCAGCTGCTTCTGGCCGGTCGTCGTCACCATCTGGGTGCCCGCCGCGGTCAGGTCGGTCAAGGTGATGAGGGAGACGAGGGACGTCGCCTTCAGGAGCTCGATCAGCTGGTTGCCGAAGGGCGGCAGCATCAGCGGAATGGCCTGCGGCAGGATGATGCGCCGCAGCGTCAGCAGCGGCGGCATGTCGAGCGCTCTGGCCGCCTCCCATTGCGGCCGTTCGACGGATGAGATCGAAGTCCGCACCACCTCGGCCGCATAGGCCGAGGCGTTGAGGCCGAGCCCGATGACGGCGGTGGTCAGCGGGCTGATCTCGATGCCGAACAGCGGCAGGATGAAGAAGAGGTAGAACAACTGGACGAGTGCCGAGGTGCCGCGCAGGATCTCGACATAGGTCGCCGCGACGGCGCGCAGGATCCGGCTCGGGGCGAGGCGCATGAGGCCGGCGACGAAGGCCAGCGGGAGCGCCACGACCGCGGCCAACACGGTAACCTCGATCGTGACGCGCGCGCCTTTGAGCAGGAACCAGAGAAGGGCGTCAATCGTCATTGCATCACGGAATCGGAACGGGGCTCGGCATGCCCGGTGCTTATCGCATGTGGACTATTGATTTAATAGACTGGACGTGATGCAAACGGCTGGTCTCTTCGGGCGCGCATGCCTGCACCGTGCAGCTGCCGGCGCGAGCCCCCGGAAATGTTGGAGTCGTCTCTGCATGTCGTTCGTGGATCGTGAGCGGGCCTCCCGCCTGATGGCCGAGGCCGGCCTGGATGCGCTTGTCATCGCGGAGCCCGAGGGCTTTGCCTATATTACCGGCGTGTCGCAGGGCGTGCCGGCGCTGTTTCGCCGGGCCGGCGCCGGATTTGCCGTTCTCCCGGCCGATCCGCAGCAGCCGATCGGCGCGGTGATCGGCGATCTCTACGAAGAAGCCGCGCGCCGCCTGGTGCCGGAAGTGCGCGTCCATCCGCTGTGGATGGAGAATGCCGACCTGACCGGCATGCCCGAGGCGGGTCCGGTCGAGGCGCGCATCGCCTCGGCGTGGCGGAAGGCGGGCCGTCCGCCGGGTTTCGCCCGCCCCGCGACCTTCGACCTCCATCTGGCGCTGCAGGCGCTGGCGGATCTCCTGGCAAGCCTCGGCCTCGCGGGCGGGAGGCTCGGCCTCGACCTCGATTATGTGGCGGCGAGCGATGCCGCGGTGATCGGCGATGCGCTGGACGGCGCCGGCATCGCCAATGGCTCGCCGGTTCTCGACCGCATCCGCATGGTGAAGACGCCGGGCGAATTGTCCCGCCTCACCCTCGGCGTGGAACTGGCGGAAGCGGGGCTGCGCGCGATGGCGGCCTCGGTCGAGGCCGGCCACACCGCGGCCGACCTTCATGGGTTCTTCCTCGCCGGCGTCGAGGCCGAGGCGGCGCAGCGAAACATCAAGGCGCCGCCGTCCTGGGCCTATATCGCCGTCGGTCCCGACCCCTGGAACCCGAAGGGCCGCGTCGAGCGCGAAGCCGTCATCAAGGCCGATGTCGGCTGCGTCGTCGACGGCTACTCCTCCGATACGTCGCGGAACTATGTGTTCGGCGCGCCGACATCGGACCAGGCCCAGCTGCATCGCTCGATCGAGGCGGCCTTCACTGCGGGGCGCGAGTGGATCAGGCCGGGCGTGCCGCTGTCGGAGGTGCATCGGGCCGCCACCGCCGCCCTGGAGGAAGCGGGCCTCACCGGCTTCAGCAGGGGGCATTTCGGGCATGGCCTCGGCCATTCCCTGTTCTCCGAGCAATGGCCGTTCATCGCTGCGACCAGCACGACGCCGATCGAGCCCGGCATGGTGCTGGCTTTCGAGATTCCGATCTACGTCACCGGCGTCGGCGGTTTCAACCTGGAGGACCAGTTCCTGGTGACGCCGGACGGGCATCGTTCGATGAACACGCTTCCCCATCATCTCATCACCGTCGGACGGTAGGGCTCGCCCATGCAGCAGCAGATCATCGGCCGGCACCGCTCGCTCGCCTGGGGCACTCTGCGCTTTTCCTCGCCGGTGCTCGCGGACCTTGCGCTGCCCGTCTTCGAGATCGCCTCGGGCGTGCCGGGGCCGCGCCTCGCCATCATGGCCGGCATGCATCCGAACGAGGTTTCGAGCATGGAGGCGGCGCTGCGCCTCAAGGACGCCTTCGCGGACAGGCTCGACGCGGGTTCGGTGACGATCCTGCCGGTGGTCAACATGCCCGGCCTCTACCTCCATTCGGAATTCGTCTGTCCGGTCGACGGGAGGAACATCAACTTCTCCTTCCCCGGCCGCGCCGACGGCTCGTTCAGCGAGGTGCTCGCCCATGCCCTTCTCCATGAATGGGCCGGAGACGCCGACCTGCTGGTCGACCTCCATGGCGGCGACCTGCGCGAGGACGTCGCCAAATTCGTGATGTGCCAGATGACGGGCAGCGAGGAGTTCGACCGGCGCACGCGCGATTTCGCCCATTGCTTCGATGCCGATGTCGTCGTCGAGTTCGCGGCGGGGCAGACCAGCAACAGGGGCCGCGCCACCAATGAGCGTCCTTCTCTCGGCCGGCATGCGGTGATGGCGGAGGCGGGCGCCAACGGGCGCCTGGACGAGGCGTGCATCGCTTTCCATACCCAGGGCGTGCTGAATATCGCACGCCGGCTCGGGCTTGTCGGCGGCCCGCTCGTGCCCGGCGGCAGGGCGCGGCGCGTGCTGGACAATTTCGTCAAGATCGGCTCGCCGGCGAGCGGCCGCTTCTACCTCGAAGCCGATGTCGGGGACCATGTCGAGCGCGGCCAGCGGCTGGCGCGGCTGCGCGACCTCTACGGCGCCGAGATCGGCGAGATCCGCGCCCCCTTCTCGGGGCGCGTCGTCATGGTCGTCACCCACAACATCGTCGAGAAGGACGAATGGGTGATCAGCGTGGGCGAAGTCGTCCGGGAGTAGCGAGGACGATCGGCGTCATGTGAGGGGTCCCCGATCCCGGCCCGCGGCCCCGGCACCCAGATAGAACTCCTTGACGTCCTCGCGCAGAGCCAGTTCCGCGGCCGGGCCTGATGCCGCCACCCTGCCGTTCTCGAGAATATAGCCGTAATCGGCGTGCCTCAGAGCCAGATTGGCGTTCTGCTCGGCGATGAGGAAGCTGACGCCGCTCTCGCGGTTGAGCGTGCGGATGATCGAGAAGATCTCCTGCACGATGATCGGCGCGAGCCCCATCGAGGGCTCGTCGAGGAGCATCAGCTTGGGCTGCGTCATCAGGGCCCGGCCGATCGCGACCATCTGCTGTTCGCCGCCGGACGTCAGTCCTGCTTTGGTCCGGCGCTTCTGCTTGAGGCGGGGAAACCAGGCGTAGATCCGCTCGAGGTCCTCGGCGAGCCGGCGCCGTCCCGAGCGGCGCAGGAATGCGCCGGAGAGGAGGTTCTCCTCCACGGTGAGCTGGGCAAAGCAATGACGTCCCTCGAGCACCTGGACGATGCCCCGGCCGACGAGTTCGGCGGGGGAGAGGCGGCCCGTCGCCTCTCCCTGCCAGGTGATGGCGCCGCGGCTGACAGCGCCCCGTTCGGGACCGAGCAGGTTGGAGATCGCCTTGAGCGTCGTCGTCTTCCCGGCGCCGTTGGCGCCGAGCAGGGCGACGACCGCTCCCTGATCCACACGCAGCGACACGTCCCTGACCGCCAGGATCGCCTGGCCGTAGAGGGCCTCGATTCCCGTCACCTCCAGGAAGCCGGCGGCTTCGGGCAGGCTCGCCCGCGGAACGTTCCTGCTGTCGCTCGTGCTGGTCATCGCCGGACGGTCCTCAATTGGTGTTGGTCTGCGGGGTGATGCCCTTTTCCTGGGCGTAGGCCGCGGCCTTGGCCCGGATCGTGTCGGCGAAGAGCGAGGTGTCCGCCTTGATCCAGTCCGTCAGCGTGTTCCATTTGGCGCCGTCCCACTGGATGACCTTGGCGGTGATCGTTTCGCCCTTGTGGTTGTCCGGCGAGGTCTTCAGCGGGCTGATCAGGCCCTTCGCGCCGAGGTCCGCGATGCGCTTGGCATCGATATCGAGGTTCTCCAGCGCCCAGCGTCCCTCCTCGGCCGCCAGGGGACGGTTGCCGAACTTCCTGTGGCCGACGTGCAGGGCCTCGACGAAGGTGATCGCTTCGATGACGCCGTAATTGTAGTAGACCGTGCCGAACTTGGTGTTGTCCTTGAGGTCGCTCTTGCCGGCGTCGAGGATCTTCGCCTTCAGCGTCCTGAGGATGTCGTAATCGGTTCCGGGCGGGAACACGGAGACGGCGAGATAGCCCTTGGCGGCGCCGCCGGCCGGCCGGGCGTCGTCCTCCGATCCGCTCCAGATGTCGCCGATGATGTGGTCGGCGGGAAAGCCGACGCGTGCCGCCGTCTTGATCGCCACCGGCGTCATCACGCCCCAGCCGCGCAGGAACACCCAATCGGCCTGCGCGCGGCGGATCTGCTGCCATTGCGTCTGCTGCTGCTCGCCCGGATGGGGAACGGGGATCTGGATGTCCTCGAAGCCGTATTTCTTCGAGAGGATGCCCAGGGGCTCGATCGTGTCGCGGCCATAGCCGGAATCGTGATAGAGCGTGACGATCTTCACGCCCTTCAGCTTGTCGTAGCCGCCGACCTTGGAGGCGATGTAGTCGACGACGATCTGGGCCTCGCTCCAATAGTCGAACATCAGCGGATATTGATAGGGGAAGATGCGCCCGTCGGTCGCGATGTTCTGGCCGCCGCCAGGGCTGACGATCGGGACCTTGTCGATGCGCGCCTTGTCGGTGAGCGCGACGTCGAGGCCGCTCGAATGCGGATAGATCGCTGCGGTCAAGGCACCGTCATAGCCGTTCTTGTAGCGCTCGTAGCACTCGATGCCGCGTTCGATCGTATAGGCGGTCTCGCATTCCTGAATGAAGATCTTCACGCCGTCGACGCCGCCCTCGACGTCATTGACATAGGTCAGGTAGTCGCGGTTGCCGGCGCCGAAGGGAATGAAGGACGGCGCATAGGGGCCGGTGCGGTAGGTGAACAGCGGGTAGAGCTGTTCGCCCTTGTGGTCCTGGGCCGCCGCGGGCGGGGCACCGGCGAGACCCGCCAGGCCGAGGGCGCCGGCGAAGGCGAGGATTTTGACGAAGGACGATGGCATGGTGCAGGCCTCTTGCTGTTGATGCGGGATGTTCGGGCGCAGGCCGCCGGCCGGGCAGGACGTGCCGCCCGTCGGACCGGCAATGCGGATGCGGGCGTTCAGCCGCCGGCGCGGCGCGGATTGGTGCCCGGCGGGACGAGGCGGCGCAGGAGACTCGCCAGCCCGTCCGGCTCCTTGATCAGGAGCACGATGATGATCACGCCGAAGATGATGTGCTGGATGTTGGCGAGCGCGCCCTGGTCCGTTAAGGCCGAGAGGTCGGTCGCCAGGGCGATGCGGTCGAGGGCGATCGGCATCAGGACGATGAAGGCCGCACCGAGGAAATTGCCGAAGATCGTCGCGCTGCCGCCGATCAGCACGATGAAGAGCACCTGGAAGGATTTGTCGAGGTTGAAGGCGTGGGCATCCGCGGTGCCGAGATAGCCGAAGGCCCACAGCGCGCCGGCGATGCCGCAGAAGAACGAACTGATGCCGTAGGACAGGAGCTTGCGGCCGGCGACGTGGATGCCGATGACGGCGGCCGCGGTGTCCATGTCGCGGATCGCCATCCATTCGCGCCCGACGCGGCTGCGGATGATGGCGAAGGCGAGGGCGATCAGCACGGCCGCCGAGACGGCCACCAGGAGATAGCGCCCGGTGGCGGAGGACAGGTCGTGGCCGAAGGCCTCCAGGCGGGGCGCCGAGATCGTCAGCGACTGGCTCTCATGGGAGAACCAATTGTAGTTGGTGAACAGCCATTCGAAGAAGAACTGCGCGCCGAGCGTCGACGCCGCGAGGTAGAAGCCCTTGATCCGCAGGCTCGGCAGGCCGAACAGCACCCCGGCGACGGCGCTGATCAGCCCGGCGAGGACCAGCACGAGGGGCAGGGGCAGGACCGGCACGCGCAGCAGGAGATTGTAGGTCGCGAAGGCCCCGATCGACATGAAGGCGGCCGAGCCGAGCGACACCAGCCCGGTATAGCCCATCAGAAGATTGAGGCCGATGCCGGCGAGCCCCATCACGATGGTGGGGATGACGATGGAGGACAGCCAGTAGTCGTTGCCGATGGCGGGCACCACGCCGAAGGCGATCACCAGCACGAGAAGGATCAGCAGCACCCGAGGGCTCGCGATGCGCCGCAGCGGCCGGTCGTCGAGGAGGGCGTCGGCAGGCTGGGGAATGAACGACATGGGATCAGACCCTCTCGATGGCGCGGTCGCCGAACAGGCCGGCCGGACGCACCAGCAGGAAGGCGACGGCGAGGATGTAGGCGAACCAGGTGGAAACGCTGCCCTGGACCAGTGGCCCGATATAGATGTCGGCGAGGCTCTCGGTGGCGCCGACCAGCAGGCCGCCGACGATGGCGCCGGTGATCGAGGAGAAGCCGCCGATGATCAGCACCGGCAGGGCCTTCAGCGTCACCAGGGACAGCGAATATTGCACGCCCTGCCGGGCGCCCCAGACGAGGCCCGCCACCAGCGCCACGATGCCGGCCACGCTCCAGACGATCCGCCAGATCGCGGGCAGCCGGATGCCGATGGACTGGGCGGCCAGCGTGTCGTCGGCGACCGCCCGCAGCGAAATGCCCATGCGCGTCTTGTTGAACACGATGGAGAGCACGATCACCAGGAGCAGGGCGGTGCCTGCGGCGAAGATGTCGAACTGGCTGACCGAGAGGCCGGCGATCGAGATCGGCACGTCGTCGATGCCGAGGTCCAGCATATGGACGTCCGTGCCCATCAGCAGCTGCGCCAGCCCCTCGATGACGAAGCTGAGGCCGAGCGTCGCCATGAAGAGGGTCAGTGCGTCGCGATCGACCAGCGGGCGCAGGACGAGCCGCTCGATGAGCACCGCGCCCGCCACCATCACCAGCACCGTGGCGAGAAGCGCGGCCCAGAACGGAACGTTCCGCTCGACCAGGGTGACGAAGGTCAGCGATGCGAACAGCAGCATCGAGCCCTGGGCGAAATTGAAGACGCCCGACGCCTTGTAGATCAGCACGAAGCCGATGGCGACGAGCGAATACATCGTGCCGGCCAGCAGCCCGCTCACCAATGTTTCGAGGAAGAAGCTCATGGCGGGCCTCAGTGAACCGTGCCGAGATAGGCGGCGATGACGTCGGGGTTGATGCGGACGTCCTCCGGCGCGCCGTCGGCGACCTTGCGGCCGTAGTCGAGCACCACGACGTGATGGGCGAGGTCCATGACGATGCCGACATCGTGCTCGATCAGCACCACGGTGGTGCCGAGTTCGGCGTTGACGCCGGCGACGAAGCGGCTCATCTCCCGCTTCTCCTCCTGGTTCATGCCGGCCATCGGCTCGTCGAGCAGGAGGAGCTTGGGTTCGGCGACGAGCGCCCGGGCGAGGTCGACGCGTTTCTGCACGCCATAGGGCAGGGTGGCGACCACGGTCGCGGCGTGGCGCTCCAGTTCCAGGAAGGCGAGGATGCGCTCCGCCCGGGCCCTGAAGCGCCGCCGCTCGGCAGGATCCCGTCCGACGCGGAAGATGTTCTCGACGAAGGTGGCGCGGCCATGGCGGGCGAGGCCGGCGAGCACGTTCTCGATCACGCTGAGCCGGCCGAACAGCGCATTGTGCTGGAAGGTGCGGCCGATGCCGAGATGGGCCGCCTTGTAGGGGTGGATGCGCTCGAAACGCACGCCGTCGAACACGACGTCGCCCGCATCGGCGCGGTAGACGCCGTTGATGACATTGAGCAGCGAACTCTTGCCCGCGCCGTTCGGGCCGATCAGCGCGCAGATCTCGCCCTTTGCCACCTCGAAGCTGAGGCTGTTCAGGGCGCTTATGCCCTGGAAGGACAGGGAGACGTCGTGGAGCTGCAGGAGTTGTGTCCCCATCCCTCATCCTCCCGCGGTTTCGAGGTGGCGCTCGTCGAGGCGCGGGGCGGCGGCTTGCCGTTCCGTCGCCTCGCGGCGCTTCACCGCCTCGATGTCCCGATAGGCGTGGGCCGGATGGCTTTCGGGCAGATAAGGGCCTTCGCCGAACAGCTTCTCACGCAGCGTGCCCGGCCTGTAGGCGGTCGGGTAGGCGCCGCGCTTCTGCAATTCCGGCACCAGATGCGCCACGACGTCCTCGAAGCTCTCGGGCGTGACGGCATAGGCGAGGTTGAAGCCGTCGACGTCGGTCTCGTCCACCCACTCCTGCAGGATATCGGCGACGGTCGAGGGCGAGCCGACGAACACCGGACCGAGGCCGCCGACACCGCCCCAGCGCGCCAGCTCCTCGATGCTCCAGGTGCGGTCGCCGCCGGCGAAATGCTCGACCATGGAGACGATGGCATTGGTCTCCACCTTCTTCACCGAATCCGTCGGGGCGTATTGGCCGAAATCGATGCCGCTCCAGCCGGACAGGAACACGAGCGAGCCGTCATAGGAGGTATAGGACTGGTACTCCTCGAAGCGGGCCTGCGCCGCCGCGTCGCTCTCGCCGACGATCACGGTGGTGAGGTTGTAGACGAGGATCTTGCGGCGGTCGCGCCCGGCGGCGGCGGCCTGCCGGCGGATGTCGGCGACATAGGCGCGGAGCATCGGCTTGGTCGGCGCGGCGACGAAGACGCATTCGGCATGGCCGGCGGCGAAGGTCTTGCCCGGCCCCGAGGCGCCGGCCTGGTAGAGCACCGGCGTGCGCTGGGGCGAGGGCTCGCACAAATGATAGCCCGGCACCTCGAAGAACTTGCCCTTGTGGCCGATCTCGTGGACCTTGGCCGGATCGGTGAAGATGCGGCGTTCGCGGTCGCGCAGCACCGCGCCTTCCTCCCAGCTGCCTTCCAGCAGCTTGTAGAGGACCTCGACATATTCGGCCGCGACCTCGTAGCGGTTGTCGTGGCGGCGCAGCCCGCCCTGACTGATGTTCTTGGCGCCGCTCTCGAGATAGGACGTCACGATGTTCCAGCCGACCCGCCCCTTGCTGTGGTGGTCGGCGGTCGCCAGCCTCCTGGCGAAGGTATAGGGATGCTCGAACGAGGTGGAGGCGGTGATGCCGATGCCCAGATGCTCGGTGGCGAGCGCGATGGGGGCGGCGAGCTGCAGCGGATCGTTGACCGGGATCTGGGCGGCCTGGTGGATGGCGTGATGGTTCGACCCCTTGTAGACGTCGTAATAGCCGATGACGTCGGCGATGAAGATGCCGTCGAAAATGCCCTTTTCGAGCGTGCGTGCCAGATCCTGCCAATAATCGAGATCCTTGTAGGTCCAGGACTTGTCGCGGGGGTGCGCCCACAGGCCCGGTGACTGGTGGCCCACGCAATTCATGTCGAAGGCATTGAAGCGGATCTGGCGTGTCATGGCGGCTTTCCAATCTCGATAGGGGTCGCGACGGCGGCCCGCCAAGGGAGAGCCGCGTCGGAAGTGGCGTTATAGAAGCGTCGCCCGAATTAAATGTCCAGTATTTTTATAGACAATATGTACAAAAATTCCGGATGGTGCTAGATCGGCTTTCACGGTTTCCGGCCACTGCCGGCGACGAAGGTGAAACGCCAAGAGAATCAAAGACATGACGCAGATCGGTTCGGTGTGGGGCGGCGGCCCCGGCGATGGATACGAAGCCCTGGCGCGGCGTTTTCGTCCGATTTTTCAGCGCATCCGCGAGGGGGCCGTCGAGCGGGAGCTGAGCCGGACCCTGCCGCACGAGCCGATCGCCTGGCTCAAGGAGGCCCGGTTCGGAGCCCTGCGCGTGCCGCGGGCGGACGGGGGCTCCGGCGCGACGCTGCCGGAGCTCTTCAACCTCCTCATCGAGCTTTCGGAAGCCGATTCGAACGTCACCCAGGCGCTGCGCGCGCATTTCGGCTTCGCCGAGGATATCGTCAATTCGCGTTCGCCTGCGCGCCGCGCCCGCTGGCTGCCGCGCCTCCTCGACGGCGAGACCACCGGCAGCGCATGGACCGAGACCGGGCAGGCCAAGCAGGCTGCCTTCGCCACGACGGTGACCCGCGCGGCGGACCGGGCGAGCGTCACCGGCTCCAAATATTACACCACCGGCTCGCTGTTCGCCGACTGGATCGATATCGGCGCGAGCGGCGAGGACGGGCAATCGCTGTCCGCCGTCGTGTCGCGCCATGCCCCCGGCGTGAACGTCGTCGACGACTGGGACGGCTTCGGCCAGATCCTGACCGCGAGCGGCACGACGGTCTTCGCCGAGGCACCGGTGGCGCCCGAGGACGTGGTGGTGGACGAGGACCGCTTCCGCTATTCGGCCGCCTTCTACCAGCTCGTGCATCTCGCCACGCTGGCGGGCATCGGCCGCGCGGCCGCCAACGACGTCGCCAAGGCCGTCGGCGAGCGGCGGCGCAGCTACACCAACGCGCCGGCGCCGCTTCCGTCCCAGGATGCGCAGGTCCTGCAGGTCGTGGGCCGCGTGCGCGGCGCGGCCTATTCGGCGGGCGCGATCGTCCTCAAGGCGGCCGAGGCGCTGCAGCGCGCCTTCGACCAGCGCTTCGCCGGCGACGAGGCGGCGGAAGAGCAGGCCAATGCCATCGCGGAGCTCGAAGTGGCGCAGGCCCAGACCGTGGTCTCCAACCTGATCCTCGACGCCGTCACCCTGCTGTTCGATGCGCTCGGCGCTTCCGCCACCCGGCGCGCCGCGGCCTTCGACCGCTATTGGCGCAATGCGCGGACGCTGTCCTCGCACAATCCGCGCATCTACAAGGACCGCATCGTCGGGGATTTCGCGGTCAACGGCACCCCGCCGCCCTATCAGTGGCGCATCGGCGAGGCGTGAGCCGGCAGAACTTGCCGGCTACGTCCATGCCGGGTGGAAAGGCAACTCGACAATCACCGGCATCCACCCTTAAATAGGGCAAAGGCCGGCATCCCCCGTCCTCCCGCGGATGCCCTGCGCATGCGATGGAAGGGAAGGAGCGGCGAGGCGAGGAAATGGCGGAGCGGCCGCGCGGGGAGTGATCTCCGCGGCCGGGAGCGGGGTGCGTGGCATGACGATCGGAATGGCCGAGATGGAGAGATCGGCTCCGGCCGGCGAAGAGGACTTCCTTCGCCGCCGCGCCGCCAACCACGTGCCGCTGTCGCCCTTGTCCTTCCTGCGCCGGGCCGCGGCCGCCCATCCGGACCGGATCGCCGTCGTCTATGGCCAGCGGCGCCGCAGCTGGGCCGAGACGGAAGCGCGGGTCAGGCGGCTCGCCTCGGCCCTGGAGGCGCTGGGCATCGGCCGCGGCGACACCGTGGCGGTGATGGCAGCCAACACGCCGGAACTCTACGAGGCCCATTTCGGCGTCCCCATGGCGGGCGCCGTGCTGTCGGCCCTGAACATCCGGCTCGATGCGGCGACGATCGCCTATATCCTCGAGCACAGCGAGGCGAAGGTCCTCCTCACCGACACGGATTTTTCGGACACCATGAAGGCGGCGCTGGCGATGCTGGCGCAGCCGCCGGTCGTCATCGACATCATCGACCCCGTCGCCGAGGGCGAGCGGCTCGGCCGCATGGACTATGAGGCGCTGCTCGAAACCGGCGATCCTCACCGCAGCTTCCCCGGCCCCGGCGACGAATGGGATGCGATCAGCCTGAACTACACCTCAGGAACCACCGGACGGCCGAAGGGCGTGCTCTATCACCACAGGGGCGCCTATCTCAACGCCGTCGGCAACATCCTCGAATGGGACATGGGCGAGCGGCCCGTCTATCTGTGGACGCTGCCGATGTTCCATTGCAACGGCTGGTGCTTCCCCTGGACGATGGCGGCCAAGGCCGGCACCAGCGTCTGCCTGCGCAAGGTCACCGCGCGCGGCATCTACCAGGCGCTCGCGGAAGAAGGCGTCGATCATCTCTGCGGAGCACCGATCGTGCTGAAGATGATCATCGAGGCGGCGCCGGACGAGCAGCGTGCCTTCGCCCCCGGCTGCAAGGTGATGACCGCGGGTGCCGCCCCGCCTGCCGCCGTGCTGGAGGGGATGCAGAAGAAGGGCTTCGCGGTCACGCATACCTACGGCCTGACCGAGACCTACGGCCCCGCGACGAGCTGCGCCTGGCGCGAGGAATGGAACGAGCTGCCGCTCGAAGAGCAGGCGGCCAGGAAGGCGCGCCAGGGCCTGACCTATATCGTCAACGAGGAGGTGGTCGTCATCGATCCGCAGACCGGCCTTCCCGTCCCGCGCGATGGCCGCACGCTCGGCGAGATCCGCTTCCGCGGCAACATCGTCATGAAGGGCTATCTCAAGGACGCCGCGGCGACCGAAGCTGCCTTTGCCGGCGGCAGGTTCCGGTCCGGCGACCTGGCGGTCTGCCACCCCGACGGCTATGTGCAGATCAAGGACAGGCTGAAGGACATCATCATCTGCGGCGGCGAGAACATTTCCTCGATCGAGGTCGAGGACGCGATCTCGCACCACCCGGCCGTCTATGCCGTCGCCGTGGTGGCGCTGCCCGACGAGAAATGGGGCGAGGTGCCCTGCGCCTTCATCGAAGTCGCGCCCTCGTCCGTCCCGCCGACGCCGGCGGAGATCATCGCCTTCGCGCGGGAGCGCCTGGCCCATTTCAAATGTCCCAAGCGCGTCGTCTTCACGACGCTGCCGAGGACTTCGACCGGCAAGGTGCAGAAGCGCGTGCTGCGCGACGGCATCGCGGCCGGGCAGAGCTGACGGGCGGATATGCCGCCGCAGGCGGGACGTTGAACGAGCAGGGAGTGCAGGCGATGGCGGAAGGCGTGGCGCGGAGCGATCCCGGGGCGGAGACGTCGGAGCGGCCGGTGCTGGTCGACAGCGCCGACGGCATCACCCGGCTCACCCTCAATCGTCCGGCGCAGTTCAATGCGCTGTCGGAGGAGATGCTCGCGGCGCTGAAGACGGCGCTCGACGATATCGCCGCCGACGGCGCAGTGCGCTGCGTCGTCCTCGCCGGAGCCGGGAAGGCCTTCTGTGCCGGCCACGATCTCCGGCAGATGATGGCGCATGACGGCAAGGCTTATTTCAAGGCCCTGTTCGAACAATGCAGCACCGTCATGCAGGCGATCAGGGCCCTGCCGGTGCCGGTGATCGCGCAGGTCCAGGGCGTCGCGACCGCGGCGGGATGCCAGCTGGTGGCGGCCTGCGACCTCGCAGTGGCCGCCTCGAGCGCGCGTCTGGCGGTGTCCGGCATCAATCTCGGGCTGTTCTGCTCGACGCCCGCCGTGGCGTTGTCGCGCAACGTGGCGCCGAAGGCGGCCTTCGACATGCTGTTCACCGGCCGTTTCATCACGGCGGCGCGCGCCCTCGAACTCGGTCTCGTCAACGCGGTGGCCGAGGATGACGGGCTGGAAGCGGCCGTCCGCGACTATACCTCGGCGATCGCGGCCAAGAGCGCCGCGGCGGTGCGGCTCGGCAAGCAGATGTTCTATGCGCAGCGCGCCATGCCGCTGGACGAGGCCTACCGCTTCGCCGGGGAGGTGATGGCGGACAACATGATGCTCGCCGACGCGCAGGAGGGGATCGGCGCCTTCCTGAACAAGGGCCGGCCTGCCAAGCCGTGACCGGCCGGGCAGCGGGGCTCTCCTTCAGAGCTTCGGATTGCCGTCCGGATTCGAATCGGCGGCAGGCGTCGGCCTCCGGGCATGGATCGCCTTGACCGCCGAGACCGGCAGGGTGTCGGCAAGGCCCGCCGGCCGGGGATAGGCCTCCTTCGTCTCGTCGACCCGGTTCCACCATCCGCCGCCGAGCGCCTGCAGCAGCGCCGCGGTGTCCTCGAAGCGGGCAGCCTGCGCCTTGACGAGGCCGGTCCGCGCCGCGAGCGCCGTCTGCTCGGCATTCAGCATGGTGATGTAGTTGGTGGCGCCGGCCTTGTATTCCGCCCGCGCGATCTTGAGGCTGTCGTCGGCAGCGCTCTGCGCATCGGCCTGCGCCTTGAGGGCTTCGGCGTCATATTGCACCGCCTTGATCGAATCCGCGACATTCTCGAAGGCGGTGATCACGGTCGACTTGTATTGCTGCGTGGCCTGGTCCAGCGCGGCGCTCGCCGCCTCCTTGCGGTGGTAGAGCGTGCCGCCGTCGAAGAGGGGGGCCGTGACGCCGCCCGCGAGATTCCAGACCAGGGTCTGCGAATTGAAGAGCTGGTCGAACTTCAGCGACTCCGCGCCGCCGCCGGCGGACAGGGTGATCTGCGGCAGCATGTTCGCCAGGGACACGCCGACTTCGGCGCTGGCCTGGTGGAGGCGGCTCTCCGCCTGGCGGATGTCGGGCCGTTGCCGCACGAGGCGGGCCGGCACGCTGACCGGCAGATGGGCCGGCAGGGTAAGCCCGTCCAGGCTCACCGCCTCGCCATTGTCCTGGCTCGGAAAACGGCCGAGATAGGCCATCAGCTGGTCGCGCTGCTGCGCGCGGGCCTTCAGGAGCGGCGGCAGCGTCGCCAGCGTCTGGGCGAGTTCGGCCTTTTCGGAGGCGATATCGGCCTGGCCGATCGCGCCGAGATTATATTCGACCTGAAGGCCCTTGAGCTGCTCGCGCTGCGAATCGGCGATCTCCCGCGTGACCTTGATCTGCGCCACGAGCGAGGCGTCGTTGATCGCGGCCGTCACCACATTCGCGGTCAGCGCGAGATAGGTGGCCTCGAGCTGGAACTGCGCGGTCTCCGTCGCGGCGTCGGTCGCCTCGATGGACCGTGCCGTCCCGCCGAAGACGTCCGGCACGTAGGAGACCGCGGCGGTCGAGTTGAAGAGGTTGAAGTCGACCGGCGGCGTGTTCTCGCCGAGTTCCGCGCCCGAGATCTGTTCGCGCTTTACCGACTGGCTGGTGCTGGCCTGCGGAAACAGGCTGCCGCGGCCGGCCAGCGCGATCTCCCGTGCCTGCCGCAATGCCGCCTGCGCCGCCTTCAGGTCGGGATGGTTACGGATCGCCTCCTCGACCAGCGCATTGATCTGCTTGGAATGATACAGCCGCCACCATTGGCCCGGAATGTCGCGGCCGGTGGCGAAGGCCTGGGCATTGCCGCGGGGAATATCGGTGCCTCTGGCCGTCGCCAGCAGCGAGTCCCTGGTGTATCCGGAAACCTGCGGTGCACCGGGCGGAGCGAAATCCGGGCCGACGGCACAACCTGTCACGGTCAATGCAACGGCTGTACCTGCAAAGGCTTTCGCAGCCGATGTCAATAGTTCCTCCCCCATGCGGCGGTTGTAGAGCAGTTTCGTCAGGAGAAAGGCTTGCGTTTTATCGATCTTCCATGTCGTGTAAGTTTTGTGGCGGGAAGGGAATACAATCGAAGGTTGTTCTGACACGAGATCGCACCGAGTTTTGCGTAGAAGTTAATCCGCATTAACCCTAATCTGTAGCGAACGGCGTGGCGACGTCAAGTGCCGACTGAACCGTTCGGTTCGGTTTGGATCCGCGTTCCGGACGACCTTTCGCCGCATCGCCCTGCCGGGCCAGCTTGCCCGTCCGGCTGCGCTCGCCCGTATTCTTCCGTCCGCGGGATTGCCGCTGCGGTTGCGTCCGCCGGTAACCCGGTGGCGTGCGGGTCATGAAATCTGCGTGAGCAATAGATTTGGCCGACGCGGCGGTCCAACCTCCGCCCCTCCCGCAATTGAAATGTCTCCGCCCCTCGGGCCCGGCGTGCCGGTGGGTCGAGACACCGGAAGTAGCTTCAAATTTCGATTGGTCACCGCCCTTTGTCCAAAGGCTGCTCAGGTCTTTTATAGCTGGCTTCTATTGCACGAATGTCACCGAGGGGCGGCAAACCCCGGTTTTTTGACGTGAATAGCACAATCCTGGACTGAGTATTTATTGCTCTCCGGCAGGCGCGTGGAGACTTTGTCAACACGCTGTATACAGAAATATGCTTGCGCTGCAGCAATCGGCATGGGGCTTCGAGAACAATTCGGCGACCCAGCCGGGTTTTGGAATATCGTTGACAAAGATAAACATAATTTCCTGTAGAAAAGGCGCCCTATACTGTCTATAAGTGCTTACCGCGAGGTGGGGACGAGGGGTGTGATGTCGGCGAGGAGGCCATCCGTTCGGTGCGGCGATTGCCTGTATCTTCAATTCACAAGAGGCCGATGGCCGCGGCTTCCGAGCCGGGCCGCCATGGCATGACCCTGGTTTCGAATGGAGGGAGGCCCCCTCCGCAGCGCGTTCCGAGTGCCTTTGTGAGGGGGCATCGGGGCGTGCGGCAAAAGCCGCCGGTAGGGTACCCCGTCGCGCGATCGTGGGGTGGGGGGCGTGCTGACCTCGAATCGGCGCCGCGAGCCGGGCCGGACGAGTGCGGGCATGTCCGGGGCCGTGCTGTCTCCGAGATCCTTACTGGCCGGGCCGCGATGGTTCGTCCTTGCCAACGCGACGGGCCGAGCGCCCGACGCCTCCCGACAAATCGCTGTCGGCGCTCCGAGCGCGCCGACCCTGAGAACCCAAGAGACCCGTCATGTTCGAGGAAAGCGCCTATCGCATCGTCGATATCTTCTGGACCCGCAACGTGCCGGCCGGGGAGCCCGTCCTCACCGCTGCCATAGAGCTGCTGTTCGATGGTTCCGGCTGCCCCGATGCGGATTTTCGTGCGGGGCTGGCTCATGCGGTGGTCAAGGGATGGATCGAGGAAAACGCCTCGACCATCAGCCTGACCCAAGCCGGATATCAGCAATTCTAGAGCCTTCTCCGAAACGGCCGACAGGCTTTTCGATCAAGAAAATGTATCGAAACAGGGTGTTGGAGAAAATCTGCGATCCGATGCAATCGCAATGCTCCGGGGCGAGGCGTTTTTTGCGGATGCTTTTTGCTGCGACTCCGGGATGCCCGCCGCCGCCTGCGGAACCCGCGTGCCGTTCGTGACTTCTCTCCGGTGGAGAGGGCCATGAACCATTTCGATCGCTTCGCCCTTCAAAGGCCTGAATTGACCGCGGCTCTCGTCCGCGGCGAGGAAAAGATCTGCGCCCTGATCGGGCGCAGTCTCAGGACGCTGCCGGCCGGCGAGGAACTCGTCTCGGCCGGAGAGGACCACAGATTCGTCTATCGCCTGCGCCGCGGCTGGGCCGGCCGCGTGCGCTTCCTGCCCGATGGACGCGCCCAGTTCATCCTGCTGTTCCTGCCCGGCGACATCTTCGCGGTGAAGAGCATGTTCGTCCGGGAGCATCCCGACGCTATCGAAGCGCTTTCGGACGTGGTGGTCGAGCAGATCGATCACGCCGCCCTCAGGGCGGCCTATGAGAAGGACAGCGATATCGCCATGCGCTGTACCTGGCAGGTCATCGACGAGGAGCGGCGCCTGCATAATTGGGTGGTCAGCCTCGGGCGCGGCGGTGTCAGCGAGAGGCTGGCCGTGCTGCTGCTCAACATGCGCGGCCGTCTCGCTCTTGCGGGGGCGATCGGATCGTCGACCTGGACGTTCGAAATCCCGATGACGCAACAGCAATTGGCCGATTATCTCGGCCTCTCGCTGGTGCATGTGAACAAGAACCTGATGAAGCTCCGCGAGGCCGGGATGATTGCGGTCCGCGGGCGGGAATTCACCATCCTCGACGTGGACGCGCTGGCGAGAAAGGCGGAGCCGCTGCTCGATTCCTTCGAAGCCTCGCGCCCTGAATTCGTCGGGCAGCGCTACGCTGCGCGGAAGGTCGCTTCATGACGAGGCGGAGGATGTTCCGGGAGCCGTCCGCCTCACACGTGCGTTATCGGCATCTGGCAATCGAGAACGCGCCGATCGCCGCCGGGCAACCGGCAGGATCTTGATGGTGATGCCTCCCATAGGTCGCTATCGCTTCCTGTCCTGCCGCCATCTGGCGAAATCGATCTTCGTCTGCTCGGCCGTCGCCGGGTAGAGTCCCACGATCGAACGCCCCCCCAGTACCTCCTCGGTGACGAAGTCCTCGAACACCGTCATCTCCACCGCTTCGTCGGCGATCTCCTCCGCCAGATAGGCCGGCACAATGATCACGCCCTCGCGGTCGCCGACGACGACATCGCCCGGCCACACCGCCACGTCGCCGCAGCCGATCGGCACGTCGATGTCGATCGCCTGGTGATGGGTGAGGTTGGTCGGCGCCGAAGGCCGGTTGTGATAGGCGGGGATGGAAAGGGCGCCGATCTCGGGACTGTCGCGGAAGCCGCCGTCGGTGACGACGCCGGCGACGCCCCGGACCATCAGCCGCGAGACCAGGATCGAACCGGCCGAGGCCGCCCGCGCATCCTTGCGGCTGTCGATCACCAGCACGGCGCCGGCCGGGCAGCGCTCCACGGCGGCGCGCTGGGGATGCGCTGGGTCCTGGAACACGGAGAGCGGATTCAGGTCTTCCCGCGCCGGGATGTAGCGCAGGGTGAATGCCTGGCCGACCATGTTCTCCGGCTTCGGCGATACCGGCCTTACATCCTGGATGAACTGGTCGCGCAGGCCGCGCTTGAACAGGGCCGTCGCAAGCGTCGCGGTGCTGACGCCCTTGTATTTCAGGCGCGTCTCGTCGGAGAGAACATAGTTCTTCATCACCATTCCATCCTGTCCGTCAGTAGATCGCGGGCTCGCCCGCCGCGGCGCCGAAATCCCTCTGCAGGAAGTCGAAATCGCATCCTTCATTCGCCTGGAGGATGTGCTTGGAGAACATCCAGCCATAGCCGCGCTCATATTTGTCGGCCGGTGCGACCCAGGCGGCCCGCCGCGCGACGAGCGTGGCTTCGTCGATCAGCATGTCGATCGAGCGGTTGGGCACGTCGACGCGGATGATGTCGCCGGTGCGCAGCAGAGCCAGCGGACCGCCGATATGGGATTCCGGTGCGACATGCAGGATGCAGGCGCCGTAGCTCGTGCCGCTCATGCGGGCGTCGGACAGTCGGAGCATGTCGCGGTAGCCTTGCTTGAGGAGCTTCCTGGGCATCGGCAGCATGCCCCATTCCGGCATGCCGGGCGCGCCCTTCGGCCCGGCATTGCGTAGCACCAGGACGTGATCGGGCGTCACGTCGAGGTTCTCGTCCTCGACGGCGGCCTTCATGGCCGGATAGCTGTCGAAGACGAGGGCGGGGCCTTGATGCACGAGAAGGCGCTCGTCGCACGCCGCGGGCTTGATGACGCAGCCATCCGGCGCGAGGTTGCCTTTCAGCACCGCAAGCGAACCTTCATGATAGATCGGATCGGACAGCGGCCGTATGACGTCGCCATTATAGATCTCGGCGCCTTCGAGCGTCTCGCCCAGGGGCACGCCGCTGACCGTCATTGCGTCGAGATGGAGCATGGATTTCATCTCGGCCATCAGCGCCCGCAGGCCGCCGGCGTAATAGAAATCCTCCATCAGATATTTCTTGCCGGACGGACGGATGTTGGCGATGACCGGGATCGACCGTCCGGCGCGGTCGAGATCGTCGAGGGTGAGGGGAACGCCGGCGCGCCGCGCCATGGCAATGAGATGCACGACGGCATTGGTCGAGCAGCCGGTCGCCATGGCGACGGCGACGGCGTTGTCGACGGCCTTGGCGGTGACGATGCGGTCGGGCGTGAGGTCCTCCAGCACCATCGCGACGATGCGGCGCCCGCAGCGCGTGCTCATGCGGATATGATTGGCATCGGCGGCGGGAATGGAACTGGCGCCGGGCAGGGTCAGGCCGAGCGATTCGGCGATGGCCGTCATCGTGCTGGCCGTGCCGAATGTCATGCAATGGCCGTAGGAACGGGCGATGCCTTCCTCGACGCCGGTCCATTGCTCCTCGCTGATGGTGCCCGCGCGGCGCTCGTCCCAATATTTCCAGGCGTCCGATCCCGAGCCGAGCATCTCGCCCTTGTAGTTGCCGCGCAGCATCGGGCCGGCCGGCAGGAAGATCATCGGCAGGCCCGCGCTGAGGGCGCCCATCACGAGGCCGGGCGTGGTCTTGTCGCAGCCGCCCATCAGCACGACGCCGTCGACCGGGTGGGCGCGCAGCAGTTCCTCGGCCTCCATCGCGAGGAGGTTGCGATAGAGCATCGACGTCGGCTTCAGATAGGTTTCCGAAAGCGACTGCGCCGGCAGCTCGACGGGAAACCCGCCTCCCTGCAGCACGCCGCGCTTGACGTCCTCGACGCGCTGCTTGAAATGCGCATGGCAGGAATTGAGGTCCGACCAGGTGTTGAGGATGGCGATGATCGGCTTCCTGCCCCAATCCTTCTCGTCATAGCCCATCTGCATCATGCGCGCGCGATGGCCGGACGAGCGAAGGTCGTCGGGCGCGAACCATCGGGCGCTGCGCAGGGAAGTCACGGTCTTGGTCATGGAAAAGGCCTTGGTCATGGAAAAGGCGGCGAACCGTCGTCGGGCAGGCCGACTTGTCATACAATCTGCCCGAGGACGGGTAAGTTCTCCAATGCCAAAATTGCACAAAATTGCAGCGCAATGGCGCAAATCTGGCCCGACATTTGCATGAACCGGACCGTGTCTTGTGCAATGGATTTCCTATGACCGCGTTTGAAACACTGGCGGACTTCATCCGGGCGACGAGCGGCGGCAGCGTCCCGCCCGGCACCCGCCACCAGGCGGGCATCGTGCTCGCCGATACGCTCGGCGCCATTCTGGCCGGGTGGCGGGAGCCGGAGGTGGCGGCGATCTGCGCCCGCTATGCCGATGCCGGTTCGGCCCGGGTCTTCGGGCTCGGCCGCCGGGCGGACGCCGCCAGCGCCGCCTTCCTCACCGGTTTTGCGGGAACGGCCGTCGAACTCGACGAGGGCAATTATGCGGCAGGCGGGCACCCCGCCATCCATGCCGTCGCCGCGGCACTGGCCGAATGGAGCACGCGTCCGGCCGTTTCCGGGGAGGAATTCCTCGACGCCGTGCTGGTCGGCTACGAGGCGGGCGCGCGCACGGGCATGGCGACAAGACTGCGGCCGGCCGTGCATCCGCACGGCACCTGGGGCGTGATCGGCGCGGCCGCTGCCGTCGCCAAGCTGCGCGGCTTCGACAGCCGCAAGACGCTGACGGCGCTCGAACTCGCCGCGAGCCTCAGCCTCGCCACCAGCGTGACGGCCAGCGTGAGGGGCAGCGCGATCCGCAACATCTATGCCGGGGTCGCCGCCCAGAACGGGCTGCTCGCCTGCGATCTTGCGGAGGCGGGCATGAGCGGCGAGCCCGACGGCATCGCGGTGGTGTTCGGCGAGGTGACGGGCGCGCATTTCGACCGCGACAAACTCGTCGAGGATCTCGGACGGCGCTGGCTGATCGACGAGCCCTTCCTCAAGCTCTCCTCCTCCTGCCGCGAGACGCAGGGGGCGCTCGCGGTGCTGGAGGCTCTGCTGGCGGAGGGGCCGGTCGATCCGCGCGCGATCGAGGCCATCACCGTGACGACCTTCGCGCCGGCCGCCGCGCTCAAGGAGACCGGCCCCGTCACCGCCATCGGCGCGCGCTTCTCCATCCCCTTCGTGCTGGCTCTGCGTCTTTGCTATGGCAGCGTCTGGATCGAGGCCTTCGCGCCCGAGCGCCTGCAGGACCCGGCGATCCGCGCCCTCGCTGCGCGCGTCCGCGTGGTGGAGGATCCGGCCATGACGGCGCTTCTGCCGGCCCAGCGGCCCTGCCGCCTCGATATCCGCCTCGCCGACGGGTCGGTGCGGACGGCGCAGGAGACGGATGCGCCCGGCGATCCCGTCCGGCCGCTGCCCGAATCAGCCCTCAGGGACAAGTTCCTGCGCATGACGGGGGAGGCGGGGCTGACCGGCGGCGCCGCCGCATGGGACGGCATGATGCAGCTCGCGAAAATCGCCGATTTCGGCGCGTTTTCGCGGCTATTCGCCCAGGGATGAGACGATATGGTCGAGGTGGTGCGTCATCAGATGCACCGCCAGCGGGCCGTCCCCCGCCCTGAACGCCTCGACGATGGCGGGATGCTCGGCCGGCGAGCAATCGGTGTCGTCCCGCGTCGCATGGGTAGCGAGGGCGAGCGCGGTGCGCCAGACCAGGTCCTCGATGATGGCGGCGAGGACCGGATTGCCGGCGAGCTCGGCGACGAGGCGATGGAATTCGCCCGACAGGCGGATGACGGCGCCGGGCTGCTCGGCGCGGCGGGCCGCGGCTTCCTCCTCCAGATGCGCGTCGAGCCTGGCGAGCGCTTGGACGCGTTCCGGCTGGGGCAGGCCGGCGAGGAGGGAGGCGGTTTCGCTCTCGATGACGCGCCGCGCATGGAACAACGCGACGCTTTCGGCACGCCCGGGCTGGGCGACGAAGGCGCCGCGATTGGGCTCGAGCGCCACCAGGCCGCGCTGCGACAGCAGCAGCAGGACCTTGCGCACCCGGGCGCGGGTGACGCCGAAGATCTCGACCAGGCTCTCTTCCGTCAGCTTCGTCCCGGGCGGCAGCCGCCGCTCGGCGATGGCGCCGAGAATGCGCTCGAAGACCTCCCGCTCGGCCTGGAGGCCGATGCTGCGGGGGGGAGGAGGGGAGAGGTCGAGCATGGCCGCACCGGAACGTTCGCGATGCACTGAATCGTGCGAATATCCTGAGAGAATTTGTATACGATTTCAACCATGTTGTGGCGGCGCAGCGTGAACGTATTTTGGCCGCCTGTTGCTCAATTTAATTGCAGAGGTCCGTATATTATTTCGGCAAAGGCAGTAAGGCCTTTTCTATGCCGTTGAATATCCATCCGAATTCACTTGGCACGCGCCATGCATATGGATTGTAGACAATCACGGAGAGGCTGTTCGTGCCGGAAACCGCAGCTACCGCAGGCAAGGCCAAGGGCCTGATCGAGTTCGTTGCCGTAAGCAAGTCCTACGGCCATGCAATCGCCGTCGACGCGATCAATCTCAAGATCCCCGCGGCGACCTATTGCTGCCTCCTCGGCCCGTCGGGCTGCGGCAAGACGACCTCCCTGCGCATGCTCGCAGGCCATGAGATCGCAACCTCCGGCGACATCCTGCTCGACAATGTCAACGTCACCGGCCTGCCGCCCGCCAAGCGCGGCACGGCGATGATGTTCCAGAACTATGCGCTGTTTCCCCACCTCTCGGTGGCCGAGAACGTCGCCTTCTCCCTGAAGATGAAGGGCGTCGCCAAGGCGGAGCGGCTGGAGAAGGCGCGCCGGATGCTCAAGCTGGTCGAACTCGAACCCTATGCCGACCGGTTGCCGGCACAGCTCTCCGGCGGGCAGCAGCAGCGCGTCGCCCTCGCCCGCGCGCTGATCACCGAACCGCATGCCCTGCTGCTCGACGAGCCGCTGTCGGCGCTCGACCCGTTCCTCCGCCTGCGCGTGCGCGGCGAGCTGAAACGCCTGCAGAAGAGCCTCGCGATTTCCTTCGTGCATGTCACCCACAGCCAGGACGAGGCGCTCGCCCTGGCCGACCTCGTGGTGCTGATGAATGCCGGCCGCATCGAGCAGCAGGGCACGGCCGCCGACGTCTTCTCCCGGCCCCGCACCGCCTTCGTCGCCCGCTTCGTCGGCAGCCACAACGTCATCGATCTCGGGGACAGGGCGGTCGCGGTGCGCACGGACCGCGTCAGCCTCGTGCATGGCGACACGGACGGGGCGAGCAGCCGCCAGGCCACGGTGACGGGCATCGAGTTCGCGGGCAACGGCTTCTCGGTGCAACTCGCCGACGATCGCGGCGGCGAGATGTCGGCGCTGGTGCCGGAGCCGGCCTTCCACGCGCAGCCTTACCAGGAAGGCGAGCGCGCAACCATTTCGTGGGCGCCGTCGGACGCCCATGTGCTCGAGGGCGGCGCGAACTGAAGCGCCGGACCTCCCAATAGAGTCCGATCCAGAAGGGGATACGTCATGACGAAGCATGGGAAGGGCGGGCTTTCCCGCCGCGAACTGTTGAAGGGCGGCGTGGCGCTGGCCGGTGCGGCGGCGGGCGTGAGCGTGTTGGCCGCGCCGGCGGTGCATGCGGCGGAACCGATCACGCTGCGCTATCTTTCGACCGCGACCAACCAGGCCCCCGCCATCGCGGATCAGGCCTTCAAGGACATCGGCGTCAAGATCCAATATGTGTCGGTCGATACCGACGACGTCACCAAGCGCATCATCACCCAGCCCAATTCCTTCGACCTCGTCGACACCGAATATTTCAGCCTGAAGAAGCTGGTGCCGTCGGGCAATTTGATGGGCATGGACGCCAGGAAGATCAAGCTGGTCGACAAGCTCGCCACCGTGATCACCAAGGGCGAAGTGGACGGCAAGAAGATCGGCGACCAGGGCACGGCGCCCAAGAAGGTGTTCTATCTCGAAGGCCAGCATTCCAAGAAGTTTGCCGCCGAGCCGACGGAATGGATCACCCTGATCCCGACCACCTACAACGCCGATACGCTGGGGATCCGCCCCGACCTGATCAAGCGTCCGATCTCGAGCTGGTCGGAACTGCTCAATCCGGAATTCAAGGGCAAGGCGGCCATCCTCAACATTCCCTCGATCGGCATCATGGATGCCGCCATGGTCGTCGAAGCCACCGGCAAGCACAAATATGCCGACAAGGGCAACATGACCAAGGACGAGATTGACCTGACGATGGCGACCTTGATCGAAGCCAAGAAAGCCGGCCAGTTCCGCGCCTTCTGGTCGGACTTCAACGAGAGCGTTAACCTGATGGCCTCGGGCGAGACCGTGATCCAGTCGATGTGGTCGCCGGCCGTCACCGCCGTGCGGCTCAAGGGCATTCCCTGCACGTTCCAGCCGCTGAAGGAAGGCTATCGCGCCTGGGCTTCCGGCTTCGCTTTGCCCAAGACGCTCAAGGGCAAGCAGCTCGACGCGGCCTATGAGTTCATCAACTGGTTCCTCTCGGGCTGGGCCGGCGCCTATCTCAACCGCCAGGGCTACTACTCGGCCGTGCTGGAGACCGCCAAGGAGCACATGGAGCCCTATGAATGGGCCTACTGGATGGAAGGCAAGCCTGCCGAGAAGGACATCCACGGCCCGGACGGCGGCCTGCTCGAAAAGGCCGGCGCCACCCGCGACGGCGGCTCCTATGCCGAGCGCATGGGCGCCGTGGCCTGCTGGAACGCGGTCATGGACGAGAACGAGTACATGGTCCGCAAGTGGAACGAGTTCATCGCGGCGTGATCCAACGGCCGGTCTTCGGACCGGCCTCTCTTTCGCACGCATGAGGGAACCGGTCTTCGGACCGGCCCCTCCCTTGGGCATATGAGGAATGCCGGTCCGTGACCGGCGCACCCTTTCACCGGGCAGGTTCTCCATGGCGGCCAGCACAGCCACAGCGACAGCGACACTTCCCGCGACGGCGCCGGCCGGCGCGCCGCCCTCCGTCCGCTCGCGCTGGGCGCCCTATTGGCAGGCGGCGCCGCTCACCGCGGTCTTCCTGGTGTTCTTCATCCTGCCTTTGCTGGCGACCTTCATCGTCAGCTTCTGGAACTACACCGAATACTCGATAGAGCCTGACTTCAAGATCCAGAACTACATAGATGTGTTCGACAAATGCGTCTCCGGCCTGCCGGACCTGTGCACCACCTTCAAGACCTATATCTCGACGCTGAAATTCTGCCTCATCGTCTGGCTGTCGACGCTGGTGCTCGGCTTCACCGTCTCCTACTACATCGCCTTCGAGATCCGCAGGCCGACGACCCGGCTCATCCTGGCGCTGGTGTGCACCATCCCGTTCTGGACCTCGAACGTCATCCGCATGATCTCCTGGATTCCGCTGCTGGGACGCAACGGCCTGATCAACCAGATGCTGATCGGGCTCGGCATCGTGCGGGATCCGCAGGACTGGCTGCTCTACTCCGACTTTTCCGTGATCCTCGCCTTCGTGCATCTCAACACGGTGTTCATGATCGTGCCGATCGTGAATTCGATGTCGCGTATCGACCGGTCGCTGATCGAGGCTGCCTACGACGTCGGCGCCACCGGCTGGCAGACCCTGACCAATGTCGTCATTCCCCTGTGCAAGACCGGCATCGCCATCGGCTCGATCTTCGTCATCACCGTGGTGATGGGTGATTTCATCACCATCGGGCTGATGGGCGGCCAGCAGATCGCCTCGATCGGCAAGACCATCAATGTCGAGATCAGCTATCTTCAGTTCCCCATCGCGGCCGCCAACGCGATCATCCTCCTGGCCGTCGTGATGATGATCATCGCGGCGATGGTCCGCTTCGTCGACATCCGCAAGGAGCTTTGAGATGCGCGAAGGCCGCAGCCTGACCTTTGTCGTCCTGACCGCGATCTTCGCGCTCTATGTGCTGTTCCTCTACGGGCCGACCATTACCATCCTCATCCTGTCCTTCCAGGGGCCCGACGGCGGCCTGACCTTCCCGATGAACGGGGTGTCGCTGCACTGGTTCTCCAATCTGTTCCAGGGCATCGGCGTCGCCTATGTCGGAGACGCCTTCCTGCGCTCGCTGGAGCTCGGCCTGCTCGTCGCGTTCCTGACCGTGGTGATCTCGGTGATGGCGGGGCTCGCCTTCCGCCGGCGCTTCCGCGGCGCCAACATCCTGTTCTATACCGCGATCGCCAGCCTGATCCTGCCTTCGATCATCGTCTCGCTCGGCATCGCCCTGGAGTTCCGCATCGTCGACGATGCCATCAAGGCCCTGGGCGACAATTACGGCATCGAATGGATCCAGGACAATTTCCAGACCCTGGTGGGCGTGTTCACCTCCGGCCTCGGCGCCCATCTCACCTGGACGCTGCCCTTCGGCCTGCTGATCATGTTCGCCGTCTTCAACCGCTTCAACCCCTCCTATGAGGAGGCGGCGCGCGACCTCGGCGCCACGCCGTGGCAGACCTTCCGGCATGTCGTCCTGCCGATCATCGCGCCCTCGCTCGTCGGCGTCGCCCTGTTCGGCTTCACCCTGTCCTGGGACGAGATCGCCCGTACCAGCCAGGCGATCGGGGCGGAGAACACACTGCCTCTGCAGCTGGAGGGCATGACCACGACGGTGACGACGCCGGTGATCTACGCGCTCGGCACGGTGACGACGGCAATCTCGATGGCGGTGATCCTCGGGGCCATCGCCATCCTGATTCTGGTGCAGCGCCACCGCGCCCGGCGCGGCTCCGACGCCGGCAAGGGGCTGGTATAGGCAGGCCTCTGGGCCCATACACGCTGGGACGGGCTGTCCCGGCAACCCCGCCGAGCCGCCGGCCCTTGTTCTCGGGCCCGCTGGCTTCCCGACGCGGATCCCGTCCTTATTCGCGCATGCGCGGCCGTCCGACAGACGGTGTCCGTCGATTTGTAGTTGACAAGGAAACTTTCCGAATATAGTTTCCTTGTCAACTAAGGAAGCCGGCGCGGTAGCGATGCTTGAAGTCTCACATCTGACGTCCCACCTGGGTTACTGGCTCCGCTACGTATCCAATCATGTCTCCCGAGCCTTCGCCGCAAAGCTCGAAAGCCGGAACGTGACGGTTGCCGAATGGGTGGTGCTTCGGGAACTCTATGGAGAGGACGCGATGGCGCCGAGCCACCTGGCCGAACGGCTGGGGCTGACACGCGGTGCGATCAGCAAACTGGCCGACCGGCTGATCGCCAAGGATTTCGTCCTTCGCGAGGACAGTCCGGATGATGGGCGTGCCCATACCTTGGCGCTGAGCCCGGCGGGCCAGGCCCTGGTGCCTGCGCTGTCGGCCCTCGCGGACCGGAACGATGCCGAATTCTTCGGGGATCTGACCGCCGGGGAGCGGGAGACGGTCGAGCGTATCCTGAAGGCCGTCGTCGAGCGACGCGGCCTGAAGGGTATCCCCGTCAGCTGAGCAGATGCGTTCAGGCAGCGCTCCAGGTGGCGGATTCCACACATCCATCGTCATGAAAGGAACGCGCCATGGACGCGCAACAGGCAAGGCTTGCCCAACGATGCCTCGACGCCGCCGAGGGCAATACCATGACCTTCCCCCAGATCGTCGCCGCGCTGATGGAAGGCGGCTTCGAGAGCTACGGCGTCGACCTGCGCCGTGCGGTCGCCACCTACTACCTGCCGAGCGGGGAGAGCGTCGAAGTGCCGACCGCCGATACCGCCGCGGCGGTGAGCGAGCGCTTCGATGCCGCCGCCCTCGAAGCGGCCATTCGAGAGGCGCAGGCACTGGTTCCCGGCTACACCTACAGGGGCTTCTGCGTGAAGGCCAAGTCCGCGGGCTGTACGGGTTATATGGTGTCGTTCCTGGGCCGGCGGGCCGTCTATTTCAGCCGGACCGGCGAGGTCCATACCGAACATTTTCCCTCGCAGCCCTGATGTCCGGCTGGCGGGGATGGCCGCCGGGCGCGCGGCCCAGGGGGTCACGCGCGGAGGAGGACTTTCTCTTCCACCGGTGCCGCATAGGCGCGCAGGAAGGTGCGCACCGCATCGCGTGAGGCCCGTTCGAGTTCATCGTCGGTCGGCATCCCGCCGAACAGAGTGGTCATCTGCAGGTCGGCGTTGACGAGGGCGAGGAATTGCCGGGCGGCGAGGTCGAAATCGTCGGCGTGCAGGGCGCCGGCATGGCCGAGCCGGCAGAACAGCGCCGCGAGCGCGGTGGCGAGCTTGCACGGGCCTTGTCGCCGCCACGTCTCGAAGAGGTGCGGGTAGCGCTCGCCCTCGGATTGTACGAGCCTGCGCAGGAATTTGCCGTCGTGATTGCACAGGCAATTGCGGGCGAGCCGGACCGCGAAGGCCGTGAGATCGTCCTCCAGATTGTCCGGCCTGTCCGGAAAGGTCGCCAGCATCGCGAACAGCGCGGCATTGGCCCGTTCGACGACGTCCTCGACGACCGCGAGGAACAACGTCTCTTTTTCCCGATAATGGTTGTATATGGTCTGGCGGGACACGCAGGCTCCGGCGGCGATCTCATCGATGCTCGCGCCGGAAAAGCCCTCGCGGCAGAACACTTCGGCGGCTGCGTCGAGGATCGACACCCGCTTCGAGCATTGTCCGCGCTGGGTCGGGGCGGCCGCTTTTGCCGCAATGTGATCACGCCTTCGCATTAAGGGAAGATAAGGCGTGTTGACGGGTTAGACAATACTGTCTAATTTGACACGAACGTCCAAATTAATGGGCATCCGAGTCCAGCCCTCAGTCGCGGTGCTTCGAGCCCGCATGGAGGGCTGAATCGCTGCCGCAGGCCGAGAGGCGGGCGCAGCGAGGCCGGATTTCCGCCATTCTTGAAAGATTATTGCGATGACGACGCCTTTCTTCCGCATTGCGCTCATCCTCGGCCTGCTTTCCGCCATCGGCCCCTTCGCGATCGACATGTATCTCCCGGCCCTGCCGTCGATCGGCAGCGACCTGCATGCCGACAACCGCCTCGTGCAGATGACGCTGCTGGCCTTCTTCATTCCCTTCGCGCTTTCCCAGCTCGTCTACGGCCCGCTCGCCGACATGCTCGGCCGCAAGGTGCCGCTCTATATCGGCATCGGCCTGTTCGCGGTGGCGAGCATCGGCTGTGCGACGGCCGGCTCCATCGAAACGCTGATCGCCTTCCGCTTCCTGCAGGGCATCGGCGGGGCGGCCGGCATGGTGATCCCGCGTGCCATCGTGCGGGACATGCACACCGGCGTGCAGGCGGCGCGGCTGATGTCTCTGCTGATGCTGGTCTTCAGCATCTCGCCGATCCTGGCGCCGCTGACGGGCAGCGCCGTCATCGCCTTCTATGGCTGGCGCGGCGTCTTCTTCGCCGTGACGATCGCCGCCTTCGTCGGGCTCATCCTGCTCGCGACGCAGCTCGACGAGACCCGTTCGAGGGAGGAGCGCTCCGAGAGCGGTTTCCGCAGCACCGTCGCCGCCTATCGCCTGCTGATGGGCGACCGCGACTTCCTCACCCTGACATTCATCGGCGGTCTCGGCATATCGGCCTTCCTCGTCTATCTCTCGAACTCCTCCTTCGTGCTGATCAACCATTATGGCCTGACGCCGACGCAATACAGCCTGGCCTTCTCGATCAACGCGGTGTCGTTCTTCACCGTCTCGCAGCTGACCGGGCGGCTCGGCGCCCGCTTCGGCCTCGTCCGGGTGATGCGCCTGGCGCTGACCGCCTTTGCCGCCACCATGGCCACGATGATCGTCGTCATGGCCGCCGGCTTCAGCCAGCTGCCGGTGATGGCGACATTTCTCTTCGTCGGCTACGGCTTCCTCGGCCTGGTCATCCCGACGACCGCCGTGCTCGCCCTCGAAGACCACGGAGCGATCGCCGGCACGGCATCGGCGCTGATGGGCACGCTGCAATTCGTGACCGCGGCCATCGCGATGGCGGTCGCCGGACTGTTCTTCGACGGCACGGCCGTGCCGATGGCGGCGGGCATCGCCCTCTGCGCGGTGGCGGCCTTCATCCTGATGCAGGCGACGGTCGCCCGCCGCGTCGTCGGGGCGGAAGCAGCGGCGGAATAGGCGAGGGGGCGGGCGGTCTCGGGCCGGTAGTCCAGGATTGTCCGTCTTGAAAAGCGACGCCGACGACGATGCTCGAGGCCAAGAAGGCCGGCCGGCGGATGCTGGCCGGCCCTTTTTTCGAGGCGCTGTCGGCGTCGCCGGCGGGTGCGCCCGCGGGACGCGCCGGGAGAGGAAGGTCCGGTCGCCGCTGCCGATGGCGAATTGCGCGCCGTGAGGGAACGCAGGCCCTCGGCCGCGGTTTCCCCGCTATCGGCGGGAGTGCCCGGAGGTGTCCATGCTCGACTATACCGATGCCCGACGGCAGATGGTCGAACGCCAGGTTGCGGGACGGGGCGTGCGCGACGAGCGCGTGCTGGCGGCGATGCGCGCGGTGCCGCGCGAGGCCTTCCTGGCGGGGGGAATGAGCGAGTTCGCCTATGAGGATGCCCCGCTGCCGATCGAAGCCGGCCAGACCATCTCACAACCCTATATCGTCGCGCTGATGACGGAAGCGGCGGCGCTCGGGCCACAGGACCGCGTGCTCGAGATCGGCACCGGCTCGGGCTACGCGGCCGCCGTGCTCAGCCGCCTGTGCCGGCAGGTCTTCACCGTGGAGCGCCATGCCGAGCTCGCCGACCTTGCCCGTGACCGCCTGCACCGGCTGCATTGCGACAATGTCGTGGTCCGCACCGGCGACGGCACGCGAGGATGGCCGGAGGAAGCCCCTTTCGACGCGATCATCGCCACCGCCGGCGGCCCCGCCATACCCGGCACGCTGCGCGCGCAGCTGGCCATTGGCGGCCGGCTGATCATGCCGATCGGCGAGGAGATGCGCCGCCAGCATCTCGTCAAGCTCGTTCGCCATGGGCAGGACGACTATAGCGAGGAGGATCTCGGCGACGTCCTGTTCGTGCCGCTGATCGGCGAGCATGGCTGGCGCGACGATGCGGCTGCCCACCGTCCGGATCCGCCGGTCGCCCGCACGCTGCCGCAGCGGATCGCGCAGGCTGCCGAGCCGCTTCCGACGCCGGAGGATCCGGCCTTCGGTTCCGCTTTCGATCGCTTCCGGCATGCCAGGGTGGTCCTGCTCGGAGAGGCGAGCCACGGCACGAGCGAGTTCTACCGGGCGCGTGCCGCGATCACCCGCCGCCTCGTCGGGGAGCACGGCTTCACCATCGTCGCGGCCGAAGCCGACTGGCCGGATGCCGCGACGATCGACCGCCATGTCCGCCTGAAGCCGTCCGATCCGGGCCAGAGGCCGCCGTTCCGCCGTTTCCCGACCTGGATGTGGCGCAATACCGACGTCGACGCCTTCACGCGCTGGCTGCGCCGCCACAACGCCGCCCTGCCGGCCGCGGCGCGCGCGGGTTTCTACGGGCTCGACCTCTACAATCTCTCGGCTTCGACCCGGGCGGTGATCGACTATCTCGACCGTGTCGACCCGGAGGCGGCGGCCGTCGCGCGCCGGCGCTATGGCTGCCTGACGCCGTGGCAGAACGACCCGCAGGCCTATGGCCGCATGGCGCTGAGCGAGGGATACGCGCCCTGCGAGGAGGCGGTGGTGCGCATGCTCGCCGAGATCTGCGCAAGGGAGCTGGACTTTGCGGCCGCCGATCCCGACAGCTTCCTCGATGCCTCCCAGAATGCACGCCTGGTGCGGGATGCCGAACGCTATTACAGAGCGATGTTCTATGGCGCGGCGGAAAGCTGGAACCTGCGCGACCGCCACATGTTCGAGACGCTCTGCCACGTGCTCGACGCCAAGGGCCCGTCCGCCAAGGCCGTGGTGTGGGCCCACAACAGCCATATCGGCGATGCGCGCAAGACCGAGATGGGCCGCGTCAGGGGCGAACTCAATATCGGGCAGCTCTGCCGCGAGCGCTTCGGCGCCGACGCGGCGCTCATCGGTTTCGGAACCCATGCCGGGACCGTCGCCTGCGCCTCGGACTGGGATGAGCCGATGGAGGTGAAGCAGGTCAGCCCGTCGCGCTCCGACAGCTATGAGAGGCTGGCCCATGATACGGGCGTGCCGCGTTTCCTGCTCGATCTCGGGGCGGCTCCCGCCTTGCTGCGCGAGGCTCTCATGAAGGAGAGGCTCGAACGCTTCATCGGCGTGATCTACCGGCCGGAAAGCGAGCGCTGGAGCCACTATTCGGCCTGCACGCTGCCCGAGCAGTTCGACGCCTATGTCTGGTTCGACCAGACGTCGGCCGTCACGCCCATTCCCACCCCCGAGAGCGGCGGCGAGGAGGAGACCTACCCGTTCGGCCTGTGAGACGGGGCCGGAGGGATGCTCAAGTGATGCGTTCAGATCGTGTCGACCGTCATTCCGGGGCGCCCGAAGGGCGAGCCCGGAACCCATAAACGCGGTCTTGTGAAGGTTACGGTTCTGGGTTCCGGCCTTTCGCTTCACTCCAGCCGGAATGACGGGCTCTGCGGTTCAACCTGAAACCATTACGTTCCGGCACAGTGCCGGGGCGAGCAGGCCTATGGCATCTTGCCTTTGGATGGCCCAGCGCCGCGGCCCTCACGGACCGGCCAAAAAAAGACGGCCGGGACGAGCCCGGCCGTTGCTTGGATCAAGTCCAAAAGTCACCATCCAGAGGGGAACGTCGAAGGGCGGCTCGCCACCGGGAGGGGATGGGCCGCGCCCTCGACAAGGTGGGATATAGGGAGGGAACGTTTTCATTACAATGCCGCGCCGCACATAACGGCATTGCGTGATGCGCATGCGCGCAGCAGGCCCGCAAAAGCATCGTCGGCATTGCCTATGTTCGTGCGTCTGCCTCTTTTCCGGTCATTTCATGTTCGTCGCTGCCGAGGCGCGGCAAGCCGGCCTTTTCGCCCGACAGGTGGCCCTCGACGATATCGAGCGCCGTGGCGACCTCGTCGAACCAGCCGGCCGAGGCGAGATGGGAGCGCACGCGCTCGTTGAGGCCGCCCTTCGTCTCGTGATGGGCCGGATCGAGCTGTTCGCCGCGATCGAGACCGTCCAGCCCGATCGCTGCCAGGCCCGCGAACATCGAGCGCACATAGCGGGTCGCCACATCGGGCGCCACGCTGCGCGAGGACAGCCAGTCGACCATGCGGTTCTGCATGGCGAAATGCGACGACATCATCGCGCTGGCGTTGGAGACGGCGGTGAGGTCGCTTTCCCTGTCCGCGACGATCAGGTCGCCGAGACCGCCGAAGAGATCTTCGACGAGGGCGTGGCCGGGATGGAGCACCACCGGCCCCCTTCGCAGGCGGATCCCGGGAAGCGGAATGGCCCGGCACACCGCGGCGGCCGGCCGCACCTTCTCCCGCACCAGCGCAAGCGGCACACCGGCGAGGAAGCTCACCACCACCTGGCCGTCACGGAAGGGCAGGGCGGCTATGCCTTCGGCCAGCTGCTGGGGGCGCATGCCGAGAAAGACGATGTCGCTGCCCTCGACCACGGCCGCGCTGCTCGCCGCGCGCTCGACATTCGGATAGCGGGCGGCCAGGGCGCGCGAGGTCTCCTCCGACCGCGGCGAGACCAGGATCGTGCAGCGATCGCCGTGGGTCTCCTGCAGGCCGCCGATCACGGCCTGCGCCAGCGTGCCGGTACCGACGAAACCAAGACGCAACATGGCGCAACTCCTGATGGGGATGGAGGGGGAGGTGGGGCCGGGGCGCTCAGGCGCTTTCGCGGCCTTCGAGGGAGATCCAGCGCCGGAATTCGGCGACGGCGGGCTTTTCGGAAAAGTCCGGGCTGGTCAGGACATGGAAGCCGGCGCCGGTCTCGACCTCGAGGTCGAAGGGGCGCACCAGCCGGCCGGCCTTGAGATCGCTCTCGGCCAGCAGGCGGCTCGCCAGGGCGACGCCCTGGCCCTGCACCGCCGCGTCCAGCATCAGGCCGGCATCGTTGAAGTACAGCGTCTCCTCGAAGGCCATGCCGCCGGCGCCCGCCGCACCGAACCAGGCGCCCCAGAAGCTGCCGTTGACGACCTGGAGCAGCGTATGGCGGCTGATGTCGCTGGGCACGAGGAGCGGCGGCCCCTCCCGCAGCAGCGCCGGGCTGCATACGGGGAAGAGGCGGTCGGGCGCCAGCAATTCGATCCGTGCGTTGGGCCAGTTGCCCTGGCCCCAGCGTATGGCGACGTCGATATCCTGACGGTCGAAATCGACGGGATCGTTGGAGGCGAGCAGCGTCACCTTGAATTGCGGATTGAGCTGCATGAAGCGCTTCAGCCGAGGCACCAGCCAGCGCGAGGCGATGGAGGGCGGGGCGTTGACGCACAGGATCACCGGCGCCTTCGGGTCGGCGATGCGCTCGCAGGCGCGCAGCAGCAGCGCCATCGATTCGCCCACCGCGCTGGCGAGCGCGGTGCCTTCGCGCGTGAGCTCCACCCGCCGCGGCATGCGCCGGAACAGCCGCACCTCCAGAAGCTCCTCGAGCTGGCGGATCTGCTGGCTGACCGCCGACTGGGTCACGCAGAGCTCTTCGGCGGCGGTGGTGAAGTTGCCGTGCCGCGCGGCGGCGTCGAACACGCGGAAGAGGTTGAGCGGCGGCAGCCTGGCGGCGCGCCGGCCCGCGCGCAGATCGTGCGATGTCCCGAGCGCCGGCGCATCGGCGACTATCGTCCCGTTTGCAATGGCGAAGATGCGCTCCTCCGGCTTCTTGTCCATCTCAGGCGGCATCCCGGAGACTTGCATCCCGCAATTCGAGGCGGTCGTCGAGCTGGGGGATGACATCGCAGCCGAAGCGCTCGATCGAGGCCAGCGTCTCGCGGCGGCCGATGCCCGCAAATCCCATGAAGCAGGACAGGTGCGTCGGCCGCAGCGCCTCCAGTTCCTCGGCCAGCTTGTCGGCGCAATAGTCTGCCGGCCCGATCACCGCATTGTCGAGGAAATCGTCGAGCGGCGGTTCGTCGTTGAGCGGCATCAGCCGCAGGAACGGGCCGTCCTTGCTCGGGCGCGCGGTGGACAGGGGCAGGGCCGCGCGGGCGAGGTCGCGCACGCATTGCGCCGCATGGCGCGCTTCCTCCGGATCGTCGGTGACGTAGACATAGCGCTGCACCGCGAGTGGCATGGCGCTGGCCTGCCCGCCGGCCGCCTGCCAGCGCTCGGCGATCATGTCGCGGAACGCCCGCGCCGCGGCGAGGCCGCGATGGCCGAAGCTCATGAACGGGGTGTGGCCGCGCGTCGCCATCCGTCCCACCAGGTCGGGATGGCTGCTCGCGACGAAGAGTTCCGGCATCGCCAGGCCGAAAGGCCGCATCGACAGTTCCGTGCGCGGAATGGCGTGGAAGCGCCCGGCATATTCGACCACGCCGCTGGTGAGGCCCTGCTCCAGGATGTCCCAGGCCTCCAGCATGCGCTGGTAGCGGTCGGCCGGGTCGACATGGAATCGATCGAACTCATAGGGCTGGTAGCCGCAGCCGAGACCGAGGGCGAGGCGCCCATGCGTCAGCAGATCCGCGAAGGCGGCCTCCTGCACCAGGCGCAGCGGATCGTAGAAGGGCAGGGCGAGCACGGCGGGGCCGAGGCGGATCTGGGTCGTCTCCGCGGCGCAATGGGCCACCATCAGCAGCGAGGACGGGCAGATCGAATGGTTGGTGAAATGATGCTCGGCGAACCAGGCGACGTCGAAGCCGAAGTCCTCCGCCATCTTCACCATATCGATCGTCGTCTTCAGGACCGACGCCGGGGATGTGTTGCGGTCATACAGGCCCATGAGATTGAAGAGGCCGAGTCTCGTCATGGCGGTCCTCTCGTCGCGGCCGGCGCGGCTCCCGCCCGTTCCGCGGGAGCGAATGTCACGTCAGGCGCGATGCTCCTTTGCAGCATGCGCCCTCTCTTTGCCCGGGAGCATAGGAAGCGCGGGGAAGTTCGGCAAATTAGCTGTTCTTATGCTTGGCCAAGCCCCGCTTGCGGAGACGGGAGAAGGGCGATTTTCCTTATCGCTCCATAAGAATTCATCGTTTGCCATGGGGGCCTGCGCTCTGGGACAGTCGCTTCAACGGCACCGGGATGTGCCGGCAACAGCCTACGTCTTCCGGAATCGGAGCCTCCATGCAGGGTCAAGCCATTATCGTCACCGGTGGAGGCAGCGGTCTCGGCCGGGCCATCTGCCTCGGCCTCGCGGCGGCGGGCGCCGAGGTCGCCATCATCGAGCTCAACGCCGAGAGCGCGGCGGCGACCGTCGACGCGATCAAGGCCGGAGGCGGGCGCGCCTTCTCGGTGATCGGCGACATCACCACGCGCGAGAGCGCCAAGGCCCTGGTCGATGCCGCGGTGGCGCGGGCGGGCCGGGTCGATGGCCTCGTCAACTGCGCCGGCGTCTATCCGCGCCGCCCCATCCTCGAGATCACCGACGCCGACTGGGATTTCAGCTTCTCCGTCAATGTGCGCGGCCTCTACAACGTCTCGGTGGCGGCGATCGCCCACATGCAGGCGCAGGGCGGCGGACGCATCGTCAACATCGCCTCGATCGACGCCCTGAAGGCCCATCCGAAGAATGCCCACTACGCCGCGATGAAGGCGGCGGTGGTCAGCCTGACCAAGAGCATGGGCCTGGCCTGCGCGCCCGACAACATCCTGATCAACGGCGTGGCGCCGGCCGGCATCGCGACCGAGAAGGCCCGCGCCGCCGGTTTCCTCGGCGAACTCGCGGCGCAGACCGCGCTCGGCCGCGCTGCGGAGCCCGAGGATATCGCCGACGTCGTGATCTTCCTGATTTCCGAAAAGAACAGATACATGGTCGGCGAGACCGTCGCGATCAGCGGCGGCTATTTCATTCCATGATCAAGTCATAACCATTCAAGATCCGAGTATAAGATGCATTTCGGCATATTCAATCTCATGGGCCTGCGCGACAATCCCGGCGGGATCGCGGGGGTCATCGACGATACACGCAGCATGGTGAAGCTGGCCGAGGATATCGGCTTCGACATCGCCTGGTTCGCCGAGCACCACTTCACCAACTACTCGATCAGCATGTCGCCCCTGATGGTCGCCGCCCATATGGCGGGCCATACCAGCCGCATCCGGCTCGGCGCCGGCGTCGTCGTGCTGCCGCTCTACCAGCCGATGCGCGTCGCGCAGGAGATCGGGCTGCTGGACCAGCTCAGCGGCGGGCGGGCGGTGCTGGGCGTCGGGACCGGCTACCAGGCCTATGAGTTCGAGCGCTATGGCGCCGACGTCGCCCTGAAGACGGAGATCTTCCTCGAATATTGGGCCGTGGTCGAGCAGGTGCTGACGCAGGGCCGGGCCGCTTTCCAGGGCAAGCACGTCACGCTGCCGGAATCCGTGGTCACCATGCGTCCGGTGCAGGCGCCGATGCCGCCCGTCTACTGCACCTCGCCGCATCCGCCGATCCTCAAGGCCCTCGCGAAATGGGGCGGCGTTCCCTTCGTCACCGCCGGCTGGCGCGGCTCGGAAGCGCTGTTCGGCATCACCGAGCAGGTCCGCTCCGCCTGGGTCCAGGCCGGGCTCGACGGCGCCCGCATGCCGGTGGCGCTGCAGCAATATATCCACGTCACCGACAGCGCGTCCGAGGCGCTCGAAGCGGCCGAGCGCGCCCGCTATGTCGGGCGCATGGTGCATGGCCTGCGCAGCAATGTGCTGACGCTGAACGGCTCCTTCGTCGAAGCTGCGCCGCTCCCCGACGAGCCTGCCCTCGAAACCTTCCGCGATAACCTCCTGATCGGCGACGCGCACTATGTCGCCGAACGGCTGGTCGCGGAAATCCGCCGGCTCAACCCGGTCCACTACAATTGCTTCTTCCAGTTCGGCGACATGCCGGTCGCCCGGGCCCGGCGCGCGCTGGAGCGCTTCGGCGCCGAGGTGCTGCCGCTGGTCGAGCGGGAAGTGGGGCCGCTCGCGGCCATCGGATCGCCGGTAGCGGCCGCGGCTGAGTGACGGCGGGACGGGCCGGCCGGTGAGGCGGGCCCGGGCCGCATCCGATCTTTCGAACGACGCGGCCGCGAAAAGGCCGCGCGCCAACCAGAGGATGGACGATGTTGAAGAGGATATTCGTTTCCGCGGCGACGCTCGCCGCGGTGTTTCTCGCCGCAGCCGGCAGCCGGGCCGAGACGCTCGGCCCCGTCACCGACGCGCTCGGCGTGGTCAAGATCGCCAAGGGGCAGCCGATCGTCATCGGCGGCTATGCCTCGCAGTCCGGTGGCGATACCAACCAGGGCATCGACGAGTTGCGCGGGGCCGAGGTGGCGATCAAGGATGCCGGCGGCAAGGTGCTGGATTTTCCCGTCAAGCTGATCGAGGAGGATGCGCAGTGCACCGCCGAGGCCGGCCAGACGGCGGCGACCAAGCTGGCTGGCAACAAACAGATCCTCGCCGTGCTCGGACCGAGCTGCTCCAGCGGCGCGCGGGCCGGCGCACCGATCCTGTGGAAGCTCGGCGTTCCCAGCGTCGGCATCGGCGCCACCGCGCCGGCGCTCACCGCCGCCGACCGGCCGGAAGGCTTCCAGGGCTTTCTGCGCGTCGTGCCGAACGACCTCAAGAGCGCGGCCTTCACCGCCGACTATGTCTGGGACAAGCTCGGTCTGAAGAGCGCCGCCACCATCCATGACGGCAGCCCCTATACCGAGCAGCTCGTCCGCGCCTTCGAGAAGGATTTCATCGCCAAGGGCGGCACTGTCCTCGCCAGCGAGGCGGTCTCGCCCACCGACACCGACCTGCGCCCGGTGCTCACCCGCATCGCCACCAAGAAGCCGGCCCTGATCTTCACGCCGGTCTTCACCTCCACCATCGGCTTCCTGATGCGGCAGAAGGACGAGGTGCCCGGCCTTTCCGACACCAAGGTGATCGGAGGCGAAGGTGTGTTCAGCGCCAATGTGATCGAGGCGGTCGGCCCGAAGATCGTCGGCTTTAACATCGTCGGGCCCTCGACCGACCTGTTCTCCCCGCGCTTTCCCGCCTTCGTGAAGACCTTCACGGCCGATTACGGCGAAGCGCCGATCGGCGGCTTCAGCGCCTATGGCTATGATGCGGCGCTGCTGACGATGACGGCGATCAAGGCGGTGGCCCAGACCGACGCGGACGGCAACCTCTATGTCGGCCGCAAGGCGCTGTACGACGCCATGATGGCCTCCAAGGACCTGCCGGGTCTGACGGGTACGCTGAGCTGCGACGCCCATGGCGACTGCGCCGCCGCCACCTATGCGATCTGGGAGTTCACCAGCGACGACACGGCCTCGTTCGCGCCCGGCACCAATCCGAAGCGGATCTATCCATGAGCGAGGCCATGCATGCCGGCCGGGAGCCGGGAGCATTCGCCGAATGGCGGCGCCGGTCGACCTGGGTCGACCACGTGCTGCTCGCCATCCGGGCCGGCGTCGCGGTCCTCCTCCTCACGGGGCTTGCCGGCGGTCTCACCGCCGGCACCTATTCCCTCGCCGACTTCGTGTCCTTCGCGGTGTTCGGCCTCACCATGGGCAGCCTCTATGCCCTGATCGCCCTCGGCTACACCATGGTCTACGGCATCCTGCGCATGATCAATTTCGCGCATGGCGACGTGATGATGGTCGGCTCCTTCGCCGGTCTGTTCGCGGCGGGCGGCCTGAACGATCTCGGGCTCCTGCGGGCGGCGCCGCTGCTGGCGCTGCCGCTGGTGCTCGCCGCAGGCATGGCCGCCGGGGCCGCCGTCTCCCTCGGCATCGAGCGGGTGGCCTATCGGCCGTTCCTGCATGTGCGCTCGCTGGCGCCGCTCATCTGCGCCATCGGCCTCTCCTTCGTGCTCCAATATACCGCGCGCGGCCTGTTCGGCACGCGCAACCGGGCCTATCCGGGCTTCGGCTGGATGGAAGGCACGCTCGACCTGTTCGGCCTGCCGGTGCCGATCCCCCAGCTCGTCGCCTTCGGCGCGGCGCTCGTGGTGCTGGCCGGCCTGCTCGCCGTGGTCCGGCTGAGCCCGCTCGGCAAGGCGATGCGGGCGGTGGCCGAGGACCGCGACGCCGCCGCCCTGGTCGGCATCGACGTCGGCCGGGTCATCGTCGCCACCTTCGCCATCGGCGGCGCCATGGCGGGCGTCGCCGGCGTGCTCTATGCCGTGGTGTTCAAGCAGATCACCGTGTTCATGGGGTTTTCCCTGGGCATCAAGGGCTTCGCCGCCGCCATTCTCGGCGGCATCGGCAATCTGGGCGGCGCCCTTCTCGGCGGACTGGTGCTCGGCGTCGCCGAGGCGCTCGGGCCGGCCCTGGTCCTCGAGGGGTTCCACATTCCCGCGCCCTACCAGCTCAAGGACGTGATCGGCTACGGCATGCTCGTCATGATCCTGATCTTCCGCCCCCAGGGTCTGCTCGGCGAGCGACTCGCCTCGAAACGGGCTTGACGCCATGTCCTTCGAAGTCGTCACCAGTTCCTTCAGGGTCTCGCGCCGTCGCGGCGTTCCGCTGGTCGAGACGCTGCGCATCGGCGGTCTCGCCGGCCTCGCGGCGGCGGCCTTCGCGCTGATCGGCGCCTATGTCGCCATGGACAAGCGCCATGTCATCGAGAATTCGCTGACGCTGTCGCAGATCGCCTTCGCGCTGATCGCCATCGCCGCCGGCCAGGTGGCCGGACGGGCCGGCGAGGGCGGACGGACCAGGCCGCCTCTCGCGACCGCGCTCTTCCATGGCGGCCTTGCCGGCCTCGCCGGCGGCGCCGTCGTGGCGGCGCTCCTGCTGCTGCTCGCCTCCTTCAACCTGCGCACGACGCTGGTCGCCGCGAGCCCGATGCTGGCGAAGGCGTTGAGCTTCGGCGCGCCGATCGCCTCGCCGCAGGCCCTCGCCCAGCTCGCCGCGCTCGGCGCCGCCTGCGGCTTCGTCGGCGGCCTCGTCGCGGCATTGCCGGCTCCCGTCCGGCGCGCGGTGACCGGCGGCTTCTGGGCCGTGCTGGTCGCCGGCCTGTTCCGCGACGTCTTCGTCAGCATCTTCGACAATCTGCCGGCCCTGCCCGGGCTGGAAGGCATGGTGTTCGGCTCGGGCGGCATCGAGCCGGGCGGCGCCGTGGTGCTGTTCGCCCTCGTCTCCGGCCTCGTCCTCGCCAAGGACCGGCTGGCCGGCGCGCGCAAGGCGGCGGGCGGCGGCGCAGCCTCGAAATGGCGGGTCGGCCTGCTGCTCGCCGGGCTGTGCGTCCTGCCCCTGGTCACCGACGATTTCGTGGCGCAGGTGGCGATGCTGGTCGCCCTCTACATGCTGATGGGAATGGGTCTCAATATCGAGCTCGGCCTCGCCGGCCTCGTCGATCTCGGCTTCGTCGCCTTCTTCGCGGTCGGCGCCTATACCGTGGCGCTGTTGTGCTCCTCGGGGCCGCTGGCGGTCGCCGACGTGTCGTTCTGGGTGGCGCTCCCCGTCGCCGTCGTGCTCGCGGCCGGCGCCGGCATGCTGTTCGGCCTGCCGGTGCTGCGGGTGCGGGGCGATTACCTGGCGATGGCGACGTTGGCGCTCGGCGAGATTATCCGCCTGCTCGTCCTTTCCGATGCGCTGGCGCCCTATCTCGGCGGCTCGCAGGGCATCATCGAGATCGATCCGCCGAGCCTGTTCGGCCTGTCGCTGAAATCGCCGGCCTCGCTCTACTACCTGGCTCTGGCGCTCGCCGGCGTCGTCGCCTTCATCTCCTGGCGGCTCCAGCATGCGCGCATCGGACGGGCCTGGCTCGCCATGCGCGAGGACGAGGACGTCGCGCAGGCGCTGGGCATCGATCCGGTGGCCTCCAAGCTCCTCGCCTACACGATTGGCGCGGCCTTCGCCGGCGCCGCCGGTGCGGTGTTCGCCGCGCTGATCGGCTCGGTCTATCCGCATTCCTTCCAGCTGCTGGTCTCGATCAACGTGCTGGCCATCCTGGTGATCGGCGGCCTCGGCAGCCTGCCCGGCGTGCTGGTCGGCGCCATCGTGCTGATCGGCCTGCCCGAGCTGCTGCGTGAATTCGGCGAGTTCCGCTATCTCTTCTACGGCATCGCCCTGGTGGCGATGATGCATAAGCGCGCCGACGGCCTGTGGCCGGCGAGCCGCGTCGGAGGAGACGCCGATGCCTGACATGCGTCCGCAGGGCGAGACCCGCGCCCCGCTTCTCCAGGTCCGCGGCCTCAAGAAGGCCTTCGGCGGCATGGTAGCCATCGACAACATCGACCTCGACGTCCTCGAAGGCAGCGTGCATGCGATCATCGGTCCGAACGGGGCCGGCAAGACCACCGCCTTCAACTGCATCACCGCCTTCGTGCCGCCGACCGCCGGCAGGATCTTCCTCGGCGGCGCGCGCATCGACGGCCTGCCGGCTCATGTGGTGGCGCGGCACGGCGTCGCCCGCACCTACCAGAACGTCCGGCTGTTCCCCAATATGAGCGTGCTCGACAATGTGCTGGTCGGCCAGCACCGGCGGCTGCGCGCCACCTTCTGGGAGGCGATCGCCGGCACCGGCCGTTTCCGCCGCGAGGAGGCCGAGGCCCGCGAGCGCGCACGCGAATATCTGGCCTTCGTCGGCATTCCGCATCGCGCCGGCGAGATCGCCCGGCACATGCCCTATGGCGACCAGCGCCGGCTCGAGATCGCCCGGGCGCTGGTCGCCGGTCCGCGCATCCTGATGCTCGACGAGCCGGCCGCCGGCATGAACCCGGCGGAGGGCAGGGCGCTCGTCGACCTGATCGAGCGCATCCGCGGCGAGCTCGCCGTCACGGTCGTGCTGATCGAGCACCATATGCGCGTGGTGATGGCGGTGGCCGAGCGCATCACCGTGTTCAACCGCGGCGCCATCCTGACCGAAGGCACCCCCGCCGAGATCCAGGCGGACGAGCGGGTGATCGAGGCCTATCTCGGCCGCCGCAGCGGCCAGGTCCACACGCCGGCCGCCATGACCGGCCAGCCTCAGCCGGAGGGAGCGCGGAGCGCATGAGCAAGACGCTGCAGGTGTCCGGCCTCACCGTCGCCTATGGCGAGATCGCGGCCGTGCGGGAGGCGAGCTTCACGGTCGAGGCCGGCGAGATCGCCACCATCGTCGGCGCCAACGGCGCCGGCAAGACCACGATCCTGAACGCGCTGTGCGGCCTGCGCGACGTGCGCCGGGGAAGCATCGTGCTCGGCGGGGAGGACATCACGGCGCTGCCCCCGCATGAGCGCGTCCGCCGCGGGCTGTCGCAGGTGCCGGAGGGCAGGCGGCTGTTCGGCCGCATGACCGTCGCCGAGAATCTCGAGATCGGCGGCTATGCACGCACCGACCACGCGGCGCGGAAACGCGATCTCGATCATGTGCTCGAACTCTTTCCGCGCCTGCGCGAGCGCAGCCGCCAGGTCGCCGGCACCCTGTCCGGCGGCGAGCAGCAGATGGTCGCCATGGGCCGTGCCCTGATGGCGGCGCCGAAGGTGCTGCTGCTCGACGAGCCGACCATGGGCCTGGCGCCGCAGGTCGTCGACCTCGTGATCGACGCCGTGCGCCGGGTGAACAGCGAAGGCGTTACCGTGCTCCTCGTCGAGCAGAACGCCTATGGCGCGCTGGAGATCGCCGACCGCGCCTTCGTGCTCGAGTCCGGCGACATCACACTCACCGGTCGCGGCCTCGAACTCATCAGCCATCCGCGCGTGCGCAGCGCCTATCTCGGATATGACGCATGACGATCGCCCCCGCAGCGCCCTCCCTCGTCGACGCCTCGGACTTCCGCGCCGCGATGCGGGAACTCGCCGCCGGGGTGACCATCGTCACCGCGGGGCGCGAGGGGGATCGGCGCGGCCTGACGGCGACCGCCGTCTGCTCGGTGTCCGCCGATCCGCCGACGCTCCTCGTCTGCGTCAACCGCGATGCGGAGGGCCATGCCGCCATCCTGGCGAGCGGTGCCTTCTGCGTGAACGTCGCTGCCGCCGAGCATCGCGGGCTCGCCGAGCGCTTCGCCGGCCGGGGCGGCGCCCGCGGGGCGGAGCGCTTCGAGGTCGGCGACTGGCGTTCGCTGTCGACCGGCGCGCCTGCGCTCGCCGACGCCGTCGCCGTCTTCGACTGCCGGGTCATCAAGGCGATCGACTGGGGCACGCACACCGTCTTCCTCGGCGCCGTCGCCGCGACGACGATATCGCCGGAGCGGGCGGCGCTGCTCTATCGGGCCGGCGCGTTCGCGGCGGGCTGATCGGCCGCGGGCAGCCGGCGGGCAAACGGGACAGGACCGGGATGACCATCAAGAAATTGCAGAACGTCTATGTGAAGGCAACCGATATCCGGGCCAGCCGGCACTTCTATGAGGCCGTGCTCGGCTTGGTGCCGAAATTCGCCGATGGGGAACGCTGGGTCCAATATGATGCGGGCGGCGCCAATTTCGCGCTCGCCTCCGATGGCGAATATCCGGAAGGCGCGGCCGGCGCCGTGGCCGTATTCGAAGTCACGGATCTCGATACCCGCATCGAGCGGCTCGCGGACGCCGGCATCGCGATCGCCGCATCGGCCGACATGGGCAGCCATGGCCGTACCGTCACCCTCGTCGATCCGGCGGGCCAGTATCTTCAGCTCTTCCAGCGCAACGCGTGAAAGAGCGCGGGGGCGCCTGGGACCGGCCTCCTTCCCAAGGGGTCGGAGGATCAGGCGAAGCTAAAGCGTAGCACTTTTCTATCCCACATCTAGGAATTCGGAAAAGAGCATCAGCATATCGGTTCCGTGCTCCATGAAAAAATAGTTTCCATGGATCGAGAGGCGTCCGAAGTGAATATAGCGGGAGGCGATCCGGAACTTATTATCTTCTCATGCGTCGGATAGGAGCGCAGGGCGTTTGCTCTAGACCAAAGCGACAGCGCCTGGCGAGGAGAATTACGACGCCCCGAGACTCTCGCATGGTTGCGATCAGTCTTAACCACGAGCCGGACGCATCGCGCATCCGTCTCGATGGCTTGCTTTTCTCTCATTCTCGTATGGAGGTTTCGTCATGGTAAACAATATTCTCAAATATGGTGCGGTCCTGGTCATGCTTGCGGCGCCCGCCAGCGCTTTCGCTCAGGCGACCGGTGGCGCCGGCGGGACGACTGGTACCGGCACGACGAATGGAGCGGGTGCGAATGGCGGCTCGGTCAGCGGTGCCACCAGCAACGGCGCTCCCAATGCGGCCGGCGGCGATCAGACCGGTACGACCAGCAGCACGCCGAAGACGGGCACGTCGGAGAGCGGCGGCGGCAACGGCACCGCCTCCGGCACCTGCGGCACGGAGGGCAATCCGCCCTGCTGACCGGGCGGTCCGGCACATCGGTGAAGAGCGGAGCGCGCAGGCCATGCGCGCTCCTTTCGTTTGGAGCGCCGTCAATGTTGGGCGCCGCAGCGCCGCGTTGACCACGATCAAAGCGGAGTAGTTGGGGCTTCAATCCCCAGAGCATTTCCTCCGGAAATGCGGAGTCCCCGAATGCCTCAGCCTGCTACGGGCATGCCGCACCGTTCCATCAGGGCGGCAAGCTCGTGCTCCTCTTCGCGCGTGAGGTCGAGGAGCGGCGTGCGCACCGGGCCGCAGGGAATGCCGGCGATGCGCGCCCCCGCCTTGACGATCGACACCGCGTAGCCCGCCCGGCGGTTGCGGATGGCGAGGTAGGGCAGGAAGAAGCTGCGCATGAGATCGTCGATCTCGGCCTTGCGTCCGGCATGCAGGGCGTCGAAGAACTGCAGCGCGGTCTGCGGGGCGAAGTTGTAGATGGCGGAGGAATAGGTGTTCATGCCGATGGCGAGCGCGGCGGCGGCATGGACTTCGGCCGTCGGCATGCCCCCGATGAACACCAGCCGGTCGTCGAGGCGGTAGCGCAGCGCATTGAGCAGCTCGACATTGCCGACGCCGTCCTTGAGTCCGATGAGGTTGGGGCATTCCTCCGCGACGCGGGCGACGGTATCCGGCGCCATGACCGCATTGTCACGGTTGTAGGCGATGACGCCGATGGAAACCGAATTGCAGATCGCGGCGAGGTGTCGGCGCAGGCCTTCCTGCTCCGAATGGACGAGATAGGGCGGCAGGACGAGCAGGCCGTCGGCGCCGTTCGCCTCGGCCGCCTTGGCGAACTCCACCGCCATATGGGTGCCGTAGCCGACGCCGGCGAGCAGCGGCAGGCTCTCGGGAACCTCCTCGGAGGCCGCGCGCACCACGCGCTTGTAGTCGTCGAGGGTCAGCGAGAAGAACTCCCCGGTGCCGCCCGCGGCGAACAGGCCGCCCGCGCCGGCCACGCCCTGGCGGGCGACGTGGGCGCGATAGCCCGCCTCGTCGAAGGCGCCGTCGTCGTCGAAGAAGGTGACGGGAAAGGAAAGCAGGCCTTGGCCAACGGCCTTGGCGAGGTCGGTGGGGGAGAAGGTCAAGACGGGTACTCCATATTGGGCCGCGATCGGGCCGTGCGGCCGCAGGGCCGCGTGTTGACGAAACCGGACGAGGCCCGGAAGACGTGGCGGGTCATGCCGGCTGGGCGTCGACGGCGCGCCGGCCGAGGCCCGATTTGACGATGCGGATCAGTTCCTCCTCGCTCGTCTCCGAGGTCGAGGCATCGAGCACGATCTCGCCCGCATGCAGGAAGTTGATGCGGTCGCAGACTTCGAAGATCTGGTTGTAGTTGTGGACGATCAGGATCACGGAGACGTTGCGCTGGCGGCGCAGGTTCTGGATCAGGCCGAGCACATGGGCGCTCTCGCGCACGCCGAGGGCGGCGAGCGGCTCGTCGAGCACGAGGATGGAAGGCGAGGAATAGATCGACCGCGCCACCGCGATGCATTGGCGCTGGCCGCCGGAGAGCAGGTCGACCGTGCTGTTGACGTTGGGAATGGAGATGCCGAGCGTGCCGAGATAGGTCTGCGCCAGCTCGCGCATCTTGCGGTTGTCGAGCAGGTTCAGGCCGAGGAAGCGCTTATGGTATTCCCGGCCGAGGAACATGTTGTGGTAGATCGGCAGGTCTCCGATCAGCGCGAGGTCCTGGTAGACGGTCTCGATGCCGTGCGCGCGGGCGTCGCGCGGCGAGGCGAAACGGACTTGCCTGCCCTTCGAGGCGATGGTGCCGGTGTCGGGCTGGTGAAAGCCGGAGAGGATCTTGATCAGCGTCGACTTGCCGGCGCCGTTGTCGCCGACCAGCGCCAGCACCTCGCCCCGGCGCAGGCGGATGCTGACGTCGACGAGGGCGGTGACGGCGCCGAAACTCTTGCTGATATGCGACATCTCGAGGATGACGGGAGCGTCCGCACCGAGCGGCGGAATGGATTGGGCGTTCATTTGCGCCTCCGGGTGCGGAGCCTGTCGATCTGGACGTTGAGCACCATGGCGCCCACGATGGCGGCGCCGAGATAGATGTCGGAGACGGTCGCCTGCGCGCCGACCATGACGAGGCCGTTGTTGAGGGTGGCGACCATGAAGGCGCCGATCAGCGCGCCGACGACCGTGCCGGAGCCGCCGAGCAGCGAGGTGCCGCCGATGACGGCGGCGGCGATCGCCTGCAGCGTCAGGAAGGGGCTGCCCGCCTGCGGATCGGCGGAGGCGAACTGGGCGGTGTTGACGATGCCGGCGAAGGCGGCACAGCCGCCGGCGATCATGAAATTGTAGATCTTGATGCGGTCGGTCCGGATGCCGATCTCCCGCGCCCCGACGATGTTGCTGCCGGTGGCGATGGTGTGGAGGCCGAAGGTGGTGCGGTTCAGCACTAGCGCCAGCCCGGCGACGATCAGGGCGGCCCACAGGAAGGGCGTGAACGCCGTCACGCCGTGCCAGGACAGCAGCGCATCGGCGGGATCGTAGAGGCTCTCGCCGAAGATGGCGTTGAACGGCTCTTCCACCGGCGGGACGATCACCTGGCTGTTGTAGAGCGAGACGGTGATGCCCTGCAGGAAGAACAGCGTGCCGACGGTGGTGATCAGCGAAGGCACCTTGAAGCGCACGGTGATGAAGCCGTTGACGAAGCCGACGAGTACGCCGAGCAGCACGCCGATGACGGCGCCGACCGGAAGGGGCACGCCCCAGCCGATCGACAGCAGCGCCATGATGTAGGGCGACAGCGAGAAGGTGCCGCTGACGGACAGGTCGATCTCGCCGGTGATCATCAGCATGACCTCGGCGACCGCGATCAAGCCGAGGCGGCCGGTCTCGCGCAGCACGACGCTCATGAATTGCGGGGACAGGAAGGTCCCGTCGCTGCCGACCTGGAAATAGACGACGAGCGCCACGGCGACGACGGCGATGCTGGCCTCGCGGTAGCGGGAGAGGAGGACGACGAGCCTTTCCAGCATCGTGTCGGGGATCCCGGCGCCCAGCCTGCGCGCCGCTCCCGGGCTTCGTTCGAGTGTCGGCACTGCCTGTGCTTTCCTGGGTTGGTTGTGGAAGGGGTCACCGACCCGCAGCCGAAGAATATGAATTGGCTGCCTTCTCCCGGGTCGGGACTCCGCGTTTCCTCTGGAAATGCTTGGGGTCCCGGAAGGGGGATGAGGGACTGACTTTCAACGAGAAAAAGCGAAGCGCTCATGTCGTCGAAGGTCAGACCCTCATCCGGCGCTACGCGCCACCTTCTCCCGCCTGGGAGAAGGAAGATCGCGCCTTTCCAGCAAAGTTGGTGTCTGCGGGTCGCCGAGCCGCCTTCTTCGTTCCTGCGAATTGTCGGACGATGTCGATCGGTGATCGACACTCCGAAATGCGCTTACGTCGGTTCGGCGTCGGTGCGGCCTTCGAAGCGGGTGTTGCCGAGATAGGCGTCGACATTGTCCCTGGTGACGTAGGCCTGGCTGGTATCGCTGTTCGCCGGGCCGACGAGGCCGCCCGAGAGCTTGTAGAGATACATCTGCTGCACCGGCAGGAAGCCCTGTAGATAAGCCTGCTGGTCGGTGGTGAAGGTCATGTCGCCGCTCTTGATGAAGCCGAGCGTCTGCGGGAAGAGGTCGAACCCGGCGACCACCGCGCCCTTCTTGGCGAGGCCGTATTTGTTGGATACGAAGCCGCAGGCATAGCTGTCCGACCCGCCGGTGCCGAACAGGCCGACGACGTTCTTGTGGCTGAGATAATAGCTCTCGACACGCGAGATCTCCGTGGCCGGATCCGGCCCGGTATTGACGACGTCATAGGTGACGTCGCTGCGGTGATCCTTGATCGCCTGGATATAGCCGTCGAGGCGGGGCTGGGTGTTGAGCGAGCCGGGCACGCCGATCGACAGCATGACGTGGCCGCTCTTCGGGATCTGCGCCAGCCATTTCAGCGCGACATTGTAGCCGGCGGTGTAGAGCGGCTGGCCGACATAGGACAGGCGCTTGTTGGGGCTGCCCGTGGGCACGTCGGCATTGAAGGCGATGACGGGAATGCCGGCCGCGGTGGCCATCGCCGTCGCTTGGTCGAAGGCCTTGGGGTCGACGAGGCAGACCGCGATGCCGTCCGCCTTCTGGGCGATGGCGGTCTGCATGGCGTTGACCATCTCGGACACGACGTTCTTCTGCGATCCCGTCCACTGATAGGTACAGCCGAAGGCGGCGCAGGCGTCCTTGATGCCGTAGATCGTCGGCGTGAAGAACTGGTCCAGCGTGACGTGGCACACGAAGAAGAATTTGTAATTCTTCTTCGGCAGGCCGCCGGCGGTGGTGTCGGCCAGGGCCTTGCCCGAGCCCAGCCCGCCGGCGAGGCCGGCTGCGCCGGCGCCGAGCGCCGCCGCCGTCATGAACGCCTTGCGCCGGTTCATGCCGCCGGCGATCGCCGGCATCTCAGCGTTGTCCCTGATGTCGTCCATGCTGTCCTCCCTCGCAAATTTCTTATGGACCGGGCTCGCGCCGACCCTCGGCGCCTCGACATCGCCACCCGGAAATCACCTGCCGATGTCATCCTGTTATATTGTTATATGACAAATTTTGTGTCAAACGTTTTTCGAAAGCCGCGGCGCCGACGCCGAACCGGACGGGCCGCGGTACGGGATGGAACGGCAAAGGAGCGGACATGCCAGACATCGAATTCAGGGCGGTGACGGACAGCCTGAAGGTGACCACCATGGGGCTCGGGGGCACCGGCCTCGGCAACATGTATCGCGCCGTCGATCCGGGCGATGCGATCGCGACGGTCTCGGCCGCCTACGACCGGGGCATCCGCTATTTCGACACCGCCCCGGTCTACGGCTTCGGACTGAGCGAGACCCGGCTCGGGCAGGCGATCAAGGCGCTCCCCCGCAAGGACATCGTGATCTCCTCCAAGGTCGGCTACGATCTCGTGCCGATCCCTGCCGGCGAGCTGAAGCCCGCGCTGTGGGACGACCCGCCGGCGATGCGCGCCGATTTCGACTATTCCCGCGATGCCGTGATGCGCTCGCTGGAAGGCACGCTGAGGCGCCTCGACACCGACTATGTCGACATGGTCGCCATCCACGATCCCGACGAGGCGATCCATTTCGGCCCCGGCGAGGATCCCTATGCCCGCAGCCGCTTCAGGGAGGCGATGGACGGCGCCTATCCGGCTCTTGACGATTTGCGCTCGCAGGGCGTGATCAAGGCGATCGGCGTCGGCATCAACCAGTGGCAGATGCTGTCGGACTTCGTGGTCGCCGGCCGCTTCGACTATTTCCTGCTCGCCGGGCGCTACACGCTGCTCGAGCAGGAGCCGCTGGAAACGCTGCTGCCGCTGTGCGAGCAGCGCGGCACCAGGCTGGTGATCGGCGGGCCCTACAATTCCGGTATCCTGGCGACCGGCGCCGTGGCGGGCGCCACCTTCAACACGCGCCTCGCGCCGGAACCGGTGCTGGCGCGCGTGCGCCGCATCGAGGAGGCCTGCGCCCGGCACAACGTGCCGCTCCCCGCCGCCGCCCTGCAGTTCCCTCTCGGCCACCCCATTGCGGTCAGCGTCATTCCCGGCGCCCGCTCGGTGGCCGAACTCGACCAGAACTTGGCTTATCTCAGGCACGCCATTCCCGCCGCGCTGTGGTCGGACCTGAAGGAAGAGGGGCTGATCGACCCGAAGGCCCCGGTGCCGGCGGGCGGTTGAGAAACGGCTGCGCCCGCCGCTTCGATTCTGTTCGTCCCCTACGCGCCCGAAGCCGGAATGAACGGCGTCGGGCGCGCTTGCTTGCCCGCCCGAACTTCCTTTCCTCGCCGAAAGAACCGGCGCCCGCCTGCAGCCATTCTTGTTCCGACACCGGTATGAGCATCAAGATTCATAGCGGCACGGCAGCGGCGCCCTCCGGCATGTCGCGCCTCGCGACGGCCGGCAGACGGCCCGACCGAAGGGAAATATCGCGCCGATGAAATGCCCGTGGGCAAGATCACGGCTACGTTCGCGGCGCTGCGTCGGATCAATCTCGAAATGAAAATTTCAATATCGGACCCCATTTTCAAATCAATTCGGCTGTATAGTCTCGGGCTATCACCATATCTTTCCGTAAATTAGAAGATATTCAGAATAAACGCCGCGTGGGATAAGCATATGTGATCCATGGATTCGTTTTCCCCGTATCGGGGTCGTAGCTGATTGATGCGGCGATCGATGCCTGCATCCTCACCAGGGAAACGAAACATGATCCGCAAATCCGTTCTGACCATGCTGGCCGTCGTCGGCGTTTCCGCCCTTGGCTCGGTCGCGACGCTGTCCGGCGCGTCGGCCGAGATGTCCGTCCGCGTGGGCGGCGCGCCGATGTACGCGTCCAGGACCATCATCGAGAATGCGGTCAATTCGAAGGACCACACCACGCTGGTCGCGGCCGTCAAGGCGGCGGGTCTCGTCGACACGCTCGAAGGTCCCGGGCCCTTCACCGTCTTCGCGCCCACCAACAAGGCCTTCGCCAAACTGCCTGCCGGCACCGTCGATACGCTGCTGAAGCCGGAAAACAAGGCGACGCTGACCGCCGTGCTGACCTATCACGTGGTTGCCGGGAAGATGTCGGGGGCCGACCTCATGGCGGCCGTGAAGGCGGGAGGCGGCAAGGCCACGCTCAAGACCGTCGAGGGTGGATCGCTCACCGTCGAGAAGAAGCACGGCAAGCTGGAACTGATCGACGCCAAGGGCGATCATGCGATCATCACCGTCGCGGACGTCCACCAGAGCAACGGCGTCATCCACGTGATCGACACCGTCCTCCTGCCGCAGTAGCGCCGGCTTCGGCGATGAAGGGCGCGCCGTCGACGGCGCGCCGACACGCGGCCGAAGACGCGTCAGGGCTGGGTTGGCCCGGGGGCCGTCGGCCGGAAACGGGCACGATTTGCCGGCTATTTTTCTGCGGCGGTGAGCGCGATCTCCATTTCCGGAAAAACGCCGAGAGGGTCGCATGCCGGCGGCCGGAAGGCATCTGTTCGAAATTCCGCACCGTCAGGCGGCGACCTTCCTGCGCCATGCGGCGGATATGAGGTCGGAGCTCAAGCAGACCTCATTCAAACATGGTTCCCAGCAGGCCGCGAGAACTGTCGGATACGGCGAAACACGGCTGTGCTAGAATTTCCCGACATCGTCTTCTTGCGGGGCAAAGCGTGCAATTTCGCCAACTCAAGACATTCACCGCAGTTGCAGCGACCCTCAACTTCACGCGCGCCGCGGAACAGGTCCATCTTTCCCAATCGAGTGTGACGGAACAGATTCAGGCTCTGGAGGCCGATCTTGGTGTGAAGCTCTTCAACCGCTCGCACAAGGGGCTGACGCTCACGCCGGCGGGCGAGCGCCTGCTCGGCTATGCGGGCGAACTGATCAACCTTGCTGACGAAGTCTATGCCGCCGTTGCGAGTACCTCCGCTACCCTGTCGGGAAAGCTCGTCATCGGCGGCCTTGAAACGCTTTGCTCAACCCGATTGCCGGAATTGGTCGCCGAGTTCAGCCGCCGATATCCTGCCGTCGAGATAACGCTGAAAACGGCAGACAGTGGCGGGCTGCGCAATGGAATCAGAAATGGCGATCTCGATGTGAGCTTCTTCTTCGGTGAAGCGTCGGCAGCGGCAGGTGTTCGAAGCGAAGCCGTGGTCGAAGAGGAGCTTTTGATCATCGTGCCGCCAAACCATCGGTTGGCCGGGCGGGAGTCGATCAAGCCTGAGGACCTCGTCGACGAGGCCTTTCTGGTCACCCCGCCCGGTTGCATCTACCGGAAGATGTTCGACGAGGTTTTCGCGGCGACGCTGCCAGGACGTCCGAAGCGCGCCGGCGAATTTGCAAGCATCGGTTCGATACGAGGCCTTGTCGAGGCAGGTCTCGGTTGCGCCCTGGTTCCTCGATTGGCTCTCGCTGCGCAGCCCGCCCATATCGGCGTTCCCTTGTCGGGGTCGAGCCTGACAGCGCCGATCACGATGATGTGGCGGCAGCGGCGTGTTCAATCCCCGGCGACGGACGCATTCCTCTCCACCGCCAGGGAACACCTCCGCCGTCAGACCAGACGTTGACCGCCGTCGACGTGGACCACCGTCCCGGAGATGAAGCCATTGCGCATGACCGATTCAAGGGCCTGCGCGATGTCGCGCGCCTGTCCGATCCGGCCGACCGGGAGGCGCCTGGCCATGGCTTCGAGTGCGGCGGTCTTCCCTTCGCCGGCGACCGAGTCCCAGATCGGCGTATCGACCCATCCGGGTGAAATGGCGTTCACACGTATGGGTGCGAGCTCGACGGCAAGCGCGTAGACGAGCGATTCGATCGCGCCATTGACGGCGGCCACGACCGACCCTTTTGGCGCAGGGCGATAGGCGGCGATCCCAGACGTTAAGGTGATCGATCCGGCGGCGGCAAGGCGCGGAGCGCCATGCTTGGCCAGCAGAAGTGGCGCGACCACCTTGGAATCGATAGCTCGGCGCGCCGTCGCAACGTTCATGTCGGCCAGCGGCACGTAGACACCACTCACGTCGGCGGCGGTCGAGACGATGTGGTGCAACGTGCCGACCGATCCGAACAGGCGCTCGACATCTTCTTCGTTCGTGGCGTCTGCCGTAACCGCTTGCAGGCTCGGTGCATTGCCGAGCTTTTCGCGGGCCTGAGCAAGTCGTTCCGGCGATCTACCGACAATCGTGACTGCGATACCCGCTGCGAGCAGTCTTTCGGCAAGGGCAAATCCCATGCCGGAGCTGCCGCCGACGACAAGAACATGCTCGCCAGCTTTCCCCTTTGACAATGACGGTCTCCTTCATCCTGCCGTCGGAGCACAAAAGAGCCGCTCCGACGGCAGGAGGCCTATCAGGCGACGAATATCTGAGGGAAACGGGAAGATACGATTATGTCGATCGGAGAATCCGATGACGATTTTCGGAACGAGCGCCATCGCCACGGCGTCGAGGGCGAGGTCTGGCGAGCCGATATGGAGCCGGCGGCAAATCGCATCGGGATGGCCGACGGCCGGCCGACGCCATAGCTGCCCGGTATCGGTTCCTCCCCCGGAAAGCAGCCCTGCGGCTTTCGCGCTCCGCTGCGATGTCGTCGGTTGCAAACTCGAACGGAACCGCCTAGAAAACGCCCGACATCAAGAGTTGGGCAACGCCCGACGCCAACCTGCTTCCCGAGCAAGGTGGCGCTCCCGCAAGGAGGATGTGGCCGAACCGGCAACGAAACGGGTCTCGCCACTGTCGGTCCCGCCCGCGAACCGCTGGACAGAACCGATGCCGATCAAGATTCCGGACAACCTGCCCGCCCGCTCCATCCTCGACGCGGAAGGGGTGATGGTGATGCGCGAGACGGATGCGGTGCGCCAGGACATCAGGCCGCTGCGCATCGGCCTGCTGAACCTGATGCCCGACAAGGTCAGGACCGAGACACAGTTCGCCAGGCTCCTCGGTGCCTCGCCGCTTCAGGTGGAGCTGACGCTGGTCAAGATCACCAGCCATGTCCCGCGCCATACGTCCAGCGATCACATCATCTCGTTCTATCGCAGCTGGGAGGACGTCCGGGACGAGCGCTTCGACGGCTTCATCATCACCGGCGCGCCTGTGGAGACAATGCCGTTCGAGGGGGTGACCTATTGGGACGAGCTGCGCCGCATCTTCGACTGGACGCAGACCCATGTGCACGGGTGTTTCAACGTCTGCTGGGGCGCCCAGGCCGCCGTCCATCACTTCCACGGCATGGCCAAGCACCCGCTGCCCCGCAAGATGTTCGGCGTGCATCGCCACCGTGTGCTGGAGCCGGCGTCGGCCTATCTGCGCGGTTTCTCCGACGATTTCTCGATTCCGGTCTCGCGCTGGACGGAGGTTCGGCGCGAGGAGATCCCCGCGGCAAGCGGGATGAAGGTCCTGATGGATTCGGACGAGGCGGGTCTGTGCCTGCTTCACGACCCGGCGCACCGGTCGCTCCATATGTTCAACCATGTCGAATACGACACGAATTCGCTCGCCGACGAGTATTTCCGTGATCTCGCCGCGGGCAAGCCCATCGGCCTTCCGCACGGCTATTTCCCGCAGGACGATCCCGGTCGGCCGCCGCTGAACCAATGGCGCAGCCACGCCCATCTGCTGTTCGGCAACTGGATCAACGAGCTCTACCAGACGACGCCCTTCGACCTCGCCGGCATCGGAAGCGCGAACGGCGCGCGCGGTCCCGCCCGCCCGGCCGCGGGACCCGATCTGTCCTACATGCCCGGCACCATCCGCCCGAGCACCCTGTCCTTCAGCACGTAATGATGCCCCAGCGCCGCCGCGGCATGGAGGGCGGCGATGCCGATGATCGTCCATGCCGTGTAGTCGTGCAGCGTGCCGATGAGGTGGCGCAGGCTCGGGTCGATGTCGATGAGGCGCGGCACCGAGAACAGCCCGAAGAAGGCGAAGGGCTCGTTCTGGGCCCAGCGGAACAGGAAGCCGAGGGCGACCTGTCCCACCAGCAGCACATAGAGCAGCAGGTGGATCGCCTTGGAGGCGAGGTGCTGGAGGCCGGTCGCCGCCGGCGGCAGGTCGTCCGCACGGGCGAGACGCCAGACGATGCGCAGGAGGATCACGGCGGCGAGCAGCAGGCCCATGGAGATATGGAGCGATTGCAGGCCCTTGCGCAGCCAGGTTCCGCGTTCCAGCTCGTCCCAGATCAGCGCGCTCCCGAAGAGGCAGACGACGAGGATCGCCGTCAGCCAATGCAGCAGGATCGTCACGCCGTCATAGCGGGAAGCCGCCGGCTGCATGGCGGAAGGGGCGGTGGTCTGGTCAATCATGACGGGGAAATCCGGAAAGAGGAGGACGGACGGCAAACACGCCGGGCCCGCATTCTATTCGGGCCCGCCAGTGTCACGGCGCCGAGGGTACAAGCCGCAGCATTATGAGGAATGTGTGGACGTTTTGTGGACGGCGCGCGGAATGCCTGCGGCCCGCCTCGTCGCGCCATGCCTCGTCGCGCCATGCCGCCCGGCGCCGATCAGGGGCGGGCAGGCTCATGCCCGGCGGCGAGGCCGGGAGATTTTCGCACGGCGCGGGCCTCCTCGATCGCCCAGGCGCGGAAGGCTTGCACGGACGGGTCGTCGAGGCGCGCCTCGTGGATGAGAAGGTAATATTCGCCCGCGCTCGCGATGTCGGCGGCGAGGGGAACGACGAGGCCGCGCATGCCCTCTTCATGGGCCAGGATGATATCCGGCACGAGGGCGATGCCGCGCCCTTGGCGGGCGGCGTCGAGCGACATGAAGAAATGCCCGAACTGCAGGCTCGGCACCTCGTCGGCGGCATGGCGGATGCCATGGGCACGCAGCCAGTCGGGCCACGCGTAACGGCGTGTCGAGGTATGGATGAGCGGATAGAGGGCCAGGTCCTCGGCCGTAACCGGCGAGTGCCGGATCAGGCCGGGCGCGCAGACCGGGCGGAGCCTGTCGGGGAAGAGCTCGTCCGCGTGGATGCCGTCCCAGCGCGTGACCATGGACAATTCGATGCGCGGCTGCGTCCGTTCATAGTGGCGCCCGGGCAGCCGGCCGACCCTGATGGCGATGTCGGTGGCGAGGAGATCGGCCGGCTCGATCGACGAGACGATCCTGACCTCGATATCGGGATTGCGGCTGGTGAACAGATGCAGGCGCGGCATCAGCCAGACCGTCGCGATCGTCGGCAGCGCCGTGATCGTCAGTTTCTTCTTGGCGTCGCGCCGTCCGAACCGGTTGGCGGCCCGTTCGAGATCGTCGAGCATCGCCTCGACGACGCGGAAAAGCTGCTCGCCCTCCGGCGTGAGCTCGATCCGGCGGGTCATGCGCCGGAACAGGGGCTCGCCGCAATAGGCTTCCAGTTCCTGGACCTGCCGGCTCACCGCGCCCTGGGTGAGGCTGAGTTCCTCCGCCGCCTTGGTGAAGGACAAATGCCTGGCCGAGGCCTCGAAGCCGCGCAGGGCGTTCAAGGGCGGCAGACGCCTTTTTCGCATCCGGTCTCTCCTTCATGCATGAGGCTAGCTCATGCATGAGCGCGAAACAATTCGTTTGTGAAAAGGGGGGGAGGGTTCCATCGTCCGGACACAGGGCGATGCGCGAAACGGGAAACCCGGCGCGCGGAGCCTGCAACCCCGGTCGGCTCGCATCGCTGCTTCCCGGGAGGGAGGTGTCGATGCAAGCACTGGTTGACGACGTCCTGAGCGCCACGGACATCGAGAAGCACTATGGCGCGACCTGCGCCTTGCGCAGCGCCACCCTGCGGCTCAGGCCCGGCCGGGTGCATGCCCTGCTCGGCGAGAACGGCGCGGGCAAGAGCACCCTCGTCAAGATCATCGTCGGCGCAGTGCGTCCGGATGGCGGGACCGTGGCGATCCAGGGCCGGTCCGCCTCGTTCCAATCCGTCGCCCAGGCGATCGCCGCCGGCATCGTGCCGATCTACCAGCATCTGAGCCTCTTCCCCGAACTCTCCGTGCTCGAAAACCTTTCGGCCTTCTCCCTGGCGGCGGGGGGCACGCATCTGGCGCGGTCGGCGCTCGTGCCGCGGCCGGACGCCGCGCGCTGGCTCGAACAGGTGGGTCTGGCCCTCGATCTCGACATGCCCGTCGCGGCGCTTTCCCTCGGCGAGCGCCAGCTCCTGGAGATCGCCCGCGGCCTCGGCCGGAACTGCCGCGTGCTCGTGCTCGACGAACCCACCGCGGCCCTCAACGGCGACGAGACCGAGAGGCTGTTCGGCGTCGTCCGGCGCCTGTGCGCCGAGGGCACGGCGATCCTCTTCATCTCCCATAAGTTCGACGAGATCGAGACGCTCGCCGACGATGTCACCGTCCTGCGCGACGGCCGCACTGTCATCGAGGGCGCGGCGATCGCCTCCCATTCGCGCGAGGATCTCGTCCGCGCGATGCTCGGCGCCGTCGTCCCCGCCGGCCACCGCGGCGTCCGTCTGCAGGGGGAGCCGGTACTGTCGGCCAGCGGGCTGCGCCTGGGACCGGGACGGCCGCCGCTGACCCTCGGCATCCGGGCCGGCGAGATCGTCGGCATGGCTGGCCTCGTCGGCTCGGGCGCCCTCCGGCTCGCCGCCTGCATGGCCGGCGCGGTGCCGGCAGACGGGCTGATCCGGGTAGGGACGCGGCATTTCCGGGCCGGGGATCGCAAGGCCGCAGTGAAGCTCGGTGTCGGCTACGTCCCCGGGGACCGCCATGCCGAGGGCCTGTTCCTCTCCATGAGCGCCGTCGGCAATGGTTCCTCGAGCGCGCTGGCGCGGTTCTCGCGGGCGGGAATCCTGAGGCGGCGAGCCGAGGCGAGCGCGCTCGATCCGCTGCTGCGCCGGCTGAAGCTGCATCCCTACGCCCCGCAGGCCGAGGCCGCCACCTTCAGCGGCGGCAACCAGCAGAAGCTGCTGATCGCGCGCTGCCTCGCCATTCCCGGGCTGGCCGCCCTCGTCCTGCTGGAGCCGACGCGCGGCGTCGACGTCGCGGCGCGTGCGGTCATCCACGGCGCCATCGCGGAGGCGGCGTCACGCGGCGTCGCGGTGCTCATCGCCTCGAGCGACCTGGACGAGCTGAAGGCGCTCGCCGATCGCTACCTCGTCGTCCGCGACGGTGACATCGCGGCCGAATTCGCCGCCGATGCCGCTGCGTCGGATCTCATGGCCGCGCTGGCCGGGCGGGCCGCGGCATGAACCCGTCCTTGTCCCGCGGCCCGCTCCTGCCGGCCCGCATGCGCCCGCCGGCGATCCTGTGGATCGCAGCCGCCATCTTCGTCCTGTTCCTCCTGCTGGTGCCGCGCTTCGGCACCGCCGGCAATATCGAGAACGTCCTGCGCATCGCCGCCATCCTGGGCATCGTTTCCTGCGGACAGGCGATCGTCATCATCCTCGGCGGCATCGAATTCTCGTTCGGCGCCTCCGCCGCCCTCGCCAGCGTGCTGATCGTGATGGTGCCGCCCGAAGCCGGCGTTCCCGCCGCCTTCGCGGCCGGCGCCCTCGGCGTCGTCGCCATCGGCATGGCGAACGGTCTCGCCGTGGCGAGGTTCGGCATCCCGCCGGTCATCGTCACTTTGGGCATGCTGATGATGGCCTCGGGCATAGCGGCCTGGCTCGCCGGCGGCATGCCGATCGACGCTCCCATGTCCGACCTGTTCGCATGGCCCTCGCGCGGCCGCGTCGCCGGCGTGCCCGTGCCGATCCTCGCCGCCATCCTCGCCTTCGCCGTGCTGCACGTGCTGCTGGCCCACAGCCGCCTCGGCCGCCTCTGGTATCTCGTCGGCGCCAATCCGGTGGCCGCGCGCCTCGCCGGCCTTGCCGTGACGCGGATCGTGTTCGCCGGCTATGCCGTCGCCGGGCTTTTCTGCGCGGTCGGCGCCGTCATCCTGACCAGCCGCGTCGGCTCGGGACAGCCTTCGCTCGCCCCCAACCTCGCCTTCGAGACGATCGCGGCCTGCGCCATCGGCGGCCTGCCGCTGACCGGCGGGCGCGGGCGCGTCTCGCAGGTCGTCTGCGGCGTGCTGCTCGTCGCCATGCTCGACAACGCCGTCGTCCTCCTCAACCTGCCCGCCGCCGACCAGCTCATCGTCATGGGGCTGCTGGTGGTCGGTGCCGTCGCCCTGCAGCGCGACTGGAAGCGGCTCGCTTGTCTCCTGCCGAACCGGAGGCGTCCATGATCAGGGCATCGCTCGGCCGCATCCTCGTCGCGCCGCTCTGCATCGCGGTGGCGGTGGCGGTCTTCGCCGCGGCGGCGCCGGATTTCGTCTCCGGCGGCAATCTGGCCAATGTCGCCGGCCAGATGTGGGTGCTCGTGCTGCTGGCGGTCGGCCAGATGTTCGCGATCGCCTCGCGCGGGTTCGACATCTCCGTCGGGGTCGTCGCCGCGCTCGCCGGCACGGTGGCCGCCATCGCCGCCAACCAGTTCGGCTTCTGGGCGCTCGCCGCCGCGCCGCTCGTCGGCATCGCCTGCGGCACGCTCAATGGCTGGCTGATCGGGCGCCTCGGCCTCCAGCCGATCGTCGCCACCCTCGGCATGCTGATCGCTGCGAAGGGCGTCGCGCTGCTGATCAGCGCCGACGGCCAGGCGGTCCCGCTATCGGATGCCGCCCTGTCGGCGCATCTGGCCTTCGACGCGGTGCTCGGCCTGCCGCCCCTCGGCTGGCTCGCGCTCGCCGGCGTCGTCGCCGCCCATGGGCTGCTGCGCCACGCCGCCATCGGCCGGCGCATCCTGATGCTGGGCTCGAACCCCGACGCGATCGGCCTCGTCGGCGCCGATGCCGGCGCGCTGCAGATCCGCGCCTACCAGCTCTGCGGCCTGTTCGCCGGGCTCGCCGGCGCTCTGATGACGGCGCGGGCCGGCGCCGGCCTGCCGACCGAAGGCTCGGGCATGGAATTGCAGTCGATCGCGGCGGCGGTCATCGGCGGCACCGCGCTGTCGGGCGGCGCCGCCACCGTCTGGACCGTCGTCGCCGGCGCGGCCTTCATCCAGGTCGTGCTGACCGGCCTCAACCTCACCGGCGTCTCGCCCTTCCTCGCCCAGGTCGCGGTCGGCGCGGTGATCGTCGGCTCCGGCCTCATCGATGCCGGCCTGCGTTCGCTCCTCTCCAGCGTCCGGAGATCCGTGTCCACATCACCCAAGCCTAGTCCTGCCAACCCCACCATAACCACATCCACCATCCAGAAAACCAAGGGAACCCTGCCATGAAAACCTTCCGCCGCGCCGCCATCCTCGCCGCCGCCCTGCTGTCCGCCACCGCCATGAGCCGCGCCGCCTCGGCCGGGGAGACGACGATCGGCATCGCCGTGCCCAATCTCGCCTCGTCCTTCTGGATCTCCGCCGTCTACGGCATGGAAGCGGAGGCGAAGACCGCCCATGTCACCATCATCAAGCTCAATGCCGGGGGCGATGCGAACACCAGCCAGCAGATCTCCCAGATCCAGGACCTGATCCAGCGCAAGGTCGACGCCATCGTCGTCGGCGCCACCAATGGCGACGGCGTCAAGGCGATCGTCGAGCGTGCCATCGCCGCCGGCATTCCCGTCGTCGGCATCTCCTCGCCGCCCAACACGCCCAAGCTCGCCTCGGTCGTCAGCGCCGACCATTACGGCATGGGCAAGCTCCAGGCCCAGTGCCTGGCCAAGGCGATCGGCGGCAAGGGCAATGTCGCGATGATGGCCGGCCCGTCGGGACAGGCCTGGTCGGACCGGCGCGCCCTGGGCTTCAAGGAGACGCTGGCCGCCGAGGCGCCCGCGGTGAAGATCGTGGCGGAATCCCGCCTGGCGGACAACCGCAACGCCGCCCTGAGCACGGCCGAGGACTGGACGCAGCGCTTCCCCGACCTCGCCGGGGTCTATGCCGCGACCGACGACATGGCGGCCGGCATCGTCTCCGCCTTCAAGGAAGCGGGCACGCCGGTGCATGTCTCCGCCTCCAATTTCAGCCCGACGGCGCAGCAGATGCTGAAGGACGGCGACATCGCCTGCACCTCGATCCAGGAGGTCGTCGTCCAGGGCCGCGACGCCCTCCAGCAGGCCGTCAACGCCGCCACCAAGAAGCAGGTCGAGCCGCAGGTGGTGACGCCGGCCCTCCTGGTGACCCGCGACAACATGGCGACCGTCGACCTGAGTTCGGCGGTCGCCCCGGCCGACTATCGTCCCTGACCCCACTGGCACGGAGCATCTCGATGCTGCCTTCACACGACAGGTTCCCCTATTCGCCCATCGTCGGCCGGCCGGATTTCGCCTGGCCCGGCGGAAAGAGACTGGCCGTCTATGTCGCGCTGTGCGCCGAGCATTTCGCGTATGGCTCGGGGCTCGGCCTGCCCTATTCGCCCGGCCTCAGCCACCCCAACAGCTATAATTGGGGCTGGCGGGAATATGGCAACCGCGTCGGCGGGTGGAGGCTGATCGAGCTGTTCGACGAATACCGGCTGCCGCTTTCGGTGCTGCTCAACACCGAATGCTACGACCATTGCCCCGATCTCGTCGCCGCCCATCGTCGGCGCGGCGACGAGATCGTCGCCCATGGCCGGACCAATTCGGAGCACCAGAACGGCATGGACCAGGACGCCGAGCGCCGCCTCATCGCGGAGGCGACGGCGGCGATCCGGGTGAACGAGGGGGTGCAGCCGGGCGGCTGGATGAGTCCGGGCGCCCATCCCAGCGCCAATACCGAGGACCTGCTCGCCGAGGCCGGCTACACCTACACGCTGGACTGGCCGATCGACGACCAGCCGGTCTGGATGCGCACCCGCCACGGGCCGCTGCTGAGCATTCCCTATCCGCACGAGGTCAACGACGTGCCGATGATCGTGCTGCATGACGGCACGGCGAGCGCCTTCGCCGACATGGCGATCGACAACCTGGAGGAGATGCTTCTCCAGTCCGAGCGCCAGCCGCTCGTCTACGGGCTGACGATCCATACCTTCATCGTCGGCCAGCCCTTCCGCATCCGCCAGTTCCGCCGCGTTCTCGACTGCCTCAACCGGCACCAGGACAAGATCTGGTTCACCACGCCGGGCGCCTGCGCCCGGCATTATGCGGGGCTGTTCCCTGCATCCCAAGCTTTCAACGACAAGGTCTGACCGTGATGACAACCAGTGCTCTCAACGCCGGGACCGGCCATCGGCCTCTTCGGCGCGTGGCCATAGCCGGCCTCGGCGCCGTGGGCCTGCGGGTGGCCGAGGCCCTCGACGAGGGGGTGCCGGGCTGCGAGCTCACCGCCGTCTCGGCGCAGGACCGCGACAGGGCGCGCGAACGCCTCGCGCATCTGTCCCGCCCGGTGCCGGTGGTTCCCATCGAGGAGCTGGAAGGCCTGGCCGACATCGTCGTCGAGTGCATGCCGGCCGCCCTGCTGCCGGACCTGGCCGAGCCCTTCCTGAGGGCGGGCAAGACGGTCATCGTGCTGAGCGCCGGCGCCATCCTCTCCCATGAGGAGCTGATCGAGCTGGCGCGTGCCCATGGCGGCCAGATCGTGGTGCCGACCGGCGCCATTCTCGGCCTCGACGCGGTCACCGCGGCGGCGGAAGGGACGATCAGGTCGGTCAGGATGATCACCCGCAAGCCGGTGAGGGGGCTCGTCGGCGCGCCCTACCTCGTCAGCAACAACATCGCGATCGAGGACATCACCGAGCCGGTCCGCATCTTCAGCGGCACGCCGCGCGAGGCGGCGATCGGCTTTCCCGCCAATCTCAACGTCTCCGTCGCCCTGGCGCTCGCCGGCATCGGCCCGGACCGGACGGCGCTGGAGATCTGGGCCGATCCGGCTCTCACCCGCAACACCCACAGGATCGAGGTGGAAGCGGATTCGGCGAGCTTCTCGGTGTCCATCGAGAACATCCCGAGCGAGAACCCGAAGACCGGGCGCATCACCGCGCTCTCGGTCATCGCCTATCTGCGGAAGCTGAGCGCCCCGCTGCGCGTCGGCTCCTGAGCAAACCGATCGACCCGGACACGCATCGCGAAGCGGTGCTGCGCAGGTGCGGGGCGACATCACACCAAGCGCATCCTTCTCGGGATGGAAATCAGCCCGCCGCTCGGCGGCCGCAGGGAATATCGACATGGATCTTGGACTTCGTGGGCGCACCGCGCTCGTGCTCGGGGCCGGCGGCGGCCTCGGCCGCGCCATCGCCCGCACTTTCGCTGAGGAGGGCGCCGCCGTCGCCCTCGCCGACATCGATCCCGCCGCCCTCGCCGCGGCGGAGGTCGATGTCAGGCAGGCCGGGGCGAGGAGCCTCGCCTGCGCCTGGAACATCGCCAAGCTGGAGGACGCCGCCGAGCAGGTCGCCCTGATCGAGCGCACGCTCGGCCCGATCGACATCCTCGTCAACAACACCGGCGGCCCGCCGCCCAGCCAGGCGGCCGGCGTGGCGCCGCAGACATGGGTGGCCCAGTTCCAGGCGATGGTGCTGTCCGTGATCGCCCTGACCGACCTCGTCCTGCCCGGCATGCGCGAGCGCGGCTGGGGGCGGATCATCACCAGCACGTCCTCCGGCGTCGTCGCGCCGATCCCGAGCCTCGCGATCTCGAACACGCTGCGCCTGTCGCTTCTCGGCTGGTCGAAGACGCTGGCGCGCGAAGTCGCGCCCCATGGCATCACCGCCAACATCATCCTGCCCGGCCGCATCGCCACCGACCGCATCCGCTATCTCGACGAGCAGAAGGCCAGGCGCGAAGGCAGACCCCTGGAAGAGGTGGTGGCGGAAAGCACCGGCTCGATCCCGCTCGGGCGCTACGGCACGCCGCAGGAATATGCCGATGCGGTCGTCTTCCTCGCCAGCACGCGCGCCGGCTACATCACCGGATCGACGATCCGGGTCGACGGCGGCTACCTCCAGAACATCTGACCCTGAAAGGATCCACCACCATGAGCGACAAGGCCCCCCTCGATGCGGCCGGGCGCGAGGCGATACGCCAGCGCTATCTCGCCGTCGACACCTCCAACGTCGCCGACGTGCTCGACGCGCTCGGCCTGCCTGACCAGGGCCTCGCCCCGAGCTTCGGCCCCTATCCCGCCCATGTCGACCGGCTGGCGGGCTGGGCCTATACGATCCGCGGCCAGATGACGCCGTTTCCGCTCGGCGGCGACGCGGAGAAGATGAAGGCCTGCCAGGGCGTCTCGCCCGGGGAGGTCACGGTGTGGAGCGGCGACGGGGAGGGCATCTGCTATTTCGGCGAGCTCATCGCCATCGGCATGAAGGAGAGGGGATGCGTCGGCGCCCTCGTCGACGGCGGCATCCGGGACATAAGCTGGATCGGCGAGCAGAAATTCCCGGTGTTCGCCCGCTATCGCACGCCGGTGCAGTCGATCGGACGCTGGAAGGTCAATGCCTGCCAGGTGCCCGTTCTGATGCGCGGCGCGACGGCGCGCCATGTCGAGGTCAAGCCCGGCGATTTCATCCTGGCCGACGAGGACGGGGCAATCGTCATTCCCGCCGATCTCGTCGAGAAGGTGCTGGTGGAGGCCGAGCGGCTCACGGCGACGGAGGTGCTGATCCGCAAGGAGCTGTCGCAGGGGCTCTCCCTCGCCGAGGCGCTGGCGAAATACGGACATGTGTGAGGGCGCTTGTTGCCGATCCGGCTCTGCCGGCGCATGCGGAGACGTCCGCGCCCGCCGGTGAGGCGGCAGGATCGAGCTTCAGTCTGAACGAGGGCGCCATGGATCCGGTCGCGGTCGAAAACGGGTTGCGCAGGCAGTCGGTGGCGGTGAGCGCCGCCGAGGCGGCGTCGGTGGCGGACGACCTCGCGCGGCTGCGGGCAGCGATGACGGCGACCGTCGCCGCCTGGAGCGGCCTGCCGGATGCGCCGGACCTTGCCGAGCTCCTCGCCCGGCCTGCCGCGCCGCCGCCGGGCCATGACCCCGACGAGGACGGCATGGCGGCGCGCGTGCCGGTCGATCGCGGCCGGCTGATGCAATGCCAGCGGGCCACCAACGCGTTCATCGACATCTTCGAGGCCGCCGATCCTTCCGCCGGACCTCCGGGCGTCCTGAGCGGCCTGTCCTTCGCCTATAAGGACGTCTTCGTCGCTCCCGGCCGGTTTCCGACCTGCGGCGTGGGCGACGGCCACGCCTGGCACGGGCCGCGCAGCCGGATCCTCGCTACGCTGGCGCGGCAGGGCGCCGTCGCCGTCGGCGCGACCAATCTCGATCCTCACTGCTATGCCGCACTCGGCCTCAACCGCGATTTCGGCCGGGTGCTGAACCCCCATGGCGCCGGCTTCGCCGTGGGCGGATCGTCGAGCGGCTCGGCCGCCGCGGTGGCGACGGGGGCCGTCGCCTTCGCGCTGGGGACCGATACCGGCGGATCGGTGCGGATTCCAGCGGCGCTGTGCGGCGTCCTCGGCCTGATGCCGACGCATGGCGTGCTCGCCGATGCCGGCATGGCGCCGCTGGCGCCCTCGCACGACACCGCCGGCATCCTCGCGGCGGACCTGCCGGTCCTGAAGCGGGTGTACCGGACACTCTCCGGCCGCCCCGGCGCTCGCGAGGACGACGAGGGCCGGCCGCTGCGCATCGGCATCGACGCGGCATTCTTCGCGGGGGCGGACGAGACCGTGGAGGCGGCCTTGCAGGAGGGCTTGCGCCGGCTGTCTGCGCTCGGAGCCGGCATCGTTGAGGTCGAACTGCCGTCCGTCGACCGCCTCAACCTGCTCGCCTCGGCCGTCACCGGCTTCGAGGCGGCGGGCCTCCACCGCCGGGGCCTCGCGATGCACCCCCGGCATTATCCGGCTTCGGTGCGCAGGCGCCTGCTTACGGCCCTGCTGGTCGAGCGGGCGGCGTATGACACGGCCCTGGGCCTGCGGCCGCGCCTGCTGCAGGCCATACTGAACGGCCCGTTCGCGAAGGCCGATCTCCTCCTCTGTCCTACCCTGCGGAGAGAGGCGGCGCGGGTGGATGCCATCGGCGAGGACGACGAGGCCGCGATCGGAGCCCTCAGCCTCGAGCATCTCCGGCTCAACCGGCCGATGAACTATCTCGGCCTTCCCGCTCTTTGCGTTCCGGGCGGGCACGACCGCAACGGCATTCCGATCGGGCTCCAGCTCGTCGCGCCGCCGAACGGAGAGGAGATCCTCTTCGCGGCCGCGGCCATGCTCGGGCGGGCCTGACGGGGCTTGCCCCGTGCCATCCCAGGCTGAGCCGCCGCCGATCATGTCCGCGTCGATGAAGTTCGGCGGGAACGTGCAAGTCTGCCGGCCGAGGGTGCAAGACAGCCGACACTATCATCGTCCCGGTCGGCACCATCGCCTGGAATAAAATCTCGCGGGGAGAACCGGAGACCGTAGGGAATGCGGGATTCTCGTATATAGTCTTGGGCGTAAGCCCGTTCCGGCCGCATTCCTGCCCTGCCTGGAGATTTTCGCTGCGGAGGCTGTCATGTCCGAGATGTCCATTTTCGTATTCGCATGCTTCGGCGGCCTCCTGGCCGAAATCGTCAAATGGTATCGTCTGCGTGAATCCGTCAATTTCCCGGACTATGCCAAAGGTCCGGCCTATTGGATCATCACTTTCGCCACGATCCTCGCGGGCGGCGTGCTCGCCTATGCCTATGGCGTGCAGGTCGTGACGTCGAAAATTCTTGCGATCAACATCGGTGCGTCCGCGCCCCTCATCATCCAGACGCTGTTCAGCGCCGTGCCGCACAACCTGCCGCGGGGCTTTGCCGCCGACCAGCCCGATGCGACGATCCTGAACTTCCTCGCCGGCCGGTAAGGAGGGGGCGGCGGCCGCGCCGCGAAGCCGAGGGGCTCTGCGATGTGGCTGACGCGATTTCGACGCTTTCGCATCTCGGACATGGAGTATCTCTCCCGCAAATACCTCGCCTTGCTGCGCAAGCGCTACGGCGTGGGGCCGGACGCGGTGAGCGACGCACCGCCCCTGGAGATCTGGCCCGAGCTCGGCGGGATCGCCGAGCCCGCCGAAATCCCCGCGGTCATCGCCTCGCAATCCGCCTCCTCGCCGCGCCTGCTCAATCACTATTGGAACCTGCTGCTGGGCCATCTGATGGAAGAGGTCGACCCGGCGTTCGCCGCCCGCGTCGCCATCTTCATCGGCGAGGTTCCGGACAGCCGCTTCAACGCGCTGACGACGGGCGGCGGCGGACGCCACCTCATCCTGGTCCAGCGCGGGCTGGAGCTCTTTCTCTACCGCATGGCCTTCGTCATCGTCGGTTCGATGCGGTGGCGCTTCGATGATCCGGACGGGAGCCGGACCGTCGTTGAACCCGACATCGACATGGCCGCCGCCATCGCGGAGATGCGCGCCAACCTCGCTTTGCTGCGGGCGGGACGGCACCGTATGCCGATCGCGCTTTCCTCGCCCGCCATGCTCCGCATCGCGCCGTTTCTGGCCTATGCGATGCAGCAATTCGTCATCGCGCACGAAATCGGGCATATCGCGCAGGCCGTCTGGCGCCGGCACCCGCCGCAGAGCGCCCGCGAGCAGGCGATGCCGGCGCGGGCGAGGGACCTGCCCTGGCCCGCCTGGCGGGAGGAGGCGGTCTGCGACATGTTCGCGGCCGATCTGTGCGAAAAGCTGGTGGTCCGGAACGCGCCGCGCTTCGGGCTCGAGGGCAGGCTGGCCAGGCGCCTGCTCGCCGAGGCGCCCCATGTCGTGTTCCTGTTCATGCAGGTCCTCGAACATGCGGGGAGCGCGCCCGGCCGCGGATATCCCTCCCATCCTCCCGCGGCGATGCGTTCGACCATCCTGATCGAGCACCAATCTGCCCACGACCTCCTGGCCGAGGAGCGCGACCTCGTGGCCGAGTGCTGCCGGCATGTGGCGACGCTCGCGGGCCTCGTCCCCTCAGGCCATACACCAAATTAGAGGGGAAAATCGATCAAAAGTGATCATATGCTCATAACGACGCGCATCGATCGATTCTCGATTGACCAATCCGGGTTCAGGTGGTGTATTGACGACGATTCCAAGGGAATAATGATCAAAAATGATCGCTATCGAACGTGAAGAAGCCATTCTGGGTCTGCTCAAAGAGAAGGGCACGGCCTCGCTCCGCGTCCTCCAGCAGAAATGCCCTGACGCTTCGGCCGTGACGTTGCGGCGCGATCTGGCGCGGCTGGAAAGCCAGGGCAGGCTTCGGCGCATCCATGGCGGCGCCGTCCGCATCGCAGCGGCGGACATGCCGGAACCGGCGGACAGGAGCGGGCCTGAAGACGGCCAGCATGCGTTCGACGGTCTCATCCTGCCGCCGGTGGGCGGGCGCTGGGCGCATACGCTGCGCCAGCAGGCGATGCGGCGCGGCATGCCGTTCCTGGCGGAATCGGCGCCGCAGGCCGGCGGCATCTATCTCGGTCCGGCGAACCGGCAGGAATCCCACCGCCTCGGCCTTTACGCCGGCCAACGTCACGGGCACCGGGCGAAGACGGCCGAAGTGCTCCTCGTCACCCTCGAGGCGCTGCCCAATGCGCGCGAGCGCGTCGAGGGCTTCATGGCGGGGTTCGCCGAGGCCTTTCCCGGCGACGTCGTCTTCCATCGCGTCCATGGCCAGGGCCTGTTCAAGGAAGCGATGCGCCGTGCCACCGACGCCTTCAGGGCCCATCCGGACATCGACGTCATCTTCGGCGCCAACGATCATACGACGCTCGGCGCCATCGAGGCGGCGAAGAGGCTGGGCAAGCCCGTCGTCGGCTATTCGGTCGGCGGGGAGGGCGGCACGCTGTTCGACGAACTCGCCCGCGGCGGCGTGCTGCAGGCGGTGCTGGTGCTGTTTCCGGAGGTCGTCGGCCTGCTCGCCATCGATACGATCTGCCGGCAGTTCGCCGGCGAGGAGGTCGGCGAAGCCGTGATCACCCCGGCCGAAGTGATCACGCCGCAGACGCTAGGCGATTTCTACCAGCGCGACGACAATCAGTGGCGCCTGCGCCCGGAGGTGCTGGCGCGCATGGTGGCGGGGCGCACCTATGCCGGCCCGCCGATCGCCGGCCGTTCGATCGGCTTCATGCTGCATTACCCCTCGCATGAGTGGTATCGCAGCCTCGCCGCCGCCATGCGCCGCCGGTCGGCCGAGGTCGGCGCCGTGTTCGTCGCCCGCAACGCCGAGGACGAGGTCGCCGAGCAGATCCATGCCATCAAGCGCATGATCGGCGCGACCGCCGCGACCGAGGTCCGGCCGAAGGAGACGCTGCTGATCGACGGCGGCGAGTGCTCGCGCTATTTCGCCGAGGCGCTGCGCGCCTCCGGCCAGCAGGCCACGGTCTACACCAATGCGCTCGCCATCCTGGAAATCCTGGCCGACGCGCCGGGCATCAAGCTGTTCCTGACCGCCGGCGAATACCAGCCGGCGACGCGCAGCCTGGTCGGCCCGAGCGTCGGCGCCCTCCTGGAGACCATCCGCGTCGACAAGGCGATCGTCTCGCCCGACGGCGTCGCCACCGGCTTTGGCCTGTCCTTCGAGGACGAGCGCGCCGCCCTGGTCTGCCGCCGCTTCTGCGATTCGGCCCGCGAGGTCGTCATCCTCGCCGACCACAGCGTGGTCGGCCTGGAATCCCGCGTGCAGGCGGCCCGTCTCAGCCGGCCCCATACCATTTTTACCGATGCGGGCACCCTGCCGGCGCACCGTCTGGATCTGTCGACGGCAGGGCTGCGCGTGATCATAGCCGACGAGGACGGGGACGAGGAAGCCCCCCTCTGGCCTGTGCCCCAGGTGAAGAAGGCCCATCGATAAACAACAAAACGGGAGGAAATACATGCTGAAGGGTTTGATGAAGTCGACCGCTGCGGCGGCGATGGGACTGTGGTTCCTGTCGGGCGCGGCCCATGCCGACCCCGTCGTCCTCAAATTCTGGGACAACCAGCAGACCGAATCCGGCCTGTCGGTGTTCCAGCAGGAGGCGGTCAAGCGTTTCGAGGCCGAGAACCCCGACATCAAGGTCGAGGTCACGACCATTCCCTATCCGGAATATCAGCAGCGGCTGCTGACGGCCGTCCAGGCCGGCAACGGCCCCGACGTCTCCACCGTCGACCAGATCTGGAACGCCGCCTTCGCCCAGGCCGGCGCCATCGTCCAGCTCGACGATCTCGCCTCGAAGGCGGGCGTCAAGGCCGCCGGTTTCTTTCCCGGCGCCTGGGAGTCGGCGAACTACAAAGGCGGGCTCTGGGGCATTCCCTTCAATGTCGACGTCTGGTTCTTCGCCTTCGTCAACAAGAAGCTGTTCTCGGACGCCGGCGTCGATCCCGCCTCGGCCGTGACCTGGCAGGGCCTCGAGGCCGCCGCCAAGAAGCTCACCGACAAGTCCAAGGGCCATTTCGCCATCGGCCTCACCGGCAGCAAGAGCGAATATCCGGTGGTGATGACCGATTCCTTCATCTACTCGAATGGCGGCGCCGTGCTGGGTGACGACGGCAAATGCGCGCTGACCAGCCCGCAGGCGGTCGAGGCGCTCGAATTCTACAAGAAGATGGCGGATTACGCGCCGGCCGGCATCCTCAATGCCGGGGACGAGCCGATGCGCGAACTGTTCCTCAACGGCACGCTCGCCATCGAGCTCTGGCCGGCCCTGGAGCAGCCCACGCTCGACAAGTCGAAGATCGACTGGGATCTGATCGCCGGCTTCGCGCCCGAGGGCAAGAAGGCCGTCGGCACCTTCGGCGGCTGGAATCTGGTGCTCTACAAGCAGTCGGCGCACCAGGAGGCGGCCTGGAAGTTCATCCAGTTCATGACGCGCCAGGACGTCAACGGCGCGGTGGTCGACCTCATCCCCGCCAATGTCGCGGCGGCCAAGGACTTCCTGCAGAAGAGCCGGCGCCATCCGGATGTCATCCTCGAGCACCTCAACAACGCCAAGCCGCGGCCGCTGTCGCCGCGCTATCTCGAGGTCTCCGACATCCAGCAGACGATGGTGCAGAAACTGCTGTCGGGCACCCCGGCCGCGGATGCGGCCAAGGAAGCCTGCCAGGCGATCGACGCCCTGCAATAGACCTAGGTGTCGCGAAAAGGGCGGGTCGGCGATCCCGAAGCGCTCCATTCGCAGGAAATGACGCGACCTGCCTTCTCCCAAGGGGAGAAGGCGGCTGATCTGCTTTCCTCGTGCTCAAGGGTCTGAATACCTGCCCATGGGAAATCGTACCTTCCGGATCTCACGACATGGCAACCGCACATAAGGGGCGAAGAAGCGATCGCTGGATGGCCTACGGCTTCATGATGCCGGCGGCGCTGCTCGTCGGCCTGTTCATGTACTGGCCGATGATCGATACCTTCCGCGAGAGCCTGTATTCGACCTCCTTCATCAACCCGGTGCCGTCCTTCGTCGGCCTTGCGACCTATCGGAAGATCTTCGCCGACAGGGAATTCTGGCAGGTCGTCGTCAATTCGATCGTGTGGACGGCCGGCGTCGTCTTCCTGCAGAATGTCGGCGGCTTCCTCATCGCGCTGCTGCTCAATCTCAGGCTGCCGGGGCAGGGGCTGCTGCGCTCGCTGATCCTGCTGCCCTGGGTGCTGCCCGGCGTCGTCGCCGCCATCCTCTGGCGCTTCATGTACGACCCGCAGCTCGGCCTCATCAATTCCTTCCTGATCCGCACCGGCCTCAGCGACCACGGGGTCGGCTGGCTGGCCGACCCCGGCACCGCCATGGCGGCGGTGATCTTCGTCGCCTTCTGGAAGGGCTTTCCGTTCTCGACCGTCGTCTTCCTCGCCGCCCTGCAGAATGTCGACCAGGAGCAGGTCGAGGCGGCGAAGATCGACGGCGCCGGCGCGACGCGCCGCCTGTTCGACATCGTGCTGCCGGCGATCCTGCCCGTCGTCGCCGTGAACATGCTGCTGACGACGATCCTGACCTTCAATTATTTCGACGTCATCTATGTCCTGACGCGCGGCGGCCCGCTCAACGCCACCGCGATCTTCCCCACCCGCATCTACGAGGTCGGCTTCGGACAGTTCCGCTTCGGCGAGGCGGCTGCCTATGGCTCGCTCGCCGTCCTCGTCCTCGTTCTCTTCGTCGGCCTGCTGCTCGTCGCCCAGCGCATGCAGGCCAGAGCGGTTTGAAAAGGACAGGCTGACATGGCGAGGCGTTCCACCTTCACCCGCAAGATGCCGCTGGTCGCGCTGCAGCTCGCGGTCGCCTGCCTCGTGCTCTTCCCGTTCTTCTGGATGGTCAGCGTCTCGCTGAAGCCGGCGACCGAGCCCTTCGCGATTCCCGCCCGGCTCTGGCCGGACCATCCGACGCTGGAAAACTACGTGCTCGCCTTCCGGCCGGAATTCCGGCGCTATTTCCTCAACAGCACCATCGTCTCGGGCGCGACCGTGCTGATCACGGTGCCGCTGGCGCTGCTCGCCGCCTACAGCCTCACCCGCTACCAGTTCCGGGTGCTGTCGGCGTTCCTGGCCGCGGTGATCCTGGCGCAGTTCTTCCCGGCCGGCGCGATGATCATCCCGATCTATAAGATGGTGAAGGCGGCCAACCTGCTCGACACTTACGCCTCGCTGATCATTGCCTACATCACCATCACCCTGCCGGTCTCGATCTGGATGCTGCGCGGCTTCCTCGCGCGCGTGCCGAAGACGCTGGAGGAGGCGGCGGCGATCGACGGGGCGAGCCCGCTGCGCGCCTTCTTCGACATCGTCGTGCCGCTGGCCCGGCCGGGCATCATCGCCACCACCGTGTTCATCCTCATCGTGACCTGGCAGGAATTCTTGTTCGCGCTCGCCTTCACCTCGACCAAGGAGATGCGGACGCTGCCGGTCGGCATGAACGACTATATCGGCCAGTACGGCATCCGCTACGGCGAGCTGATGGCGAGTTCCGTCCTCGTCTCCGTCCCGGTGATCGCCATCTTCTTCTTCCTGCAGCGCTATTTCATCGCCGGCCTCACCGCCGGGGCCGTCAAGGGATGACCCGCGCCATGACTGAAAATCCAGCTTCTCTCGTCATCCTCGAAAAGCCGGAGCCCGGGATCGGCGTGCTCACGCTGAACCGGCCGGAGAAGTTGAACGCGCTGTCGACCGGCCTGCTCGCCGCCTTCGCCGCCGCGCTCGACGAGGCGGAGCGCGATGCCGGCATCCGCGTCCTCATCCTCACCGGGGCGGGCGAGAAGGCGTTCGCGGCCGGCGCCGACATCGCCGAATATCAGGGCCGCAAGGAAAAGGCCTTCATGGATTTCCAGTTCGGCGGCAGGCGCCTGAACGACCGCCTGGAAGCGCTCACCAAGCCGACGATCGCCGCCGTCAACGGCTATGCGCTGGGCGGCGGCTTCGAGATCGTGCTGTGCTGCGACGTCATCGTGGTGTCGACCAGCGCCAGGCTCGGCCTGCCGGAAGGCCTGCTCGGCCTGTCGCCCGGCGGCGGGGGCACGCAGCGCCTGATCCGTTCGCTGGGACGGCATGTCACCGCGGACCTGCTCCTCACCGCCGGACGCCTCAAGGGCGAGCGGGCCTTCCAGCTCGGCCTCGCGGCGGCGCTCTGCGAACCCGAAAATCTGCTGCGGACGGCGCTGGAAAAGGCGCGCGCGATGCTCAAGCTCGGCCCGCTCGCCCTCGGCGAGATGAAGCGCCTCGTCCGGCTCGGCGCGGATGCGGCGCTGCCGACGGCACTCGCCTTCGAGCAGGAAGTCCTGTTCCGGCTCTACTGCTCCGGCGACGGGCAGGAAGGCATCGATGCCTTCCTCGAAAAGCGTTCTCCGACCTTCAAGGGTATATGACATGCCAGACCTCGATCAACGCGTCGCCATCGTCACGGGAGCCGCCATGGGCATCGGGCGCGCCAGCGCGCTGGCGCTCGCCCGTGCCGGCGCGGCCGTCCTGGTCGCCGATGTCGACGAGGAAGCGGGTGCGCAGGCGCGGGCGGACATCGAAGCCGAAGGCGGCAGGGCGATCTTCCTGCGCACGGATGTGCGCTCCTTCGCCGATGCCGAAGCGTGCACGGCTGCGGCGATCGAAGCCTGGGGAAAGGTCGACATCCTCGTCAACAATGCGGCCAGGGCGATCGGCGGTGTCGTCGACGAGATCGACGAGGCGAGCTGGAACGAGGTGCTGTCGACCAATCTCACCTCGGTGTGGCGCTTCATCCGATGCGTCGCTCCGCATATGCGCCGCCAGGGCGGCGGCTCGATCGTCAACATCAGCTCGGTGCAGGCGCTGCGGGGCTTCCATGGCTGGGCGGCCTATGCGGCGGCCAAGGGCGGGATCAACGCGCTGACGCAGCAGGCGGCCGTCGACCTCGCTCCGGCCAGGATCCGCGTCAACGCCGTGGCGCCGGGCACGATCATGACGCCGCTCAACGAGAAGGTGTTCCGCGAGGCCGCCGATCCGCAGGAACTGATCGACCGCTGGAACGCCGCCCATCCGCTCGGCCGGTTCGGCGAGGCGGAAGAGGTGGCGGAGACGGTGCTCTTCCTCGCCAGCGACCGCTCGTCCTTCATCACCGGCGAGATCATCCGCGTGGATGGCGGCCTCGCCATCAAGGGCGACTGAGATGAGGGCGATTGAAACGAGGGCTGCCGAGATGACCACGGGCGCAGGATTGGAGCGTCGATCACCGATCGACCTCTTCCTTGGCTGCAACCTCCGTATTTCCAAGATGGGCGATCTGATGATCGCCCCTCCATCGTCGCGCCCTTCCCCGGCAAGGTCAGCGCTTGTTGGCGACGTGGCGCCGTTCGACAACGCCGGAGGAGCCGATGGCTTCCGTCACCCTTAGGGCCGTCTCCAAGCATTGGGGCGCCTTCACCGCCGTCGAGGCCGTCTCGCTCGACATCGCCGACGGCGAGTTCATGGTGCTGCTCGGCCCGTCCGGCTGCGGCAAGACCACGACGATGCGCATGATCGCCGGCCTCGACGACCCGACCGCCGGCGAGATCCTCATCGGCGACGGCGTCGTCAACGATGTCTCGCCCGGCGACCGCAACCTCGCCATGGTGTTCCAGAATTACGGCCTCTACCCGCATATGACCGTCGCCGAGAATATCGGCTATCCCCTCAAGGTGCGGCGTGTCGCTTCGGCGGAGCGCGAGCGGAAGGTGCGGGCCGCCGCCGCCCGGGTCGAGCTGGAAGCCTATCTCGAGCGCAAGCCGCAGGCCCTTTCCGGCGGCCAGCGCCAGCGCGTGGCGCTCGCCCGCGCCATCGTCAGGACGCCGCGCCTCTTCCTGATGGACGAGCCGCTCTCCAATCTCGACGCCAAGCTGCGCGTCTCCATGCGCGCCCAGCTCAAGCATCTCCAGCGCGAACTCGGCACCACCACGATCTATGTGACGCACGACCAGGTCGAGGCGATGACGCTGGCCGACCGCGTCGCCGTGATGTCGAAGGGCAGGCTGCAGCAGGTCGGCTCGCCCCTGGAGATCTACAACCGGCCGAAGAACGTCATGGTGGCGGAATTCCTCGGCAACCCCTCGATGAACCTGATCGCCGCGGCGATCGAGGCCGGGCAGATCCGCCATCCCTCCTTCTCGCTCGCCATCGGCGACCTCGCGCCCGGGCCGGTGACCGTCGGCCAGCGGGCGGAGGACATGCGCATCGTGCCCCCGGACCAGGGTGATTTCCGGGCGGAGATCTTCGCCGCGGAACTGCTCGGCGACGCCACGATCATGACGGTCCGGCTCGGCTCGTCGCTCGTCGCGGTCAAGGCGGACAAGGATTGTCCGGCCCGGATGGGCGATATCGTCGGCGTCACCTTCGACCGCAGCAAGCTGCATTTCTTCGATGCCGGCACGGGCGAGCGCCTCGGCGAGGGCGCGCGCGCCGCCGTCACGACGGCGATCGACAGAGCGGAGGCCGGATCATGACACGTCTGCTTCGCGGCATCACCTGGGACCATCCGCGCGGATACGACCCCCTCGCCAAGGGCGCAGCGGCCTTTGCCGCGCTCCATCCCGGCATCGAGGTCGAGTGGAGCCGGCGCAGCCTGCGCGATTTCGGCGTCCAGCCGGTCGAAGTGCTGGCCGAGCAGTTCGACCTCCTCGTCATCGACCACCCGTTTTCCGGCCGGGCCCGCACCAGCGGCTGCCTGCGGGACCTGCGCACGCTCCTTCCCGCCGACTTCCTCGCGATGCTGGAGCGGGAGAGCGTCGGCCCCTCGACGCGCTCCTATGATTTCGGCGGGCTGTGGGCGCTGCCGACCGATGCGGCCGCGCAGGTGGCAAGCTATCGGCCCGACCTCGTCGCCGCGCTCGGCTTCGACGGGCCGCCGCGCCGTTTCGAGGAGGTGATCGCTCTCGGCGAGACGGCGCGCCGGAGCGGCAAATGGCTCGCTTTGCCGTCCTGCCAGAGCGACGCCGCCTGCCTCGTCGCCTCGCTGTCGGCCAATCTCGGCGTGCCCATCGCGCCCGGGCGCGAGGATCTCCTGCCGCCCGAGGTGTTCGAGACGGTGCTCGGCCTCCTCGAACGCCTGATCGCCCTCAGTCATCCGGAGTCCACGAGCTGGAATCCGATCCGGACCTATGACGCGATGACCGCCGGCGACGACATCGTCTACGTGCCCTTCGGCTTCGGCTATAGCAATTATTCGCGTGCGGGGGGCGCCCGGCCGCTGCGGTTCACAACCGTCGCCGGACCCGGCGCGGACCCGGCGGCCGGCGCCATCCTCGGCGGTGCGGGCTGCGCGGTCTCGGCGCGATGCGCAGACATCGAGGCGGCGGCGGCCTACCTCACCTGGCTGCACCAGCCGGCCTACCAGGCCGGCGATTATTTCCGCAATGGCGGCCAGCCGGGCCTGCGCACCGCATGGACCGATCCGCAGATCGACCGCGAGGCGGGCTCCTTCTTCTCGGGCACGCTCGAAACGCTCGACAAGGCCTTTCTGCGCCCCCGTTTCGACGGCTTCATCCACGCCTTCGAGCATATGGGCCTTCTCGTCCATCGCTGGCTCGCCGAAGGCGGCGACCGAGCCGCCGTCATCCGTTCATCCAACGATGCCTATGCGCGTGCGCAGGACGCCGCCCCGGCATCAGCCTAGAGGGTCGATACCATGCCGAAAGCGCTGCAGGACGTCACCGTCCTCGATTTCACCCATCTGCTCCAGGGCCCCTTCGCCACCCAGCTCCTGGGCGACATGGGCGCCGACATCATCAAGGTCGAGCGGCCCGGCCAGGGCGACCTCTTCCGCACCATGACTTTCAAGAACCGTTGGGTCGGGGGAACGGAAAGCCCGAATTTCCTGGCCTGGAACCGCAACAAGCGCTCGCTCGCCATCGACCTCAAGGCGCCGGAGGCCAAGGAGATCCTCTACAGGATCGCCGAGAAGGCCGACGTCGTCATCCAGAACTTCCGCCCGGGCGTGCTCGCCAAGCTCGGCTTCGGCTATGAGGACTTCAAGGCGGTCAATCCACGCATCATCTATTGCTCGGGCTCCGGCTATGGCGACAGCGGCCCCTATGTCGCCCGGCCGGGCCAGGACATGCTGATCCAGGGCCTGACCGGCCTCGCCGCGGCGACCGGCCGTGGCGACGGCGCCCCGACGCCGGTGGGCTCGGGCTTCGCCGACCAGATCGGCGCCATGAACATGGTCTACGGCATCCTCAGCGCGCTCTACTGGCGCGAGCGCTCCGGCGAGGGACAGGAGGTCAAGGTCGACCTGATGTCCGGCCTGCTGCAGCACCAGCACCAGGAAATGCTGTGGGTGATGAATTTCGAGGAGAACCTGGAGCGTCCCCATTCCTCGATCGGCCATCCCGGCATGGACGCGCCCTTCGGCGTCTACCCGACCTCGGATGGATGGGTGACCATCGCGATGAGCCCCTACAAGAAGCTGATCGGCGTCCTCGATCGGCCGGATCTGCTCGTCTATGACGAGCCGCAGCTGCTTTTCGACAAGCGCGACGAGATCTGGGCGAAGATCGCCGAGGAGACGCGAAAATGGACGGCAGCGGACCTCCTCGACGCCATGCTTGCCGTCGACATCTGGTGCGGCGAGATCAAGCGCCATCTCGACGTGGTCGACGACCCGCAGGTCCGGCACAACGGCCTGATCACGACCTACGAACATGCCAGGGCCGGGACGGTCAAGGTCGTCGGGCCGGTGGTCCGCATGAGCGCCACGCCGCCGGCGATCGACCGGCCCGCGCCGATGGTCGGCCAGCATACCGAGGAGATCCTGCGCGAGTTCGGCATCGGCGAGGACGCCATCGGCGACCTCGAAGCCCGCAAGGTCGTGGCGCAGGCGGAGTAGGGCCTCCCGGGAGCGCGGACATCCTGTCCGCTGTTTTCCTCTGCGAATTTTGGTAGGGGGCCGGCTCAATGTTCGGGAAGAGGCGGAAAAGACGTCCGCGATCCCAGGAAGCATATACAGGACGACATGAACGATCTTCCCGACAAGCGCCCGCACATCGTCTGCTCGGGCGCCGCATCCTTCGATTCGATCTTCCGGATGGAGAAGCTGCCGACCGGCCCAGGCAAGGTCCTGCCCCTCGACGCCATCGAGGTCGCCCACGGCATGGCGGCGAGCGCGGCGGCCGCCATCGCCCGGCTGGGCGGACGGAGCACGCTGTTCTCGCGCGTCGGCGAGGACGGCGTCGGCGCCAGGATCATCGCCGATCTCACCGAGGCCGGCATCGATTGCGCCCATGTCCGCCGCGTGCCCGGCGTGCGCTCGCCGATCTGCACGGTGCTCGTCGATGCGACCGGCGAGCGGCTGGTGGTGCCCTTTTACGATCCGGCGCTGGGCCGGGACCCGTCCTGGCTGCCGCTCGGGCTCGTGGCCGGTGCCGATGCGGTCCTCGTCGACGTGCGCTGGCCCGAAGGCGCGGCGCTCGTCCTGAAGACGGCGCGGGAGGCCGGCATCCCGGCCGTGCTCGATGCCGATGTCGGCCCGCCGGCCGTGCTCGCTTCGCTCGCTGCGCTGGCGAGCCATGCCGTCTTCTCCGAGCCTGCGGCCGCCCTGCTCAGCGGCGAGGTCGCGCCTGCGGCTGCCCTGCCGGTGCTCGCGCGCCGCTTCGACGGATTCCTCGCCGTCACCGCGGGGCCGGACGGCTGCTGGTGGCTCGACCGCGAGACGGGTTCGATCGAGCAGCTGCGTCCGCCGCCGGTGGTCGCGGTCGACACGCTGGCGGCGGGCGACGTGTTCCACGGCGCCTTCACGCTCGCCCTGGCGGAGGGAAGCTCGATCCGCCGGGCGATCGTGTTCGCGAATGCGGCCGCCGCGTTCAAATGCCGGAGCTTCGGCGGCCGCCTCGGCACGCCCGGCCGGGAAGAGGTCGAGGCGGCGCTGTCCACGATGGGAGACCTTGCATGACTACCGATGACCTCTCCACCGACCATCTGCGCCGGCGGCTCGCCGAGGCCGCCATCCTGCCGATCCTGCCGGTCTCATCGCCCGATGCGGCCCTGGACGAGATCGACCGCATGGCGGCGGAGGGCATGTCCGCCGTCGAGATCCTGTTCCGGACGGCGGAAGCCGCGGCCGTGCTCGCGAGGGCGAAAGCACGCCATCCGTCGATCCTGTTCGGTGCGGGCACCATGCTCAACGCGGCGAATGTCGAGGCCGCCGTCGCGGCCGGCGCCGATTTCCTTGTCAGTCCCGGGCTGACACCGAGACTGCACGCGATCGTCGCCGACGGCCGCCTTCCCCACATCCCCGGCGTCCAGACGGCGTCGGAGGTCATGACGGCGGTGGAATACGGCTACACGCTGCTGAAATATTACCCCTCGAAGGCCTCGAACGCCCCCATGGTGCTGGCGGACTACGCCAACATCTTCCTTGGCGTCGGCTTCGTGCCGACCGGCAATATCGACGCCTCGATGCTGGCGGACTATGCGGCCGTGCCGAACGTGGTCGCGGTCGGCGGCACGTGGATGCTGCCGTCCCGAAAGCCGGCGAGCGATCCCGAGCTCCAGGCCCAGGTCGCGGCGTTCAAGGCAGGGCGCCGCTGAGCGGGAACGCGCGGCACAAAAAAAGACGGCCGGGACAAGCCCGGCCGTTGCTTGGATCAAAGTCCAAAAGTCATCATCCAGAGGGGAACGTCGAAGGGCAGACTCACCATCGGGAGGAGGATGGGACCGCGCCGTCGACAGAGGTGAATTTAAAGGAATCAGACGCCTGAGCAATGCTGCATTGCACATACCGGCTCTGCGTGCCGTGCATATGGGCAATGAGGGAAGAAAGGAGGCATCGGCATCGCCCATTTTGATGGATGGTGCCGAAAATTTGTGCGTCCCGTGGCTTGGGTGAAAATCGCCGGCGATTTTGCTGTTCCTGCTTGCGCAGATCGCCGATGATGCCGGCAAAGAGCCGCGGCCGTCCCGCGGATGGTTCGCCATCCCGGAGATGCCCGTCGCCGAAGGTTGCCGCAGGCGCTGCGGCTTCGCACCGGTGGAGGGATCAGGGCCGACGAGACTCGAGGAATGGGAAGGAAAGCGATCGTGGACAGCATCGCCCGGCTGCGGCGGGACCTGGAGCGAATCGAAGGGGTCTGCGGGACATGGTTCGAGTGGACGCTCGAGAACAGCGAAATGATCCGCACGCTCGTCGTCGAAGTCGATTTCGACACCGATCCCGATTCGGAGGCGTTCGGTCGCGATGGCCTGCATGAGATCGAGAGCGCGGCCCTGAACGTGATCATGGATGCGTCTATTCCCACCACGCATCTCAAGGTGGTGCCCGCGCGCGGAGCCCGGCGGGCGGAGCCGGCCGGGGGGACGAAGAGCGCATGACCGCCTCCGTCACGCGGCGCCGGCCGATCGTGCCGGAAGGTCCATGATGGCCGCCCGCCTGGCCCCCGTCATTCCCCACCGTCGTCCCGATCGTCGAGACCGCCCATGCCTGCACTGGATTTGAACCGACGAGGCTACAGCATCGACGCCATGCGCCTCCTGGCGCGCGGCGTCCTGCCGCGCTTCGCCTTCGACTTTGCCGATGGCGGCGCCGAGGACGAGTGGACGCTTCGCCGGAACGAGGCGGCGTTCGACGATTTCGCCATCGTCCCCAAGCCGTTGAACGGGGCAGGGGAGCGCGACCTTTCCATCTCCCTGTTCGGCCGGCGCATCAGCATGCCGCTCCTCGTCGGGCCGACCGGCCTTGCCGGCCTGTTCTGGCCGCGCGGCGAGGAATGCGTCGCGCGCGCCGCCGCCGCCGCCGGAACGGGATTCTGCCTGAGCCACGGGTCGGTGTGCACATTGGAGGATGTCGCCGGCGTGGGGGCATCGCCGCGATGGATGCAGGTCTTCATCTATCGCGACAAGGAATTCACGCGGGAGCTGACGCAGCGGGCCCAGCAGGCCAATTATGACGCGCTGGTCCTGACCATCGACAACCAGCATCTGGGCAAGCGCGAACGCGACATCCGCAACGGCTTCGGCATTCCGCCGCGTTTCGGACCGGTCGCCCTCGCTGAGATGTCGCTGAAGACCGGCTGGTTCTGGCGCATGCGGACGGAACTGCCGCGCATCACCTTCGGCAATTACGTCCGCCCCGGCGAAACCTCCGACATGAAGACCCTGGCGGGCCGCATGGCCTCCCTGCTCGATCCGGCGATGTCGTGGACGGATGTGGACGCACTTCGCGCCCTCTGGAGGGGGCCGCTGATTCTCAAGGGCATCCTTCATCCTGACGAGGCGCGGGAAGCGGTCGAGCGCGGCGTCGACGGCATCATCGTCTCCAATCACGGCGGGCGCCAGCTCGACGGCGCGCCCGGCTCCCTCGACATGCTGCCGGCGGTGGCGCAGGCCGTCGACGGGCGCATTCCCGTGTTCCTCGACGGCGGCGTGCGCCGCGGGGCGGACATCGTCAAGGCGATCGCGCTCGGCGCCACCGCCTGCCTGATCGGCCGCCCGCAACTCTGGGGCCTCGCCGTCGCCGGCGAGCGGGGCATGGCCCATGTGCTCGACATCTACCGGCGCGAGATGGATCGCGTCATGGGCCTGGCCGGCCTGCGCTCCGTCGACGAGATCGGCCCCGACCTCCTCAATCCGCCGGCCGGCCCTTCCGCCCGCTCGTTTCCACCTCGAACGTTCATCAAATAGCGAGTCAGCCATGATCGAAGATCCCCCGCTCCTCCAGATCCGCCGCCGTTTCAACCGGCCGACCGCCGCGCAGGTGCAGGCCTTCGCCGGCCTGCAGACGGGCTTCGTGGTCGATGCCCTGGGCGGGCGCGGCGCGCTCGACAGGCACGTCAAGCCGATCGGCGGTTCCGCGCCCTTCTGCGGCGTGGCCCTGCCGTGCTTCTGCGGACCGGACGACAATCTGGCAGCCTTCGGCACGCTGTCGGTGGCCCAGCCCGGCGATGTCGTCCTCGCCGCCGCCGAAGGCTTCGACAAGGCTGCGGTGATCGGCGACCTCATGCTGGGCATGATGAAGAATGTCGGCATAGCCGCATTCGTCACCGATGGATGCGTGCGCGACCAGCGTGGCCTCCAGGCCGTCGGCCTGCCCTGCTACGCCGCGGGCGTGACGCCGAATTCGCCGGTCCGCAACGGCCCGGGCACCGTCGGCTTTCCGACCGTCGTCGGCGGCGTGACGGTGAGGGCCGGCGACATCGTCCTCGGCGACGAGGACGGGGTGGTGGTGGTGCCGGCCGAGCGGATCGAGGCGACCATCGCCCGCATCGAGGTCGTTCGCGCCGCCGAGGCCGCTTTCGAGGCGAAGGTGAAGGCCGGCCTGAAGATCCCGGACTTCGTCCAGGCTCTCATCGATTCCGGGAAATTTCTCGACGTCGACTGACCGGCCTCGCCGGCCCGTCCGGCGGCGTTCCGCTCCGGATCCCCCTGTCGGCGCGTCCCTGCGTTCGCGCCGATCCGTACGTCGCGCACGCCTCAGGCCGGCAATTGCAGGTCGAGCTGCGGGGTGGGGTCCGGCGCGTCGTCGGCGAAATTGGACAGGCTCACGCCGAGCAGGCGGATGCCCTGCACCGGCGGGAATACGCTGCGCACCAGCTCGATGCCGACCTGGCGCAGCCGGGCCTGTTCGCGGACCGGTGCGGACAGGGTGCGGCTGCGCGTCGCCTGTCTGAAATCGGCATATTTGATCTTCACCGTCACGGTGCGGCCGAAGGCGCCCGCCTTCTCGCACCAGGCCCAGACCTCGTCGGCCATCGCCTGCACGCCGGCCTCGATCGCGCCGGTATCGGTGAGATCCTCGGCGAAGGTCGTCTCGGATCCCGACGATTTGCGCGGCCGGTCGGGAATGACGGCGCGGTCGTCCTCGCCATGCGCGATGGCGTGGTACCAGGGGCCGGACTTGCCGAAATGGCGCTGGAGGAAGTCCGCGGACTGGTGCCTGAGGTCGGCGCCGGTGAAGATGCCGAGCCGGTTCATCTTGGCCGCCGTCACCGGGCCGACGCCATGGAAGCGGGCGATCGGCAGGTCGGCGACGAAGGCCTCGCCCATCGCCGGCGTCACCACGAACTGGCCGTTGGGCTTGCGGTGGTCGGAGGCGAGCTTGGCGAGGAACTTGTTGTAGGAGATGCCGGCGGAAGCCGTGAGCCCGGTCTCCTCCAGGATGCGGGCGCGGATTTCCGCCGCGGTGGCGGACGCCGTCGGGATGCCGCGCAGGTTGGCGGTGACGTCGAGATAGGCCTCGTCCAGCGAGAGCGGCTCGATCAGCGGCGTGTAGTCGGCGAAGATGGCGCGGATCTGCCGCGACACCGTGCGATAGACCTCGAAGCGCGGCGGCACGACGGTCAGCTCCGGGCATCGGCGCAGCGCGGTGCTCATCGGCATGGCCGAGCGCACGCCGAAGGTCCGCGCCTCGTAGCTCGCAGCCGCGACGACGCCGCGCTTGCCGGCATGGCCGACCGCGAGCGGCCTGCCGCGCAGCCCCGGGTCGTCGCGCTGCTCCACCGACGCGTAGAACGCGTCCATGTCGACGTGGATGATCTTGCGGATGGCTGCCGTGCCCATGACGGAAGCAAACATAGCAGAAGAACGGATCGGAAACAGGCCTCGCCTTGCACTTTCCCGCAGGCGGGGTGCCGTCACGCCGATGCGGCGCTCCTGCTTCGATCCGCCAGCAGCGCCTCGGCGGCGGCCACGCCCGTGCGGTAGGCGCCGTGGGCCGTCGAGAAATCATGGCGCGAGCAGGCCTCGCCCGCGAAATAGAGGCGCTCGGGAATCGGCTCGGCCAGCAAGGCGCGCTCGTCGGCATGGCCGGGGAGCGCCTGCGAATAGCTGCCGAGACTGTGGGGATCGCCATGCCAGGCCGTCGCCGCGATCGGGCTGAGCCCCTTCAGGACATCGGCGCCGAAGAGCCCCTCGAGCTCTTCCAGCGCGAAGGCGGTGAAGGCGGGAAGGCCGCCCTGCTCCAGGGCCTTGGCGAGCTCGCCGCCGAAATAGCCTTCGATGACGGGCCGCCCGAGCGGCTGCAGGCTGTATCCGCCGGTGCCGACCCGATCGGTGCGTCCGAAGAGATGGGCGTCGCGCGGCAGGGATGCGGGATCCTCGACCGCCAGCAGGAGCTTGTCGGCGACGCCGAGCGCGATGTTGTGGGCGGCACCGAGCTTGCGCGGCAGGGCCGGCGAGAAGCGGATGCTCTCGGTCGCCAGCAGGGTCGGCGGCACGGTGACGATCACGGTTTGCGCGACGACGACGCCCTGGGAGGTTTCGAGCCGGACATCTCGGCCGCCATGGTCCACCAGCCGGACATGGCAGTCGAGGCGGGTGGGCACGTCGCGCCCATAGGCGGCGATCAGCGCGCCATAGCCTTCGCGCACGCGCCAATTGACGCCGGTATCGGCATAGCGGGCGTAGTCGACGACGGACAGCCGGTCGAACTCCACGCCGTTGATATAGGTGCTGACGGCGTCGAGCAGCCCGTTCCAGCGGTTGCCCGGCTCCAGATAGTCGGAGGCCGGCGCGTCGGCATTCCCTGCGGCCGCGGCCTCGATGCGGGCGTAGAAGGCTTCGGACGCCCGGTGGAACGCCGCCTGATCGCTTTGGCTGAAACCCAGATTGCCATATTGGCGGTCCCAGGTCGGCGCGGTCGGGTCGAGTGTGAAGCCCTGCTGTTCCGCAATCGCACGGAACGGGTTCCTGTCGGCGGAATGCAGCCAGCCGCAGCCGAGATCGAGCGGCATGCCGGCATGCCGGACCGTCCAGGCACGCCCGCCGATCCGGGCGCGCGCCTCCAGCACGAGCGTATCGACGCCCGCATCGATCAGCGCCCGCGCCGCGGCGAGCCCCGCGGCGCCGGCGCCGATCACGATCGTCGGTAGAGACGGGCTGGTCATGCGTGAATTCCCGACATCGCCCGGCGGGGCGATCCATGCTTTCGAGGCACGATAGAGGAACTCGCATGGCCCGGCGAGCCCGGCTTCGCCGCATCCGCCGTCACCCTGGCCCTCGTCGCCGGACAGCCGGGGGCTTCGTCCCTCCGGCGTCCGCGTTCGGCCGACACGCCGGCGATCACTGGGTCTGCGATGGGGCGCCCTGCGTGTCCGCCGGCTGTCCGGCCTGCGGGATCGCCGCGCCCGACGAAGCGCCCGGCAAGGGCATCGGGATGGTGACGCGCACGACGTCGCCCGGCTGCACGGCGGTGCCTTCGTCGGCCTGCAGGCGGGATGTGTGGCCGTCGGCGGCGCGCACGATGGTATAGGTGGGAGGCGCCGAGATCTGCTGGGTGGCGTCGCTGCGGCCGGTGGCGATCGCCTCCTGGATCAGGCCGCGCGCGGTCGCGATCTTGGCGGCATCCTGCTCGATGGCGGCCGCGGTGTCGCGCAGGCTGCCTTCGATTTCGGTCTTGCGGGACTGCTGGAGATCGATGCCTTCCCGCTCGGCCTTGGACATTTCCTGCTGCGCGCGGATGCGCTGCGTCGCATTGTCGACGACGGCGGCCTGGGCGTCGGACACGCTGCTCTGGAGCGCGAACTGGCGCGAGCTGAGGGCCAGGCCCTGATTGACCAGGCCGCTGATGCTCTTCAGCTCGCGCATGGCGTTGTCGAGCTGCTGGTCTTCGGCGGTCTTCTTTTCATCCAGCGAGGCGATTTCCTTGGTGTAGAGGTCCTTCAGGCCGGCGATGGCGGTGAGCTGGGCCTTGAGCTGGTCACGGCGGGCCGCCATGATCGTCTGCTCGGCGGCGATCAGCGCCGGGCCGTCCGGGCTGCCCTTGAGCGCGTCCGGCACGGCGATCGTCGTCGCGCCGGCCTGTTCCGCTTCGAGGCGCGCCTTGCGGGCGAGCATGCGGCGCAGATCGAGATTGGCGTTGTCGAGATCGCCCTGCGCGTTGATGGTGTCGCGGCCGAGGCGCATGTTGGCGACGTCGGGCGGACGAAAGAAACCGCCGGCGATGCTGACCGCCTGCAGGACGCTGAGGTCCGGGCGGTAGCTGTACTCGCCGGGCTTATCGACGTCGCCGAGCACATAGATCGGGCGGAACTGGACGACCTCCACCGACGTGCTCGGCTGGATCAGCAGATTGGCCCGCGTCTTGACGAGATCCGAGATGGCGGTCGCCAATTCGCCAGGGGTCTTGCCGCGGGCGGGGACGTTGCCGATCAGCGGCAGGGAGATCGCGCCGTCGGCGCCGACCGAGTAGTCGCCCGTCAGCTCGATCCATTCATAGAGCTGCTTCTCGCCGGCCTGCCAGTCCACCACCTTGATGCGGACCTTGTCCTGCGCGCCGAGGCGATAATCCTCGGCCCAGGCGGGAAGGGCGGCGCCGAGACAGGACGCGGCCAGCAAGGCGACGGCGGCGAGACGTTTCAGGATCGATGGATTTTGCATCAGGCCTCCACATAGGCAATGACGGCGCGAGCGGGGCGCCGCATCGCGGACGGCAGCATTCCCGCCACCCCGCGCAGGATCACGAGATCGTCGGGCGGGAGCGGCCGCAGATATTTGAGGCCCACGACATAGACGGCCGCGGCCACGGGTATGGCGACGAAAAGGGAAAGCGGTCCGCCGATGGCGGCCACGCATATGCCGGCGCACAGGGAGGAGAGCGCCGAAGCGGCGAAGAGGCGCCCGAGTGCCGCGAAAGGCAGCGGGCATTTCAGACGGCGTACCACGAACCAGCATCCGATCGCGACCATGGTGAGCTGGATGAAGGCGCGCCCGGCCGCGGCGCCGAGGATGCCGAAGACAGGCACGAGGAAGAAGCCAGCGAGCACGGCGAGCACGCCGCCGAAGAGCGAGGTCGCGAAGATGAAATCGCTGCGTTCCATGGCGTAGAGCAGGTTGGTCGAGATCACCGTGGAGGCGGTGATCGCCGCCGCGCTGACCAGGATGATACCGGCGGGCACCGCCTCGGTGAAGGCATGCCCGTAGAGCAGCGGCAGCAGGACGGGCATGATCGCCACCATGCCGAGGCAGGACGGGAAGATCAGCAGGGCGAGGAGGCGGGTTCCGGTGGCGCAGGCCTCCTTCATGGCGTCGAGCTCGCCTCGTCCGTGCTGTTCGGAAAAATGCGCCAGCACGCCCGTGGTCAGCATGATTGGCCCCTGCGTGGCGAAGCTCGACAGGGCCATGGCGACGGTGAAGATGCCGACCGCGTGCGGGCCCCAGCTGCGGGCGAGGAAGAAGATCTCGATGCGCGACCAGACGAACGCATTGGCGACGTTCGCCGCCCAGGCGAAGGTGGCATAGCGGCGAATGCGCTGGCGTAGGTCGGGATCGATTTCACCCCTGCGGCCGATGAAGCGCAGGGAGGCGAGCCCAGGCATGAGCTGGCCTGCGATATAGCCCACCAGGGCACCCGTCACGCCGGCGACCAGGCTGCCGACCGCGACGCTGGCGAGCTGCACGCCGAGCGACAGCGTGGCGAAGCGGGCCACGGTACCGAAGGCCTGCGACCCGCGCAGATAGGCGTAGCTGTAGGTGCCCAGCACCTGCATGGCGATATAGACGGCCATCAGCGCCAGGAGTGTCCTTTCGCCGCCGAGCGGGGTCACGCCGCCGTCCTGGATGCCGACCCATTGCGTCAGCGCCGGGAAGCTCGCGACGAGGGCGACGATCGCGACCGCCACGCCCACCGAGCAGAGAAGCACCCGGTAGAGGTAGCCCGACAGGGTCTCGGCGAGGGCATGCTCGCCCCGGCCGCGAAATTCGGGGGTGTAGCGTCCGATCGATGCCTGCATGCCGATATCGACGACCGGCGCGAGCGTCACGACGATCCAGATGATGTAGGCGACCGTGCCCGTTCCCGCGACGCCGAGCGCCCGCGCCACGATGATGCCGCACAGGAAGCTGGACAGGCTCGTGGACATTCCCGCAACGGCGCCGAGCGCCGAGTTGCGTGCAAGCCGGCCCGGCTTGGCTTTCTCGGGAACAAATTCGGTTGTGGCTGTCAAGTTACGACGGCGCTCCTGTTGCGTCTCTCATTTCGAGAATAGAACGAATCTAAAACGTAAAGTTTCCAAGGCAGATAAAGTTATCGTGAGCGTATATTGTGTCAATATTGTATAGAATATTAACGACTCAAGGAGGAATTGACGAATTTTCTTGATGTTGGAACATAATATCGTCAACTTCTCTTGAAACTATTCATGGGTGTCGAAATCGGCGGCGACACGCCGCTCAACCGAAGGACATCCAAATGCGCAGACTGCCCGGCTTGATATTCATGACTGGCATGGCCTTTATTCTGGCAGGGCCGGTCCGGGCCGCCGAAGGCGACAGTCTTGATCTTTCGCAGTACAAGGTGACATTCGACGAGCCGTTCGACAGCCTCAGCGTTTCTCCCTGGGGACCGGGAACACGCTGGATCGCCCATATTCCCTGGAACGGCGCCTTCGGCGACGCGAAGTTCGTCGATCCCCGTCCGGGCTTCCCCTTCGCCGTCAAGGACGGCATCCTCAGCATCGAGATGCGCAAGGGTGACGGTCCGAAATGGCTTTCCGGCCTGCTCGCCTCCGTCGACGCCAAGGGCCAGGGCTTCTCCCAGCAATACGGCTATTTCGAGATGAGGGCCAAGCTTCCGGGAGGCCCGGGCGTGTGGCCGGGCTTCTGGCTGATCGGCCTCGACCGCTCGAGCCATACCTCCGAGATCGACGTGATGGAGCATTACGGTTCGATGCCGGACAAATACACGGCGTCGGTGCATGTCTGGGATCGGAAGAATCCGAAGCAGAGCGTGTCCGATCACCAGCGGGTGCCGGTGCCGGAAGGCTCGCTCTATCAGGACTTCCACACCTATGGCGTCAGCGTCGACGCGACGACCATCCGCTTCTACTTCGATCGCAAGCAGGTGTGGGAGAAGCCGACCCCGCCGGAATTCCGCCAGCCCTTCTATATTCTCGTCGATCTGAGCTGCGGTGCGGGCTGGCCCACGGCCGGCATGCCGGACCCCTCGGTGATGTATGTCGACTATGTGAGGGCCTACGCGGCCAAATGATCGCGGGCATGCCGATCGCAGGCCTGACGGCATTCGGCCGCTGACCGCGGCCGGATGCCACCGGCGCAGGGCGATCACGACAGGACGCTCCCGACCACGGACAGGAAGGCGTCGACCTGGCTGTCGAGATCGATGGCGGCACGCCTGGAATAGGCGAGGGCGGCGGCGGACTTCTCCGCGTGGCAATCGCCCTCCTGCCACAGCTGGCGCAACGCCTCGGCCCAGATGGCGGCCGGGGCGTCATGGGGCAGGATGGTGCCGCCGGGGCCGACGGCCTCGGGCAGGCCGCCGCGATTGCTGGCGAGGACCGGAATGCCGCTATATTGTGCTTCGGAGGCGACGCGGCCCCATGTCTCGGCCTGCCACTGGCTCGGCACCAGCAGGACGCGCGTATCGCTGTAGACCGGCCGCATGTCCGAGGCGCGTTCCATCAGCGTGACGTTCGGAAGCTGCGCGACGCGCCGCTTGAGCGCCATCAGCTCGCGCGGAGAGAGCGGCCAGCCCTTGACGAAGCGGAACGGGATCTCCGGGCACAATTCGGCCAGCGACAGCGCGAGTTCGACGCCCTTGACCGGCACCGGATTGATGAAGGTGACCGAACGGCCGACGGCCGCCGTCCTGTAGCGCTCCGGCCGGAAGACCGGCGGAATGATGTGCGCCTTGATGCCGAAGCGGGCCTCGAGCAGCCTCGCGGTGAACTCCGAATTGGCGATATAGGCCTGGAAGGGCAGGTCGGCGGCCTCGCCTTGCCAGCGCACCTTGCCCTCGACGAATTCCAGGCCGTGCAGATAGGCGATCGAAGGGATGCCGCGCTCCCGGAAGGCCTTGCCGAGCCTGACCATGTTGCCGTTCTGGACGATGGCGACCTGCGGCAGGGGCAGGCCCTTGAGATCCGTCCACGGGCGGAGGGAGCGATGCACGGGATAGCCTAGCTTCCCGTCGGTCCACAATTGCGCGCCGCGCAGGCGGTTGGCGACGGCACGGAATGCGCCGAAGCTGTCGCGCAGCGACAGCTTGCACAGCACCGAGGCCGGATAGCCCCTGGCGATGACTTCCTGCGCCAATTCGTGGGTGTTGACCTCGACGCCGCCATAGGCCTGCGGAATATGCAGCGTGCCGGTCACGAATAGGAGCTTGGTGCCGGCCGCCGCCTGCGCCGCGACCGGAGCAGTGGCGTCGTTCAGGATCATGGTGTCGCTCATGCCGCGCTTCCCCATCTGATGGAACGGTCCGTCGGTTCGGGGCGGCGGTTCTCGCCGGCGAGCAGGTCGGCGTAGAGGCCGAGCAGGGCGTCCGTCCATTCCGCCTGGGTCGGCGCGAGGCGGTGGGCCTCGCGATGGGCCCGCAGGCTCATCTGCGCGAGCAGGGCATCGTCCGCCGCCAGCCGCCCGAGGGCGCCGGCCAGGGCGTCGACGTCGTGGGGGTCGCAGGCGAGGCCGAAGCCGCCTTCGGTGACGTCCTGTGCGAGCATCGCATAGCTCGGCACCACGATGGGCAGGCCGCTCGTCAGCGCCTCCATGGCCACCAGGCCGAAAGGCTCGCGATAGCGGCTCGGCATGACCAGCGCCCGAACGTCCGCGATCTCCTCGACGATCTCCGCCCGCGTCTTCCAGCCCACGCGCTCGGCCTCGGGATAGTCGCTTGCCAGCATGGCATCCAGCGGACCGCCGCCGATGATCTTCAGGGGCACGCCCGCCTTGCGCGCGGCCGCCGCCAGGAGATCGGGGCCCTTGTCCGATTCGAGCCGGCCGACGAAGACGAAGGTGCGGTTGCGCTCGGCCTCGATGCGCTGGCTGCGCCAGGGCGCGGCGGGATTGCGCAGGGCTCTGAGGCGCGCTCCGGCGAGGCCGCCGCGGGCGAGATGGGGCAGCATGCCCTCGTGCACCGCGAGAATCGTGCTGTCGCTCCGCCCCAGATCCGACAGGAGGCGGCGAACCCCCTGCCGGGCCGAGCGCCACAGCTTGTGTGCGTAATGGCGCCGGTCGCAATTGGTGCCGAGGCAGGCGAGACTCATGGGCGCGAGGTCGCAGGGCTTCTCGGTGCGGAAGTTGAAGAAGCCGCCATTCGGACAGACGAGGAAGAAATCGTGGGCGTTGACGACGAGGCGCGGCGCCACCGGCTTCAGCGCACGGAAGATCGAGGGGGACAGCACCTTCGACCAGCCATGCAGGTGGTAGACGGTGTCGGGCGTGTCGTTGCGGGCGATCCAGGCGGCCAGGAAGCGCTCGGCGGCGCCGTTGTAGAGACCGTCCAGCGCCGCCTTCACCCGCGGTCCGCCGAGGATATGGGTGCCGCCGAGGGGCACGATCTCGAAGCGATGGCCGAGGGCGGCGGCCTGCTCGCCGCTGTCGCCGCTGATGAAGGTCACGTCGACGCCGCGCGCCTGCAGAAGCTCGGCCGAGCTCAGGGCGATGCCGGTGGCGCCGCCCCGGGCGAAGGAGGCGTCATTGATGACGACGACCCGCCCGGGCACGGCGGGCGCCCGGGTCCCGGTTTCGATGCGCTGCATCGTTTCGATCATTCTGCGAATCCCGTTCAGAGGGAAAGGACGCGGCCCGGGCTGAGCCGTCCGGTCAGGAGGTCGAGGAGGGCGCGGCTGTTGCCCGATATGCGGCCGCGACGGTCGACATGCGGCTCGGGCCTGATACTGCGGACGAGATTGGCGAGGACGTTGCGGGCCGCGATGGTCAGGGCTTTGGCGGGCGAGCAGGTCCCCTTGCGCATCAGATAGAAGGGATTGGCGATCTGCGAATAGCCGAGGCGGGTGCCGGTCTGCCGGCCGCCCTTGACGCCGAGATGCACGCCGCGCGTCGCCGCCGCCTTGATGATGCGTCCGTAGCGGGCGAGCTGCCGGCTGAAGTCCACGTCCTCGAGCCAGCCATAGAGCGGCAGCTTCTCGTCGAAGCGGATGTTGTGGCGGCGCACCGGATCGAGCCGGATCGCCATGTTGCAGCCATAGCCGTTATAGACGTCTCGGACATCCTCGATGTCGTGGGGATCGCCGGCAGCGGCGTCGATGGCGGTGCGGGCGCTGGCGAAGTCGAGCCCCGGCCCGAGGATGCCGTCGGCGAGCACCCGGCCCGTCGTCATCACCACGTCGGGATAGCGGGCAAACAGGGTTTCGACGAATTCGAGATAATGCGCGTCCGGGATGAAATCATCGTCGAGAAAGACGACGATGTCGGCCGCCTCGAGGTTTTCCATCAGGTAATTGCGCTGGGTGGTGAGGCCGAGGCGCCCGATCAGGAGCCGCACGTCCGGATGGAGGTCGGCGATATTGCCGACGTCGCGCTCGGTCGGCGCGCAGACGAGGATCTCGTCGGGCCGGCGCGTCTGCGCCTTGATCTCGCCGACCGTCCGCACCACCACGTCCGGCCGGCCGATGGTGGCGAGCGCGACGGCCAGCCTCGCCGGCCGGGCCGGCGCCGGGCCTGGCTGCCCGTCGGCAGCGACGGCCTGTCCGGCCGCGGAGAGGCGGGCCGCCGGTTCGTCGGCCGTCATGAGGGAAGCGGACATGCCGGGGCTCAGGCCCGCTTCCGGCGTGAGATCGTGCGACGCGCCAGGATTGCTGCTCATCATTCGGTCCAGATCTTGCGGTCACGGGCGCTCATCTTGTTGACGACGACGCCCAGGGGGTTGGCCCGGATGGCGCGCAGCGACATCGCGGCATGGGAAAGCGCGCCGGCGGAGGTCCGGCCATAGGTTGCGACGAGGACGATGCCGTCGAGGAACGGCGCGATGGCCCGTGCGTCCGGCGAGGTCGCCAGGGCCGGCAGGTCGAAGATGATGGTGTCGAAGTTCTGGCGGATGTCGTCGATGCGCAGGGCCGACTTCTCCGATCCGATGCGGTCGCCGGGCGTCGCCGCCGATTCGGCCTTGCCGATCGGCAACACGAAGAGGCCGCTGCGGGTCTGGGGAAGCACGAGGTCGGCCAGGCGGGCGCGGTCGTCGAGCACCTGCATCAGCCCCGCCTCGGCGTCCGGCGCGAAGTTCCGGCTCACGGTCGGATTTTCGAGGCTGCCGTCGACCAGCAGCGTGCGGTTGCCGGAAACGGCGTAGAGCACTGAAAGGTAGCTTGCGATCGTCGTCGCTCCTTCGCCCTTGTCGACGGAGACGATGCCGATGCAGCGCGATTTGCGGCCGATGAGGCCGGCATTGATCGAAGCCTTGATCTGGCGCAGGTCGACGGTGAGCGCGCGCTCGTTGTCGGCGGGGGATTCGGGCGTCGCGCCCTCGGCGCCGTCCGGCCCGGTCTTCTTGCGGGCCTTCTGGGCGGGGCGCCCGAGCCGGCCCACCGTGCCGAGGCAGTCGAGGCCGGTTTCCTGTTCGAGCTGGCGCGGCGAGCGCAGGCCGCGGTCCATGCTGCGGCGGGCGAAGCTCACGCCGGTGCCGATGAAGGCGCCGAACACCGCGGCGAAGAGGATGACGAGCGTCGGCTTGGGCGTCGGGGCGCTCGGCTTGGACGCTGCGGAGATGACACGCGCGTCGGCGACCGGGAAGGACACTTTCTGCACCGCCTCGGTGAATTTCTGCAGGAAGGTCTCGTAGATCTGGCGGTAGGTCTCCGAGGCGCCCTGCAGTTCGGCGAGCTTGGCGCTGGCGTCCCCGCTCGACGTCTGCGCGTCGCCCATCGCCTTGTAGTGCTCATAGGCGCGCACGGCATCGTTCGCCTGCCCGCGCAGGGCGGCGAGGCGCTGGTCGAGCCATTGGCTGCCCTTTTCCAGGGCGTCCGATTTGGCGTTCAGATCCTGCTCGATATAGGCGTCCGCAACGGCGTTGGCGATCAGGGCCGCCTTGTCCGCATCGTTGGACCGGAACGTCGCCTGGATCAGGTAGGACTGGCCGATGCGATGGGCGTCGAGACGGCCCCCGAAGACGTCGAGCGCATAGCGCATCGCCGCCTGGGCCCGCTGCTCCGGCGTGAGCGGCGGAGGTGCCGCCTTCAGCCAGGAGGTGAGATAAGAGAGGATGCCCCCGCCCGACGGCTTGAATTCGGGGTCGTCGAGCAGATGCAGCTTGTTGATGACGATGGTGGCGACCGCGTCGGACTGCACCACCTGGGCCTGGCTGTCGACCTGCGCGAAATCGAGAGGATCGGTCTGCTGGGTCGAGTTGTCGAGGATCGTGTGCGCCTTGTTGGGATCGATGATCAGGCTTGCGGTGGCCAGATAGGTCGGCGTCGCCAGAAGAACATAGGCGAGCGCCAGCACGGCGCAGACCACCGCTCCGCCGAGGATGGCGGTGAGCGAGCCGCGCAGGAAACGCCCGACCTCGCGCAGGCTCACCGCCCGCTCGGGCTGACGCGCCGTATCCTGGACGAAGCCGACGACGCCGTTCGGGGAAACGGGATTATACATCGCGTTCTCTTCCTGTCCTCGCCGGGCCGGACCTCAGAGAGGCGACGTCGGCCGGGACGTTTTCAAGGGCTGCGGGGTAGGGGGCCGGAACGAAAGGTCCGGCATGAAGGGCGGTTCTGCTCATGCTGCGCTCCCATGCATGGCGGGGGTGCGCTCCACCGCCCGAAGCTGTGGAACGGCGGCCCGCCGGCCGCGCGCCTGGAGCGCAAGGCCGCCGGCCAGTCCGGCGAAAGTGTAGAAGGGCAGGCCGAGGTCGACGCCAGGCGAGCCGATGAGAGCGGCGATGACCAGCGCCGTGCAGGTGGAGATCGCAGCCCGGCCGATATGGTCTTCGTCGGTCAGGGCCGGTCCCGTCCGTCGCGCCACGGCCAGGCTGCCGAACAGGGCGCCGAAGCCGAACAGGCCGACGACGCCGAGATTGGCGAGGATGGCGAGCACCAGCGTCGAGGCCCGCACGCTGCCGAGGCCGGTGCCCATGCCGAGGGTGTCGAGCGTGTTGCGCCAGGCCTGGGTGTTCCAGCTCGACCGCTCGATGCCGGACTGGGTCGTCAGCTTGTTGGTGACGGCCGCGCTGAACAGGTCGTTGAAGATCGCCAGCACCGAGGGCCGCAGCGCGGCCAGGGCGAGGAGGGCCAGCGCCGCCGTCACCTCGGCGATGAGATAGACGAGCATGCGGCTGGTGGCGTCGCCGCGGGACAGCTTGGTCACGCATTGCACGGAAACGATGAGCGAATAGGCGGCGAGCGTCGCGTAGACCGTCGTCGACGTCGACAGGACGAGCGTCATCAGCAGCGCGATCGAGAGCGTGAGCGTCCACGCGCCGCCGACCCCTCTCAGCCAGAGCTGCAGGCAGAAGGCATAGAGGCCGACCGTGGCATAGCCATAGGCGCTCGCCTCGGAGAAGGACCCGACGATGCGCTTGAATCCGCCGATCTCGCCGTCGTCCAGCAGGCGGTAATTCGCGTTGCGGATGAAGGCGAGCACGTCCGGCGCATGGGTGACATAGGTGACGAGATCGGCGACGGCGAAGAACAGGTCGAGGCCGGCGGCGACCATTATCGCGCGGACGACGATACGGGTGCCGCCCCTGATGACCAGTGGGGGGATGGCGGCAAAGCAGAGGAGATCGCTGGCGAAGTAGAAGGTCTGCGTGATGTTGGCGGCGCCCGGCTTGAGGGCGGTGGTGATGATATGGCCGCCTTCGGCCGAGCGCGAGGGCGAGAACACCACGGTCGCGCCGGAGAAGAGCCGCGGCAGCAGCACCGCCGTCAGGACGCCATAGGCCACGAGCATGAGCAGCCAATAGCCCGGACCGGGCCAGGTGAGGCTCTGCATCGCCAGCGACAGGCCCTTGGGCTGAAGCATGACGGACAGCGCGAAGAAGGCGAGCATCAGATGCACCGGCTGGATGCTGGTGCCGCCGAGAGCCGGCAGCTGGATCGCCGCCGCGGCGCCGAGCAGGGAGAAGCTCGTGAGAAAAAAAATGCCGAGCAGCGGACCGAACCAGAGCACGAGAAAGCCGGCCAGGAAGGTCACAATGCCGATCGGTTCGATGCTCATGCGGAACCTGCCGCCACGATGGATGATACGAAGGCCAGGGGCTCGGCCCCCGAGGCGGAGGGATCGGTCCGCCGCTGCTCGATGGCCCGCGCCAGGGCGTCGGCCAACCGGTCGATCCCCGCTTCAGCGTCGTCGAGCGTGCGCCGGCGGATATCGGCGTTCACCCCTTCCGCCACGCCGCGAACCATCAGCGCGCCGATGCCGCCGACCGCGGCGGCATCGAAATCGACGATGTAGGGAACGCGCCCGACCGCCTCGAAGAAGGCATCCAGCTTGCTGTCCCAGCGCAGGCCGATGGACGGCACGCCGTAGGAATAGGCGACGATGCCCGCATGCAGGCGGTGCGACACGACGCCGTCGCAGCCGGCGATCAGTTCCGCCAGGGCGCGCGGCGTCGGCGGGCGGGGCGCGACGGCGACATGGGCCTTCGCCCCGCCGGCGCGCAGCAGCCGCTGGCGAGCGGCGGCGATGAAGGCTTCGTCCTCCCCCGCTCCGTTCGAGAAGCACAGGACGTCGAAGCCGCTGGAGACCAGCATGTCGACGATGCGGCCATACTGCTCGATGCCGTCGGCCGTGCCGGTACGGTCGGCGCCGTGCGAGTGATGATGGTTCAGCACGACCGGATGGGTGATGCCGACGCCGATGAGGGCCCGCTCGCGGCCGGGCCTCGGCGGCGACGGCCACAGCCTCGCCGCGAGCAGGCCGGGATCGCGGCAAAGCTCGGCCGGTCGCTCGCAGTAGGCGCACAGGTTGGAGATCGACTGGGCGTCCCGCACGGCGAGGTGGGCGAGCGACGGCGCGTTGAGCAGAGGCGCCAACAGGCGGCGGCCCCGTTCGGAGCGGCTTTTGGCGACGCCGACGCCGAACACCGCCGTCGGCATGTGGCGCCGATGGCATTCGTCGGCCGCGGCTGCGAGCTTCAGCGGGAAATTGAGATCGCCGTCCTGGATGAGCTGGCCGCCGCCGAACACGGCGGCATCGGTGCCGGCCAATGCCCGGCGCCAGGCGGGCTTGAGCCGGCGCTGCAGCAGGCGGCCGAGCGCGAACTCGACGACCTTGTCCCGCAGCGGCCCCGGCAGGCGCTGCAGCAGCGCGAGCTTGAGCCGGCGCAGGCCCGCTCCGGAGGGCGCGACATAGTCCTGCCGGCCGGCGAGATCGAGCGAGCGCACCTCGGCATTGCCGAGCCGGGCGGCGAGCGCCCATTCAAGGCACAGCGCGATGACGCCGTCGCCGAGATTGGGGCTGTATTTGACGTTGAAGACCGCCACCCGCATCGGCGGGCGCTCGACCGGCGGCGTGCCGCCGGCGACCTCGTGAAGCCCGTCAGCCATGCAGCCCTCCCACTCGCGCGGGGGCGGGGACGAGCCCGATCTCGCCGGCAGCCGCCGGCACCGGCGCGGCATTCTCCGCCAGGGCCTGATTGATGAGGATCTCCATCTCGCGCCGGAAGCGGGCGGGATTGAAGCGCTGCGCATGGCGCAGGATCGCCGTCCGGTCGAGCGGCATGGTATCGAGGCGTTCGACCGCTTCCATCAGCGAGTCGACCGTCTGCTCCTCAAAGAGAAGCCCCGTCGTGCCGTCGAGCACCGTTTCGGTGGCGCCGCCCCGTCCGAAGGCGACGACCGGCCGTCCGCTCGCCATCGCTTCCACCGGGATGATGCCGAAATCCTCTTCCCCCGGGAACACCAGCGCGCGGCAATGGGCGTAATGGTGGCGAAGCACGTCGAAGGGTTGCGGACCCAGGACCTGCACCGTCGGGCCGGCCATGCGGGAGATCTGCTTGAGCATCTCGCCGCCGCCGATCACCACGAGCTTGCGGCCGGAGCGGTTGAAGGCTTCCACCGCCAGGTCGGGCCGCTTGTAAGACACGAGTTCGCCGACCATGAGGTGATAGTCGCCGATCTCCGAATCCGGCACCGGCGAGAAGTCGTCGACCGCCACCGGAGGGTGGATCACGCGGGCCTGGCGCCGGTAATATTTGCGCACGCGGTTGGCGACCGTATGCGAGTTGGCGACGAAATGATCGACGCGCGATGCCGAGCTCTCGTCCCATGAGCGCAGATAATGGCTGAGGAGCGGCATGGCCAGCCTCGCGACCGGGCCGGCTCCCTCGCGGTAGTCGTGATACATGTTCCAGATGTACCGCATCGGCGAGTGGCAGTAGCAGACATGGACGCTGGACGGCGGCGGGATGATGCCCTTCGCCGGGCCGGACTCGCTGGAAATGACGAGGTCGTACCCCCGCAGGTCGAGATGTTCGAGCGCAAGCGGCATCAGCGGCAGGTAGGATTTGTACATCTTCGCCGCCCTCGGCAGGCGCGCGATGAACGAGGTCTTGATGCTGTGCGCCTTGAGACGGTCCGAGATCGCGGAGGGAACGACGACGTGGGTGTAGATGTCGGCGTTCGGAAACATATCGCACAGCGCCTCGAGGACCTTTTCGCCCCCGCGCATGCCGACGAGCCAGTAGTGGATGATAGCGACCCGCACGCAGTTCTCCCTGGTACCGGCGTGTCCGATGCAGGCCTCGCATGCATATGCGATAGCTGGCACGGGCGGACGCCGGAGATCTGAGATGATGTTCGGGGACAATTCCCCTGAGAGCGTGACGTCGCCGCTCGATTTTCCGCGCCGGACGTCACCGAAGCCGGCGGGATCAACCGCCGCCCGTGATCAGCGGCACCCGATCAATAGCTGCCCTTGGCCAGGAAGACCGCAGGGATCGTCTTCGCGATGATCACGAGATCGTTGAGCATCGACCATTGTTCGACATAGTTGCGGTCGAGCGCCACACGGAAGGGATAGGAGACGTCGCTGCGGCCGCTGACCTGCCACGCCCCGGTAAGGCCCGGACGGGCGCGGAGATAGGCGGCGGCATCGGCACCGTAATGCCCCATCTCGTCGGAAACCACCGGCCGCGGGCCGACGATGCTCATTTCGCCGCGCAGAATGTTGAGGAGCTGCGGCAGTTCGTCGAGACTGGACATCCGCAGGACCCGTCCCAGCGGTGTGATCCGCGGATCCTTCTTCAGCTTGCGAGTCTCGATCCACTCGCGCATCGCCTCGGGGTTCTTTTCGAGGTGCTCCCTCAATATTCTGTCGGCGTCCACCGCCATCGTACGGAACTTCAGGCAGGAGAAGGCTTCTCCGCTGTATCCGATGCGCTTGTGGCGGAAGCAGACCGGGCCGCCGTCGGAAAGCTTCACGAGCGCCGCCAACACCAGAATCACCGGAGCCGAGAGAGCAAGCACGAAGAGCGCAAACAGGATATCGAAGCACCGCTTTGAAACGCCCCCCACGGGAGCACGCACGTCCGTCTCGAACGGCCGCACAGCCTTGGAAATGTTCGTCGCCATTGAGAATGATCCTCTTCTGCAGCAACACCCTGCTGCCGAATAACCTACGACCGGCTCGAAGCTACGCTATACCGTTTTTACCAGCAAGTATTGATCCTTATGGGACATCAGGAATGCGGTGACAATGTGGCAATCTGTGGCATTGCGAATTGAACCAAACGATCAATCCGAGCTATTGCCCCCAATATGTCAACAGTATTGAGAAATAAGGCTTCCTTATCGAAGAGATAAATTGTCATTAATTCGTAAAAAAGGCGGTATCAGGGTAGATATTTGTGAGATAATATTCCGAAGGCTCCCAGTTTAACTTCCATTTTATGCCCGTCGTGTAAATGCATGCCCGATGTTTCCGTATATTGCACTGCATTATAGTTGATTGGAATTTTGCTGCACCGCACAATAACGTCTTGGCGGCGTCCCGTTGCGTGTCGAATGCCCCGCCGGGGGCATTGATCATGGTTCGATCGATTCTATCCGGGTGAGAAGGCTTCCCTGTTAAATTCCGCCGTGGTAAACGACTTTGTCCCTCAGCGGCGTTGATACTACAGTCCGCGCGTGCTACGGAAAGTCAGGCAATGGAAGTCGGAAACTATGCTGATCTGGGCCGCGTTCCTCACCGCCGGCTTTCTTTGCGCACCGCTTTTGCGGTGGCCTGGTTTCGTTATCACCACATTTTTGGTGATCGTTCTATACTGGGTAATCGTCGGTCTGCCGTCCCCCTGGGTGCTTAGCTATGCAATTAGCTTCATGCTCATCACCATAGCTATGCAGTCAGGGTATATCGTCGGGCTGCTCGCGACGGCCAAATTGATACAGACCCGCGACAATGTGGCTGTTTTTAGGAAGCGCCACACGATTGCTCGACTGGCAAAGCCGTCGGAGGAGTCCGGCCCCGTCGCGAGGCGTATCGAGCAGGGCCCCGTCCAGCGCGGCGAATGAACGTCCCCCCGAGGAACGTCCGAACCTCCGGCCCCATGGGCACCCTCTTGGCCGTTGTTCCGGCCGACGGATTTTGCCGCCGCGCGGAACCGCTGCACCGCATGGACGTTTTCGATGCAGATGCACGAGACTCTTCGCAACCTGCATCAGGAGACCGATCATGAGCAGTACGACGGACAAGATCAAAGGCGTCGCCAACCAGGCCGTGGGTTCCATCAAAGAGGGCGCCGGCCGGGCGACCGACGACACCGGCCTGGAGGCCGAGGGCGCGATGCAGAAGCAGAAGGGCCGCGCTCAGGAAGTGGTGGGGAAGGCCAAGGACGCGGTCAAGAAGGTCGTCGACAAGGCGTGATGCCGAAGGTTCATCACAGGTGCAGGAGCGGCTTTCGGGCCGCTCTTTTCACTTGTCTTCAGGAGCGGCTTTCGGGCCGCTCTTTTCATTTGTCGTGCCTGACCGGCTCCACGGTGGACATCGCTCTGGCGATCGCCGCCCGAAGGGCATCCTCGCCGAAGGGCTTTTCGAGCACGACGAGCCCCACCCAATCCTCTCCGATATGCTGGCTCTCGCTGTAGCCGGTCACGAGAATGATCCCGACCGAGAGTTCCCGCAGACGGGAGACCAGGTTCGCGGACGTCTCCTCCCGCAACTGCCAGTCCACGAGTGCAAGCGTCGGACGCCGATGCTCGATCAGGGCGAAGGCCAGATGCGAATTTCGGGCGACATGAATATCCTTCGCGCCGAGGTCGGTCAGGAAAAGCTCTATCGACGCAGCGATGATCGGCTCGTCCTCGACGATCAGGACGACGGCGTCGGGAGCAAGTTGCATCTCTGTCATCAGGTGCCAGCGTCACGAAGGTCGCCACAGGTGGATCTTGCCTGGCGCGAGGTTCATTTCGATAGGCAATATTATTGCATGCCGCTATGTCTTTTAACATAGTCGAGCTTGAGGTCCGGTGGCGAGAAATTGCGGCCGGTCGAGTTCGGGAAATGCCCGGCGGGAGCGCCCGCTCCGGCCGCCTGAGGGATCGCGAACGCGGATGCGGAATATACGGCGATGCCGAACGGGCCGTCACCAGCCAGGCCCGATGGGACGGCGGCGCCTCCTCCCGCCAGGAGGCGGCGCGCGGCAGGCCGCGATACGGCGGGATCTGCGGGGGAGAAGCGCTCGATCATGACAACAGCGGGATGCGGCAGGAGCACATGGTTCTCGGCGGATAGGCTGGCGGTCGCCGCTCTCCGGCGGGAGCGCGCGGTGATGCGGAACCGGCTTGCATTCCGGGGAGTTGAGCCCCAAACGATCGGCGAGTGCCCGCTGCTTTCCTGCGGGCGGTGATCCGATTTACGCGACGGTTGCAAGTAGTTCCGCGCGAAGGGCCCGCGAGCCGATCCGGCGGCGTCCTTTCGTGATCGACCGCCAGGAATCTCCCAGGGAATGAAGACACCACAGGCAAATATCCGCGAGCGTTCGATGCTTTGGCATCTCATCGCCTTTGCCTTGGCGCTGACGCTGCCGATCTTTTTCTTCATGGCTGGCGTCCTGTGGAAATATGCCGAGACCGAGCGGGGCCGGATGCAGGATGGCGCGCTGACGACGGCACGCTCCATTGCCGGCGACCTCAATCAGCAGATAGCGGGCTTCATCGCGACGCTCGAAGTTTCCGCGATCGCCGATTCCTCCAGGCGGAACGACCCGGGCGCCCTCCGCATGGAGCTCGATGCGCTGCGAAGCCGGACCGGGCTGACCCTCGTCCTGCTGGACGCCACGGGCCGCTTGCGGGCGGCGCCGAGCGGCTTTCCCGATCGGCCTTTCCCGACGATCACCTCTTCGGCCTCGCTCGGCACCGGCAATGGCGACCGGCGGATCACGATCAGCAATCTCTTCTCCGACCCGGCGACGGGATCTCCGAGCGTGATGATCAGCCTGCCGGTCACTGCGGCGTCCGGCGAAGACCTCGACCTCGGCCTTATCCTGCCGGCGGCCGATTTCGTACGCACGATCGGGCGCAATCCGATGGCGCCGGGCTGGAACGCGGCGATCCTGGACGCCGACGGCTTCGTGGTCGCACGCAACACCGGCCAGGATGCCTATGTCGGCAAGCGGCTGGACGGCCTCGTTTCGGCGCTGCGCCAGCGCGAAGGCACCTGGAAGGGCCTGTCGCTGGACGGCACGCGGGTATTCGTCGCCTTTTCGCAGTCCCAGGCGACCAATTGGCAGGTGGCGGTGGAGGTGACGAAGGCTGATCTGGAGGCGCCCCTGCGACGTTCCCTCTGGCTGATCGGGCTGACGGGAACGGCGCTCTTTTCGCTCGCCATGCTGATGGCCTGGATCATCGGCCGGCGCATGGTCCTCGCGCTCGAATACCTGTCAGAGAGCGCTTCTCTCGTCGAGCGCGGCGGGTCGCCGGGCAAGCTGCTGACCTCCATCCGGGAGATCAACATTTTCGGCAAGGGGCTCGCCCAGGCTTCGCTGGGCCTGCATCGGCGTGGGATCGAACTCGCCGCGAGCGAGGAGAGGCTGGCGCGCATCCTCGATGCGACCCCGAGCGGCATCGTCGAGATCGACGCCGGCGGCGTGGTGACCTATGCCAACCGGATGCTGGCGCAGTCGCTGCAGATGACGGTCGACCAGGTGATCGGCAAGTCCTATCGCGATCTGGTCTCGCAACTGTCGGATCCCGGCGGGCAGCCGTTCGACGAGATGCCGCTCGCCAGGGCGCTGAAAGGGGAGAGCAGCTCCGGGGTCGAGCAGGCGGTTATGGTTCCGGGCAATGGCAAGCTGACATTCGCGGTGAATGCCGAGCCCCTGCGCGACGCCGACGGCACCATCGTCGGAGCCCTGGCCGCCTTTGCCGACGTGACCGAACGTGTCCTCATCGATGCCAAGCACCGGCAGATGGAGGAACGGCTCAGAACGATCATCGAGACGGTCCCGGTCGGCATCGTATTGGCGGCGGCGCCGAGCGGCAGGATCATCGAGGCCAACGCCGCGATCGAGACGATCATGCGGCATCGTGTGGTCCCGCCGCCGGAGGGCCAGGCGGAGGAGGTCTGGACGGCCTTCCACGAGGATGGCCGGCGTGTCGCGCGGCATGAATATCCGGCGGTCCGCGCGCTTTCAGGCCTGGAAGAGAGACCCGAGCTGGAATGCAACTACCTGCGGGGGGACGGCACCCATTGCTGGGTCAAGATCGTCGGTGCCCCGCTGCGCAACGAGGCCGGAATCATCATCGGCGCCGTCGTCGCCGTGATGGATATCGACGAGATCAAGCGCGTCCAGGAACATCAGCAACTGATGAACCGCGAGCTCCATCACCGGGTCAAGAACACGCTGGCGACCGTGCAGGGAATCGCCAATCTGACGGCGCGGTCGGCGACCGACATCAAGGCTTTCCGCCAGACCTTCGCCGACCGGATCGTCTCGCTCAGCCGCACCCATACGCTGCTCGTGGAGAATTCCTGGGCTCGCATTCCCCTCGCCGACCTGGTTCGCCTCGAACTCGATCCCTACCGCACCGAGGGACACGACCAGGTGACCTTCGAGGGAACCGATGTGTGGCTGCCGTCGGATCTCGCCCTCGCCCTCGGCATGGCCTTCCATGAACTGACGACGAACGCGCTGAAATTCGGCGCGCTTTCGGTTCCGGCCGGCCATATCCATCTCAAATGGACGACCGAAGACACCGGAGGGGAGCGCAAGCTCGCCATGAACTGGCGGGAGAGCGGCGGACCGCTGGTCGTCATTCCCGCGCGTAGCGGCTTCGGCTCGCAGCTTCTGAACAACATCCTGGCGCGCCAGCTCAACGGCGAGGTGCAGGTGAAGTTCGAGGCGACCGGCCTCGACGTCACCATCCGGGCCGATCTCTAGCCTGTTGCTTTGACGTGTTTTCCCAATCGAAAAGCCGATCAGCATTTTCTGGAAAATGCGCGAGGGTGTTTACCGGAGATGACGGGCTGCCGAATCAAGAAAGTTCATTGAAACAACAGGCTGGAGGAAGCTGCGATCGATGGTATCGCAACTTTCTCGGGCAGCCGGCCGGGTTTCGGTGAGTGTGGCCGCGAGGGCGTGCGCCGCAGGGACGATCGGGCGCCACGCCAAGTCCGCCGGAATGCCGCCGCCGTTCAGGCGGCGTGACTGGAGGCCTTGCGATCGAAGAACAGCGCCTGGCTTATCGTCGCCTTCACGACGTCGACCTGGAACGGCTTGGTGATCAGGAAGGCCGGCTCCGGCTTCTCGCCCGTCAGCAATCGCTCGGGGAAGGCGGTGATGAAGATGACCGGCAGATCGAGGCTGTGGAGGATCTCATTCACGGCGTCGAGGCCGGAGCTGCCGTCGGCGAGCTGGATGTCGGCAAGGACGAGGCCCGGCGGCTTCTCATTGGCAAGCTTGACCGCCTGCTCATGGGTGCGGGCAATGCCGGTCACGCGGTGGCCGAGATCGAGCACGAGTTGTTCCACGTCCAGTGCGATGACGGGTTCGTCCTCGATGATCAGCACGTCGGTCGACATCTGCTGTGCGATCTCGCGGCCCGCAGCGCCGAGAAGCATGCCGACTTCGTCGATGCCGGTATCGAGGATGGCGGCGACGTCCTCGATGGGGAAGCCTTCGACGGTATGGAGCAGGAAGGCCTGGCGCGAGCGGGGCGCGAGCTGGTTGAGGCTGCGCTGGCCCGGCAGGGCGCCGGTCTCCGCCGGGGAGGCGGCATTCAGCGGAACGGAACCCCACAAACGGATGAACAGGCGGTAGAGGCCGAGGCGAGCCCCGGCTTCGAGGGAGATGGCGGACGGATCGGCTATCAGGGCTTCCAGCGTGGAGACGACATAGGCGTCGCCGCTTTGCTGGGAGCCCGTCACGGCGCGCGCGAAGCGTCGCAGATAAGGCAAATGGGGGGCAACTTCCTTGGCGATCGACATGCGAGCCTCCTCCTGCGACGAAGCACAGAATTCCACCTTGATGATCCGTGTGCGCGAAAACTCTGCAACTTTCTTTGCCCCGTCAACCCGCAAGAAATATATTTACGCCTTGGGAACAAATCTTCGCCCGGCCTGTTCTTGTGAGTTGACGTCGGACGGCAAGAAATGCCGCCGAGCGGGATACCGAGGTTTGCGCTTCGTGACCGATGGAGAAGAGTAAATGGCTGGGAAAGTCCTGCCTTCTGATGGCGAGGAGCCTGAAAACGAAGTGAACGGTCAGGAAGATGACATAACGCTCGATCACAGAATCCAGGATGTGCTTGGAAAGGCCCTGCGGGCCTATTCGCAGGATATCGTCAGTGAGCCGATCCCTGACAAGTTTCTCGCGCTGCTCGCGCTGCTCGAGGCGAAGGAAAGGGAGGCAAAATGACGGAAAAGGCACCAACCGGGCTTCTCACTGAAAAGCCGCCCACCGACGCGCGCAGGGAGCAGAAGGAAAAGACGCCCACCGAGCTTCTCGTCGCCGAAATACCTTATCTGCGGGCCTTCGCGATTTCCCTTTCGGGCTCCATCCATGCGGCCGACGACCTCGTGCAGGACACGCTGGTGAAGGCATGGTCGAAATTCGACACGTTCGCGCCCGGCACCAATCTCCGGGCCTGGCTCATCACCATCCTCCGCAACAATTTCTATTCGATCTACCGCAAGCGCCGGAGCGAGGTGCAGGATGTCGACGGCATGTATGCCGAGCAGCTTTCCACCCGCGGCGGCCAGGAGAGCGGGCTGGAAATGCACGAGTTCCGCCACGCGCTGGAGCAGCTTTCGGAGGAGCATCGCGAGGTTCTCCTGATGGTGGGGGTGATGGGGTTCTCCTATGAGGAAGCGGCGGAGGTGTGTGATGTGGCGCTCGGCACGGTGAAGAGCCGGGTCAATCGCGCGCGCGCCCGCCTGGCCGAAATCCTCGGTCTTGCCAGCGTGGACGATATCGGGCCCGACCCGGTGAATTCGGGTATCCTCAACAAGCCTGCCAAATACTTCTGATCGCGCGAGCCGCGGGGCGGGACACGGCGGAGGCGAGGCGTCTCTTGCGTCCGGCGGGTCCGCCGCCCCCGGCAGAAGGAAGACCATGGCAGGCTCGCGATTCTCGGATGAACGGCGTCGGGCTTCCCCCGAGCCCCCTGCCGACGTCGAAGGGGGCCCGTCCGGCGATCCGCCGGCCGATCTGTTGCGGCCGCCGCCCGACCTCGTGCTGCGCTATGCAGCGGTCGGCATTCTCCTCATTCTCCTCGTCGGTGCCCTCAAGGCCAGCCAGCTCTTCTCGATGCCGATCACGGCGGGCGTCGTTCTCGGTCTCATCTTCGGCCCGGTGACCGACTGGATCGCCGATCGGGGCGTGCCGCGCGCCCTCGCCGCCGCGCTGGTGGTGGTCTCCTTCCTCGCCATCCTCCTCGTCGCCGCCGGCATGCTGGCGGTACCCCTGGCGCTGTGGGCGGACCAGATCCCCGCGATGATCGCGGTGCTCCGGGCCAAGGTCGCGCTGCTGTTCGACCTCGGCCGCCTGCTCGGCGATGCGACGGTCGGTCCTGCGGAGGCGCCCGTCCAGGCGCTCATCGCCGCGGGCACGGGCGGCGGTTCCTGGCTGGAGGTGGCTCTTGCTTCAGGCGCCTTCGCAGGCGGGTTCCTGCTGTGCATCTTCACGATGTATTTCTATCTCAGCACCCGGCGGCAGATGGAGGCCCATGTCCTGCGCCTGTGGCTGAAGCGGGAGGCGCGCAAGTCCGCCGGCGATTTCTTCGATCGGGTCGAGAGGCGAGTCGCGCTCTATCTCGGCATCATCACCGTGATCAATTGCGTGATGGGGCTGATCGCCGGGCTGCTGGCCTGGGGCGGGGGCTTCATCTATCCCCCGGCATGGGCCGCCTTTGCCGCCATGATGAACTACATTCCGCTGATCGGCCCGCTGATCGTCACTGCGGCCCTGCTCGCCGCCGGCTTTCTCGTGGCGCCCACGGCTGTCGCGGCGCTCTGGCCGGCCGGTCTCTATTTTCTCTGCCATCTCGTGGAAGGGGAACTCGCCACGCCGGCCCTGGTCGGCCATCGCCTGACCACGTCGCCGCTGCTGGTGTTCCTGTCCTTCGCATTCTGGCTCTGGTTGTGGGGGCCGGTGGGGGCCGTGCTCGCCACGCCGATCCTCCTCATCATCGTCGTCGCCTTCCGGGTGTTCGCCGAATATCGCCACAGCGTCGATCCGGCGTCCGACGACGAGCGGGCCTGAGGCGGCCCACGCGGGGAGGCAAATCAGGAAAAACGCCGCGAGAAGCTTGGATGCTTCCCGCGGCGCTGACCTGCACCTCATATATAATGTATGATGAGCGCGTGCCGGTGAGAACCGGCTCCGTCGCCGATCAGTACTCGTCCCGCTGCTTTCCTCCGAGTGCCGCCGCCGCACTGGCGATGAAGGCGCCGATGAGGAGAGACAGGAAGGTCATGAGCGCCAGTTTCGACCCGGCCTTGCGGGCCTCGTCGGCCGCCTGCTTCATTTTCTCCTTCGCGCTGTCGATCTGCGCGACAACGTCGTCGACCCGCTTCTGGGCATCCGCCTGAGACATGCCGGTCTGGCTGGCGACGAGGCGCACGACCTCATCCTTGTCGGAAGCCGAGAGGCTGCCGTTGGCCAGGCTCATGACGAAGATATGGGACAGTTCGGTCCGCGCGTCGGCAGCATTCGCCGCCGGTGCCGGTGAGCCCGCGGCGGGCTGGGCCGGCCGGAGCAGCATGTCGACATAGTAGCCCGAGGAATTCGACAGGCTGTCGACCCCCTTGTTGGCCGCGCCCTGGGCCGCACCCGAGGCGATCGAGGTCACGGCCGAGGCGCCGCCGCCGACGATCGACGTCACGGCCGAACCGAGGAGACCGGCGACGAGAAGGGTCGCCAGGGCCCAGGCGAGGAAGCCGTGGGCGGTATCACGGAACGTGACCTCATCGGTATGGATGCCGCTCCACTTCGTGCGCAGACGGCCGGCGATATAGCCGCCGACGCCCGAGGCGAGCCACTGCACCACGATCAGCCAGATCGCCGTCGAGACGGCGAAGGTCGTGACGCTCGGGCCCGACCATGGCGAGGCCATGGACAGGCCAAGACCCGAGCCCAGGAGCAGCAGGATGAGCGAAAGCGCCGCCGCGCCGACGGCACCGGCGATGATGGCGGCCCAGGAGACGGCGGAATCGGACGTCGTGTCGGGGCTGGTTATTTCAATTGAGGAGAGGGACATGGCGTCGCCCCCTCAATGGTACAGCAGGGCGATAAGGATGATGATCGGAATCGGAACCCCCAGCAGCCAAAGCAGGATGCCACGTCCCATAGTGCCCTCCATGAAATTCAAACGATATCGGAGGAACGCGCCATATAAGTGTCAGTTCCCGCAGCGCTGTCCGAAATCCTTGACTTGTCAGACCGGTTAAATGAACGCGCGATGCCGCGATATTATCTGCCGAACGCCGTCGGAACACTCAAGCCTCGCGTCCGTTCAGTATCGATCGGCACTATTATGGGAGAGAGAACGATGACAGCCAAGGAACCCGATGCGGGCAAGAAAGTCAGGGATGCGGAACGCAAGCTCGGCAATCGAGGACCGGCCTCTGCCGAGAACGTAAACGAAGCCCAGCGCCACAAGCTCAGCGGCAAGGTCCCGCCCGGCACCGGCAATGCCGAGGACAGGATGTCGGGCAAGAAAGAGTGAGCGCTCGCTGGCAAGGCGACCCCGCTGAGGCGGGTGGCCCGTTCTGAAGCGATGGCCGCTGGCAAGGTGCGGCCATCGCTACGCCGCCACGGATCAAAGCATTGCTCCGTCAGCCCAGGCTGGTCGCGGCCATGGCAATCACCGCCGCCGCCATAACCGCGGTGCCGAGCCAGCCGATCCAGCGAAGAGGGCCTTTGACGGTGTTGCCGGCCATGATGTCGCGGCGGGCCGTCATCAGCATCATCATTCCCATCACCGGGACGGAGACGACGCCGTTGATGACCGCGCTCCAATACAAGGCCTTGATCGGATCGAGAGGTGAAAAATTGATGCCGGTGCCGAGCAGCGTGGCGATGGCGATCGTCGCATAGAAGGCTTTCGCATCCTTCGGCTTGCGGGCGAGGCCCGTGGGCCACCGCAGGGCCTCGCCGAGCGCGTAGGCAGCCGAGCCGGCGAGGACCGGGATCGCCAGCAGGCCGGTGCCGATGATGCCGAGCGCGAAGATGACGAAGGCGAACTGGCCCGCGACCGGGCGAAGGGCCTCGGCGGCCTGGCTGGATGTCTGGATGTCGGTGGTTCCCGCCGCATGCAGCGTCGCCGCGGTCGTGACCATGATGGCGAGCGCGACGAGGCTGGAGAAGCCCATGCCGATATAGGTGTCCAGTCGGATCCGTCTTATCGCTGTCGATGCCTGCTCCGGCGCGTGAACGAGGGGCGCGCGCGAGGGTTCGGCGCGGGTGTCCTCGACCTCCTGGGAAGCCTGCCAGAAGAAGAGATAGGGACTGATGGTGGTGCCGAGGATCGCGACGACCGTCGTCCAGAATGCCACGTCGCCGCTGAATGTGGGAATGAAGAAGCCTCGGGCGAATTCGCCGAGCGGCAGCTTGGTGAAGATGACCGTGGCGAAATAGGCGAAGAGGGAAATTGTCAGCCATTTGAGCACGGAGACGTAGCGCGCATACTGCATGAAGACCTGCAGGAGCGTACTCACGGCGGCGAAGGCAAGGACATACCAGGCCGTCTGTCCGCCGACGAGAAGACGGACGGCCTCGCCCATGGCGCCGAGATCGGCGCCGATATTGATGGCGTTGGCGACGAAAAGCAGCCCCACGATGCCGGGCAGCAGCCAGGCCGGGTAATGACGCCGCAGATTTCCCGCCAGCCCCCGTCCGGTGGTGCGCCCGATGCGGGCGCTGATCTCCTGGATGGCCGCCATCAGCGGGTAGCTGAAGAGCATCGTCCAGGTGATGGCGAAGCCGAACTGGGCTCCCGCCTGCGAATAGGTGGCGATGCCGCTCGGATCGTCGTCGGCGGCGCCGGTGATCAGACCCGGGCCCAATATCTTGAGGAAATCGAGCTTGCCGCCGTCCTGAGCCCCGGGAACTGAACGCTCCGGCTCCCCTTCCATGCTCGACATCCGTCACCTCATCGGGGCCAAGACGCTTGTGCGACATGGCCATGCCACCTGTTGCGGTGGCGCAGTAACGAATGCAACCTGCGTTTGTTCAGCGGCGCTGCGAATGTCCGGAACTCACGAGAGCTCGAGCCGTTGAGTCCGGTACGGCCAGCGAGGTCCGTGCGTCCAACCGTGAACAGGAGGCCAGTCATGGCAAGTCAGGAACGTGGTGGAAAAGGAAATTTCGCGAATGATCGCGAGCGTGCGTCGGAAGCCGGCAAGAAGGGTGGCGAGCATAGCCACGGCGGCCAGCACAGCCAAAGCACTGAGGGAAGCAAGACTCAGCATGGCGGCACCAATTTCGCGGATGACCGCCAGAAGGCCTCCGAGGCCGGCAAAAAGGGTGGCGAGCATAGCCACGGCGGCCGCTCATAGGGCCGCGCGCTTCTCCGCTGAAACGCCGTTCGGCGACGACTTTTCGTTTCGATGCGCCCTCGCGATTCCGGGAGGTCGCGCCAAACCGCGAGCGCTGTGACCCAGCCTCTCCGCCGGGATGTCCCGGCGGAGAGGTTCTGCTATCCGGGGGCATCCGACCGACTTTCCCGGACAAGCGCGGCGCGAACCAAAGCGCTTTCTGCCGCGTTACCGTGAATGCCGCGAAACGAGGCGACCAATCCAGCAAGCGTGGTTCATCCGATGTCCGATTCATCCACAGGCACGCTTTCGAAATATCGTTCCAAGCGGGATTTCAACAGGACGGCGGAGCCGAGCGGCGACGCGACGGTCACCGGCTCCAATCGCCGGCGTTTCGTCATCCAGAAGCACGATGCGACCCGGCTTCACTACGATCTCCGGCTGGAACTCGGCGGCGTCTTCAAATCCTGGGCGGTGACGCGCGGCCCGTCGCTCGATCCGCATGAGAGGCGGCTGGCGGTGGAAGTCGAGGACCACCCGCTCGACTATGGCGATTTCGAGGGAACCATCCCCAAGGGGCAATATGGCGGAGGCACGGTCCAGCTGTGGGACCGCGGCTATTGGGAGCCGGAGGGCTCGGCCACGCCGGAGGAGGCGCTGGCCGATGGGGACCTCAAATTCACTCTCGAGGGAGAGCGCCTCCACGGCAGCTGGGTCCTCGTGCGCATGAAACATGACCGTGCCGGCGGCAAGCGGACCAATTGGCTGCTCATCAAGCATCGCGACGAATATGCGCGCGAGGGCGAGGCCGACACCGTTCTCGACGAGGACCGCTCGGTTGCCTCCGGCCGCACCATGGCGGCGATCGCCGCCGGCGAGGGCAGGGCGCCGACCCCTTTCATGCGGGTCGATGCCGGCGATACAGCGCCCGATGCGATCTGGAACAGCAAGGAAGGTCCGGCCGCCGAAGAGCGCAGGAGCGGCAGCGAGCGCCGGTCCGCGCCGACCGGCCGCAAGCCGCGGGCGGCCGGCGGGGCAGCGCGGGAGGACGGGAAGACGCCGCCCTCGCTGCCGTCGTTCATTCCGCCCCAGCTCTGCCAGTCCGTCGAGCGGCCGCCGGCCGGGGAGGGATGGGGGCACGAGATCAAGTTCGACGGCTACCGCCTGCAATTGCGGATAGAGCACGGACAGGCGACGCTGAAGACCCGCAAGGGCCTCGACTGGACGGGCAAGTTCGGTGCCGTGGCGCGGGAGGCGCAATCGCTGCCGGATGCGATCATCGACGGTGAGGTGGTGGCTCTGGAGGAGAACGGCGCGCCCGATTTCGCGGCCCTGCAGGCGGCCCTGTCGGAGCAGGACACCGACAATCTGGTCTTCTACGCCTTCGACCTGCTGTTCTCCGGCGTCGAGGACCTGCGGTCTCTGCCGCTGGCGGAGCGCAAGGCCCGCCTGAAGGCGCTGCTCGACGCCCATGACGCCGGCCCGGCTGCACGCATCCGTTTCGTCGAGCATTTCGAGAACGGCGGCGATGCGGTGCTGAAGTCGGCGTGCCGGCTGTCGCTCGAGGGCATCATCTCCAAGCGGCTCGACGCGCCCTACCGGTCCGGGCGGAGCGACAATTGGACCAAGGCGAAATGCCGGGCCGGACATGAGGTGGTCATCGGCGGCTGGACGACGACGGAGGGAAAATTCCGCTCGCTTCTCGTCGGCGTTCATCGCGGCGAACACTTCATTTATCTCGGGCGCGTCGGCACCGGCTACAGTGAGGCGAAGGTCAAGCGCCTGCTGCCGCGCCTACAGGCCGTCGCGGCCGATCGCTCGCCCTTCAGCGGCATCGGCGCGCCGCGCAAGCAGCCCAACGTCACATGGACGAAGCCGGAACTCGTCGCCGAGATCGAGTTCGCCGGCTGGACAGGCGCCGGCATGGTCCGGCAGGCTGCCTTCAAGGGGCTGAGGGAAGACAAGCCGGCCGCCGAGGTTGAGACGGAAAAGCCGGTTGCGCCCGAGAAGGTGGAAGTCCTCTCCGCGCCCGGGAAGCCCAAGCCTGCCGTCGCGGCGCGGCGCAGCGATCGCAAGCCGGTCGTCATGGGCGTGATGATCTCCAAGCCCGACAAGCCGTTATGGCCCGACGCCGGCGACGGCGTCCCCGTCACCAAGCTCGACCTCGCCCTCTATTTCCAGGCGGTGGGCTCATGGATGATGCCGCATATCGCGGGCCGTCCCTGCTCGATCGTGCGCGCGCCCGACGGCTTCGAAGGCCAGCAGTTCTTCCAGCGCCATGCCGGCCCGGGCACCTCCAGCCTGCTCGAACTCGTGAAGGTCTTCGGCGACCACAAGCCCTATCTTCAGGTCGATCGCATCGAGGGCCTTGCCGCCTTGGCGCAGGTCGCAGCGCTGGAACTGCATCCTTGGAATTGCCAGCCCGGAAAGCCGGAGACGCCAGGCCGGCTGATCTTCGACCTCGATCCCGGGCCGGACGTCTCCTTCGCCGCTGTCGTCGAGGCGGCGAAGGACATGCGCGACAGGCTGGAGGAACTCGGCCTCGTGAGCTTTTGCAAGACGACGGGCGGCAAGGGACTGCATGTGGTGGCGCCGCTGACGCTGCCCGCGAAGGGTGAGCCCACCTGGCCCGAGGCCAAGGCGTTCGCCCACGAGGTCTGCCTCCGCATGGCACGCGACAAGCCGCAGGCCTATGTCGTCAACATGGCCAAGAAACTGCGGACGGGGCATATCTTCCTCGATTATCTGCGCAATGACCGCATGTCGACGGCGGTGGCGCCACTCTCGCCGCGCGCCCGCCCGGGCGCGACCGTTTCGATGCCCCTGACCTGGACGCAGGTGAAATCGGACCTCGATCCGAAGCGCTTCACCATTCGCACCGTGCCCAATCTTCTCGTCGAGACCGCGGCGTGGAAGGAGTATTGCGATGCCGAGCGGCCTTTGGCGGATGCCGTGAAGCGGCTGGGCAAGTCGAGGCTCGCTGCAGCCTGAGGCGGGCCTTCGACGAGTCATGGCGCACGAAGGAATGGTGAACGACGATATGGCGCGTGAAGCGGGCAAGCAGGCGGCGGCCAAGCTTGACATGCCGGTTTCCCGGATCCGGCGCTGCCTCGAACCCGGCCCGATTGTGCTGGTGTCCTCCGCCTGGCAGGGCGAGACCAACATCATGACGATGGGCTGGCACACGGTGATGGAATTCTCCCCCTCTCTGGTCGGGTGCGTCATCTCCGCCGGCAATCACAGCTTTCGCCTCGTGCGCGAAAGCGGCGAATGCGTGATCAACGTGCCGACCACGGCGCTCACCGATGAGGTCGTCGGCATCGGCAATTGCTCCGGCGCCGATGTCGACAAGTTCGAGACGTTCGGCCTCACGCCCGCACCGGCCCTGAAGGTGAGCGCGCCGCTGATCCGCGAATGCCATGCCAATCTCGAATGCCGGCTGGCGGACGACAGCCTCGTCGACAAATACAACTTCTTCATCTTCGAGGTGGTGAAGGCCCATGTCGCCTCTTCACCGCACTATCCCCGCACGCTGCATTATACCGGCGATGGCGTCTTCATGGTCTCCGGCAAGATCATCAGCCGCCGATCGAAGTTAAGGCCCGGCCTGCTGTGACACCCGCGTGCGGCGCACCCGGCAGGCTCGTCTGGCGGAAATCGACGAGATCAATCCCCAGGCCCTCCGCTTCTTCCCATGCGGATCGCCGCGCAACGGTGGGAGCCGAGGATGACGGCATAGTCTTCGAATGCTTTTCCGGAACGGGCTCGCTTCTGAATATCATTGTGCTAATATCCCGAAGATTGTTGAAATAGAAAACCCCAGTCACCGACTTTGAATTCTCGACGATTAGGATGGAGGCTCGCCATGCGTGTGATCCTTTGGTTCCTGTCTTGTTTTGCCGTCATGTTACTGCCCTTCAGCGCCTTCGCGGCTGGCTCGGTCAGCGATTATCCCCTTTCCGATCTCGTCCGTGAGGTTAAGGTTGCCCTGCTGAAAGTGGCTGAAGCCTCCGAGGCGCAGCAACTTCCGAAGTTGGAGAAGGCTGAACTTGAAATAAATACTTCCATGAAAGTCGAGGCTGACGGGAAAGTAAGCCTTTGGGTCGTCGAGCTCGGTGCATCCGGGAATAATGAATACGCTTCTACGATAAATCTGACGTTGATACCACCTTCTCCCGGGACGAATTCGAGTATTGCCACTGTGCATCTGGCCGATATTCTTAGCGAAGCCATTCTTTCGGGCGCACATGCGATCCAGGCGGCGGGCGAAGGAAAACCGCCTTTGATAGCGAGCGAATTCGTCGCATCGGTTCATTTTGCCGTCGAGAGGGGCGCCGACGGCAGGCTGGAGGTCAAGTTCCCGCCATTCGAGGCGTCGGCGGGCGGGGCCGTCGCCAGTTCCCAAGTGCAGAAGATCACCGTCACCTTCAAGAGGTGAGCGCAATGACGAGCGCGTCGATAAAAAGAGCCTGTATCGAGATCTGTGCGTTGCTGCTGATGCTCGGTGCGGCTGACGAGGCCGCGAGGGCAGATTCCTTCACATTTCCGCAGATCGACGAGACGACGATGACGAGGGAACTCTCCCAATCCTCCGTCCGAATTTTTCGCACCAGCGATGCATCGGCCCAGGACGGCTCTGGATTTGTTGTCGACAGCGAGGCGGGGCTTATCGTCTCGGCGGCTCACGTCGTGCGGGGAGCCCGTGACGCTGTATGGGTATCCTTCGCCAACTCGTCGGATCTCTACAAAGCCATCGTGCTCCTGCCAAAAGCCGCTGCGACCGGGACCGACGACCAGCCCGATATCGCCGTCTTGAAGCTGGAGCATCCGGAATCGGCCTCTGGCGCGTTCGAGGTCCAGTTCGATACAATCGATGTCGAGCATGAGCATCGGGTCACGGGCTTCGGTCGCGACAGCCCGAGCCCGCTGGAAGCAACGGGAAAGCCGGGCCGCCAATCCGACTGCAATTTCGTGATCCGGTCACCCACCCTGCATGGAGACAGCGGATCGGCGGTGCTCACGGACGAGGGACTGGTGGACGGCATTGCCGTCGAGGGACGGGAATCGGGCGGCACAAGCTCCATGGCGGAGACGGTCGTACTTCCGATGTCGTGCGTACGAGACGTTATACTTCCCTTCATTCCCGACCAAGATACCGAGAAGATATTGGATATATTCCGTTCCGGTGATGCGCGTGCATTGAGGAATGCTTTTCAGCCACCCGTGGTCCCTCCCCGAGGGGTCAACAATCTTCGGCTGGCAAAGGCTCTTATATGGGGAATAGCGGAGCGCAGGAAGAATGGGCAATTTCCTGTCTTGGCCGACCCGCAAAGAATGCTCGCGGTCATGCCTATCATCGTCGAGCGCAGGCTTGGTTATACGCTCCTCCGTGATTTTACGCTGGCCAGCAGCACCAGCAAATTTGCAGCTGGCGACGCCTTTCAAATTCTGGGCGATACACTTCGCGTGGCTGGGTCCAAACAGGACGCCGCCCAGGCCTATACGGAGGCCCGGAACCTGTACTGGTCGTACGCCGCCTCCCTCGTCCCGAATTCCTGGTCTGCGATCGACGGAAAGGTCGACGGCAGCCTAGATGTTGCGAAAGCCTATAAGGCAGCGGCCGACAGCATGACCAAACGCGGCAATCTGACAAAGAACGAGGACGACTACAGACAGGCCGCTACCCTCGCCGCCGCGGCAATTTTCCACGCGCCGGACGGCCCTCTGAAGGCTTCGTCGTGGGCGACACTGGGGTCGGCTTCCCAGGCTGCCGGCGACGTCAGCGTCGCCGCACCCGCCTACGACGCGGCCATTAAGGAGGGGGTGTCGACGCTGTGGGCCAAGAACGGGCTGAAGGACTCCCGGGACCAACTCGGGACAAAGCCGGCACTCGATCTCGATGCCGGTTTCCTGGCGAACCGGGCAAACGAAGCGACCTCGATCGCCAAGGCGTTCGGGCGCAATCCTTCCTGACGAGGCCGGCGCATGAAGGCGTCGGCATCCCGACAGGATGGCGCTGCTATCTCGGCTGCCCCGAGACGGGATCCAGGTTCAACTGAACCTTGGCCTTGTCAGTCGTGTAATAGGTTATTTCATAATAGCCGCTCTGCGACCATTCGATGTCGGACAGATACAGGAACTTGTCCCGGCTCTCCACCTTGGCGATCATCGCGGACAGTTTCATCGCGTTGGGCGGCGGCACCGGAGCCGAGGTGCTCTGTGCGAAGGCGCCGCTCGTCAGGAGGGCGACGGACGCAAATGCGACAGCGATGCTTTTCATTCCACTTCCCCGTTTAAAAATGATCCGGTGCCCGAAGTAACGATATTGCCGCGCTCAAGTTCCAATGTTTCGCGGGACCAGGCCGCCGCGCCGAGGGAACTTTCGAGGTCCTTCTCCGTTCCTGCGGAACGAAGAGGAGGAGGACGCCATGCCCCGGGGTGACAAGTCTAAATATACCGGAAAGCAGGAACGCAAGGCCGACCATATCGCCGAAAGCTATGAGCAGCGCGGCGTATCCGAAGGAGAAGCGGAACGTCGTGCCTGGGCGACCGTCAACAAGGACGATGGCGGCGGCAAGAAGGAAGGCGGCTCCGGCCGTGGCAAGTCGACCGGCCATCCCGCAGCGCATAAGGGCGGCAAGGCCGGGGGCGAAGCTTCCGCCTCGCGCTCGGCCGCAGACCGCTCCGCCTCCGCGAAGAAGGCAGCCGCCACGCGCAAACGCAACGCCGAGCATGGCGGCCACACCGCCGGGTGAGGTGTCCCCACTCGGACGCCCTCTGTCCGCTCGAAGCTTGCTCCATTATCGCCCGGCGCAGTCTCCGCCGGAAGACGGAAGATACGTCGCCAGCACGGTCAACCCCTGCAGCGATTTTGGGCGGGCGCTACGGATAATCCGTCCGCTCGTCCCGCCAGGAAAAGCGCGGGTTGAGGGAAGAAAACATGTCCGCGCTGCGAGGCGCGCCCAACGACGCCCCCGGGGATGAACCCATGTCCGGCTTCTGCATGTCGATGCCGCGGACATTGGCGATACGGCGGCCGGCCAGCGCCTCGTCGGACACATCGGCGGAATTGAGGACGCTCAGCGCGCCGACGGCAATGGCGCTGACGATGCCGAGCGCCGGAGCCAGCAGGGCCATGCGCATCTGGAAGGCCGGCTCCGCCCGCCGCGATTCGGAGCGGCGCCGGGAATGGCGCGCTGCCAGCGGCATGAACAGATAAAGCCCCAGGATGGCGGGGGCGAGCAATTCGGATTCCAGTTCAGCCTCGTTGAAGCCCGCCTCCCGGACCGCCAGCGTCGCCATGCCGAGCAGGACGACGCCATAGAACCAGATGGCGGCCGGGGTGCTTCCGAGCAGCATCGCGCCCGTCAGGAGAATGCCAAGCCCTGCGAAAAGATAGAAGGAAGGTCCGTCGAGAAAGAGGAGCCAGGCTCCGCCCCCTGCCATGGTAATGCCGACCACGATGAAGAGGAAAGCAGAGAACACAGGCTTCGAATGAAACAACGGCAGCATCGAGTCGCCTCACTGGAATTCTCGCTTGGATCTAGCCCATTCGTATGACGACGGAATCGCTTTTCATTCCTTTTCGGCGAGAGCCGCATGCTATCGGCTCGAATTGCGGATTCAAAGTCATTTTATTCGTCATGGGCTATCGCCCGAGCACTTGCTTGAGTTCGTCGATCATTTTTGACGCGTCGGCCTTGGAAAGGTCGTTCGGCGGAGGGGCGACCTTGGCCTCCTCGCAGAGCGTGGTGAGATAGGAGGCCTGCGCGCCGGTCATCGGCTCGTCCCCGGACACCCAGTCGTCGGGATCCTTCTCCGTATTGGAGCGGGGATGGGGATCGAGCTTGGGATTGTCGGGATGGCCCGGACGATCTGCCTTCGACGACGATCTGCCTTCGACATGGAAACCTCTCGCATTGACCGCCAGGTAACGTGACAGTCTGGCGCCCGGTTCCGCCCGAGCCGGCCGGTGCGCCGGCAGGAACAAACGCGGAGGGGTAGGGTTTGCAACCACGCAAATAGGGTAAGGGGCAGCCATGAGCGCCAGATCAGACAAGACCGGCTCGGCCGGACCGCCGAGAAACCTGACGCAGCCCTATGCCACGGAGAGCGAGGGGTATCGCTTCGACAACGTCAAGCCGCCGACGGAGTCCGACCAGCGCGAGGCCGGCAAGGACACCGATCATCCCGAGCGAAGCGTCGGCGCGGCACGCCGGGACGGAAAATCCAACCACAAGGACGGCAAGAGGTAGTCGCGACCGCCGCACGACCCCCAAGCCGGTTGCCCCATCTCCATCCTTCCGGTGCCGGCGGTTCTGCCACCGGTACCGGAATTCAGCCGCGGGAGCCTATGCCGCGCGGAGATTGACCTGCGTTTCGGCGAGTTCGGACAGCTTCCTGTCGGTCGCCTTTTCTTCCTCCAGCGTTTCCTTCAGCACGGCGGCACAATCATCGCGGCCGAGTTGCCTGGCCCAGGCGATCAGCGTGCCGTACCGGGCGATCTCGTAATGCTCCACCGCCTGGGCGGCCGCGGCGAGGGCGGCGTCGAGGACGGAGGGGTCGTCCACCTCCCCGGCGACCTCGTTCGCCTCCCTGATGATGCCGTCGATGGCCGGACAATCCACGGCCTTGATCGCCGCATCATGCATCTCGAATACCTTTTCCAGGCGCTGGACATGGGTTCTGGTCTGCTGGAGATGGGTGGTGAAGCCCTGCTTGAGCTGCGGATCGCTGGCCTTCTCGATCATCGTAGGCAAGCTCTTCACGATCTGCTTTTCTGCATAATAGATGTCCTGGAGCTGATGCACGAAGAGATCGTTGAGGCTTTTGATGTCTTTTGAGAAAAATCCCATATCGTCTTCCTTTCGGCGAGATGATTATTGGAAGAATGTCGTGGATTGCCGGCTGCCAACGGGCGCAGAGCCGGCATTGTTCCAATCGGATCGAGCGGAACACGCTCCATCTGCCGAGATGGAGCTTCGCTGATACCGCGATCACTTTCTCGCCGCGTCATGGATCCTTTGATGCTTTCATGGATCCTTCGATGTTCATGGCGATGCACGGCGTCTTCGGGATCACGACGCTCCGGAACAACGCAATGGCCGCGACGTTTCACGCAGGCGTGTTTTTCAGAGATCGCCAGAAGTCCTGGGCATGGAAGGTGCAGGATGTCGATAACCGATACTGAGCAGCATTCTTCCGAGGAAACCAGACCCAGGTCCGACGCGGGGGCCGCCAGGCCGGAAGACGAACGGGGAACGAAGGCCGAGGGGGACGGGGACGCCGTGAAGGCGTCTGCCGGCGGAGCGGAGGCAGGAAAGCCGCGCCGCAACTGGATCCGGCGCCATCCCTTCCTCTCCGTCGGCATCGCGATCGTCGCCGCACTCGCCCTCGTCGCCGTGCTGCTGTGGTGGCTGCAGGCGCGGCATTTCGAATCGACGGACGACGCCTTCATCGATGCACGCGCCTTCTCCGTCGCACCGGAGGTGACGGGCTATCTGGTCGACGTGCCCATCGAGGACAACGAGCATGTCGTGGCGGGAGCGGTTCTCGTGCGCATCGACGACCGCGATTACAAGGCGGCTCTCGTCCAGGCCCAGGCGCAGGTCCAGGCGGCCAAGGCGAACATCGCCAATATCGACGCCCAGATCGTCGGCCAGCAGACCCAGATCGAGCGGGCGCAGGCCCAGGTCAAGCAGGCCGAAGCCGCGGTGCAGTTCGCCCGGGAGGAGGCCGACCGCTACAAGAAGCTGCAGCAGAGCGCCACCGGTTCGGTGCAGCAGGCGCAGCAGACATCCTCCCAGCTGCTGCAGCAGGAGGCGAACCTCGCCAGCGCGCAGGCCCAGGTCGATGCCGCCAAGCAGCAGAGCGTGGCCCTCGCGGCACAGCGCACGAGTGCGGTGGCGAGCCTCGCCCAGGCGTCCGCCCAGGCCGACAAGGCCCAGCTCGACCTTAGCCGCACCACGATCGTCGCCGCCCAGTCCGGCCATCTCGCCCATGTCTCCGCCGCCAAGGGCCAATATGCCCAGCCGGGACAGAGCCTGATGATGCTGGTGCCGGATGCGATCTGGGTCACCGCGAATTTCAAGGAGACGCAGATCACCGACATGCGGCCGGGCCAGCCGGTGGCGCTGAGCATCGACGCCTATCCGGACGTCGACTTCCGCGGCCATGTCGACAGCATCCAGTCCGGCTCCGGCACCGCCTTCAGCCTCCTGCCGGCCGAGAACGCCACCGGCAACTATGTCAAGGTGGTCCAGCGCGTGCCGGTGAAGATCGTGCTCGACAATATCCCGAAGGATATCGTGCTGGGGCCCGGCATGTCGGTGGTGCCCTCGGTGACGGTGCGCTGACGATGGCGGAGGACGGCGGAAAATCCTCCTTCGACCTCGAGCAGTCGGCCGCGGGCGGGCACAATCCCTGGCTCATCGCCATCGTGGTGTCGATCGCCACCTTCATGGAGGTGCTCGACACCACCATCGCCAATGTCGCCCTGCGCTACATCGCCGGCTCGCTCGCCGCCAGCCAGGAGGAGAGCACCTGGGTGGTGACCAGCTATCTCGTCGCCAACGCCGTCGTGCTGTCGATCAGCGGCTGGCTGGCGCGCACCCTCGGGCGCAAGCGCTTCTACATGATCTGCGTCGCCGTCTTCACGATCAGCTCCCTGCTCTGCGGCTTTGCCTGGAACCTGCAGTCGCTTTTGTTCTTCCGCGTCCTGCAGGGGCTCGGCGGCGGCGGCATGGCGCCCTGCAGCCAGTCCATCCTGGCCGATTCGTTCCCGCCCGAGAAACGCGGGCAGGCCTTCGGCGTCTTCGGCATCGCCGTGGTGGTGGCGCCCGTCGTCGGCCCGACGCTCGGGGGCTGGCTGACCGATACCTATAGCTGGCATTGGTGCTTCCTGATCAACGGACCGGTCGGCATCCTGTCGCTGGCGCTGGTCGCCTATCTCATCAGCGAGCCGGCGAAGGCGGAGAAGGAAAGGCTGGAGCGGCTCAAGCGCGGCATCAATTTCGACTTCGTCGGCTTCCTGCTGATCGCGCTGGGGCTCGGCTGCCTCGAAGTGGTCCTCGACAAGGGGCAGGAGGACGATTGGTTCGGATCGAGCTTCATCCTGGTCTTCGCCGTCATCGCCGCCTGCTCGCTCATCGCGCTGGTGCCGTGGGAGCTGTCGCGCCGCGAGCCGATCGTCGAGATCAGGCTGCTGTTCCGCCGCCAGTTCGGCATGTGCTTCGTCGTCATGCTGGGCACCGGCGCGATTCTCATCTCGACCATCCAGTTCATGCCGCAGCTCCTGCAGGAGAGCTTCGGCTATACCGCGCTGCTCGCGGGGCTGACGGTCTCGCCGGGCGGCCTCGTCACCATGGCGATGATGCCGGTGGGCGGGCGCCTGACGGGCTTCATCCAGCCGAAATATCTGATCATGTTCGGCGCCGCCCTGATCGCCTATTCGATGTGGCACCTGACCGGGCTCAGTCCCGACATCAATTTCAGCTATGCGGTCTGGGCCCGCGTCATCCTGGCCGCGGGGCTGCCCTTCATCTTCATCCCGATCACCACCGCCTCCTATGATGGCGTGCCGCCGGACAAGACCGACCAGGCCTCCGCCTTGATCAACGTCGCCCGCAACCAGGGTGGCAGCTTCGGCGTGGCACTGGCGCAAACGGTGCTCGCGCGCCGGGAGCAGTTCCATCAATCGAGGCTCAGCGAGCATACGATACCCTCCAGCACGAACTACCAGGCCGCGATGCAGCACCTGACGGAACTCTTTATGGCCCAGGGGGCGGGCAAGGCCGGCGCGACGCAGGAGGCGACGGCGTGGATCGGCCAGACCATCGCCGCCCAGGCGACGTTCCTTGCCTATATCGACGTGTTTTGGGTGCTCGCGCTCCTCGCCGCGGTGATGATACCCGCGGCCATGCTGATCCGGCCTGTGAAGCTCGGCAGCGGCGGCGGACCGATGCATTGAGGCTGGCCAAGAAAGGGCGCCGCGCCCGGAACAATCGATCCGGTTGCCGCTTTCATCTCCGAACGAACGGAGGACTTGCCATGCGAACGATCGACAGGCGGCGGATCGGCGCCGAACCGGACGAACCCGATGCGGCGGAGCGGGATTACGACGGCGATACGGACTCCGACGACGAAGGAGGGGACGAAGACCGGAGCGAGGACGAGCCGGCGCCGATCGGGGTGGACGACATCGAGACGGGCGAAGAGGAAGCCGCCCTCGACGACAAGGAAACCAGCGACGGCCTCAACGACCTCGAGGAATCGGTCCGGCGTGCGGCCGAGGAAACGGTAACTGAGGACGATGATGATTCGATCGATAGCCTGCCCGTGTTCGAAAGGGGTATGCTGCCGCCGAAAGTTTGACCAGGACCCAGCAAGGAGCCGGAAATGCCGACAGAACCCGTTTCGCCCGAGCCGCAGCCCGACCCGTTGACGCCGACCGCGCCGGTGGAAATGCCGCAGCCGCAGTCCCCCGTCGGCGTTCCCATGCCGCAGCCCGAGACCGTGCCGGAGCCGACCGAGCCGCCCGGCCTCCCCGGCGACGCGCCGATGGAGGATCCGCAGCCGATCGATCCGTCGCCGCCGTCGGAGATCTGACATCGGTCGGCGCGGATCGACGGACTTATCTCGGAAGCAAGGCCCTGGAGGAGAACCTTGGAGGAAAAGATGGCCCATACGACCGAACCTGTCGGGGATTTCGTCGATCACCGCCGCTCCTATGACGGCTTCGTACGGATCACGGTGATCGCGGTTTTTCTCCTGCTGTCGCATGTGGTGGCGCTCGCCATAGGCGGCGTCGCGCATCACTGGTTTCTGGCCGCCCTCGCCATCGGCCTCTCGATCATTGCCGCCATCGTGGGGGCGGCGGTGGACGGGCTCGACTGGAAGCCGGGCGCGGTGGTGTTGGTGCTGTCCCTGCTGACGCTGCTGCTCGTCACCTATTGACGCAGTCGGAACGCTTGGGACTGGCCCGGGCGTTCCGGCGCTTCGATCATCATTGTGGGCCGCTTCGACGGTGCGCCCGCCCTGCAGGCGACGGGAGACACAGGAACATAGCGGGATGGGCAGCGTTTTCCTGGGGGTGGGGCACTCACCATTGGCAGGAGAATTTCATGCCGAAAATCAATGAAGCACGAATCCTCATTCTCGCCACCAACGGCTTCGAACAATTGGAACTGACCGTCCCGCGCGACGAATTGCGCAAGGCGGGCGCTCGGGTCGAGGTCGCCAGTCTCGACGGCAAGCCGATCCGCGGGTGGGACAAGGTCGACTGGGGCGACACCGTGCCCGCCGATCTCAAGATCGCCGATGCCAGGCCGAACGACTATACCGCGCTGGTGCTGCCGGGCGGCGTGATCAACCCCGACCGGCTGCGCATCGACGAGGCGACCATGAAGATCGTGCGGGCCTTCCTCGATAGCGGCAAGGTCGTCGCTGCCATCTGCCACGCGCCCTGGCTGCTGGTGCAGGCCGATGCGGTGCGCGGACGCGACGTGACCTCCTTCAAATCGATCCGCAGGGACGTCGAGAATGCGGGCGGCCAGTGGGTCGACAAGGAGGTGGTGGTCGACAACGGCATCATCACCAGCCGCAGCCCGGACGACTTGCCGGCCTTCGTCGCCAAGATTATCGAGGAGGTGCAGGAAGGCACTCATGACCGGGCGAGAGCCGCCTGAGGCCCAACACCTCAGCGCCGCGATTCCCGTCCGATCGAGCCGGCCCGGTGCGACTCCGGGCCGGCTTCCGCCTGTTCGGGGAGCCGAACGGGACCCGCGCCCGCGAGCCGTGCGATCTTGCCGGCGAGCGCCAGGGCGTTGCGGGGAGCTTCGGGCTTCACCGTGTTGTCGAAGAATATGAAGACGTCGCGCATGACGCCGTCGGCCGCGGGTGCCGCCGCGAAGTCGCCGTCCGTCATCGGCAGGCCCTGCGCCCAGGCCACCAGGCGATCCGCCCACCGGTCGAGGGCGGCATCGTCATAGCCGCTTTCGTAGAGCTTCTTCGAGCCATGCAGGCGGCAATAGGCAAAATCCGCCGTCACATCCATCAGCCGCGGCCATTCGACGGTATCGGCGCAGACCAGCGCGACCCGGTGGCGGCGCAGCATGGCGATGAAGGCGGCGTCTCGGAAGCTGTCGTCGCGGATCTCGACGGCATGGCGAAGCGGGCGGACGCGGTCGGTTTCGGTCCACACTCCCTTGCTTATGTGGTCGTCATGCTCGCGGGCCAGGCAGGCGGCGGCCGCGGTGTCGTGCGGCAGGAGAGACAGGAAGGCTTCCATGGCGTCGGCCTCGAAGATGAGGCCCGGCGGGAACTGCCAGAGAATGACGTCGAGCTTTTCCGCCAGCTTCAGCACCCCGGAAGCGAGGAAATTGGCGATCGCCGTCCTCGCGTCGCGCCCGCGGAGGATATGCGTGACGAAGCGGGGCCCCTTGACGCTGAAGGAGAAGTCTGCGGGCGTCTCGGCATGCCAGCGCTCGAAGCTCGCCGGCCTCTGAAGACGATAGAAGGTGGCGTTGATCTCGATGGTGTCCAGGGCGCGGCTCGCAAAATGAAGTTCCTGCGAAGGACGCAGGCTCTTCGGATAGAAGTCGCCGCGCCAGGGCGGATAGCTCCAACCCGAGACGCCGACGCGGATCTTGCCGGGATGCGGCCGGCTTGTCACGGACGGCGGCCCAGCAGGCCGAGCACCGTCTCCGTGCGATTGCGGTGCATGCCGGCACGGGCACGCCTGAAGGCCTTCGACAGCGTGCCGTCCTCGAAGGACTGCACCACCAGCGCGGGCACGTAGCTCTTGCGCACCACGGCGGGGGTGTTGGCGAGGTGCTCGGCGACGTCGCGCATGACAGCTGCGATCTGGCGCTTGCGTCCGGTCTCGCTGGTACCGGGAGTGAGGGCGGCGAGGTGCTCCACGGCCCAGGCGCTGGCGCCGAGCATGCGGAAATCCTTGGCGGTGACGGCGCGGCCCGAGACCCGGCGGAGATAGGCGTTGATCTCGGAGGCGCTGATCGGCCGCCGGTTGCCGGCACCGTCGAGGAATTGCAGCATGCGGTTTCCAGGCAGCATGCCCATGCGGCGCATGGCACGGGCGATGGTGGGGTCCTGCACCGCGCAGGTGATCATCTTGCCGGCCTTGCCTCGAAACCGGAGGAAGATGCGCGAGCCGTTGACGGTGACGTGCCGCTTCAGCAGGGTCGCCGCCCCATGGCTGCCGTTCTCGCGGGCATAGGCGTCGCAGCCGACCCGGATATGGGTCTGGTCGATGAGGGCGACGGCGCAGGCGATCGCCTTGCTGCGGTCGAGCCGCCGCGAGGCCAGGTCTCGAGCGACGGCGGCGCGGATCCGCGGCAGGACGGAGAGCAGGTCGAGAAGCCGGGCAGCCTTGCGGTCTTCGCGAATGGCCGTCCATTCGGGATGATAGCGATATTGCCGCCGGCCCGCCTCGTCATGGCCGACGGCCTGGATGTGGGCGCGTTCGTCGGCGGCGATGCGCACGTCGGTATAGGCGGGCGGAATGGCGAGCGAGCGGATACGGGCTTTGGTTTCGGGGTCGATGACGCGGTTGCCGGCGGCATCTCTATAGGTGAAATTTCGGCCGACGCGGCGACGGGTGATCGCGAGTTCGTCGATCGAGACGATCTTCAGCCTGAACTTCATGCCGGCCTCGGGGTTGCGGTCCCCCACAACGCCGGCGCCCCTTTCGCAGTTCCCGTGGGGCGGCAGCCGCCTCATATGCCCGGAAGGGCTGATCTCACACTGCGTTCGCGATCCGCCAGGGGCGGGCCGGCGACAGCGCCACCGGCCTTACAGGCTCGCCTGGCGGCGACGTGCATGGGAGAGGTCGATGACATTGCCGTGCCATTGCACCGCGGTGCGCGGCCTCGGCTGGCGGGTCTCGATCATGGAGCACAGGTCCCTCTGCAGAGGATGCCAGGGCTTCCAGCGCTTGTCGATCTCGGCGGTGACCTGCGCCATCACCAGGCGATCGGGGTGCGGCAGCTCGACGGCCGGCGGATGCGGCTGCGCCAGGGCATCGTCGCGGCGGCGCAGGGTCCACAGCACGATGCCCATGTCACGCGGTTCGAGCATGATGGCGCGTTCGCAGCCATAGAGCACGAGGCGGGCCACGGCCACCGTGCCGGTTTCCTCCATCGCATCGCGGATGACGGAGAAGGCAAGCTCGCCGGCGGGATCGCCGGGCACCATGTAATGGGCCTTGTCGTACCAGGTCCAGTCGATCGCATCCTTGGTGACGAACGCTTCGATATCGATGGAATCGGTGCTTTTGCAAGCCGTGACGGGAGGGCTTGCCACGCGATCGAAGGGATAGGCGGTTTCGTTTCCCGAAGTTGCCGGCGTCATCGAAACCGGACACGTCACGAAGGAGAAGTGGAGAGAACCTTTCCAGGTCGAGCAGGGCGCCATGGAGTTTTCCTGAAAATCGGACCAACGCCCAAACGCGCGGGAGCGAATCCGGTTCCGGCCGGGCGGGAGGCGATCCGCATCTTTTTTATCGGTGGGAGAGGGGGGCGTTTGGCGTGGAACTCTTGCCGGCAGGGGACGTTTTCGCCCTGGGAACAGCGAGGTTTCGCGATGTCTCCAACCCCTCGAGGAGGACTGCGATGTCTCCGACTATCGAAGAGGACAAGGTCCAGCCGGCCCCGCCGGAAGGGCGCGACCCCGTGACGATCACGGCCGATACGGCGCGGCAGGGACCTGCCGGCTGGCGGGTGCTTTACGTGCTGGTCGGTGGAACGGTGGGAGCGGCTGTCGCCTGCTTCCTGGCCTATGCGATCTGGTTTCACGCCTGAAGGCCCGGGCTGGTGGCCCGGCGGCCAACAAGGAGAGGATATCATGCAATCGCGACAGGACGGCCAGGGCATCCCTCCCTATGACGAGGAAACGGAACGGGAGATCGGCGTTCTGGGCCGAGGCGGCCATGGCAATTTCGAAGGCCTCCGCGACGCTCTCGACCGTGGCGTGACCCCCGATTTCGTCGTCCAGACGAAGGTCAGGGCGGAGCACGGGCAAGATGGCGCCACCGGCTCCGGAGAGGCGGAACCCGCGAGCCGGCAACGGCATTCTCCCCACACTGAAACTGAACGCACGAGACAGGCGATCATGCCCGACACCACCGAGAAAATACGTGAGAAGGCCTATGAGCTCTGGATCCTCGAGGGCCGTCCCCATGGGCGGGACCTCGTCCATTGGGACATGGCCCGCGAACTGGTCGCCCAGGAGGAGGGGCTCGACGCCACCCTCCTGCCGATCAATCCGAACGAGGAAGTCGAGGACGCGGTTGCCGCCCTCGACAATGAGGGCGAGTCGCCCGGCCTGACCGACCAGGGCAAGGACGATTCCGACGCCCTGCGGGTCGGCTCGCCGATGGAGGAGACCTTCGCCGTCAAGAAGAAGGCCGGGCGCTCCAAGATGTGATGGCGCCGGGTGCCGTCGAGGCATCGGCTTCAGGCAAAAGGGATAGGGGGCAGGCCGTCGGCGCCCCGGGGGCACGTTCCGGGTCCCCGGGCATCGGCCTGACAAATTCCCGGACAATGCGGAGGAAGACATGAGATATGCGATGATAGGTGCCGTGGCACTGACGTTCGCCGGAAGCCTCGCCTACGCCCAGACGACGAGCAGCGGGCAGAATCCGACCGCCACGGACGCGGCGGCGTCACCGGAAATGTTCGTGACGCAGGCGGCGATCGGCAACCAGTTCGAGGTCGAGGAGAGCCGCCTTGCCGTCAAGCGATCCTCCTCGCCCGAGATCAAGAAATTCGCCCATCGGATGATCACCGACCATACCAAAGCGGGCAAGGAGCTGAAGAAGGCGGTCGCCAAGGCCCATGTCGGCAAGGTGCCGACCGCGCTCGACGCCGATCATCAGGCGAGTCTAGATGCGCTCGGCAAGGATTCCGGCGCCGAGTTCGATAAGGCCTATGTCGCGGACCAGCAGAAGGCCCATGACGACGCCGTCGGCCTGTTCTCGCATTATGCGCAGAGCGGAACGCAGCCGGCGCTGAAGGCCTTTGCCGCCAAGACGCTGCCGACCCTGGAGGACCATCAGAAGCATGTCCGCATGCTGTCGACCGGTCAGTAGGCCCGGCAGCCGGCCGGACGCCTCGGCCGAAGGTAAACGCGGCGACGACATGGAAGCCTTCTCCATCGCGGGTGGAGAAGGCTTCGTCGCGTTAAAAGTGCCCGGCCCTGCTCAGACGGCGGGCATGCCTGCGGCGATCCAGGCCTGGATATCCTCGAGGGTGCGGGCGAAGCGGTCGATCATCTCGTCGACCTGGGCTTCGGTGATGATGAGGGGCGGGCAGAAGGCGATCGAATCCTGGATGGCGCGGATGATGAGGCCATGCTCATGCGCCTTCTCGAAGAAGCGGAAGCCGACCTTGCCGGGGGGATCGAACTTGGCCTTGCTGGCCTTGTCGGCCACCAGTTCGACCGCGGCGATGAGGCCGACGCCGCGCACTTCGCCGACGAGCGGATGGTCGGCGAAGGCGCGCAGGCGGGCCTGCAGATGGGCGCCGACCTTGGCGGCATTCGCCACCAGGCCGCGTTCCTCGATGATGGCGAGGTTTTCGAGGCCGACGGCGGTCGCCACCGGATGGCCGCTGGCGGTGAAGCCGTGGCCGAAGGTGCCGAGCCGCTCGCTCTGGTCGGCGATGGCCTGGTAGATGGCGTCGCTGACGACGACGGCGGCCAGCGGCTGGTAGGAGGAGGTGATCTGCTTGGACACCACCAGCATGTCCGGCTGGATGCCGAAATGCTCGCAGGCGAACAAAGTGCCGAGGCGCCCGAAGCCGTTGATGACCTCGTCCGCCACCACCAGCACGTCATGGCGGCGGCAGACGGCCTGGACCTTCTCCCAATAGGTGCGCGGCGGCACCAGCACGCCGCCGGCGCCCATCAGCGGCTCGCCGATGAAGGCGGCCACCGTCTCCGGGCCTTCGGCGAGGATGGTGGCCTCCAGCTCGGCGGCGAGGCGGTCGGCGAAGGCCTCCTCGCTCTCGCCCGCCTCGGCGAAGCGGTAATGATGCGGGCAGGTCACATGCTTGACGAAGGGCAGCGGCAGGTCGAAGCCGCGCTGGTTCACCTGCAGGCCGGTCAGGCTGCCCGAGGCGATGGTGATGCCGTGATAGCCGCCGTTGCGGGCGATGAACTTCTTCTTCTCCGGCCGGCCGAGGGCGTTGTTGTAGTACCAGGCGAGCTTGACGACGGTGTCGTTGGCTTCCGAGCCCGAATTGGTGAAGAAGACATGGTCGAGCCCGTCCGGCGTCATCGTCGCCAGCTTCTCGGCGAGCTCGATCGAGGGCTCGTTCGATTTATGCGTGAAGGTATGGTAGTAGGGGAGCTTGGCCATCTGCCGCGCCGCCGCTTCCACCAGCCGGCTCTCGCCGAAGCCGACGGCGACGCTCCACAGCCCCGCCAGCCCCTCGATATATTCGCGCCCCTGGTCGTCATAGACATGGATGCCCGACCCCCGCTCGATCACGATCGGGCCGTTGCGCTCATGCCGGCGCATATTGGTATAGGGATGGATCTGATAGGCGATGTCGCGCGCATGCAGCGAATTGGGCAGAACGGTCATCGGCGGTCTCCTGTGAAAATCCGGATGCGGCGGGCTCATGCGCCGAGGCAGGCGTCGAGGCGCTCGAGGAACAGGTCCGCATGCGCCGTCGAGAAGGGCAGGGGCGGGCGCACCTTCACGACGTTGGCATGCGCGCCGCTGATGCCGACGAGCACGCCGCGGCGCCGCAGGTCGTTGACGAGGCGCGTCGTCCGCGCGGGGGAGGGGCTGCGTGCCGCATCGTCCTCGACGATCTCCATGCCGACATACAGGCCGGCCCCGCGGATGTCGCCCAGCGAGGGATGGCGCTGCTGAAGGGCACGCAGGCCGTCCGCCAGATAGGCGCCGACGCGGGCGGCATTGGCCATCAGCCCCTCGTCGCGCACCACGTCGAGGACGGCGAGGCCGACAGCCGCGGAAACGGGATTGCCGCCGAAAGTATTGAAATAGCGCGTCCGCTCCCCGAACTCGGCGAGGATCTCGGGTCTCGCCGCCATGCCGGCGATCGGATGGCCGTCGCCCATCGGCTTGCCCATGGTGACGAGGTCCGGCACGATGCCGTAGCGCTCGAAGCCCCACATGTGGGAGCCGGTGCGGGCGAGACCGGCCTGCACCTCGTCGGCGATATAGAGCCCGCCCGCCTCCCGCATGGCGGCGACGGCGCCGTCGACGATGCCGGTCGCCGGAAAGACGCCGTCGCTGGCGAAGACGGTGTCGAAGAGCAGCGCCGCCGGCTTGATGCCATGGCGCTGCATGTCGGCGAGCGCGGCGCGCACGTCCGCCTCGAACCCGGCCGCGGCTTCGGCCGGCGTCCGGCGGAAGGTGTCGGGCGCGGCGACCGTGCGCACATGCGCGCCGAGGGGCACGCCGGCGCCGAGGCTCGGCGACATCTCCGCCACCGCGACCGTGACGCCGTGATAGGCGAAGCGGGTGACGATGAAGCCCGTGCCGCCGGTGAACACGCGGGCGGCGCGCACGGCCAGATCGTTCGCCTCGCTGCCGGTGCAGGTCAGCATGACATGGCCGATCTCGTCGGGGAACGTCGCCAGCAGCGCCTCGGCATAGTCGAGCACCGTCTCGTGCAGGTAGCGCGTATGGGTGTTGAGCCGAGCGGCCTGCTCGGCCAGCGCGGCGACGACGCGCGGATGGCAATGGCCCACCGAAGGCACGTTGTTGTAGACGTCGAGGAAGGCGTTGCCGTCGGCGTCGTAGAGCCAGACGCCCTCGCCGCGCACGGGATGGACGGGATCCTGGTAGAGCAGGCGGTAGGCGGGACCGAGCAGGCGGCGCCGGCGCGCGAGAAGCCCGTCGGCGGCGGAAACGGATGGGGCCTCTGCGGTCACGAGATTCTCCGGTGCTGGAAGCTCTGGGCAGCCATGTCCCGGCGCGATGCATCGGGCATGGCCATGAATTGGTCAAGCAGGGTCCAGGCCTGGCGCATGTTGCGCTCGATATAGGTCCGGTTCTCGGGAAAGCGGGCGCCGCGCCACTCGTTGATGACGGTGCGTATGACGAGGCGGGCGAGAATGAGGTCGGGCAGCATCGCCCGTTCCTCGTCCTGCAGCGGCGTCACCGCCTCATAGGCCGCCACCATGCCGGCCACGGCATCGAGCGGCCGCTCGCCGAGCTGCAGGTGGTAGGAGGCGGCGACGGCGAGGTCGTTGACCATGGGAGCGAACACGGCATCGCCGAAATCGAGGATGCCCGTGACCACGTGAGATTCGGTCGAGGCGAGCATGAGGTTGCTGGCGCTGAGATCGTTATGGATCACCTGCCGCCGCAGCGGGGCGAGACGGGGCGCCAGGTCGGTTTCGAAGCGGTCGAGGAAGCGCTGGATGAAGCTGCGCCGCGTCCCATCCTGGACGCAGGACAGCACCGGCCGCAGCCCGGGAGCGCGCATGATGTCCCAGAGCAGGACGCGGTCGGCCCCCGGATGGCGGAAGGTCGCGAGGGCCTGCGCCAGCTCGCCGAGTGCCCGTCCGATGTTCCGGCGCATCGCCTCCGTGCTCGCCACGCCCTGGGCGCAGACGCCGGGCAGAAATGTCACGGCATGCAGCGCCACCTCGGCGCCGGCGGCGGTGCTGACCGTCGCAACATCCGGGCCGGCAAGCGTGGCCCGCAGGCGCGGAGCTGCGAGGGCGGGCCGCTCCCGCTCGACATGGCGGAGCAGCGCGATCTGGAAGGCCAGGACGGCCTCGTCCTCCTCCTGGTTGCTGAACTTCAGCACCAGGGCTTGGCTGCCGGGCGGGCGGAGCAGAAAATTGCGGTCGCGCTCGCCGGAAAGGGGGGTGATGTCGCCGACGAGCCCGTAATGCCGAAGGGCAGCGTCGGCCGCTTCGGCCTGCGAGATGGCCGGGGGCGGCGTCTCGAGCAGAAGCAGGGCCCTGCGCAACTCGGCCTCGGCGTCACTCATATCGCTCCTCCGGCGAGGCTGGCAGGGTGCGGCCGCGGGCCGCGAGCCCGGCTATAGCGGATACACCCCGCCCGTCGTCAAGCCGTTCGTGCGGATGCGGCCGCGCCGCCCGCGCTGTCCCGCTTCCCATTGGCCCGGAGCGGGCCGTCATTGCCGATACGGAAGATGCGACCCGGGCGCACACGCTCCGGGAAGGCCCGCCGATTCATTTGCCTTGCGGCCCGCGAGGCTCTAGCGTCGCGCCGTTGCAATATAGCGGTGCTGAACTCCGGACGATGGAACGGAACATGGAGACGTTCGATTTCATCGTGGTAGGCGCCGGCTCGGCTGGCTGCGTGCTGGCCGACCGCCTCTCCGAAAGCGGCAGGTACAGCGTGCTCGTGCTCGAAGCGGGCGGGCATGACCGCCGTTTCTGGATCAAGACCCCGATCGGTTACGGACGCACGTTCCTCGACGGCCGCGTCAACTGGAAATACCAGGCCGAGCCCGACCCGGGCGCCGATGGACGTCCGGCCTACTGGCCGCGCGGGCGGGTCGTCGGCGGATCGAGCTCCATCAATGCCCTGGTCTATTGCCGCGGCCTTCCCCAGGATTTCGACGATTGGCGGGCCGAGGGCAATGCCGGGTGGGGCTGGGACGATGTCGAGCCGGTCTTTTCCCGTTTCGAAGGCCGCATCGACCGTGCCGGGCGCCGGACAGGCCCGGGCGCCCTCGCCGTCGCCGACGTCCGCGACGAGGTGCATCCGCTCAAGAGCCACTTCCTGGCGAGCGCCGGCGAGATCGGCCTGCCGCTGACCGAGGACTTCAACGGCCCGTCGCCCGAAGGCGTCGGCGTCTACGCCATCACGCGCCGGCCGAACGGGCTCAGATGCTCGGCCGCCGATGCCTTCCTCCGGCCGGCGCTCAAGCGCGCCAAGGTCCGGCTCGAAACCGGGGCGCTGGTGACGCGCATCGCGATCGAGCAGGGCCGCGCCCGGGGCGTCGACTACGAGCACCACGGCGAGGCGAGGAGCGCCGCGGCGCGCTGCGCCGTCATCCTCAGCGCCGGCGCGGTCAACTCGCCGCAATTGCTGCAATTGTCGGGTATCGGCCCCGGCGCGACGCTGCGGGAGCAGGGCATCGAGGTCCGCCTGGACCGCCCCGCGGTCGGCGGCAACCTGCAGGACCATCTCGCCGTCACCTATTACTACAAGTCGCGCGAGCCGACGCTCAACGACGAGCTCCATCCCTGGCACGGAAAGATGCGGGCGGGCCTGCGCTATGTCGCCAGCCGGCGCGGACCCCTCAGCCTCAGCGTCAACCAATGCGGCGGCTTCGTCCGCTCCAGCGCAGCGAGCCAGCGGCCCGACCTCCAGCTCTATTTCAATCCGCTGACCTATATCGAGGCGAGGACGTCGGAGCGCCCCTCGCTCAACCCCGATCCCTTCTCCGGCTTCATCCTCTCCTACCAGCCGGCCCGCCCGACCAGCCGAGGGCGCATCGACATCGCCTCGGCCGATCCGAGGCAGGCGCCGCGCATCCGGCCCAATTCGCTGTCCACGCAGAAGGATCTCGACGACGTCGTCGCCGGCGGGCGCCTGCTCCAGGCTCTCGTGCGGACGAGGGCGATGCAGGCGCTGATCGCCGAGCCGATCGCGCCCGGCATCGAGGCCATGGACGACGAGGCGATCCTGGCCGATTTCCGCCGGCGCTGCGGCACCGTCTTCCATCCGGTCGGGACCTGCAGGATGGGCTCCGACGCCGGCAATGCCGTGGTCGACGGGTCGCTCCGCGTCCACGGCCTGGACGGGCTGCGCGTGGCCGATGCCTCGGTGTTTCCCGCCATCACCTCCGGCAACACCAACGCGCCGACGATGATGGTCGCCCACAAGGCGGCCGACCTCATCCTGCACGATGCGGGCGCGGCCTGAGACATGCTCCCACGCAGAGGAAGATCGCCATGAAACTCGAGAGCGTCCGCGTCTTCGTGGTGGGCAATCCGCCCCCGGGCTATGGCGGCCGGTATTTTGTCTTCCTCAAACTGCGCACAGCCTGCGGCATCGAGGGCGTCGGGGAGGCCTATGCAGCGACCTTCGGGCCGCATGTCGTCGCCCGCATGATCGAGGACGTGTTCATGCGGCGCTTCGAGGGCGAGGATCCGACGCGGATCGAGAGCCTGTGGCGCCGTGTCCACGGGTCGGGCTTCACCCTCAGGCCGGACCCGTCGCTGATGGGCGTGATGAGCGCCCTCGAAATGGCGTGCTGGGATATCGCCGGCAAGGCGGCGAACCGTCCCGTCTACGATCTCCTCGGCGGCAAGGTGCGGGAGAGGCTCAGGAGCTACACCTATATCTATCCGGAGGAAGGCGAGAGCGACGCCGTCTATCACGACGCGGAACGCTCGGCCGAGCGCGCCTCCGACTATGTGAGGCAGGGCTTCACGGCGCTGAAATTCGACCCGGCGGGGGCCTATTCGGCCTTCGACCCGCGCCAGCCGGACCTCGAATCGCTGGCGCTGTCCGAGCGCTTCATCCGGCTGATCCGCGAGGCGGTGGGCACGAAGGCCGACCTCTTGTTCGGCACGCACGGCCAGTTCACCACGTCCGGCGCCATCCGCCTCGCCCGGCGGCTGGAGCCCTACGATCCGCTCTGGTTCGAGGAGCCGGTGCCGCCCGAAATGCCCGAGGAGATGGCCAAGGTGGCCCATGCCACCACCATCCCGATCGCCACCGGCGAAAGGCTGACCACGAAATACGAGTTCGCCCGCGTGCTGGCGACCGGCGCCGCCAGCATCCTGCAGATGAATCTCGGCCGCGTCGGCGGGCTGCTCGAGGCCAAGAAGATCGCCGGCATGGCCGAGGCGCATTACGCGCAGATCGCGCCGCATCTCTATTGCGGGCCGATCGTGGGGGCGGCGAACATCCAGCTCGCCGCCTGCATCCCGAATTTCCTCATCCTGGAGAGCATCGAGCGCTGGGGCGGCTTCCATGCCGAACTGCTGAAGACGCCGATCCTCTGGGAGGACGGCCATGTCATCCCCCCGACGGCGCCCGGGCTCGGCGTCGAACTCGACGAAACCGTGGCGCTCGCCCATCCCTATCCGGCGGACGGGCGCCTTCATCTGGAAATGACGGAGCAGCCGCTCGGCTGAAGGACACTTTCATGCGTTACGCGTTTATCGGCCTCGGCCATCTCGGGCGCCATCTGGCGGCAAGCCTGGTGCGCAAGGGCTTCGACGTCACGGTCCACGATCTCGACCGCAAGGCGGCGGACCCGCTGGTCGCCGCCGGCGCCCGCTGGGCCGATGGCGCCGCGGCCGCCGTGCAGGACGTCGATGCGCTCGTCACCTGCCTGCCGTCGCCGAAGGCCTCGCAGGCCGTGCTGGAAGCGGCCCTGCCGGCCATGCGCCCCGGCGCGACCTGGATCGAGATGAGCACCAACGATTTCCCCGTCATCCAGGACCTCGCCGCGCGCGCGGCGGCGAAGGGCGTGGAAACGCTCGCCTGCCCGGTCACCGGCGGCGTCCACAAGGCGGAGGGAGGTGACATCACCGTCCTCGTCGGCGGCCCGCAGGCGGCCTTCGAGCGCCACGAGCCGGCGCTGCGCGCCATGGGCGGATCAGTGATCTTCCTTGGTGGCCTCGAACAGGCGAGCGTGACCAAGGTCGTCACCAACATGCTCGCCTTCATCCATCTCATCGCCGCCGGCGAGGCGCTGATGCTGTGCAAGCGCGCCGGGGTCGACCTGCGCGCCGCCTTCGAGGCGATCCGCGCCAGCTCCGGCAACAGCTTCGTGCACGAGACCGAGAGCCAGGTCATCCTCAACGGCAGCTACGACATCGGCTTCACCATGGACCTGGCCTGCAAGGATGCCGGCTTCGCCATGGAGATCGGCCGCCGCCTCGGCGTGCCCCTGAAGCTCGCCTCCGCCATGGAGCAGACCTTCATCGAAGGACGCACCCGCTATGGCGGCGGCGCCTGGTCCTCGATGATCGTCAAGCTGCTGGAAGACGCCACCGGCGACGAGCTGCGCGCGCCGGGATTCCCGGCGCGGCTGTCGGCGGACGATTGACAGTTTCAGCGACGGGCGGCGCCGGCTGGCATCATGCGGCCGGTCGCCTGCCTGGAGCCGAGGCGGTCAGTTCGTTTCCGTCGGCCGGACGCGCCAGTCTGGCTTGCCGTAAGGCGCAGGCCGAGCGTAAGGCTCCCGCTCGTCGAAATACACGATGCAATCCAGGCGGGGAAAAGCCGGATCCTTCATGGCGACGGCCTGCGCCCAGCTCCGGTTATAGTGTTCGTCGCCGGAATAGCCGAGTTCGGCGACGCATATCGGCTTGGCGAACGGCGCGACGCGATCATATCCGGGCTTCAGGACCTCGCTGAAAGACCGGTCATGGCCATATCGGTCATGGTCATAGGGCTGAAGACCGAAAGGCCGATCTCGTCGGCAGAGGCGTCTCTGGCGTCAGCACGCCTCGGCCGAGATGACGAGGTGATCGAGGCGCGCTGACCGAATGCCGGTACCGGGCGAATCAGGATTCCAGATCCCGAGGCGGCAGATTGGCGGGGGAGGGAAACATCTCCGCCGGCGGGAAATCCTCGCGCGAATAGTCCGCCCGCACGAACACGCCGCCCTGGTAGCGCTCGGTGACCGGATCGTCCGTCACCTTGCCGCGCACCTTTTCGGCCTGGTCGTCGGAACTGTCGCGCGGGCGCCAGCCGATCACCGCGCGGCCGTCGCGGTTCCAGAAACTACGGCTGTTGTCGGAGGCGCCCCAGACGACGGTGCAGCCGACCTTGTCCGCCTCCGCGCAACGCTCGACGAGCGCGACGAAATCGTCATGCGACAGCCATGTCGAGAGGATGCGTTCGTTCGGCACCTCCGGCAGCACCGAGCCGATGCGGATGAGGACGCTCTCGACCGCATGTTTTTCCCAATAGACGCGCGCGAGCATCTCGCCATAGGCCTTCGACAGGCCGTAGAAGCCGTCCGGCCGCATCGGATCGTCCTGGTCGAGCTTCACCGTGCGTTCGTAGAAGCCGAAGACGTGGTTGGAGGAGGCGAACACCACGCGGGCCTTTTCCTGCCGCGCGGCTTCGTAGATGTTGAAGCTGCCGCGCAGATTGGGGCCGAGAATCGTGTCGAAGGGATGTTCGGTGGAAATGCCGCCGAAATGGAGGATCAGGCCGCATCCCCGTGCGAGGGCTCCGACGGCGCCGCCCTCTTCGAGGTCGGCACGCTCGAAGGCGGCGCCGGGGGGAAGCGGGTCGGGAAAATCCCTGATATCAGTCAGCCGCAGCGTCCAGCCGAGCGCGGCGAGGCGGTGGGCGAGCAGGCGTCCGAGCGTGCCGGAGGCTCCCGTCAGCAGCACGGGCTTGAGAGGTCGGGACAAGGGCGGTTCCTTTGGCGATCCCGCGAGAGCAGCGCTCGGCGGCAGGGGTGTTCGTCGATGGGGCAGGGCGCGCGGCCGACTATTCGTCCTATAACAATACCAATATCGTTTTGCCAAGACAGCGCTGACATTGGCGTGTATTGAGGTGGCATGTCGCGCATGTCGATCCCGCCTTTGTCCCTGCCGCCCGCCGTCAGCCGCACGGCCCAGGTTGCCGAGTGGTTCGCGCGGGAAATCCGCGCCGGCCGGCTGCGCAGCGGCGAGAAACTGCCGACCGAGCAGGAACTCATCGCCCGCTTCCAGGTGAGCCGCACGGTCATCCGCGAGGCGATGGCCTCGCTGCGTTCCGAGGGGCTGGTGGTCAGCCGGCAGGGTTCGGGCGTCTTCGTCGCCGACCACGGCACGAGCAGGGCCTTCCGTATCGTGTCGGAGGAGATGCGCTCGCTGGTCGAGGTGCTCAACGTGTTGCAGCTGCGCCTCGCGGTCGAGACCGAGGCGGCAGGCCTGGCGGCGGAGAAGCGAACCGCCGAAGACCTGGCGCAGATGCGCCATTGGCTCGATGCGATCGACGCGTCGATCGCGGCGGGAGAATCGGCCGTGGAAGCCGATTTCGCCTTTCACCGCGCCATTTCCTCGGCGACGCGCAATCCCTATTTCGAGCGCTTCATGCATTTCCTCGGCCCGGTCATCATCCCCCGCCAGTCGGTGCGGCCGGAAGCCGAGACTCCCGGGCAGCGCCGGCATTATCTCGAACAGGTGCAGGTGGAACATCGCCGGCTCTATGACGCCATCGAGAGCGGCGATCCCGCGGCTTCCAGGCTGAGGCTGAGGGAGCATCTGGAAGCCGGGCAGGAGCGCTATCGCAAAATGGTCGGCCGCCACCAGGAATAGGCAGCCTCTGGCCTCGCGAGGGCGCCGAGCCGGAGCGGCTTCCCGACATGGCGACGCCGACGGACCTTTTTTCTGGCGACAGAAAATTTGTATGGTTATACGATGAATTCCGTGTCGGCATCCCTCGATGCCGACACGGGCGGCGGCCGTGCGGCTTGACCGCCTGCGAAAACACGCCTCCAGGGAGACAGCGATGAAAGAGCGGATCGGCTTCGTCGGATTGGGCATGATGGGATCGGCCATGGCGGCGAACCTGCTCGCCAAGGGCTGGCCGCTGGCGGTCCTCGCCCATGCCCGGCGCGAGGCCGTCGACAGGCTGGTGGCGGCCGGCGCGACCGAGGCCGGGAGCGCCAGGGAGCTGGCGCTGGCGAGCGACATCGTCATCCTGTGCGTGACTGGCTCGCCGCAGGTGGAGGAGATCGTCAGGGGTCCCGGCGGCCTCGCCTCGGCCGGCAAGCCGCTGCTCATCCTCGATTGCTCGACGTCCAATCCCGCCTCCACCATCCAGCTGGCCGGGGACCTCGCCGGGCAGGGCATCACGCTGATCGACACCCCGCTCGGCCGCACGCCGAAGGAAGCCGCCGCCGGCACGCTCGACGTCATGGCGGGCGGCGCGGAGGCCGACGTGGCGCGCGCCCGGCCGGTACTCGCGGCTTTTGCCGGGCGGATCATCCATACCGGACCGACCGGCAGCGGCCACACCATGAAGCTCCTCAACAATTTCATCTCGATGGGCTATTCGGCGATCTATTCGGAGGCGCTGATGCTCGGCGCCAAGGCCGGGCTGACGCCGAAAGTGTTCGACAGCGTCGTCCGCGGCGGGCGCATGGATTGCAGCTTCTACCAGGCCTTCTTCGAATTCGTGCTCAACCGCGACGAGAACGCCCAGCGCTTCGCGATGAAGAACGCCCTCAAGGACATGACCTATCTGGCCTCCTTCGCCCATGCGAGCGGCGCGGCCAACCCGATGGGCGCGGCGGTGCGCAACGGCTTCGCGGCCGCGGTCGCCATGGGCCGAGGCGAGGCCTTCGTGCCTGCCCTGTCGGATGTCGTCGCCGCGCTGAACGGCGTGTCGCTGGTCGATCAGGGAGCGGCCGCTCCGGCGGCAGTCTGAGGTCCGAACCGCCCGGGATGGTTTCGCTCGTCCCGGGCTGTGTTTGCGAACGGGTTCGTGCGTCGCGGCGGAAGTCGCGAGGCGGCCGTTCACCGCGCTCCGTTGCGGCCGAGCCTCGGTTCCGGGCGTCCGCCGGCATGCGGGTCGACGCGCTGTGCCGCGCCGGCGAGATGGCTGCGCATGGCTTCCTGCGCCCGCGGAACGTCCCCGGCCTCGATCGCGGCGAGGATGGCTTCATGCTCGGCGAGCGTGGCGAGGGCGATGTCGTCGGACCGGTGGCGGTTGCCCGAGGCGAGGATGCTTTCGCGCACGCGTTCCGAAACGAAGCCGAGGAACTGCACCATATAGGCGTTGCCGGTGGCCCGGGCGACGGCGCGGTGGAATTCGAGATCCGTCCGCAGCCATTGAAGGCTGCCATAGGGTACGTCGGTCATGATGGAGAGCGTGCGGCGCATGCCCTCGATGTCCTCGGGGGTGCGCCGCCCGGCGGCGAGGCCGGCCGCCTCCACTTCGAGGATGCCGCGCAATTCGAAGAGATGGCGGAAGGCGTCGCCCTTCTCCAGGGCGTCGTAGTCGATGGTGAGCACGGTGGCATTGGCCGAATCCGCGACGAAGGCGCCGCGGCCCTGCTGCGACCAGACGCGCCCTTCCGAGCGCAGTCGCGCGATCGCCTCGCGGACGACGTTGCGGCTGACGCCGAAGGTGGTGGCGAGCGCCTGCTCGGTCGGCAACTGGTCGCCCGGCCGGAGCCGGCCCTGCGCGATCTCGCGCGTGATGGAGCTTGCGACGAGCGTCGACAGATGCGGGCCGCGACTGACCTTGTCGAGCTTCAGCGTCATCGTCCACCCGTTCCCGCGGCGCCCCACATCCGTCCCGAAGGGAGAGGCGGCCAGCGCTTGCCTCGCGTTCTCATTTGATGACGTCGATCTTGCTGCGGTCGATGGTGATCGCCACGGCGACCACGAGCACGGCGCCGAACACGATGTTCTCGGCGAAGATGTTGACGCCGACGAACGTCATGCCGATGCGCACGATCGAGATGATGAGGGCCCCGATGGCGGTGCGGACCACGCCGCCGAGCCCGCCGGTGATGGCGGTGCCGCCGACGATCACCGCCGCGATGGCGGGCAGCATCAGCTGGTTGGCCAGGATCGGCGAGCCGCTCGACAGGCGGCAGGCGAGGATGGCGCCGGCGAGCGCGGCGAGGGCGCCCGAAATCGCGAAGGCGGTGATCTTGGTGCGGTCGACGTTGATGCCGGCCGCCCAGGCCGCCGGTTCCCCGGCGCCGACGGCGACGCTGTGGCGCCCGAACTTGGTATAGCGCAGGCCGAGATAGCCGAGCAGGCCGACGAGCAGCGCGATGATCACCACCACCGGCACGCCCCAGATCCTCTGATTCATCCAGGCGGTGTCGAGGCGGCTCGCCTCCTCGATGGTGATCGAGCGGCCATGGGCGGCGAGCAGGGCGAGGCCGGACACGACGCCGCCGCTGGCGAGCGTCGCCACGAAGGAGGGCACGCGCAGCCGCACATGCACATAGCCGCTGGCGAGGCCGAAGACGAAGCCGGTGGCGACCGCGACGGGGAAGGCGAACAGGCCGATCGAGGGCAGCAGCTGCGCCAGCACCACGCTCGCCAGCGAGGCAACCGACTGGATGGAAAGATCGATGCCGCCGATCAGGATGACGAAGGTCTGCCCGGCGGCGAGGATGAACAGCACCGCGGTGTCGGAGAGCACCACGGTCAGCGTCTCGGGCGTGACGAAGCCCGGCGCGCCGATCTCGACGATGGCGATGAGCGCGATCAGGAGCGCCGGCGGCGCCGCGTCGCGCAGCCATCCATAGGAGCCGCTCCGTGGGCGGAGATTGGCGAGAAAGGTCATCGGGTCCTGTCCTCGGTGTGTCGTTCAGACCATCTGGCGGAGAAGTTCGACCTGGTCCGGCTTGTGGCCGGCGGAGGCGTCGAAGCGGGCGGTGATCTCGCCGTCGCGCATGACGAGGATCGTATGGGAGAGGCCGATCGTCTCTTCCAGCGTGTCCGAGATCAGCAGGATGGCGGCGCCCTGGGCCGAAAGGTCGCGGATCAGCTCGTAGACCTCTTCCTTGGCGCCGACGTCGAGGCCGCGGGTGGGGTGGTCGAGCACGAGGATGCGCGAACCGGCCGTCATCCAGCGGGCGAGCACGACCTTTTGCTGGTTGCCGCCGCTGAGCTTGCGGCAGGCGATGTCCGGCCCGGGCGCCTTGATGCGCAGCCGGCGGATCCAGTCCTGCGCGAGCCTGCGCTCCTTGCGATGGTCGATCGCGCCCCGGCGCATGACGCTGTCGAGGTTGGCAAGGGTGATGTTGACGGCGATGGACAGGAACATCACCAGCCCCTCGACGCGCCGCTCGCGCGGGATGTAGCCGATACCGCGCTGGACCGCGCCTTCGGGCGTGGCGAAGCGGACGGCCTGGCCCGCCACCTTCAATTCGCCTTCGCTCGGGGTGAGGAAGCCGCCGACGCAGCGCGTCACCTCCTCGCGACCCGAGCCGACGACGCCGGCGATGCCGACCACCTCGCCGGCGTGCAGCTTGAAGTCGACGCCACGAAACGCTCCGGCGAGGCCGAGAGCGCCGGCCTCGAGCAGGATCTCCGATTGCGGCGGCTGCTGGCAGGCCTCCTTGTAATATTCGGTATGCAGCCCGCGCCCGACCATGATCTCGTGGAGCTGCGGCGCCGTCACGGCGGCTGCCTCGTGTTCGGCCACCACCTGGCCGTCCTTCATGACGTAGACCCGGTCGCTGATGCGCAGGACCTCGTCGAGGCGATGGGAGACGAAGACGAAGCTCGCCCTCGACTTGAGCGCCCGCACCCGGGCGAACAGCGTGTCGATGTCGGCGCTGCCGAGGACAGAGGTCGGCTCGTCGAGCAGGATGACGAGCTGCCGGTTGGTGCTTTCCTCCAGCGTCAGCGCCTTGGCGAGCTCGACCATCTGGCGCACGGCGAAAGTGAGCTCCGACGTCCTTTGGGCGACATCGACCTCCACGCCGATCTTGGCGAGCTGACGGCGGGCGGCCGCGTGCATGGCGCCCCAGTCGACGAGGCCGAAGCGCGTGAACTGCGCTTCCTGGCCGAGATAGATGTTCTCCGCCACGGACATGTTGAGGAGCAGAGATTGCTCCTGGAACACCATGCCGATGCCGTGCACGGCGGCGTCGCGCGCGTTGCGCAGGCGCAGCGGCTCGCCGTCGAGCTTGAGCGAACCCGAATCCGGCTGGTGCGTGCCGGCGAGGATGCGCATCAGCGTCGACTTGCCGGCGCCATTCTCCCCGATCAGGCCGACGACCTCGTTCGGCCGGATCTCGATGTCGACGTTCCTCAGCGCGGGGACGCCGACGAAGGACTTGCTGATCTGTGCGGCTGCGAGCATGGCGGTCACTTCACGATCTTGAGGCGCGAACGGTCGAGCGACAGGGCGACCGCGGCGATGATCATCAGGCCCTGCACCGTCTGCTGCACATAGGGGGAGATGCCGAGCAGGATCATGCCGTTGGAGAGCACGGTGACGATCAGCACGCCGATCAGCGAGTTGACGACCCCGCCTTCCCCGCCGGTAAGGGCCGTGCCGCCGACGACCACGGCGGTGACCGAGGCGAAGAGGCGCCCGTCGCCGATCACCGCATTGGACTGGCCGAGCTGGGCGGCCGAGAGCACGCCGGCGATGCCGTAGAAGATGCCGGCCAGCGTGAAGGCCGCGATGCGGACGCGCGAGGGATCGATGCCGGAGAGCTCGGCGACGTCCTCGCCGCCGCCGATCGCCATGATGTGGCGCCCCAGCCGGGTGTAGTTCTGGATGAGGAAGGCGAAGGCGAAGACGAGAATGGCGACCCAGACGGCCAGCGGCACCTCGAACAGTCTGGTCAGGGCCAGAGCGCGCAGATTCTGGTCCATCAGCCGGACCGCCGATCCGCCGAGCATGTAGACGGAAATGCCGAGGCCGATGAACCAGGTGCCGAGGGTGGCCATGAAGGAGGGGATGCGCATGCGGGTCTGCACGACGCCGCTGACGAAGCCCATGAAGGCGCTCGCCACGACGGCCGCGAGCGCCGCCAGCCAGCCATAATCATGGGTGTTGAGATCGTTCGCCGCCAGCAGCACCACCACCATCGCCGAGATCGAGACGGCGCCCTCGACCGACAGGTCGATGCTGCCGAGCAGGATGATGAAGGTCATTCCCATCGCGAGCGTCAGCGGGACGGCGGCGGAATTCGCCACCCTGATCAGGTTGCGCACTTCGATGAAGTGCGGATTGGCGAGGCTGATGAGGATGCAGAGCACGATGAGGACGAGGAGGGGCGCGAGGCCGCGCAGGCGACGCTTGCCCGCCAGCGATCCGCGGAGCGAATGCAGGCGCGATGCGATATCCATGGAGCGTCCAGTTGCTGGTGCGGACGAGGTGCGATCGGAGTTCAACGTCACGGGACGATTTCCACTCGAAGGTTACGGCCCTGGCGCGGAGGGGCGCGGTGCCCCGCCGCAGATGTCGGAGCGGCGTGGAGCCGCTGCCCGCGAAGGCTCAGCCCTGGCGGATCGGCCCGGTCACGCGGCCCCAGATGTCGTTCCAGTCGATCGTCGGATGGGAATCGATATTGTGCTTGTAGTAGTCCTCGACGTTGTCCTTGGTGATCAGGAGCGCCTTGCCGTAGAATTCGCGGTGCTCGGGCGGCTCCTTGGCCGGGTCGATCTGCTTGGACAGCGCGTGGTAGCCGATGGAAAGCCCCATGCCGCCCTGCCAGTAGGGATCGGAGGTCACCGTGCAGGCGAACTCGCCCTTGCGCACCGCGTCGACCGCCGCCTTGATGCCGTCCACGCCGACGACCGGCACCTTGCCGGCGAGGCCTTCGGCGCGCAACGCCTCCAGGGCGCCGGTGCCCATGTCGTCATTGGCGGCCCAGATGCCCTTGATGTCGTCGCCGAAGCGGGTCAGCAGGCCGCTGGTGAGGTCGAAAGCCTCGGTCGATTTCCAGTTCGCAACCTGGAAGTCGAGGAGCTTGATGCCGGAATTCGCCGCCAGCGCCTGGTCGAGGCCCTTCTTGCGCTCGATCGCCGCGGTGTTGGAGATGGTGCCGCCGATGGCGATGATGCCGCCCGAGCCGCCGATCGCCTTGAACAGGATCTCGGCGATGGTCTTGCCGCTGGCGATGCCGTCGAACTCGATATGCGAGACGTAATTGGGATTGAAGTTGGCCGGGTGCAGGTCGTCTGGCTTGTTCCACTGCGTCACCACATAGGCGCCGGCCTTGGCGCAGGCCTCGACGATGGGGCGGGCGTCGGGCGTGTCGTTGGGATCGGAGTTCAGCACCATGTTGCCGCCGGTCTTGGCCAGCATGGCGCGGATGTCGGCGATGCCCTTTTCGCTGTTGCCCTCGGAGACGAGGGTGACATGCTCGAGGCCCATCGACTTGGCATAGGCGTCGGCGCCTTCCTTCCAGACCGCATGGTAGGGATTGGAGAGGGACCGGATCGAGGTGACCAGCGTCGGCTTGGCCTGGGCCAGCAGCCGACCGGGCAGGGCCGCCACGCCGAGGCCGGCAGCGGCACCCACCATGAATCGCCTGCGATTGATCCTCGCAGCGCGCAGAATGTCGAGATCGCTCATCATCACACCTTTCTTGGACGTCGTTTCCTGCCGACCGGCGCTTCTCCGGATGCCGGGGCGCTTTCTTGTCACGGGAAGGGCTCTTGCTGTGTTGTATGACAACCCTTCAAGCTGGAACCTTATAGGGCTTGCCACGACCGCACAAGGGAGGCGTCACGAAAGGCTGCAAATTATCCCGGGCACGCGGCCACGCCGGCCCCTCCTGGAAACGCAGGTCTTGCCGCTGCACGCTGGCGGGCGGATCGAGCCGTCGCGGCTGGCGGCGGGAAAGCTCTAAGATTCTACAAAATAATGAGATTTCCTTCTCCCGGCTCGGGAGAAGGCGCCTTGTTCTCGTCTCTCGGCGCTTAAGTGCGGAGACCTCCGTGCGCCCGGGAAGTCACGCCTTGCGATAGGTCGCAAGCCCGTAGGCTTCGATGGCGTTGAGGCCGAAGATCGCGTCCGTCTGCGTTGGCCCGAGATCGGCCAGGCAGGCTCGCAAGGCGGCGATGACCTGCTCGTAACGGCCGGCCACGAGGCAGACCGGCCAGTCGGTGCCGAACATGCAGCGGTCCCAGCCGAAGATGCGCAGGACTTCGGCGACATAGGGCCTGAGGTCGTCCGGCGACCAGTCGTGCCAATCCGCTTCGGTGATCATGCCCGACAATTTGCACCAGACATGATCGCGGCGGCCGGCAAAGCCGCCCATCAGCGCGGACCACGCCTCGAAGCCCCGGCCCTTGATGTCGGGCTTGGCGATATGGTCGACCACGAAGCGAAGCTGCGGGAAGTCGGCGACGGTCTGGACCGCCGCCGCCAGTTGCGGCGGCTTGACGACGAGATCATAGACGAGCCCGGCCTCGGCCAGCGCGCCGAGGCCGCGGCGCACATCGTCCCGCAGCAGCCATTCGGGGTCCGGCTCGTCCTGGACGAGATGGCGGATGCCGACGAGCCAGCGTCCTGCGGGGCTCGCCTTCAACGCGGCGATCGTGCGGGCGACCTGCGCGTCGGTGAGGTCGACCCAACCGACGACGCCGGCCACGAAATCCGTCTTTTGCGCGATCTCGATATAGTCCCAGGTCTCGCCCAGATCGTTCCAGGTCTGCACGAGAACCGTGCCGTCGACACCGTTGGCCCGCAGCAGGGGCCGCAGGTCCTCCGGCGCGAAGACCCGGTTGATCGGCTCGAAGGGACCGTTCAGCCAGGGATAGTCGCCCGTCGCCGGATCCCAGAAGTGATGATGCGAGTCGATGACGGGAGACGCCATGGTCGGGATTCCCAACAAGATGGTTGAAGAGGAAGATGGAGTCCCGGCAGCGGCTTACCAGCGCTGGTGGACATAGGGCTTGATGTCCTGGTCGTAGATCGCCTTGAGTTCGGCCATCACGTCGGACGAAAGGGCGGGAAGCTCGGCCGCCTCGGCGTTGGACCGGGCTTGCGCCGGGTTGCGGGCGCCGGGGATGGCGACGGTGATCGCGTCGAACATCAGGATCCAGCGCAGCGCGAACTTCGCCATGGTGGTGTCGCCCCCGACGAGCGGACGGATGCGCTCGACCGCGGCCAGGCCCTTGTCGTAGGGCACGCCAGAGAAGGTCTCGCCGACATCGAAGGCTTCGCCGTGGCGGTTGAACTGGCGGTGGTCGGTGTCCTCGAACTTCGTGTCGGCCTTGAACTTGCCGGAGAGGAGGCCGCTCGCCAGCGGCACGCGGGCGATGAGCGCCGTGTTCTTCGCCCTGGCGAGATCGAACAGATGCTCGATCGGGCGCTGCCGGAAGATGTTGAAGATGATCTGGATGCTGACGATGTTGGGATAGTCGAGGGCCTTCAGCGCTTCCTCGACGCGCTCGACGCTGACGCCGTAATTCCTGATCTTGCCTTGCTTGACCAGCGTGTCCAGGGCATCGAAGACCTCGGGACGGTAGTAGACGTCCGTCGACGGGCAGTGGAGCTGGACGAGGTCCAGCGCCTCGACGCCGAGATTGGTCAGGCTGCGGTCGACGAAGCCGGTGAGGTTGGCCAGCGTATAGCCGGCGGCGTCCTGCGTCGGCAGGCGCCGGCCCGCCTTGGTGGCGATGAAGGGCGGGGTGCCGCCACGCTCCTTGACGACACGGGCGATCAGCCGTTCGGAATGGCCGTCGCCATAGACGTCGGCTGTGTCGATGAAGGTGACGCCGCGGTCGAGCGCCTCGTGCAGGGCGGCGAGCGCCTCGGCGTCGTCGACATGGCCCCAGCTTGCGCCGATGGCCCAGGCCCCGAAGCCGATTTCGCTCACCTGGCGACCGGTACGGCCGAATTCTCTGCTCCGCATCTCACATTCCTCCTCTGGCCGGCGGCATGGGGCCGGCACTGCAATACAGGTAGGGTTATCATACAAGAGACTGCGGATGACAAGCCCGCGCGCCGATATCGGCCGAACGCGGGAGGCCTTCCGGCAGGCATGCCCGCTTGACAGGTCCAGCATGCCGCACTATCAGAGAACAGGGTTGTCATACAACCCTGTAAGAATGCAAAAAGTTCGGGAGGTTCTTCACCATGGCCGTAGGGGTCAACAAGGCTGCTCTTCTCGCATTCGGACTGGGCGCGCTCGCGACGCCAGCCCTGGCGGACGATACCGGCAACACCGTCAAGATCGGCGTGGTCGCCGCCGAATCCGGCTCATTCGTCTCGGCCGGGCATACGCTGCCGGCCGGCGTCAGCCTGGCGGTCAAGGAGATCAACGACGCCGGCGGCGTGAAGGTCGGCGACAAGACCTACAAGATCGAGCTGGTCAAGCGCGACGACCGCACCGACATCGGAACGGCGGTCGCCGCGACGCAGGAACTGGTGCGCGACGTCGGCGTGAAGGCGATCTTCGGCTCCGAATCGCACGATTTCACCCTGGCGATGACCAAGATCACCCAGCCGGCCAAGGTGCTCCACTTCGCCGGCAACAGCACGCTCGACACCATCCTCACCGATGCGAGCGTGGCGCCCGGCGGGGCGGACCATTATCTGTTCCAGACCGAGCCGCGCGAGTTCCAGCGCAGCGGCAGCACGGCGCGCGGCGTCCTCTCTTTGCTGCAGCCGATGGTGGACCATCCGATCAAGAAATCGGTGATCATCGCCGGCAACGACGCGACCGGCCAGTTCCTGTCCTCCTACTACATCAAGGCGCTGAAGGCCGAGGGCCAGGAGGTGCCGGACATCATCTTCTATCCGCCCGATACCACCGATTTCTCGCCGATCCTGACGCGGGCCAAGAGCCTCAATCCCGACGTGGTGCATTTCTGGTACAACGGCGACTCCACGCTGACGGCCCTGCCGCAGGCGGTCGAACTCGGCGTGGCGCCCAGCTATTTCCTCTTCGGCGTCGATCCCGGCATCTGGAAGGAGCGCAGCCTCTCGGCCGACGTGCCGGTGGCGATGAGCTGCGTGCCCGTCTGCTGGGGCGAGTCCTCCAATCCGAAGGCGAAGGCCTACTTCCAGAGCTATTTCGCCGCCGGCGCGCCCAAGGGCGTGACCTCCTCCGTCTCGCTGCTCTACTACGATTACGTCCATGTGCTCGCCGAGGCGTGGACCAAGGCCGGCAGCTTCGATCCGGATAAGGTCGTCGATGCCCTGATGACCCTCCACCACAAGGGCGTCGTCTCGGACGATCTGAGCTTCAATGCGCATCACCAGGTGACGCATGCGACCGAGGTCTGCGCCGCCAAGCCGGGCGGCGACATCACCTGCTCGATGCAGCAGCCGCCGGCGGACGCGCCGATGTGAGCCGGAATGGTGTTTCACCCTCCCCTCGATGGGGAGGGTCGACACGCAGTGTCGGGGTGGGGTGACTTCGCGAACGCGTTTCGCCCGTTCAAGAATCGTCGAGCTTCCTCACCCCACCCCGGCCTTTCAGGCCGACCCTCCCCCTCCAGGGGAGGGTGATCTGAGTTTCATTCGACCGGAAGAGCGGCGTGGAAATCTTCATCCAGCAGATCCTCAACGGATTATCGATCGCCAGCGTGATCACCCTGATCGCGGTCGGCGTCACCCTGATCTTCGGGCTCACCGGCATCATCAATTTCGCCCATGGCGAATTCCTGATGGTCGGCAGCATCGTCACCTGGCTCGCAGTCAGCAATGGCTGGGGCTTTCCGCTCGCGCTGTGCGCGGCCGTAGTCGTCGTCGCCGTGATGGGATTCGCGCTGGAGCGAGGTCTCTTCCGATTCACGCTGGACCTTCCGACCAACGGCTTCATCGTCTCGCTCGGGCTGATCGTCGTGCTGCAGCACATCGTCATCCTATTCTGGAACGCCAACCAGAAGAGCATTCCCCATCCGCTGACGAAGGTATGGGAGGTCGGCGGCGTCCGCATCGCGGCCGTCAGGGCCATGGTCATCATCGTGACCGCCCTCGTCGTGACGCTGACCTTCTTCGTCATCACCCGCAGCCGCTACGGCCGTGCCCTGCGGGCCAGCGTCGAGGATCGCGACACCGCCGCGCTGATGGGCATTCCCGTCCGCCGCTACATCACCGGCGTGTTCGTGTTCGGCAGCGCCCTGGCCGGCCTCGGCGGCGCGCTGCTGATCGCCCTGTTCCCGATCACGCCCTTCACCGGCGGCACCATCGTGATGAAGGGCTTCGCCGTCGCCCTGATCGGCGGCCTCGGCAATCTCACCGGTGCCGTCGCGGCAGGGCTGATCCTCGGCATCGTCGAAGGCTTCAGCGCCGGCTACGGCCTGTCGCAATGGACCGATGCCTATTCGTTCGCGCTGATGATCCTCGTGTTGCTCATCCGGCCCCAGGGCCTGTTCGGCGGCACCAGCGGCCCGAGGATCACATGACCGCCATGCGCCCTTCCGCCCCATCCCCGCAATCCCCGAGTGCCATGAAGACGCCCTTCCGCACGATTCTGCCGACTTTGGTCGTGCTCGTCCTGTTGGCGACCGTTCCCTGGCTGTCGCCGACCAACCGCATCCTGTCGCTGGCGATCACCGCCGGCATCAACATCGTCGCGCTCTACGGCCTCTCCGTGCTGTTCGGCCAGACCGGCATCCTGTCGATGGGTCATGCGGCCCTGATGGGTGCCGGCGCCTATGCCGCGACGATCCTGGCCCGGGACCTCGGCGTCGGCTTCTGGCTCGCCATTCCCCTGTCGGCGCTCGTCGCCGCCGCGATCGCCACGATCGTCGGCTTTCCGTCCCTGCGGGTCGGCGGGCATCATTTCGTCATCCTCACCTTCGCCTTCGGCCAGTTGCTCACCATCATCCTCACCAATGGCGGCGACTTCACCGGACGGGCGACCGGCCTCGACCTGCAGGCGCCGCTGACCCTGTTCGGCATGGATCTCAGCCCGCTGCCGCGCTTCTATCTCCTGGTCCTCGGCTTCGTCGCCCTCAGCGCGGTCGCGAGCTGGGCGATCGTCCATTCGCGCTACGGGCGGACGCTGCGCGCCATCCGCGAGAACGAGAAGCTCGCCGCCTCGCTCGGCATCGATGTCGGCCGGCACAAGATCGGCGCCTTCGTCGTCAGCGGGCTGTTCGCCGGGGTGTCGGGCGTGCTCCTGACCTATTTCCTCCGCCATATCTCGCCGACGCAGTTTTCCTCCTTTCCCAGCATCTATCTCGCCTTGATGGTGATGATCGGCGGCGCCCGCCTGCTGCTGGGGCCGCTGGCCGGCGGCATCCTCGTCGCCTTCCTGCCGGAGATGTTCAATCTCGACCCCGTGGAATCGCGCATCCTCTACGGCGTATGCCTGATCGCGGTGATCCTCCTCCTGCCCAACGGCCTGATCGCCGGCCTGCTCGACGGGTGGAAGCGGCTGTTCGGGCGCAGGCCGGCGTCGAGCCCGGCTGCAGCCAGCCGATCCTCGGTGTCGGGAGGCTGAGCCATGGGCACATTGGAAATCAGCGGCCTCCGCAAGCAGTTCGGCGGCGTCGTCGCCCTCGCCGGCGTCGACCTGACTATCGAGGAGGGCGAGATCCTCGGCGTGGTCGGTCCCAACGGCTCCGGCAAGACCACGCTGTTCAACGTCATCACCGGCGTGCACAAGCCGACGGCCGGCCGCGTCACCTGGCGCGGCGCCGACATCACCGGCCTGGCGGCCCATGCCATCTCGCGCATCGGCATCGGCCATACCTTCCAGCAGGCGATGGCGTTCCCCGGGCTGAGCGTGTTCGAGAATGTGCAGATCGCGTCCGAGCATTGCCGCCACGCCCGCAACGAGGCCTATCCCTGGCCCTCGCCCGACGCGCTGCTGTCCTTCGTCGGGCTGCAGGACCTGCGCCGGGAGATCGCCGGCATCATGCCCTTCGGCAATCTGCGGCTGCTGGGACTGGCGCTCGCCCTGGCTTCGCGCCCGACGATGCTGCTGCTCGACGAGCCCGCCGCCGGCCTCAACGACAAGGAGACCGCCAAGCTCGTGGACCTGGTGAAGCAATTGCCGGGGCATGGCATCAGCGTCTGCGTCATCGACCACGACATGAACCTGATGCAGAGGCTGTGCCGGCGCCTCGTCGTGCTCGACTTCGGCAGCAAGATCGCCGACGGCCCCACGGCGGAGGTGCTGAACGACCCCAAGGTGCTCGAAGTCTATCTTGGAGGGGCGCTCTGATGCTTCTGGAGGTTTCCGGCATCACCACCGGCTACGGGCCGACCATCGTCAACCGCGGCGTTTCGCTCACGCTCGGCGCCGGCGAGGTCGCGACCATCCTCGGCCCGAACGGCGCGGGCAAGAGCACGCTGCTGCGCACCATCGCGGGCCTGGTCAAACCGAGGGCGGGCACCGTCCGCTTCGGCGGCAGCGACGCCACCGGACAGCCGCCGGACGTGATGGCCAAGCGCGGGGTCGTGCTCGTGCCGGAGGGTCGCCGCATCTTCGGGGACATGACGGTGGAGGAGAATCTGCGCCTCGGCGCCTATGCCAGGCGTGACAGCGCCGCCGTCGATGCCGACGTGACGCTGATGGAGAACTTCTTCCCGATCCTCGCCACCAAGCGGCGCGACAAGGGCGGCTCCCTCAGCGGCGGGCAGCAGCAGATGCTGGCGATCGCCCGCGGCCTGATGGCGCGGCCGCGCGTCCTCCTGCTCGACGAGCCCTCGCTTGGCCTGTCGCCGCTGCTGGTCAAGGAGATCCAGGCGATCATCCTGTCGATCGGCGAGCGCTTCGGCGCCTCGGTGCTGCTCGTCGAGCAGAATGCGGGCCTCGCTCTGTCGGTGGCGACGCGCGGCTACCTCATGCAGACGGGACAGATCGTCACATCCGGGCCGATCGAGGAACTGCGCGACATGTCGCTGATGCGCGAACTCTATCTCGGCGGCGCGGCCGTGGCTTCCTGAGCCGGGCGGGTCCGGTCTCACCCTGTCCGGGCGCAGGGGGGGATGGGCTGTACCCGGGCCGCCGATTTGCGTAGGCTTGGGGGAATCGAGGCGAGAGGACCGGGCCGGTCGGCGCTTCGCCGGCGGACCCGAATCCGTTCCGGCGAAACCCGAAGTTTCACATCAGATTCGTGATTTCCGGCCATCCTCTTGTTTTTGTTGGTGATCCCGCCTGAAACATCTGCGAGTTTCAGGCGTGTGTTGAAGGAGCGGTGCCTGCGATGACATCCGGCGATATTGCGGTCTCCTATGGGCGCGGCCATCTCGACGTGCGTTTGCCGGCTTCGGCGGAAGCGACGGTCATCCGCAAGCAGCCGCTGCCGAAGATCGCGGATCCCCACGCGGCGCTGATGCAGGCGCTCGACCAGCCGATCGATGCGCCGTCGCTGGCCGAGCTGAGCAGGGGGCGGACGAGCGCCTGCATCCTCATCTGCGACATCACCCGGCCCGTGCCCAACCGCCTTTTCCTGCGTCCGATGATCGAGACGATGGTGGCGGCCGGCATTGCGCTCGACCGCATCCGCATCCTGGTGGCGACGGGCCTGCACCGGCCGAATCTCGGCGAGGAACTGGCCGAACTCGTCGGCGATCCCTGGGTGCTGGCGAATGTGCGCATCGACAACCACGACGCCCGCAACGACGACGACCATGTCGATTTCGGCCGGACCAGCACCCGCGGCACGCCCGTCAAGATCGACCGGCGCTTCGTCGAGGCGGATCTGCGCATCGCCACCGGGCTGGTCGAGCCGCATTTCATGGCGGGCTGGTCGGGCGGGCGCAAGGTCGTCGCCCCCGGCGTCGCCCATCACGAGACCATCCGCACCTTCCACTCGGCGCGCTTCATGGAAGACCCGCTGGCGGTGCAGTGCAACCTCGTCGGCAACCCGCTGCACGAGGAGCAGCTCCAGATCGTCGGCATGGTCGGCGAGATCTACGGCCTGAACACCGTCCTCGACGAGGAGCGCGACCTCGTCTGCATCACCTTCGGCGAGATCATCGCCAGCCACGCCGCCGCCGTCGACTTCGTCAGCAACGTCACCCGCGTCCCGGTGCCGCGCAAGTTCAGCACGGTGGTGACGTCCTCCGCCGGCTATCCCCTGGACAAGACCTACTACCAGACCATCAAGGGCATGGTGACGCCGCTCGACATCCTCGAGCCCGGCGGCACGCTGATCATGGTATCGGAGTGCTCGGAAGGCTTCGGCTCGCCCGAATTCCGCGATGCGCAGACCCGCCTGGTCGAGCTGGGGCCGGAGCGCTTCCTTGCCACGCTGACGGCCAAGACGCTGGCCGAGATCGACGAATGGCAGACGGAGATGCAGCTCAAATCGCTGCGCATCGGCCGCGTCGAGCTCTATTCGTCGGGCCTCGACGCGCATGACAAGGCCATCACCGGCGTCGAGACGATCAGCGATCTCGACGCCGCCATCGCTGCCAGCATCGAGCGGTCGAATGACGGCGCGGTGGCGGTGATCCCCGAAGGACCCTATGTCATCCCCTACCATGCGCCGTGAGCGGCTCCGGCGCGACGGTGCCGGCCTGCTCGCGCAGCGCCGCATAGCGTTCATAGCTCTTGGTCAGATGGGCGCGGGCGGCGCGGCGGGAGGCGGCGGCGTCGCCGGCGAGGATGGCGGCGAAGATCGCTTCATGCTCCTTCTGGATGCGGCGGAGATAGGCCTCGCGCTTGGCCGACGGCATGGCGCCCAGCCGCACGCGCTGGCGCGGAATAATCGAGGCGCCGAACACGTCGATGAAGCGGGCGAAATAGGGGTTGTGCGTCGCCTCCAGGATGGCGCGATGGAAGGCGAAATCCTCCTCCGCGCCTGGAGCGGCGGCGCCGATGGCCTCTTCCAGCGCCCCCAGGGCGATCTCGATGCGCTTGAGGTCGCCGGCGTCCCGGCGGGCGGCGGCGAGGGCGGCGGCCTCGACCTCGACGCTCATGCGCAATTCGAGGACATGGAGGATGTCCGGGATCGATTCGAGCTCCTCCGGCACGATCGAGAAGGTCTTGGAGATCGGCTTGTCCGACACGAACGCCCCGAGGCCCTGGCGCGTCGTGATCAGGCCGCGCGCCCTCAGCGAGGCCAGCGCCTCACGGACGACGGTCCGGCTCACGCCGGTGGCGGAGACGATCGCCTGTTCGGTCGGCAGGCGCTGTCCGGGCGCCAGTTCTCCCGATACGATCCTCTCGACGAGAAGATCGATCAGCCCGCTCGTCAGATTGGGCGTCTGCTTGATGGTATCGAAGAAACTGGGACGGCCGTTCATGGACAGGTGAGCCTGGGCGAGGAATCCGGCGGCAAGGATCGCATGGCGCCCGGACCGGCGCAAGCAAGGGGCGGGCATCGCCGGGCGTGCCGCTGGCCGATGGCGTCGGCTGCTTTTCGCGCGACTTTATCGGGGGCGAGGGCAGGGAGCGCCTCGTCACGGCTCCCCGTCCGCCCCATATGACGGTGCCGTCGGGGCCGGACATCGAATCGCTTCTGCCGGCGGAGCGATGTGCGGGCCTTGCTCCGGCACCGGGACGAACGATCTGGAGAGAGCCGATCATGGAACTGCATCTCGACCTGGTCGGCGGCCTTGCGGGCGACATGTTCGTCGCTGCGATGCTGGACCTGTTTCCCGACCTCGAACCCGCGGTGCAGCGCGGCATCGCCGCGAGCGGCTTGCCGTCCGACGTCGCATGCCGCCTTGTCCGCCATGACGACGGCGTCCTGGTCGGCCGGCGCTTCGTCGTGGAGCGAACCGGCGGCGAGGCGGCGGCCGGTCCGGTCCAGGCCGTTCTCCACGAGGCCGGCCACTCGCACGAGCCCCACGACCATCATCATCACCACGCTCCGGGCGAGGATCGTCACCGGCCCGCCGCGGCGCGTGCGCATCATCACGTCGCCTGGCGGCAGATCCGCGACATGCTGGCCGCCTCGCCGCTCGACCCGCCGGTCCGCGCCGCCGCGATCGGCATGTTCGCGCTGCTCGCCGACGCCGAGGGCGCCGTGCACGGCGTCGACCCGGATGCGGTCACCTTCCACGAGGTCGGCGCCTGGGACTCGATCGCCGATATCGTCGGCGCCGCCGTGATCGTCGCCGCGGTCGGGGCGCGGCGCTGGACGGTGGGGGCCGTCCCCCTCGGCTCCGGCCGGGTGGAGATGGCGCATGGATCCCTGCCGGTGCCGGCGCCGGCGACGGCGCGCCTCCTCACGGGCTTCGCCGTGATCGACGACGGCGTGCCGGGCGAGAGGGTGACGCCGACCGGCGCAGCGATCCTGCGCTATCTGTGCGGCGACGCCGCCCCCGTCGCCGGCGCCAGGATCCTCGGGCGTTCGGGTGTCGGCTTCGGCACGCGGTGCCTGCCCGGGCTCAGCAATTGCGTGCGCGTGCTCGCTTTCGGGGACATGCCGGCATCGGCGGCGACGGATGAGGTCGCGGTGATCGAATTCGAGATCGACGACGCCTCCGGCGAGGAGCTGGCGCGCGGGCTCGACTTCATCCGGGCGCATGCGGCGGTGCATGATGCGATCCAGGCACCCGTCTTCGGCAAAAAGGGCCGCATGATGACGCATGTGCGCGTCCTGGCCGAGCCGGCGGCGCTCGAGGAGATCGTGGCGCTCTGCTTCCGGGAAACCACGACGATCGGGCTGCGCCACGCGGTGCAGCGGCGGGCCGTGCTGCCGCGACAGGCGCGGCGCGTCGCCGTGGGGGCGCATGCGATCGGGGTGAAGATCGTCGAGCGCGGCGATGTGCGAACGGCCAAGGCCGAGGCCGACGACGTCGCCTCGGTGGCGGGCCATGCGGGGCGGGCGGCGCTGCGCCATGCCGCCGAACGCTCGGCCCTGGAGAACGACGCATGACCGACAGCCTCGAACGTCTCGAAGCCATCCTGCCTGGCCTGGGGAGCGTTGCCATTGCTCTCAGCGGCGGCGTCGACAGCATGACGCTCGCCACGGTCGCCCATCGCCTGCTCGGCCGCGACCGCGTGAGGATGATGCATGCGGTGTCGCCCGCCGTCCCGCCGCCGGCGACGGCGCGCGTACGGGAGATCGCGGCGGCCGAAGCCTGGGACCTGCAGATCCTCGACGCCGGCGAATTCGCGGATCCGCGCTATCGCGCCAATCCCTATAACCGCTGCTTCTTCTGCAAGACCAATCTCTACGGCGCCATCGCCGGCCGGACCGACCGGCAGGTCCTCTCCGGCACCAATGTCGACGATCTCGGCGAATACCGGCCCGGCCTCCAAGCGGCGCGCGAGCACGGCGTGCGCCATCCCTTCGTCGAGGCGGACATGCGCAAGGCCGATGTGCGGGCCGCGGCACGCCGGCTCGGTCTCGGTGCCGTCGCCGAACTGCCGGCCTCGCCCTGCCTGTCGAGCCGGGTCGAGACCGGCATACCGATCGATCCGGCGACGCTGGTCTTCGCCCACGAAGTCGAGCAATTCGTGACGGCCGAGATTGCCCCCGCGACGGTGCGCTGCCGCGTGCGGCCTTCTGCCGTGGTCGTCGAGCTCGACCGGGAAAGCCTCGACGCCATGGCCTCCGAGGCCCGTCGCGCGATGGAGGAGGCGATCGGCGCCATGCGGCCGGCGGCGACGCGGGGGCTGCCCGTCACCTTCGCCGCCTACCGGACCGGCAGCGCCTTCGTCGATCGGAGCCGGCCATGAGGGAGACGATCGCAAGCGAGGAGATCAGGCTCGACTTCCAGCGGGCGGCCCGCATCGGGCTGCCCGAGGCGATCTACTGCACCGGCAAGTCGCCCGCCCAGATCGACGCCATCCTGGCGATGGCGGCGGACAAGGGCCGGGGGCTGCTGCTGACCCGCCTCGATCCGGCGAAGCGGGCACAATTGCGGCCCGAGCACGGAGCGGCGATCGATTATTGCCCGGTTTCGGGCACCGGCTTCTTCGGTCCCCTGCCGCCGGAGCAGGGCGGGGCAGCCGTCGCCATCATCGCGGCGGGAACCTCCGACGTGCCGGTCGCCCGGGAGGCCCAGCGCGTGCTGCGCCATGCCGGGCGGGCGTCGAACTTCATCGCCGATGTCGGCGTGGCCGGCCTGTGGCGGCTGACCGAAAGACTGGAGGAGATCCGGGCGCACGCCGTCGTCATCGTCGTCGCCGGCATGGACGCGGCGCTGGCCAGCGTGGTCGGCGGCCTCGTCCCCGGCATCGTCGTCTGCGTGCCGACCTCCGTGGGCTATGGCGTGGCGGAAGGCGGGCACACGGCGCTGAACGCCATGCTGGCGAGCTGCGCCCCCGGCATCACCGTCTGCAATATCGACAATGGCTATGGCGCGGCCTGCGCCGCCATCCGCGCCCTCGACAGCATCGAGATGCAGCGGAGGGCGTGATTCCCGGGATCGCAGGCGTCCCGCCCATATGCGCTAGAGCGAAATTGTTCAGACTGTAGAATATCCAGCATTAGAGAAGTAATTTCTGCATTCGGACGGGGAGAAGCGCGGGAGAGTTTTGGCGATTTCGTCCCAGAGATCGTGGATGGATCGGGTTGCAGCCGCGCGCAGGAGAGCTTTGAGCTTTGCGAAGAGGTTCTCGATCGGATTGAGATCGGGGGAGTAGGCGGGCAAGTAAAGCAGTTCCGCCCCTGCGGCCTCGATGGCTTGGCGCACACCCGGGACTTTGTGGCTGCTCAGATTGTCCATGATGACGATATCGCCGTAATTGAGGGTGGGAACGAGGATCTGCGCGACATAGGCCTTGAAGCAATCGCCGTTGACTGGGCCGTCGAGCACGCAGGGAGCTGTCAATCCCCCGCTGCGCAGAGCGCCAATGAAGGTCGTGGTTTTCCAATGGCCATGCGGCACGTAGTCGATCAGGCGCTGTCCGCGCTTGCACCTGCCGTAGTGGCGCGCCATCGCGGTCGAGGCCCAGGTCTCGTCAATGAAGACCAGACGCGAGGGCCTCAGCCAGATTTGGTTGCTGTGCCATTTGCGGCGAGCGGCCGCGACATCGGGGCGTTTTTGCTCGCTGGCGTGGATCGTCTTTTTTTATATGTCAGCCCAAGCCGCTTGAGCATATGCCACATCGGGGCATGGCTGATGCTGACCCCCAATTCTTCCTCCGCCCAGGCCCGCAGATCCGCGACACGCGCATCCGGATCAGCCGCGACCTTGGCCCGCAGAACCTCTTCATGCTTGGCAAGCTTGAGCGGAACATGATTGCGCTGGGGGCGGGCACTGACCTCCCCCGTCGCGCGCCGCCGCGCGGCCGCCTTGTAGATGTAGGACACACTCACCCTGAAGATTGGTGCGATTGTGCTCGCCGACATCCCGCTATCCAGCGCCCCAAGCACACGATCTCGCAAATCCTGCGAATAGGCTTCACCACGCTTCGTCATGCTTCATCTCCGGAATAGCCCGGAAACCTATGAATCACACTAAGCCATCCAGTGGAATCCCTTCCGATTCCACTCAGACAAATTCCGCTCTAACATATGGGCAAGACCCGCCTTCTCCCGGTTCGGGACTTCGCATTTCCTTTGGAAATGCTTGGGGTCCCGGCAGGGGGATGAGGGTCTAAACTTCAAACGCGGATAGCTCAATAGTCGCGCTGGAATTGCAGAAGTCCAGACCCTCATCCGGCGCTTCGCGCCACCCCCAGCATTTCCGCAGGAAATGCGAAGTCCCGCATGGGAGAAGGAAAATCGCGCTATTGTCGGCAAAGTTAGCGCCTATGGGCGTCCCACCTGCTCTGGAAACGGCTCCGGTCCAGAAAGAGGCAGGCTGGAAGCCTGCGGTCCCAGGGGGGCGCCTATGGCGCGGCGACCGTGACCTGCTGCTGCTCGCCGAGGCCTTCGATGCCGAGGCGGATGGTCTGGCCCGGCTTGAGGAAGACCGGTTCCGGCTTGATGCCCATGCCGACGCCGGGCGGCGTGCCCGTGGAGATGACGTCGCCCGGCTGCAGGCTCATGAATTGCGAGATGTAGGAGACGAGATGGGCGACCGGGAAGATCATGGTGCGGCTCGAGCCGTCCTGGCGCTTGATGCCGTCGACGGTCAGCCACATCGCCAGCTTCTGCGGATCGGCGACCTCGTCGCGCGTCACCAGCCAGGGCCCGATGGGGCCGAAGCTGTCGGCCGACTTGCCCTTGGTCCACTGGCCGCCGCGCTCGGCCTGGAAGGCGCGCTCGGACACGTCGTTGATCACGCAATAGCCGGCGACATGGTTCATCGCGTCGGCCTCGCTGACATAGCGGGCCTCCTCGCCGATGACGACGCCGAGTTCGACCTCCCAATCCGTCTTCTGCGAATTGCGGGGGATGATGACCGGATCGTTCGGGCCGGTGATGGCGCTTGTCGCCTTCATGAACAGGATCGGCTCCGCCGGAATGGCTGCGCCGGTTTCCGCCGCGTGGTCGGCATAATTGAGGCCGACGCAGATGAACTTGCCGACGCGGGCGACGCAGGGGCCGATGCGCTGGCCTTCCGGCAGGAGCGGCAGGGAGCCGACCTCGATCGCGGCGATCCTTGCGAGTCCGGCCGGGGTCAGCCATTCGCCGGCGAGCTCGCCGACATGGGCGGAGAGGTCGCGGACCCCTCCCTTCGAATCGAGGATGGCGGTCTTTTCGGCGCCCTTGGCGCCATAGCGCAGAAGTTTCATCGGTCTTGCTCTTCAGGAAGGGGAGGGGGAGGAGAAGTCCGGCCGCCGGGGGCCGGCTCGACGGGCAGGCCGACGCGGCGGGTGGCCGCCTCGATATGGCTCTGCATGGCGCGCCGCGCCTCGCCATCGTCGCCGGCGGCGATGGCGTCGAGGATGCGCTGGTGCTCGGCGAGCGTCGTCTGCGCCATGTCGTCCGAGCGGAGGCGGTGCCCGGCGGCGAGGATGCTCTCGCGGATCCGCTCCGAGATGAAGACCAGGAACTGAACCATATAGCTGTTGCGCGTGGCGGCGGCGATGACGCGGTGGAACTCGAGATCCGTCTTGAGCCAGGTCACGCTGCCATAGGGGGCCTCGCACATGGTGGCGAGCGTCTGCCGCATCAGTTCGAGATCCTGCCCGGTGCGCCGCGCCGCGGCGAGCGCCGCCGCCTGGGCTTCGAGGATGCCGCGCAGTTCGAACAGGCCGCGGAAGGCGTCGGCCTGCTGCAGCGAGGCGCTGTCGATGGTGAGGACGGTGGAATCGGAGGCTTCCGATACGAAGGCGCCGCGGCCCTGCTGGGACCACACCCGCCCTTCGGAGCGCAGGCGCGATATCGCTTCGCGCACGACGTTGCGGCTGACGCCGAAGGTCTGCGACAATTCCTGCTCGGTCGGCAGCTTGTCCCCCGGCTTCAGACGGCCCTGCGCGATTTCCCGCGAGATGGAACTCGCCACCAGGGCCGGCAGATGGGGACCGCGACTGACCTTGTCGAGCTTCAGCACCATGGCCTATTCGTCCGAAGCGCCGGGAAGGGACGGAAAAATCCGGCCGCTGCTGAGAAGATGGCCGGGATCCAGCACGTTTTTCAGCCGCATGGCAAGGTCGAGAGCGACGGGATCCGCCCGTTCGACGAAAGCCTTCTGCTTGACCCTGCCGATGCCGTGTTCGGCGCTGATGCTGCCGCCGAGGCGGTCGACGACATCGAAGATCAGGGCTTCGGCGCCATGGAAGAGATCCTCGGTCTGCTGCAGCGAGAGGTCCGCCGGCGGAATCACGTTCATGTGGACGTTGCCGTCGCCGACATGGCCATAGGCCAGGGCGAGCGCCTCGGGATAGCGCCCCCGCACCGCGGCGACGCCCTGGTCGACCAGTTCGGCCAGCCGTGAAATCGGTACGGACACGTCGGTGCGCAGGTAGCGCCGGCCATTGCCCTGCCTTTCGACCATTGTCTCCCGGAAGAGCCACAGCCTGTCCGCCTGCGCCTTGCCGGAGGCCATCACCGCGTCGGCCACGAGGTCGTCCGCCTCGGCGAGGCAGCCCTCCAGCAGGGCGCGCAGGTCGACGCGTCCGGCGGCCGAGGTCTCGATCAGCACATAGACGGGGTAGGGCGCATCCATGGGATCGGTGAAGTCCGGCCGGGCCCTGAGCGCGACCTCGATGCCCTCGCGCAGGATGAGCTCGAAGGCGGTGAGCAGGTCGCTGCACTCGCGCCGGGCGCGCGCGAACAGCAGCATCGCATCCTCGACCGAGCGCAGGCCGACCAGCGCCACCTCGACCTGCGTCGGCTTCGGGAACAGCTTCAGCGAGGCGGCGGTGACGATGCCGAGCGTCCCCTCGCTGCCGATGAAGAGCTGCTTGAGGTCATAGCCGCGATTGTCCTTGCGCAGGACCTTGAGGCCATTCCAGATGCGCCCGTCCGCCAGCACGACTTCCAGCCCGAGCACGAGGTCGCGCGTCATGCCGTAGCGCAGGACGTTGAAGCCGCCGGCATTGGTGGCGACGTTGCCGCCGATGCGGCAGCTGCCCTGGGCGCCGAAGGTGATCGGCAGCACGCAGTCGTGCTTCTCGGCCGCGTGCTTGGCGTCCTCCAGGATGCAGCCGGCCTCGACCACCATGGCGAAATCGATAGGGCTCACGGAACGCACGGCATTCATGCGCTCCAGGCTGACGACGAGTTCGCCGCCGCCCGGCGCGGCCACCGCGGCGCCCACCAGTCCCGTCAGCCCGCCCTGCGGGACGAGGGGGATGCGCTCCTGCCGGCAGTGGCGGACCAGCGCTGCCACATCCTCGGCCGTTCGCGGGCGAGCCACGGCGAGAGGACGGCTCACATGGTCTCCCGACCAGTCCCGGCTGTAGCGCTCGAGGTCGCCTTCGGCGGTGAGCAGGAAATCACCGGGAAAGGCCTCGGCCAGCTTGGCGAGGGCCTTGAGGGACTGCGGGGACGCGACGTTCATTCGAGGAGTTCCGGCGGAAGGGCAGCAGGAGGAGGTATGAATTGTAGAGTTATCATACAACTGTGCGATGGGATATCAAGATCGCCTGCGATCGATTCCGGTATCACCGCACGGACGGGCACGGTGGGCGGGTCCCCGACCCGCCCACCGTGCCATCGATTCGCCTTGCCTCCGCCGATCGGGACGATGATCGGCACGTGCCGGTCACGGGAGCGGCACGGTGGATGGGGCCTTCGTGTCAGGCGCTGCCGGCCGGGCGTCTCGCCGCAGCCCGGTTCGGCAGGCAGTACCAGACGGCACCGGCGAGTTGGAGCAGGACGAGCACGGTCCAGGCGGTCAGATGCGCGGCGGGGGGATAGTGTCCGGCCTGCACCGGCCAGCGGTTGAGCAGGGCGCCGACGCCGAGCTGGAAGCCGAAGATCAGCAGAAAGAGCACCAGCGTGAGCGTGGTGTTGGCACGCCCGATCATATGCGCGGGAAAATGCTCGGCGAGCACGGCGTAGCTGAGGATGCCGGTGCCGCCGAAGATGCCGTAGGCGATCCACAGCACCGGCATCGGCAGCGGTGCGCCCAGCATGATCAGCAACTGGTCGACGACGAAGAGCGCCATGCCGATGCCGCAGAAGGCGTTGACGGACAGGCCGACGCGCTCGAGCGCCCGGGCGAGGGCGCCGAAGCCGACGCATCCCGCCATCATGGCGAAGCCGATGATCGACACGAAGCCGGCCGCATGGGCGGCGTCCAGGCCGGCGACGTCGCGCAGATAGGCGCCCACCCAGAGCGATTGCATGCTGTAGAACACGCCCTGGGTGATGCAGGAGAAGGAGGCGATCTTCCAGAAGGCGGCGCTGCCGAGAATATGCCGCGTGCCCTTGAGCTGGCCGGCGATGCTGCCCTGGCGCTGCGGCTCGCCCGGATCGGGCGCCCCGAACCAGAGGGCGAGCGAGACCGCGATGGTGGCGCCGGCGAGGCCGAGGCAGATCGTGCGCCAGTCCGTCACCGTCAGCAGCCAGGAGAGGGGCGAGCCGACGGCGACGCCGCCGAGGCCGCCGACCGCCATGACCAGCCCGTTGACGAGGGGGATCTGGCGGATCGGGAAGGCCTGCGCCAGCGCCTTGAAGGCGCCCCCGAGGCAGACCGAGACGCCCACGCCGATAAGGAGGCGTCCCAGCATCATCGCCCCGAGGCCGTGGGCCTGCCCGAACACCGCGATCCCGGCGGCTGCGAGCAGCAGCATGCCGGCGTTGACGCGGCGGGCGCCGAAATGGTCGAGCAGCACGCCGCCCGGGATCTGCGCCGCCGCGAAGCCGAGGAAATACAGGCTGGTGAGCAGCCCGAGATCGGCCGCGGACAGGCCGATCTCATGGGTGATGAGCGGTGCGAAGCCGAGATTGATGCCGCGGAACACATAGGAGACGAAATAGCCGAGGCCGAACAGCACGAAGACGCGCAGCCGCGCGGAGACCGGCGTGGCCGGCTTCGCCGCCCCTCCTGCACGGGAGGGGGCGGGGCGGTCCGTCGGAGCGTCGTCAGGCATGGTTCTTCGCAAATCCGTGTCGCGGCGTCAGGGCTACCGTAGCGATGGCGGCAAAGCTATTATCGATTGATGATGGCCCGGCATAGGAGAAAGCTATGAGCTTCACGCTGCCGCAGCTCCGCCATTTCGTGGCGGCGGCCGAGACGGGCCGGATTTCCAGGGCGGCCGAGCACTGCAACATCGCCCAGCCCTCCCTCTCGACGTCGCTGCGGAACCTTGAGGACGGGCTCGGCGTGGCGCTGTTCCGCCGCGAGGCCAGTGGCCTCTATCTCACGGCGGAAGGCGAACGGCTGCTGCGCCACGCCAAGCATATCCTCTCGGCGGTGACGGAAGCGACGGAGGACACGCGCGCCGCGCGGGACCTCGCCGCGGGCGAGATCCGGATCGCGGTGACGGAGACCGTCAGCGGCTTCCTCGTTCCCGCGCTGCTGCGGCAGATCGCGCAGGCCCTGCCGTCGGTGACCGTGCAGATCGTCGAATTCGAGCGCCGGGAGGCCGAGGACCGCCTGCTGGCCGGCGAGTTCGACCTGTCGATCGCGATCCTCATGCCGCAATCCGAGCGGCGGCGGCTCGTCCATGACGTTCTCATCCGCTCGCGGCGCCAGCTATGGACCTGTCTCGACCACCCGCTGCTGGAGAAAGAGGCGGTTTCACTGGCGGATGTGGCAGCCTGCGATTTTGCGCTTCTCGACATGGACGAGCATGTCTCGATCGCGCAGGGCTACTGGGCCGAGCACGGTCTCGCGCCGCGCATCATGTTCCGCAGCAAGTCGCTGGAGTGCATCCGCAGCCTGGTCGGGCAGGGGAGCGGGGTGACGATCCTGTCCGACTTCGTCTACCGGGCCTGGTCGCATGACGGTGGCCGCATCCGCCGCCGGCCGCTGCGCGATGCGGTGCCGACCATGGATATCGGCATCGCCTACAAGGCCGACCGGCCGCTCACGCCGAGCGCGCGCAGCGTCGTCGAACTGGCGCGGCGGCTCTCCATGACGAGCGCCGGCCGTCCGGCCGCCGGCGCTCTGCCGCCGGGCTGAGCAGCCGGTCAGCCCGGCGCCGCGGGCCGGATCGCCTCGGCGAGGATCCGCTGGGCCGGGTCCAGCCGCTCCGCCAGCGCTTCGGGAACGCCGGCCCGCCGGAGCATCGGGGCGGCGGCATGGAACGAGACCAGCACGCGCCCGGCGTCCTCCCGCACCAGCACGCGCAGGGGCAGGTCGAGCGCGGCTTGCGGCGCCGCGAGCATGATCGGCGTGCCGCCTTTGGGGTGGCCATAGGTCAGCAGCACGGTCGGCGGCATGGTCTCTCCGACGTCTCGCGCTCCGGCTGCGTGATCGATCGTTGAGAACAGGATCATTCCTGCTTCTTCGATCGCCTTGGTGAGACGATCGATCGTTACCGCGAACGTCCAGCTGCTGGTAAGTTCGATCAAATCAGAATTCGTGCTATCGGACATCATGATCATTCCATATTTTTGCGGTGAATGATGAACCATTGGCTGAGAATCGGGGTCGACTCATCCTATGACCCTATTGGGTGGGGCATGGATATAAAGGATAACACATGCGGTCTGCCGATCTGGGTCTGATGCTTTCTCTCGACGTATTGCTCGAGGAAGCCAATGTGACCCGCGCGGCCTCGCGTCTCGCCATCAGCCAGCCCGCCCTCTCGGCCCAACTCGCCCGCCTGAGGGAACTGTTCGGCGATCCGCTCCTCGTTCCCGCCTCGACCGGGCGCGGCATGGTGGCGACGCCCCGCGCGCTGGCCATGAAGGGTGCGCTGCACACGGCGCTGGCCAATCTGCAGGCGCTGACCGACGGGCCGCCGGCTTTCGACCCGCAGGAGAGCAAGCGCAGTTTCCGCATCGTCGCCGACGACAATGCGGCGATCATGGTGGGCGCGGGGTTGGTGGCGCGGGCACGCGACCTCGGCGCCCTCGACATCCGCATCGCCTGCCTCCATCCGAACGGCAGGCCGATCTGCGAGCGGCTCGAGAGCGGCGAGGCCGATCTCGCTCTGGGATCGGGCCTCGATGCCGGCGAGGGCCTGATCCGCCGCAGTCTCTTCGAGGACCGCTTCGTCACGGCGCAGAGGAAGGGCCATCCGCGTGGTGATCACCCGCTCGATCTCGACGGCTATTGCCGCTGCGACCATCTCATCGTCTCCGCCGAAGGCGGCTTCACCGGCACCGTCGACCGGCTGCTCTACGAGGCCGGGCGCCACCGGCGGGTGACCGTATCCGTGCAGAATTATGCGTTGGTGCCGGAAATGCTGGTCCGCAGCGATCTGCTCTGCACCCTGCCCAGCCGCTTCCTCGATCTGTATGCCGACCGCCTCGATCTCTTCGAGACGCCGATAGCCCAGCCGAGATTCGTGCTGGCGGCGTTCTGGCATGCCCGCGTCCACGAGGACCCGGCCAATGTCTGGCTTCGGGAGCGGCTGTTCGAGGTCGTCGGCCCGTCAGGTCCTGCCTGAGGCGACCAGCGGCAGGACGATGTCGCGCGTCAGCGGGGCGAGTTCGATCGGCCCGGGCCCGCCGGCGTCCACCCAGGCCAGTTCCTCGATCTCCGCCGCGATCGCGACCGGGCCATGCAGGGCCACCTCGTAGAGAAGGGCATCGACCCATCGCCCCGCCTCGTTGGCGGCGGGGGCGCGATAGCGGCCGAGGAAGATGGCCGCCTGAAATTCGCAGCCGGAGCCCAGTTCCTCGGCGATCTCCCGCCGGAGCGCTTCCAGCGGCGCCTCGGACGGCTCGATCTTGCCGCCGGGCTGGATGAAGGCCCGCGTCCCGCGCTTGCGCACGAGAAGGACATGGCGGGACTCATCCAGGATGACGGCGGCGACGATCGATATCGCATCGTCGGTCACGGGATGATCCTCGGCTCCATCGGCGCAGCCGGAGCGTATCAAGGTGCGCTTTCCGGCGCCTGGTCGACCTCGATCTGCAGCGCCGCGATATGGTCGCGGGCGGCGTCGGTCATCGCGCGCTCGATGGCCCGGAAGCGGGAGATCACGGCGAGGCCGAGCGGGGTCAGGGTGGCGCCTCCCCCATTCCTGCCGCCGGTCTGGCGGATCGCGACCGGCTTGCCGAAGATCTGGTTGGTCTCCTCCACCAGCTCCCAGGCGCGGCGATAGGACATGCCCATGGCACGGCCGGCAGCCGAAATCGACCCGTGCGCGGCTATGTTTTCGAGGAGTTCGATCTTGCCGGGACCGATTCGCCCGCCCGGATCAAGATCGATGCGCAAGCTCAGGGATGGCATGATGATTCGACACTCGCATCGGATGCCCGGCTGCGCGAATGATACGCCAGCACGAGGATACGGACAATGACATGGGCCCCACACGATATCCTGTCGTCGCTCGCCGGCGAATGGCGGATCCGCCGCTCGATCGAGGAGATCGCGTCGTCGGCGCCGATGGCCGAGCTGGAAGGCATCGCCCGCATCACGCCAGCGGGCCGGTCCGAGGCGGCCTATGTCGAGGAGGGGCTGCTGTCGCTGCCGGGACGCCCGCCGGTGGGCGCCCGGCGGGCCTATCATTACCGCCAGCGCGCCGACGGCATCGACATCTTCTTCGACGCGGCGGGGACGCGGATCTTCCACCGCCTCGTGCTGCGGGACGAGGGCGACGGCGGCCTCGCCGCCACCGATCTGCATCTGTGCGCGGCGGACCGGTACGAGGGAGTCTACCGCTTCCTCGCTGACGGGCGCTTCACGGTCGAGCATGCCGTGACGGGGCCGCGCAAGTCGTATCGCAGCATGACCGATTACCGGCGGGCATAGGTCCCGTCGCGATCGTCATTCGCCGTTGGATATGGCGGAGACGGCGCTATGATCGGCGAGATATCGGAATCGGGGAGGGGGATGGAGACATGAGGAAAGCCTGGGTCGTCATTTCGCTGGCCGTCTCGGTCGGGACGGGCGCGGCATGGCCCGCCACTGCCGACGAGGCGGCCTGCGCCACGTTCAAATGGCCGATGGCACGGGAACAGGCCTGGCTGCAGGCGGCCCATCCGGCCTTGGCGACGGGCGGGACCCTGCCGGTGGCGAACGGCGCTTTCAGCCTCGCCCTGAGCCCGGTCGAGAGCGTCTCGTTCGGCGTGGCGCCCTACCACAAGCCGCCGGCGGGCACGTTCGGCGCCGCCGTCTCGACCACGGTCGAGCATGACGGAATGTATCAGGTCACGCTGTCGGGCGAAGGGTGGATCGACGTCGTCCAGGCCGGCAAGTCGATCAAGTCGGCGGGATATAGCGGCGTGAAGGGATGCCCCGGCATGCGCAAGAGCGTGCGCTTCGATCTCAAGGCGGGACCGGCCACGATCGAGGTCAGCGGCGTCAAGGCGTCGGCCATCGACGTCGCCGTGGGGCCGGCGACGTAGGGCGCGCCGGGAGCGCGGCCAGGATGAGGCGCTCGCGTGCAGCTCACGCGCACGCGGCGCGGGCCGGCGGGCCTTCGGCGTCGAGCGCCGCGGCCTCGTCGTCGGTGAAGACCCGGCTGCGGGTGAGGAAGCGGACGCCCTCGGGCGCTTCGGCGGAAAAGCCGGAGCCGCGGCCGGGAACGACGTCGATGACGAGCCGCGTGTGCCGCCAATATTCGAACTGCGCGGCGCCGATATAGAATTTGCAGCCGGCGATCTCGCCGAGCAGCACGTCCTGCGGGCCGACCCTGAAATCGCCGACCGGATAGCACATCGGTGCCGATCCGTCGCAGCAGCCGCCCGACTGGTGGAACAGGAGGGCGCCGTGCTGCGCCCGGAGGCGGGCGATGACTTCCGCCGCTTTTTCGGTGATCTCGACCCGGGCGACCATGGCCGTTCTCCCTGTTGCGCGTGCCGGCCGGGAAGCCGGCACGCCGCTATGTCCTGTCCGGCCTCAGAAGAAGCCGAGGGCCTTGGTCGAATAGCTGACGAGGATGTTCTTGGTCTGCTGATAGTGGTCGAGCATCATCTTGTGCGTCTCGCGCCCGATGCCGGACTGCTTGTAGCCGCCGAAGGCCGCATGGGCCGGATAGGCATGGTAGCAATTGGTCCATACCCGGCCGGCCTGGATGGCGCGGCCGAAACGATAGGCCCGGTTGCCGTTGCGCGTCCACACGCCCGCGCCGAGGCCGTAGAGCGTGTCGTTGGCGATGGCGAGCGCCTCGTCGTCGTCCTTGAACCGGGTGACGGCGACGACCGGTCCGAAGATTTCCTCCTGGAACACGCGCATCTTGTTGTGGCCCTCGAAGATCGTCGGCTCGACATAATAGCCGCCGGCGAGTTCGCCCTCCAAATTGGCGCGATGGCCGCCGGTGAGGACCTTGGCTCCTTCCTGCCGGCCGATGTCGAGATAGGAGAGGATCTTCTCCAATTGGTCGTTGGAGGCCTGGGCGCCGATCATGGTTTCCGCATCGAGCGGGTGGCCCTGCTTGATCTTCCGGGTGCGGGCGACGGCGCGCTCCATGAACCTGTCATAGATCGCGTCCTGAACCAGCACCCGGCTCGGACAGGTGCAGACCTCGCCCTGGTTGAGGGCGAACATGGCGAAGCCTTCCAGCGCCTTGTCGAAGAAATCGTCATCGGCGTCGGCGACGTCGGCGAAGAAGATGTTGGGGGACTTGCCGCCCAGCTCCAGCGTCAACGGGATGATGTTGTCGGCCGCGTATTGCATGATCATGCGGCCGGTCGTCGTCTCGCCGGTGAAGGCGATCTTGGCGATGCGCCTGTTCTGGGCGAGCGGCTTGCCCGCCTCGATGCCGAAGCCGTTGACGACGTTGACGACGCCGGCCGGCAGGATGTCGCCGATCAGCTCCATGACGACGAGGATGCCGAGGGGCGTCTGCTCAGCCGGCTTCAGCACGACGCAGTTGCCGGCGGCCAAAGCGGGCGCCAGCTTCCATGTCGCCATCAGGATCGGGAAGTTCCAGGGTATGATCTGGCCGACCACGCCGAGCGGCTCGTGGAAGTGGTAGGCGACCGTGTCGGCGTCGATCTCGGAGATCCCGCTTTCCTGGCCCCGGATGACGCTGGCGAAATAGCGCCAGTGATCGACGACGAGCGGCATGTCGGCATGGGTCGATTCGCGGATGGGCTTGCCGTTGTCGAGGGTTTCGACCAGGGCGAGGAGATCGAGGTTCGCCTCGATCTTGTCGGCGACCTTGTTGAGGAGGCGCGAGCGCTCCTGCACCGACGTCTTGCCCCAGGCGTCCTTGGCCTTGTGTGCGGCATCGAGGGCGAGTTCGATGTCGGCGGCCGAGGAGCGCGGCACTTCGCACAGCTTCTTGCCGGTGATCGGGCTCGGATTGTCGAAATAGCGTCCCTCGACGGGTGCGATCCATTTGCCGCCGATGAAATTGTCGTAGCGGTCGCGGATGAGGACCTGCTTGGAAACCTTCTCCAGGGCCTGCTGGAACATTGCCTTCCTCCTTGGGATAGAGCGCCTTCGGCGTCGTTTCGATCTTGCGGGGTGGCGGATCGGCGTCGTCCGGACAGGCCGCAGCCGGCCCTCGGGAACGCGCATGACGGGATCGCCGCCTCGTCCTCGTAAGAGTGCGCCCTAGCCAAGGAGCCGTCAACGTTATATTCGTTCGGATATTACGCTTGTAAGGGATGAGCGGACAGGAGGAAGCCGATGGCTCACGCGTTGCAGTTCTATATCGATGGTTCCTGGGTCGACCCGGTCGTTCCCAATGTGCTCGACGTCATCGATCCGTCCTATGAGGATGCGTTCGCGCAGATTTCGCTGGGCACCAAGGCGGATGTCGACAAAGCGGTCGCGGCGGCCAAGCGCGCCTTTGCGACCTTCGGCTACACCAGCCCGGCCGAGCGGCTGGAGATCCTGCAGCGGGTCGTCGACATCTACAAGAAGCGCAGCAGGGACCTCGCTTTGGCGGTCTCGCGCGAAATGGGCGCGCCGCGCCAGTTCGCCCTGGATTCGCAGGTGGGCATCGGCCTCGCCCATCTCCTGAAGATCGTCGAAGTGCTGCGGACCTTCCAGTTCCGGAAGGTGAAGGGCACCTCCCTCGTGGTCAAGGAGCCGATCGGCGTCGTCGGCCTGATCACGCCGTGGAACTGGCCGCTGAACCAGATCACCTGCAAGGTCGGCCCGGCGCTCGCCGCGGGCTGCACCATGGTGCTGAAGCCGAGCGAGATCGCGCCGCTCGACGCCGTCATCTTCGCCGAGATCCTCGACGAGGCCGGCGTACCCAAGGGCGTGTTCAACCTCGTCAACGGCGACGGCCCGACGGTGGGCCAGGCGCTCGCCTCCCATCCCGACATCGACATGATGTCGTTCACGGGCTCGACCCGCGCCGGCATCCTGGTGGCGAAGTCGGCGGCCGACACCGTCAAGCGCGTGTCCCAGGAACTGGGCGGCAAGTCGGCCAACATCCTGTTGCCGGACGTGGATTTCGCCGTGGCGGTGCCGAAGGGCGTCGAGGGCTGCTTCGGCAACGGCGGCCAGTCCTGCAATGCACCGACGCGGATGTTCGTGCCGCGCGACCGGCATGACGAGGCGGCGGGCTATGCCAAGGTGGCAGCCGAGAAATTCGTCGTCGGTGCCGCCGATGCCTCCGGCACCAATCTCGGACCGGTCGTCAGCCAGATCCAGTACGACAAGATCCAGGGCCTGATCGAGAGCGGCATCGCCGAGGGCGCGACGCTGGTCACCGGCGGTCCTGGCCGTCCGGCCGGCCTCAACCGCGGCTATTATGTCCGTCCCACCGTCTTCGCCGACGTGACGCCGCAGATGCGCATCGCCCGCGAGGAGATCTTCGGGCCGGTGCTCTCGATCCTGCCCTATGATAGCCTGGAACAGGCGATCGAGCAGGCCAACGACACCCCCTACGGCCTGGCCTCCTATATCCAGGGCCAGGACCTCGACAAGGTGCGCGCCGTGGCATCCCGCATGCGCAGCGGCAATGTCTACATCAACTATCCCGCCTGGGACGCCGGCATTCCCTTCGGCGGCTACAAGCAGTCGGGCAATGGCCGCGAATATGCCGAATACGGACTGGATGACTTCCTCGAGATCAAGGGCATCCTCGGTTACGAGGCGGCGTGAGGCAAGCGCGGGGAGCGGCGCGCTTCACCCACGGTGCCACCGCCATGCGGCATGATTGCCGCATGGCGGTGAATATGGCTGTGATGCGTAGGTCCGGGCCGGTTACATCGATGTGCCTTGCGGCTCTGAATGTGCCCCCTTGCCCAGGTGCCGAATCGTCCCCTAATGGGGGGTGGTTACGATTTGTGACCATCGACTTCGGCATTTCAGGAATCGTCGGGCGGACAGGCCCGCCGATGGGGCTTCAGGCACATCATGGAACTCGGGCTTTATACCTTCGCGGAAACCACGGCCGATCCGGCGACCGGGGCCGTCATCGGGGCGCAGGAGCGCTTCGCCAACCTGATGGAGGAGGCGGAGCTCGCCGACCAGGTCGGGCTCGACGTCTTCGGCATCGGCGAGCACCACCGGCCCGATTTCGCCGCCTCCGCCCCCGCCGTGCTGCTGGCCGCCGCCGCGATGCGCACGAAGCGCATCCGCCTCACCAGCGCGGTGACGGTGCTCAGCTCGGACGATCCGGTGCGCGTCTTCCAGGAATTCTCGACCGTCGATCTCCTGTCGGGCGGCCGCGCCGAGATCCTGGCGGGGCGGGGGTCCTTCATCGAATCCTTTCCCCTGTTCGGCTACGACCTCGCCGACTACGACAGCCTGTTCTCCGAAAAGCTCGACCTGCTGCTGCGCCTGCGCGAGCGGACGACGCTCAACTGGGAAGGCAAGCACCGCGCCCCGCTGCACGAGCAGAGCGTCTATCCGCGCCCGGTCCAGCAGCCTTTGCCGGTGTGGGTCGGCGTCGGCGGCAATCCGTCCTCGGTCGTCCGCGCCGCGACCCTCGGCCTGCCGATGGCGCTCGCCATCATCGGCGGCGAGCCGGCGCGCTTCAAGCCGCTGGTCGACCTCTACCGCGAAGCGGCGCGGCGGGCGGGCCATGACCCGGCGACCCTGCCGGTCAGCATCAATTCGCACGGCTTCATCGATGATGACGGGGATGCGGCGGCTGAGACGATCTATCCCTATTACGTCGACGTGATGGGCCGACTGGGACGCGAGCGCGGCTGGGGGCCGTATAGCCGGGCGCAGTTCGAGGCGCAGCGTTCGCCGCGCGGCTCGGACTTCATCGGTGATCCCCAGCAGGTGATCGACAAGATCCTGGCCGAGCACGAGCTCTTCCACCACCAGCGCTTCCTGATCAAGTTCAGTATGGGCAGCGTGCCGCATGCCAGGCTGATGCGCGCCATCGAATTGTTCGGAACGGTGGTGGCGCCCGCCGTGCGCAAAGCACTCGCGCCGTAGCGGGCGCTCTTCCTGGGACTGCGGGCGTCCCCGCCCGCCTCTTCCATGCCGCGGGCAAGACGGTCCTTGCGGCGCGTGCCTATCAAGAGGCGGACGGGACGTTCGCGGTGCCGGGAGGGGAGGGGCGGGCGGCCGACCGGCCTTCCGGGGCGGCGAATCGCGCCAGTAATTCGTCGACCTTCTGGCGGCTGAAGATGTCGTAGAAGGCGAGATAGGCGGCGCCGAACAGCGCGCTGTCCTTGTGCGGATAGGCGAGCACGATCTGCAGGTCGCGCGTGGCCAGCGGCAGGCAGCGCTGGTAGACGAGTTCGCGGATGCCCGACAGCAGGAAATCCCCGCTCCGGGCGAGCGTGCCGCCGACGACGATCAGGCTCGGATTGAGGATGCTGACGACATCGGAGGCGACTTCGCCGATCACCCGGCCCGCAGCGCGCAGCAGCATGAGGGCCTCGGGATTCTGCCGGGTGACGAGCTCGACGACGTCGCGCGCATTCTCGGCCTTGAACCCCCGCTTCGTCAGGTCGCGGGCGATGGCCCAGCCGGCCGCGCGGGCTTCGACGCAGCCGAACTTGCCGCAGCGGCACAGAGGCGGATCGGCCGATTCGAACTGGATGTGGCCGATATCGCCCGCCGCTCCCTGGGCGCCGCGGAAGATGCGGCCGCCGGAAACGATGCCGCTGCCGATGCCGGTGCCCGCCTTGATGAAGATCATGTCGTCGACATGCGGGTAGTTCTGGCGATGCTCGTGGATGGTCATCAGGTTCACGTCGTTCTCGACATAGGCCGGCACGCCGAAGCGCTCGCGCATCCAGCCGGCGATGTCGAACTCGTCCCAGCCATGCAGCACGGACGGGCCGACGACGCAGCCGCGCTTGAAATCGACCGGGGTCGGCAGGCTGATGCCGAGGCCGAACAGGAAGGGATGGCTGGCCCGGCTCCGCGCGATCAGCCGGTCGAACTCGCGGGCGAGGTGCTCGAGGACATGTTGCGGACCGTCCGCGGCGTTGAAGGGGATCGTGCTTTCGACGATGATCGAGGGCTCGGTGTCCATGGCCGCGAGGCGGATGAAGGTCTCGCCGATATTGGCGACGAGCACGAAGCCGGCGCGCTCGTTGACGCTCAGGACGCGGGTCGGCCGGCCGCCGCTCGGCACCGTCCGTTCGGTTTCCCGTACGAGTCCGGCGGCGATCAGGGCGTTGAGCCGCTGAGTGACCGTGACGCGCGACAGGCCGGAAAGCTCGAGCAGCGCCGAACGGGACGTCGCCGTGCCGGTCGCGATCAGCGACAGGATCTCACCGCTGTTGCCGAGAATCGCATGTCCCGCCGCTTCCTCCGTTCGCATTCGCATCGACAGGCCTCCTCCTGAGGATAAGGATATTCTTAGAAGGAATTCCGGTAATTTTGTTCAAAAATAATCATAAATGTTGATTTTCGTTCTTTTCCATTTCTAATTCGGCCAAGCGCGGAGAACACGTGCCGCGCATCGGCGCGATCGCACATAGGCCGTGTTCGACCGGATATTTCAATAGGGTGGAATTTCAACGTGTTGCCGCAACAGAGCCCGTCCGACGCAGCCGGACCGTCCGCATGAGCACCTATCTGATCGGCCTCGATTACGGCACGGAATCGGCGCGCGGCGTCCTGATCGATGCGGCCAGCGGCGAGCAGGTTGCGAGCCACGCGCATCCCTACCGCCACGGCGTGATGACGAGCCTGCCGGACGGCACGCGCCTGCCGCCGCTATGGGCGCTCCAGGACGCCGACGACTATATCGAGGCCGCCGGCGAGATCCTGTCCAGGCTCGGGCGGGGCCGGGCGGTCGAGGCGATCGGCCTCGGTTTCACCGCGAGTTCGCCGATGCCGGCGACCGGGGCGGGCGTGCCGCTTTCGCGCATCCATCCCGGCGACCCCCACGCCTATGTCAAATTGTGGAAGCACGGCGCGGCACAGCCCTATGCCGACGCCATCAACGCCGGAGGCGGCGCCTTCCTCGACAATTTCGGCGGCAAGCTCTCCGGGGAATGGCTGCTGGCGAAGGCGGCGCAGATCGCCGACGAAGCGCCGGAGATCTGGCGGGAAACGGAGCGCTTCATCGAGGCGGGCGACTGGCTGGTCTGGCAATTATGCGGGCGGGAGGCGCGCAGCCTGGGCTTTGCCGCCTACAAGGCGCAATATTCCGAGGCCCTGGGCTATCCGGAGGGCATCGTCCCGGGATTGGCGGGCAGGCTGTCGTCGCCCCTAGGCATCGGTTCGGCGGCGGGCGGCCTGTCGGCCGCCTGGCGCGAGCGGACCGGCATCTCGGGCGCGGCGGTGGTCGCCGTCGCGGTCATCGATTCGCATGTGGTGCTGCCGGCCATCGGCGCGGTGTCGACGGGAGCCCTGGTCGGCGCCCTCGGCACCTCCGCCGTCTACCTGTTCCTGAACCGTGATTTCCGTCCGCTGCCGCCCGGCATCGAGGGGGTCGCCAGGGACGGCTCGATCCGCGATCTGTGGTGCTACGAGGCGGGGCAGGCCGGTTTCGGCGATACGCTCGCCTGGTTCGTGAAGGCCTTTCCGCGAGCGCCGACCCAGGCCGGCAGCTTCGCGCTCTACAATGGCGAGGCCGCCGCCATGGCGCCGGGCGCCAACCATCTCCTCGCGCTCGACTGGTGGAACGGCAATCGCGTGCCGCTGGCCGATTCCGGGCTGAGCGGCCTGCTGCTCGGCCTGAAGACCGATACGACGGCGGTCGGCATCTATCGCGCCTTGATGGAATCGCTGTGCTTCGGCGCAAGGACCGTCCTCGACCTCTTCGAGGCCGCGGATTTCTCCATCGAGCGGGTGATCCTGACGAGCGGGCTCGCGCAGAACAACCCCCTGCTCGTGCAGATCATGGCCGACGTCTTCGAGCGCAGCGTCGAGGTGCCAGAAATCGCCAATCCCACCGCCGTGGGGGCGGCGATCCATGGCGCGGTCGCGGCCGGACTGGTGCCGGACTATGCAGAAGGCGCCGCGCGCTTCGGCGCGCGCAGGTTCACGCCGTACCGGCCGAACCCCGGCCACGCGCCGGCCTACAGGACGCTCTACCGCAATTATCGCGCCCTGTGTGCCGATGACACGGTACGGAGGGCGTTGCACGACCTCAATATCGTCATTCCCGGTTGAAAATCGCCGCGGCCCGTTCCTTAATAATGATGGCTGCCTCGACTTGCCGAACTTATGTACAGAAATAGACAAAATATATTTGATTTCGTCGGAGGTTGAGGCATAAAGTCTCCAGCCTTCGAGACGAAGGATCAACGAAGGGGCGGGAAGCTCCGGCAACAAAAATGGGAGAAATCATGTCTGCTTTGCATCCGCGCCGGTCATTGGCAACCGGAAGCGTCCTTCGATCGACCGCTATCGGCTTTGCTCTCGTCGCGACGGCGTTCGCGATGGCGGGGCCCGCTTCGGCGGCGAGCGAGACCATCGTCGGCCTCGTCACCAAGACCGAGGTCAACCCCTATTTCGTCAAGCTGCGCCAGGCCGCAGAGGCGGAGGCCAAGAAGAAGGGCCTCAAGCTGATCGCCCGCTTCGGCAAGTTCGACGGCGACAATGAAGGCCAGGTCGCCGCGATCGAGGATCTCATCAGCGCCGGCGCCAAGGGTATCCTGGTCACGCCCAACAATTCCACCGGCATGCTCGGCATCATCAAGAAGGCTCGCGACGCCGGCATCCTGGTGATCGCCCTGGACACGGCGACGGATCCGGCGGATGCGGTCGACGCCACCTACGCCACGGACAATTTCGAGGCCGGCGTGAAGCAGGGCAGCTATGCCCGCAAGGCGCTGGGCGACAAGAAGCCCATCCTCGCCATGCTCGACGGCACGCCGGGCGGCACCGTGGATACGTTCCGCCACAACGGCTACCTCAAGGGCTTCGGCATCGCCGAAGGTGATCCTGCGATCGCCGGTTCGGCCATCACCAACGGCGCCCAGGACAAGGGGCAGGTCGGCATGGAGAACCTCCTGTCGAAGAACGGCGACATCAATGCCGTCTACACCATCAACGAACCGGCGGCCGCCGGCGCCTATGCGGCGCTGAAATCCTTCGGCAAGGCCAAGAGCGTGATGCTGACCTCGATCGACGGCAGCTGCTCCGGCGTCAAGGACGTCAAGGCCGGCAAGGTCGCGGCGACCGTGATGCAGTTCCCCTACAAGATGGCGCTGCTGGGCGTCGATGCCGTGGCGGACTATGCCAAGACCGGCACGAAGCCGAGCGGGTTCATCAACACCGGCTCCGAACTCATCACCGACAAGCCGGTGGCGGGCGTGGAATCGAAGGACACCGCCTGGGGCCTCAAGAACTGCTGGGGCGGCAAATAATCCCGCTCTTTTCCGGCGAACGGGCGCCGCATCCTTCGTGCAGCCGTGCGGGCGGCTTTCGTCCCGCACGGCTGCAGGAAGGGTTGGCGCCTGTTCGGCCTAAAGGGTCTTGCGCCAGTCCTGCATCGACAGTTTCGAGGTTTTGATGAGTACAGTGACCGCTTCATCGCCCGAAAAGGAGCGCGGCCTTCTCGCGCGTATCGTCGCGACGCCCTCCGCCGGTCCTCTCCTGGTGCTGGTGGTCTTCTGCATCATCTTTTCGTTGATCAACGACCGCTTCCTCGCCGAGCAGAATCTCTCGCTGATCCTGCAGCAGACCGTCGTCGTCGGCACGCTCGCCATCGGCCAGACGCTGATCATCCTCACCGCGGGGATCGATCTCGCCGTCGGCGCGATCTGCGTCCTCGGCACCATCATCGCCGGCAAGCTGGCCGATGGCGGTTATGATCCGGTGCTGTCCATGGCGGTCGCGGTCGTGCTGTGCACGGCTTCGGGCGCGGTGGCCGGCGGGCTGATCAGCGGCCTCAGGCTGCCGCCCTTCATCGTGACGCTGGGCACGCTGGGCATCATCACCGCGGCTCTCCGGCTCATCTCCGCGGGCGGCGCCTTTCCTGTCGACGACGATTTCCTCGGCTGGACCGGCAATGGCGACGCCTATTTCGGTTTCGTCGTGACCTACGGCGTCCTCGGCATGCTCGTGCTGTATGGCGCCATCTGGTACCTGCTGAACCAGACGAAATGGGGTCGGCACGTCTACGCCATCGGCAACAATCCGGAAGCCGCGCGGCTCGTCGGCATCCCCGTGCGGCGCCACCTGCTCTCGGTCTACGTGCTCGCGGGATTCATCTACGGCGTCGCCGCCTGGCTGGCGCTGGGACGCATCCCCAATGCCGATCCCAACGCGCTGCAGACCGCCAATCTCGATTCGATCACGGCCGTCGTTATCGGCGGCACCAGTCTTTTCGGCGGCCGCGGCGGGCTCGTCGGCACGCTGATCGGCGCCCTGATCGTCGGCGTGCTGCGCAACGGCCTGACGCTCGCCGGCATCGATCCGCTATGGCAGGACCTGATCACGGGCATCCTGGTGATCGCCGCGGTCGCCTTCGACCAGCTTTCGCGCGGGAGGCGCTGATGGCCGAAACAGCTTCTTCCTCGGCCCCCATCCTCGAAGCGCGCGACATCATCAAGCGCTACGGCCATGTCGTCGCGCTCGACGGCGTCGATTTCGAGCTTCGGCGCGGCGAGATCCTCGCCGTGGTCGGCGACAACGGCGCCGGCAAGAGTTCGCTGATCAAGGCGCTTACCGGCGCCCTCAAGCCGGACAGCGGCGAGATCCTGCTCGACGGCCAGCCCGTGCAGTTCAAGGGACCGCTCGACGCCCGCTATCGCGGCATCGAGACGGTCTATCAGGACCTCGCCGTGGCGCCCGCCCTCGACATCGCCAGCAATCTCTTTCTCGGCCGCGAATTGCGCATGCCCGGCATTTTCGGCTCGGTCTTCCGCCGGCTCGACAAGAGGCGCATGCGCGAGGAGGCGCGCAAGGCGATGGCGGAGCTGAAATTCCGCCTGCCCTCGATCTACAATGCGGTGGAGAACCTTTCGGGCGGCCAGCGCCAGGGCGTCGCCGTGGCGCGGGCGGCGCTGTTCGCCAAGAAGCTGGTGATAATGGACGAGCCGACGGCGGCGCTCGGCGTGCGCGAGACCGGGCAGGTGCTCGAACTCATCCGCACCATCCGCGAGCGCGGCCTGCCGGTGGTGCTGATCAGCCACAACATGCCGAACGTGTTCGAACTGGCCGACCGCATCCACATCATGCGCCTCGGCAAGCGGGCGGCGGTCGTTAGCCCGAAGACCCATTCGATGGCCGACGTCGTGGCGATCATGACCGGCGCCGCCAAGGTCGAGGACTTCTCGAAGACGGCGGGCTGAGCGTCTCCCGGGAGCGCGGGCGTCTCGCCCAAGGACGCGCAGGGAGGGGCGATCGCCAGATCGCCCCTCTCGGAAACGCAGAGCCTTGCCGTCGAGGAGAAGGTCGACCGGCGAGCGATCTCCCGGCTGTCGGCGAGGAAGTCCGCGCTCCCCGGCGTGCCGGCCCTATTTGCAGTGTCCGTCGACGACGCCTTGGGCGAAGGTCGGATCGATGGCCGCGGCGATCGCCTTCTCGTCGGGCGGATTGGCGATCGTGCCCTGTTCCTTCATCCATTGCCCGGTCTGGTAGAGCACCTTGGCGACGAGACCGCTGCCGGGATCGGCGACCGTGCCCATGCCGTTCGGTCCGGTCTGGTCGGCGATCGGCCAATAGGGCCAGGCCTTGCCCAGCTTGATGACGTCGTCGGAGTTCGGCTCGCCGCCGCTATAGGCGCCCGCCTTGTTCAGCACGTCGGTGGAACCGGGGCCGGCCACCATGTCCGCGGTCTTCTGCATGGCGCAGACATAGGCCTGCACGATCTCGGGATGCGCCTTGACGAGGCTGGCCTTCGCCACGACCACATTGACGCCGGGATAGCCTTCCTTGGCCATGTCGGCGCTGGTGGCGACGAGCTTGCCCTTGTCGGCGGCCATCTCGCTCGGCCAGGGCTGGCTGACCCAGCCGCCCGCGATCGCGCCGCTCTTATAGGCCGCCATCATCGCCGGCGGCGTGAGGTTGACGAGCTTGACCTTGCCGAGCAGGTTGCGGTTCTTCAGCCAGCCATAGAAGGAGAAGGCTTCGGACGAGCCGATCTGCTCGCCGACCTGCTTGCCGACGAGACCGTCGGGCACGGCGATGTCGCTGCGGACGGCGAGGCCGGCGAAGTCGTAATATTGCGCCCATACGATCTTCATGTCGGTGCGGTTGGCGATCGCCGCCAGCACCGGCGGGTTGCCGACGCCGCCGACGAAGTCGTAGGAACCGGCCTTCATCGCCGCGAGGGCGGCCGGGCCGCTGGTGATGGCGTGATAAGTGAGGTTGGCGGGTATCGTCTTCTGCAGTTCCGGCTGGGTCGCCAGGATGGTCTCGGGCGAGGGCGTCGACTGCTGCCAATAGGTGACCACCAGGTCGGGCGCATCGGCGGCCATGCCGGCAGTCGCCGTCGCGGCCAGGGCGGCGAGGCCGAGGGCCGCTGCGGCGAGGCCCGTCGTCCGGCGCGGGGCGCGCCTGCGTTTCGTCGTCTTTGCGTTCGTCATTGTTCCACCTCCGGGGTTCTGTGCTGGATTTTATTGGGTCGGGTCGAGTTTCCTCAGGATCAGCCGCAAGGCCCGGTCCATGACGAGGCCGACAATCCCGATGATGATGATGGCGGAGAAGACGAGGGCGGTATCCAGGTAGTTTCCGGCCTCGAGGATGACGTAACCGATGCCGTGGTCGGCGGCGATCATCTCGGCCGCCACGATGCTGGTCCACGACACGCCGACGGCAACGCGCATGCCGGTGACGATCGGCACCAGGGCGGCACGGATCCTCACATGGACCATCGCATAGCGCGGCGAGGCGCCGAGCGAGGCGGCGGCGTCGAGAAGCTGCTTGGGCACGCCGTCGAGCCCCGCCAGCGTGGCGATGATCATGATCGGCACCACGCCGATGAAGATCAGCACCATCTTGGGCACCTCGCCGATGCCGAACCACACCACCAGCAGCGGGATGAAGGCGAGCGGCGGCAGGGGACGCATCAGTTCGATGACCGGGTCGATGGCGTAGCGCACCCATTTGATGGCGGACATCGCCGCGCCGATGGCGATGCCGGCGATGCTGCCGGCCACGAAGCCGATGAGGATGCGCACGATGCTGTAGAGCGTGTGCTCCGGCAGCGTCGAGTTCTGGGCGGGATAGGGCAGCGTCAGGTGCTGCAGGCAGACCGAGAGGACGAGCGAGGGAGCCGGCAGGATCGCAGGGTCGTCGATCGCCAGGCGGGCGACGAGTTCCCAGACGACGAGCAGGGCGACCATCGACAGGCTGCCGACGACGAGTTTCTGGCGCCGGAGCCAGAAGCTCTCCTTCTCGATGCCATCGGCGACCCCGGAGCCGTTCCGGGCAGGCGATGTCGGGATGGCGCGTGTCTCAGACATGGTGTTCGGCCCCTGCGAGATGGCTGCGGACGACCCGGCGGGCCGCCACCTGCTCGGGCGCATCCACCGCCAGAGTCGAACGCGGCCGCGCAATGTCGATGTCGACCACCGCGGCGATGCGGCCGGGACGGGGCGACATCACCACCACGCGGTCGGCGAGAAGCACCGATTCCTCCACGTCATGGGTGACGAAGACGATGGTGGTGCGGTGTGTCGTCCACAGGTCGAGCAGGAAATCCTGCATGTGGCTGCGGGTGATGGCATCGAGCGCGCCGAAGGGCTCGTCCATCAGCAGGACGCCCGGGCGGTTGATCAGCGCCCGGGCGATGGCGAGGCGCTGCTTCATGCCGCCCGAAAGCTGGTGCGGGCAATGGTCGCGGAAATGCTGGAGCCCGACGACGGCGAGCAGCTCGTCGCATTCGGCGAGGGTCCGGGCGGAGAGCCTGCCTTGGGCCTTGGGCCCGAACAGCACATTGTCCCGCACCGTCAGCCAGGAGAAGAGCGTCGGCTCCTGGAAGATCATGCCGCGGTCGGCGCCGGGGCCGCGTATCGGCCTGCCGTCGACGGTGACCGAGCCCTGGTCGGGAAACAGGAAGCCGCCGATCATGTTCAGCAGCGTCGATTTTCCGCACCCCGAGGGACCGACGAGGCAGGTGAAGGTCCCCGCCCCGATGGTGAGCGACGCCTCCAGCAGCGCCGCCTGCGGATCGGACGACTTCGTCCGCCGGAAGAACTTGCTGACGCCGTCGACGCGGATCGCCGCGCCCCCGGCTGCCGGTGCGCCCGGTCCGTCCATGGATGATCGCTCGCCCCCCATCGCCGATCCCTCAGTTCGCATAGCCCGGCAGGCCGAAGGCGTCGGGATAGCCGAACAGGGCCGCCGAGCCGCCGGTGTGGAGGAAGACGAGGTCGCTGTCGGCCTCGAAATGGCCGCGGCGGACGAGGTCGATCAGGCCTGCCATCGCCTTGCCGGAATAGACCGGGTCGAGCAGGATGCCTTCGAGCTCGGCGACCATGCGCACGGCCTCGACCATGCCGGGCGTGCCGATGCCGTAGCCGTCGCCGACATAGTCGCAATTGGCGACGACATCCTCGCTTGCGACGATATCGCCGAGCCCCATATGGTCGCAGGTCCGCCGGGCGAGGGACAGCACCATGTCCTCCTGCTTCGGCCTGGGCGCCCTGACGCCGATGCCGAGCACGGGAATGCCGGAACGCGCGGCGACGAGGCCGGCGACGAGGCCGGCCTGCGTGCCGGCGCTGCCGGTGCCGTGGACGACATGCGTCGGCGCGATGCCCATGTCGTTGAGCTGCACCAGCAGCTCCAGCGCGCAATTGACATAGCCGAGGGCTCCGACCGGGTTGGAACCGCCGCCCGGGATGACATAGGGCTTGTGCCCGTCGGCGCGCAGCTGGTCGGCGAGCTTCTCCATCTCGGCCGCCATGTCCGCGCCGCCGGGCCGGCGGGCGACCGTCGCCCCGTGCAGCCTGTCGAGGAGCACATTGCCGTTGAGCACGTAGTCGGCGTCGTTCCGCCCCGTGCGATCCTCGAGAAGGATGTGGCATTGCATGCTTAATTTGCATGCTGCAGCGGCCGTCTGCCTTGCATGGTTGGATTGGGTGGCGCCCTGGGTGATGACGACATCGGCGCCCTGGGCCAGTGCGTCCGCCATCAGGAATTCGAGCTTGCGCGTCTTGTTGCCGCCGGTCGAGAGTCCCGTGCAATCGTCCCGTTTGATCCAGATTCGGGGGCCGCCCAGCTTCTGGCTCAGATTCTTCATCGGTTCTAGGGGTGTCGGCAGATGGCCTAGACGGATTCGGGGAAAGCGGGATATGTTCATCATCGTTGTTGTCCAGTCGTTCTGCCGCGACGAACCCTGCCGCGATTCATGCCTCGGGCTGCCGGCGGGCTCGCTCGATGGGGAGGAGCTAACAACATCGGCAGAGGTTCGCCAACGTTGAATTTTCGACATTACATGCATTATTTGCATATAATCTAGGCAATGGAAGGGGATTTATGGATCTGGGCTGGCTTGAGGACTACCTCGTGCTGCGGGAACTCGGCAGCTTCACGGCCGCCGCCGAGCGGCGCAATCTGAGCCAGCCGGCCTTTTCGAGGCGCATCCAGGCGCTGGAGGCCTGGCTCGGCGTGACGCTGGTGGATCGCAGCTGCAGGCCGCACCGCTTCACGCCGGTCGCCCTCGAAAACGACCTCGACCTGCACCGTTTCCTCAACCAGATCTACGATCTGCGCAGCCAGCTGAGGGGCGAGCAGGCGCGGGCCTCCCGGCTTCGCGTCGCCGTGCAGCATTCGCTGTCGATCTCGCTGTTTCCCCGCCTGGTCGAGAGCCTCCGGCACAATGGCTTCCAGCCGGCCTATCACCTCTATTGCGGCGACCGTTCGCAATGCATCGACATGATGCTCCGCAACGAGGTCGACCTCCTCATCTGCCACGAGACCGATCGGACGCCGGCGCAGATCCCCTCGGCCACGGCCGTGCGGCTGATCGCGGGGCAGGACGCGATGATCCTCGTCGGCCTGCCGGACAGCGCCGCCTTCGCGGCCGGGGCGCCGGCGGAGGGCCGCAAGCTCGCCCTTCTCACCTATCCCCAGTCGAGCTTCTTCGGGTCCGTGATCTGGGAGCAGGCCATGCCCCGGCTGACCGGCCGTTTCGAAGTCGAGACGATGTGCATCAGCGCCTTCAGCAGCGCGCTGCGCGCCATGGTGCTGGCGGGCCTGGGCATGGCCTGGCTGCCGAGGAGCCTCGTCGGGGCGGACATCCGGTCCGGCGTGCTGGCGGCATTCGATCCGGACGGGCTGCAGCATCCGCTGGACATCGCCATCTATGCCCATCGCCCGCGGGGGAGCGACCAGGACGTCGCCCTCTGGCAGCATCTGGCGCAGATCGATCTCGCCGCCCTGATGCATTGAGGCGGCACCATGAACGACAGGACAGGGGACAGGGCGATGCGCAACGATGCACAGGATGGACCACCCGGGCAGAGCGGTATGCGGCCGGCCGACGGCGGCGAAGGCTGGGCCGTCATCCGGGGCAGGGCGCCCGAGGTGCTCGTCGGCGTTCTCGGCGGCATGGGCCCGGCGGCGACGCTGGATTTCCTCGACAAGCTGATCGCCGCGACGCCGGCGGAGCGCGACCAGGACCATATCCCGGTGACGGTCTGGTCGAATCCACGCATCCCGAACCGCAACCGGGCGCTGCTCGAGCCTGGCAGCCCCTCGCCGGGGCCGGATCTGCAATATGGCGTGCGGCAGCTTGAAGCACAGGGCGCAAGCTTCATCGCCATCGCCTGCAACACGGCGCATCACTGGCATGCGGAAATGCAAGCCGCGGTCTCGATCCCGATCCTGCATATCGCCGACATCGCCGTCGCGGCGCTGAGGGAAGCCGGCCATCTCCCGGGCACGGCGGTCGGCCTGATGTGCAGCGACGGAACCCTTGCCTCGGGCTATTACGACACACGGCTGGCCGAAGCCGGGTTCGCGGTGATTCGCCCCACGGACGACATGCAGCGGCGGATGATGACGGCGATCTATGCCGTGAAGGTCGCCGATCTCACGCTGGCGGGCCGTCTCAGCCGGGAGCTCGCCAAGGAATTCGCGGCGGCGGGCGCGGGCGTCCTGCTGCTCGCCTGCACCGAGCTGCCGGTCGCCCTCGCCAACGATCTCTGCGGCCTGCCGTCTTGCATCGATGCCACGCTCTGCCTGGCGCGAGCCTGCGTCGCCCGGGCCGCGGCGCTCGCCTCCGAGCCCTATCCCGAAACCTAGCCCGGCTTGATCGGCGCCGTTTTCCATGCGCTAATCGCTTGACGTGCCTTGCTGCCGAGCCCCATATCCGGCGCGTGATGACTGCCGAAAAACCACCGCTGTCGATTTTGCTCTGCTCGCCCCGCGGCTTCTGCGCCGGCGTGGTGCGGGCGATCGACGCCGTCGAGCGCGCGCTCAAGCTCTATGGCGCGCCGGTCTATGTGCGTCACGAGATCGTGCACAACAAATATGTCGTCGAGAGCCTCAAGGCGAAGGGGGCGATCTTCGTCGAGGAGCTCGACGAGATACCGTCGACCGACGCGCCGGTGATCTTCTCGGCCCATGGGGTGGCGAAGACGGTGCCGGCCGTGGCGCAGACGCGCAATCTCTTCGCCATCGACGCCACATGCCCGCTCGTCACCAAGGTGCATCGCGAGGCGGAGATCCATTTCAAGCGCGGCCGCGAGATCATCCTCGTCGGCCATGCCGGTCATCCGGAAGTCGTCGGCACCATGGGCCAGCTGCCCGCCGGTGCGGTGCGGCTGATCGAGCGGGTGGAGGATATCGCCGGTTTCGTGCCCCGCAATCCCGATGCGCTGGCCTTCGTGACCCAGACCACCCTGTCCGTCGACGACACGCGCGAGATCGTCGAGGCGCTGCGGGCGCGTTTTCCCGCCATCGTCGGCCCGCACAAGGAAGACATCTGCTACGCCACGACCAACAGGCAGGAGGCCGTCAAGGCGGTGGCGCCGCGGGTCGAGGCGATGATCGTGGTGGGTGCCCCCAATTCCTCCAATTCGCAGCGGCTGCGCGAAGTGGCGGAGCGGGCGGGATGTCCGATCGCCGTGCTGACGCAGCGGGCCGTCGACATCGACTGGACGCTTTTCGGCGGCCTGGCCTCGCTCGGCATCGCCGCGGGCGCCTCGGCGCCGGAGGTGCTGGTGGAGGAGATCCTCGACGCCTTCGCCCAGCGCTACACCCTCAGCGTGGAGACGGTGTCGACGGCGGACGAAAGCGTCTTCTTCCCCCTGCCCAGGGATTTGCGCGAAGCGGCGCTGTCCTGAATTCCTGCAAATCTGAAGGCATGCGCCGCCGATGGCCGTCTACACCGAGATCAACGACGAGGAACTCGCCCATTTCGTCGCGCAATACGATATCGGCGCCGTGCTCGCCTGCAAGGGCATCGCCGAGGGCGTCGAGAACACCAATTACCTGCTGCGCACCGAGAAGGGCGCCTATATCCTCACCCTCTATGAAAAGCGGGTGAAGCGCGAGGACCTGCCCTTCTTCATCGAGCTGATGAAACATCTGTCGGCGCGCGGCGTGACCTGCCCGACACCGATCCGCCGCCGGGACGGCGAGGTGCTGGGGCAACTGGCCGGCCGCCCGGCCGCCATGGTCAGCTTCCTCGAAGGCATCTGGATCAAGCGCCCCGGCGTCGAGCATTGCGGCGCCGTCGGCCGAGCCCTCGCGGCGATGCACAACGCCGCCCTGGATTTTCCGATGCGCCGGCCCAACGCGCTGTCGCTGGCCGGCTGGCAGGCGCTCGCCGCGCAGGCCGAGCCCCGGGCCGACAGCGTCCTGCCGGGGCTCGCCGCCGCCATCGCCGGGGAACTCGCCTTCCACGAGGCGCATTGGCCGCGCGATCTGCCGGCGGGCGTCATCCATGCCGATCTCTTCCCCGACAATGTGTTCTTCCTGAGGGGCCGGCTTTCCGGCCTCATCGACTTCTATTTCGCCTGCACCGACCTCCTCGCCTATGACGTCGCGATCTGCCTCAATGCCTGGTGCTTCGAGACGGACCACGCCTACAATGCCACCAAGGGGCGCGCGCTGCTCGCCGGCTACCGCGCCGTGCGGCCGCTGTCGGCGCCGGAGTTGGAGGCGCTGCCGGTGCTGGCGCGCGGTTCGGCGCTGCGCTTCATGCTCACGCGGCTGGTCGATTGGCTCAACGTGCCCGCCGGCGCGCTGGTCAAGCCTAAGGATCCCTTGGAATATTGGAAGAAGCTGCGCTTCCACCAGCATGTGGCCAGCGTCGCCGAATATGGGTTCGAGCCATGACCGTGAAGCGGGTGACGCTTTATACCGACGGCGCCTGCTCGGGCAATCCCGGGCCCGGCGGCTGGGGGGCGATCCTGATGTTCGGCGACCATCGCAAGGACCTCTTCGGCGGCGCGCCGGACACCACCAACAACCGCATGGAGCTGCAGGCGGCGATCGAGGGGCTCGAGGCCCTCACGCGCGGCTGCGCGGTCGACCTCCACACCGACAGCCAATATCTGCGCAACGGCATCACCAGCTGGATCTACGGCTGGAAGCGCAACGGATGGCGGACGGCGGACAAGAAGCCGGTGAAGAACGAGGACCTGTGGCGGCGGCTGGACACGGCGCTGGAGCGCCATGAGGTCGCCTGGCACTGGGTCAAGGGCCATGCCGGGCATCCGCTCAACGAGGAGGCGGACAGGCTCGCCCGGCAGGGCATGGCGCCGTTTCTCAGGGAGAAGCGGGCGGCGAGGACCGTGGCGTTCTGATCGAACTCCCAGCGCCTTCTGGACTCACAGCGCCTTCAGGATGGTGTCGGCACCGGAAATGTCGAGCTTGCCGCCGTCGTCGAGGTTGAGGGCCTTGACCACGCCGTCCTCGACCAGCATGGCATAGCGCTGCGAGCGCACGCCGAGCCCGGCGGCGACGCGGTCGAGTTCCATGCCGGTCGCCTTGGCGAATTCGCCGGCGCCGTCGGCCAGGAACTCGATCTTGCCGAGCGCGCCGGTCGCCTGGGCCCAGGCCTGCATGACGAAGACGTCGTTGACGGAGGTCACGGCGACGGCGTCGACGCCCTTGGCGCGGAATTCGTCATAATGCTCGAGAAAGCCGGGAAGATGGTTGCGGTGGCAGGTCGGCGTGAAGGCGCCGGGAACCGCGAACAGCACGACCTTGCGTCCGCCGAAGATCTCGGCCGTCGTCTTCGCGGCCGGAGCGTCGGGGGTCACGACTCGGAAAGTCACATCGGGAAGCTTGTCGCCGGGCTTGATCGTCACTTTTCTCTCCATTCGACATGAATTCGAAGACAGTATCGTCCGAGGCGCAAGCAGGCCGGACCGGCGGGGAGCCCCGTCCTGCGGGGAAACCGAGCCGGGCCGCAGCCCCTCCTCGTTGCGAAAAATCGCAATTGGCTCCAAAGCATTTTGCTCTGGAGCAAAGCGCGTTTAGGCAGAAACGGAGCTTTGCTCTAACTCCTTGTTTTCGACGCGTCTTTGCGTTTTGCCGATTCCGTCAAAACACAAAACGCTCTAGGGAAGTCGATATAGGCTCTCGATCCCGCCCTCGCCAGTCGAAAGCGTGAAGCGCAGCGGGGTTCCGGGCAGCACGGCCTTGGACGGCAGGCCTTCGAGGGGCAGGACGAAGCTCTGCGGATTGGCCTTGTCGGCGCCCGGCGCTGGCGCCGGCATCGGAAGGTACCAGTCCGCCGGCCCCTCGACGAAGAGCGAGGAGGGGCGCGGCGTGGCGACGTCGATGGTCAGCACCGGCGGCTTGGCGGCGCTGTCGAGGCGCACCTGCCGGATCGATGGGGAGGATGAGGCACCGATCGCCGTCGGCACCGGCACCTGCCTGGCCGCTTCAGCGACGGCGGCGGCGCCGTCGGTCTGCGGCGAGGCGGGATCGAAGGTCAGGCTGGCCTCTCCCTTGGCGGGGACGCAGATGTCGTGGCAGATGCCGTAGGCGAGGGTGAGGTGGAGCACCACGGGCTTGGATGCATCGGTGGCGGCGACCCGCAGCGGCAGCACGACATCGCCCTTGTAGACGGCCGATGCGCCGCCCTCGTCGTCGAGGCGCGTCGGCGCCGGCCACAGCACGGTCACGCTTGCGAGGTTCTGCGATTTCGACCAGTCGAACACCGGCGGCACGCCGGAATCCCCGGGATTGCGCCAATAGGTCTTCCACCCCTGGTCGAGCCGGATCTCGAGGCCGGCGAGGCCGCTATCGCCGGCGTCCGCCGGCCGGGCGGTGCCGGCGAGCAGGCGGATCGCGGCCCCTGGCGCCGCCGACCAGGGCGAGGCACCCGAGGCGAGGGCGGGCGCCGAAAGACCCGTGAGCATGAGGAGGAGCCCGGCGGCGCGGATCGGCGCCGCGGCCGCCGAATTGCGAAATCGGCACTGGAATTCCATCATGTCCGATGGATAGCCTCGAAACGCGATCGACGCCAGCCACGAAGGCGTGACGGAGCCCGATGCCACGGGGGGAGGCCGCCGTTCCCCTCCCAACCCCTCGGCGCCGGAATTCTCGCCCGGCTCCGCCCTTCTGCCCTCGTCCGCAGGATGCCGCCTGCCGCGCATCGCGGAGCGGCTTCGCCAAAATTATGCCTTAACAAAGCCCCTGCGATGCGGCACCATCTGCGCATGACAAGCTACCATTCCGCTGTGTTCGATTCCTCCGAGGGCTTCCTCGACGGCAAGATCCTTGTGGCCATGCCCACCATGGCGGATGAGCGTTTTGCCCGCAGCGTGATCTATGTCTGCGCGCATTCGGCCGAGGGGGCGATGGGAATCGTCGTCAACCAGCCCGCCCGGAACATCAAGTTTCCCGACCTCCTGAAGCAGCTCGGCGTCATCGAGACGCCCGCGGACATGCGCGCGCCGCGCGGCGCGCCCATCCGCATCGTCAATGGCGGCCCGGTCGAATCGGGCAGGGGTTTCGTGCTGCACACCAACGACGTCTTCATCGACGATTCCACCATGCCGATCGAGGACAATATCTGCCTGACGGCGACGCTCGACATCCTGCGCAGCATCGCCCTCGGGGAGGGCCCGGAGCAGGCGCTGCTGGCGCTGGGCTACGCCACCTGGGGCGCGGGGCAGCTCGAGCGGGAAATCCACGCCAATGGATGGCTGCATTGCGAAGCCGATCCCGACATCGTGTTCGACGACCAGACCGACACCAAATATGACCGGGCGCTGCGCAAGATCGGCATCGAGCCCGGCATGCTCTCGAGCGACGCCGGCCACGCCTGACGGCTCGTTTGAGACCCGCAGCAGCGGCGAAGGTCGATTATCCCGGCAGCCCGCAGCGGTGAGAACGAGGGAGGCATGGGCCAGGCGCTGCCCAGCGAGCGCCATGGGTTCCCCTGCACAATGGGTTCCCCTGCACATGCCCGGGATTCAGCGAGCCCCGAGCGTCGCGCCGACGATGAAACCCATCTCTCGACGAGAATGAGCGGCAACGGGCGCTTGCGGCATCGGGTGCGACGCGGCCGGCGCTTCTCGCCGCGACGGCGCTGAGAGGTGTGCCCCTACGCCCGCAGTCGGATCGGCCCCGCGATCAGGCGGCGGGCTTCCTCGGCGGTGACGGGATCGCCGAAGGCGGCGCCGCGGGCGAATTCGCAGCCGATATGGCTGAGATCGTCCGCATCCGCGTCGGTGTCGGCGCCGTCGGCGATCACTTCCATGCCGAGGTCGCGCGCCAGCGCGATGATGGAGCGCAGGATCACCGGGCGGCCGCGCCCGTTCTGCTTGACGAAGCTCTGGTCGATCTTGAGCATGTCGAACGGGAAACGCTGCAAATAGGACAGGCTCGAATAGCCGGTTCCGAAGCCGTCCATGGTCAGGCCGACGCCGAGATCGTGCAATTGCGCCAGGATCTGTGCGGCATATTCGGGGTTCTCCATCACCAGGCCCTCGGAGATTTCGAGCTTGAGGGAGCCCCGCTCGATGCCGGCGCGGGCCAGCACGGCCTTGATGTCCTGGATCAGGTCCTGGCGCAGCAATTGGCGGCTCGAAACATTGACGAGCGCGAAGAGCGGCGGCTCCACTTCGACGAGGCGCTGCCAGATGGCGAGCTGGCGGGCGGTGCGATCGAGCACGAACAGGCCGACATCGACGATGAGGCCGGTTTCCTCCGCCATGGCGGTGAACTCGGCCGGCGGCAGGCGGCCGAGCTTGGGATGCTCCCAGCGCACCAGCGCCTCGAAACCGGCAATGGTGCGGTCCTGCAGGTGGACGACGGGCTGGAACAGCACCTTCAGCTCGTCGCGCTCCATGGCGCGGCGCAGATCCGCCTCCAGCGACGACCGGTCCGGTCGCTCGATGCGCATGGAGGGATGGAAGATTTCGATGCGGTCGCCGCCGGCCTTCTTGGCGTTGTACATGGCGATCTCCGCATCCTTGATCAGATCGCCGGCCTTGGACGGGGATTGCGGGTCGTGGGTGGCCACGCCGATGGAGGCGGTGAGGAAGATCTCGCGGTCGGCGACGGCCACCGGCGTGCGCAGGGAACGGCGGATGGTCTCGGCGAAGGCGGCGGCGCGCTCCGAATCGGGCTCGGACAGCAGGATCACCCCGAACTGGTCGCCGAAGATGCGGCAGACGCTGTCGCGGGGCTTGAGCAGGCGCGACATCCGCCGCGCCACCGTCAGCAGGATGGAATCGCCGACCGAATGGCCGACCGCGTCGTTGACCTGCTTGTAGCGGTCGAGATCGAGGACCAGCACCGTCGGCCGGAGACCCGGGTCCTGCCTGGCGAAGACCAGCGCCGCCTCCAGGCGATCGGTGAAGAGTTCCCGGTTCGGCAGGCCCGTGAGGTTGTCGCGCACCGCATCGTGCAGCAGGCGTTCCTCGGCCGTCTTCTGCTCGGTGATGTCGGAGATGGTGCCGACGCAGCGCACGACCTCGCCGTCGGAGCCGACCACCGGCCGGGCCTTGAGGTTCAGCCACATATAGTGCCCGTCGCTGGCCCGGATGCGGAAATCCTGGCTGACGCGGCCGCGGCGCTGGTCGATGACAGCATCGAGCGCGGTGCGGAAGCGGTCGCGGTCGAACATGTGGACGAGCTCGAGCCAGCCGCTCGCCGGCCCGTCCAGGGCGCCGGGCGAGACGCCGAGCAGCTGGTCGGCCTCTGGGCTGACATAGATGCGGTCGGCGGGGACGTCCCAGTCCCACACGACGTCGCCGGAGCCGGTCAGGGCGAGCGCCTTGCGCTCGGTATCGGTCATCAGGCCCGGGGCGAAGGCACTGCCGGCAAAGGCGTGCTGCATCACCGTGAACCCTATCAGCATGACGACGAGGACGAGCCCGCCGGTCAGGGCCGGCTGGACGAGGTCGTTGGTGAGGTGGCCGGTGATGGTGAGCCCCGCCGCGACCACCCAGCCGAGCAGGAGCGTCCAGGTCGGGATCAGCATCACCGCGCGGTCATAGCCGTGGAAGGCGAGGAAAAAGATGATCAGCAGCCCGACGACGGCGAGCGTGGCGATGGAGATGCGGGCGACGCCGGCGGCGACCGGCGCGTTGATCACGGCGAGCCCGACGAGCGCCGCGAGGCCGAGCAGCCAAAGCCCGGAGACCACGCTGTAGCGCACATGCCATCGATTGAGGTTGAGATAGGCGAAGAGGAAGACCAGCAGCGTGGCCGAGAACACAGCCTCCGCTCCGGCGCGCCAGACCCGGTCGCCGTCGCCGGTGATGGCCAGGAACTTGTGCAGGAAGCCGAAATCGATGGCGAGATATGCGAGGACCGCCCAGGCCAGGGCGGCGGCCGCCGGGAACATCGCGGTGCCCTTGACGACGAAGGCGATGGTGAGGAAGAGCGCCAGCAGGCCGGCGATGCCGAGCACGATGCCCTTGTAGAGCGTCAGGGAATTGACTTTGTCCTTATAGGAGTCAGGGTTCCACAGATAGAGCTGGGGCAGGTTGGCGGTCCTGAGCTCCGCGACGAAGGTGATGCGCGAGCCCGGATCGAGGGTGATGCGGAAGACGTCGGCATCGTCGTCGTCCTCGCGCTCCGGCTGGAAGCCCTGGCTCGGCGTGATCTCGGCGATTCGCGAGGCCCCGAGGTCGGGCCAGACCAGGCCGGAGCCGACGAGGCGGAAATGCGGCGCGACGACGATGCGGTCGATCTGCTCGTCGGTGGTGTTGGCGAGGGCGAAGACGATCCAGTTCGGGCTGGCCCCGGCCTCCTTCGACCGCACCTCGATGCGGCGGACGATGCCGTCGGCGCCCGGCGCGGTCTGGATCTGGATGCGGTCGCCCTGGCTCGAATAGCTTTCCACGGCGGGCAGGAGGTCGATGGCGTCGACGTCGCCATTGACCGATACAGGCTCCAGCGCCTGCGCCGTGCCGTCGAACGCGACCATGACGAACATCACGGTCAGGAAGGCGACGACGACGCGAATAACCTGCAACATGCGATCTCCAGCCAGGGCCGGCCACTCCATCGGAATGTCCGCCCTGTCGCTCTGCCCTGGACCCCGACCCGCGCCGCGACGGCGCCGGCCGTGATCCCTGTCTCTTGGACGGGCCCGCCCAACTGCCATCCAATTGTCTCAGGAAGCAGTAGCCAGCATTGGAAAAATGGGCAAGCCGGTCCATCGAGTTTCTGGCGGCGTCAACCGGAATGATGATGCCCGGGCCGGGAGGATCCCCTGCATTTACCCGGGGATAGCGAGAAGAATTCGCGTTCTGTCTTATTTTTATTGCTTGGCTCTGGCAAAGGCGAGATTGCTGCCGGCCCGAACTGTGTTTAGGCTCCAGCGGCGCTTCGATCGCGACAATCGGCAGGTCCGGCCGGGTCGCGCGCGGGCGGTCGTGATGCACGGCATGCGTCACGGTGCGCCTCTTCACGCGAAGGGGCGGAATGATCAAGCTTGGATTGTATCAGGGTTCGTTTCAAGGGTTCTTCATGACACGCATTCGAAAAGCCGTGTTCCCCGTCGCCGGCCTCGGCACCCGCTTCCTTCCGGCCACGAAGTCCGTGCCCAAGGAAATGCTGACGGTCGTCGACAAGCCGGTCATCCAGCATGTGGTGGACGAGGCCCGTGAGGCCGGCATCGAGCATCTCGTCTTCGTGACGGGGCGCAACAAGGGGGTGATCGAGGACCATTTCGACATCGCCTACGAACTGGACGCCACCCTCAAGGAGAGGGGCAAGACGGAGGCGTATGAGGCGCTGCAGCGCATCCTTCCGGCGGCGGGGCAGACGAGTTTCACCCGCCAGCAGGCTCCCCTCGGCCTCGGCCACGCGGTGTGGTGCGCACGCGAGATCGTCGGCCGCGAACCCTTCGCGCTCCTGCTGCCCGACATGCTGCATCACGGCAGGGAGAGGGGCTGCCTCGCCGAGATGGTCGAAGCCTATGACAATGTCGGCGGCAACCACATCGCCGTGTTCGAGGCGCCCGAAGACCAGACGCACCAATACGGCATCGTCGGACGGGGCGAGGCGATCGGCGGCAACGCCTTCGAGATCACCCAGATGGTCGAGAAGCCCAAGAAAGGAACGGCGCCGTCCAACCTGGCCGTTTCCGGACGCTATATCCTGCAGCCGGAAATCTTCGATCTCCTGGAGAACCAGGAACGCGGCGCCGGCGGCGAGATCCAGCTCACGGATTCGATGCTGAAGCTCGCCCAGTCGCAGAAGTTCTACGGCTCGGTCTTCAAGGGCCGCATCTACGATACGGGCATGAAGATCGGCTTCCTCCTCGCCAACGTCGCCTATGCGCTGGACCGTCCCGATCTCGGCGGCGAACTGCGCTCCGAACTGAAGACGCTGCTCGGCTGAGGCTGCGGACAGAGAGCGGCGCCGGGGACCGTGAGGCCGCCGGCCCGTACAAGCGGGAGGGCGGCCGGTTCGTTCGGAGCCTTCCACGGCCCGCGCCGCCTATTTCACTTCGTCGTCGGCGAGGATGGCGTAGAGCAGATGGTCGCGCCAGGCGCCCGCGATGCACAGATAGGAGCGCGCATAGCCTTCCCGCGTGAAGCCGACCCTTTCGAGCAGGCGGATGGAGGCGATGTTTTCCGGCAGGCAGGCCGCCTCGATGCGGCGCAGGCGCAGTGCCGTGAAGGCATAGGGGAGAACGGCGCGCACCGCCGCCGTCATATAGCCCTGGCCGGCATGGGCCTCGCCCATCCAGTAGCCGAGCGATCCCGTCTGCGCGACGCCGCGACGGATCTGCCCGAGCGTCAGCCCGCCCAGAAGCGCGCCGTCGCTGGTACGGAAGAGGTAGAGCGGATAGGCGGCGTCCGCCCGCACGTCCTGGCTGTAGCGCCGCAGGCGCGCCCGGAAGGCGGAGCGGGTCAGGTCATTGGCCGGCCAGGTCGGCTCCCAGGGGCGCAGGAAGGCGCGGCTCGCCGAGCGCAGGGCCGCCCAGGCCTCGAAATCACGCATTTCGGGCGCACGCAATTCGATGCCCGGCCCCTGGATCGGCGGGAGCACGTCCGCAAAGGAAAAGGGCCGCAGGAACGACATGGTCGGTTCACCCCTGCTGCCGAGGCCGAGCCGGAGAACCGCAGGTCCGCCGGGGCCGCTCGTTCGGGAACAGGAAGGCGGGAGGCCGCAGGCCCGTTCGAACCGTCATGCTGCGAGCCGCGTCCTGATGCTGTCGAGGCGCGGCAAGGTCGAGACCGGGCCGAGGGCGGCAAGCGTTGGGGCGGACGCCAGCAGGGCGAGGCCGGCGTTGCGGACATCCGCCACGGTGACGGCATCGACCTTGGCGATCAGTTCGGCGGCGCTGAGCGGGCGGCCCCAGGTCAGGATATGGCGGGCGAGCTGTTCGGCCCGCACGGAGGATGATTCGAGCGACATCAGCAGGCCCGCCTTCATCTGGGCCTTGGCACGTGCGACTTCGGCTTCCCCGGGCGCCTGCGCGGTCGCTTCGATGGTGTCGAGGATGACGGGCACGAGATCCGCGAGGTCCTCCGCGCCGGCGCCGGCCGAGATGCCGAAGATGCCGGTGTCCGCATAGGCCCATTGGAAGGCGTAGATCGAATAGCACAGCCCCCGTTTCTCGCGCACTTCCTGGAAGAGGCGGGAGGACATGCCGCCGCCGAGGACATTGGTGAAGACACCCAGCGCCGGGCTGGCGGCGTCGCGATAGGACCGGCCTGCAAAGCCGATCAGCACATTGGCCTGCTCATGGTCGGTATCGACGACGAATTCGCCGCCGTGATAACGGGCGGACACCGGCGCGGGGCCCTTGTCGGTCGGCAGCCCGGCGAACAGGCGGGTCGAATCCTCGACGATCCGGTCGTGGTCGACGGCACCGGCCGCCGCCACCACCATGCGGCCTGCGCGGTAATGCGTATCGAGATAGCTGCGGATGGCATCGCGATCGAAGGACATCACGCTGTCGGGCGTGCCGAGAATGGGGCGTCCGATCGGCTGGTCCGGGAAGGCGGCCTGGTTGAACATGTCGAAGACGAGATCGTCCGGCGTGTCCTCGACGGCGCTGATCTCCTGCAGGATGACGTTCTTCTCGCGCGTCAGCTCATCCTCGTCGAAGATCGATTCGGTGAGGATGTCCGCGAGGATGTCGAGGCCCAGGCCGACATCTTCCTTCAGCGTGCGGGCATAATAGGCGGTCTGCTCGGCCGACGTGGCGGCGTTGAGCTCGCCGCCGGCGCTCTCGATCTCCTCGGCGATGCGCCGGGCGTCGCGCCGCGTCGTGCCCTTGAAGGCCATGTGCTCGAGCAGATGGGCGAGGCCGTGCTCCGCTTCGCCTTCCGATCGGGCGCCCGCCCCCGCGAAGACGCCGAGCGCGGCCGTCTCCAGATGGGGCATCGCATCGGTGATGACGGTAAGGCCGGAGGGAAGGACGGTGACTTTCAGACTCATGCGGCAGCACCCTTCGCCGCACGGGAATGCCGACGGACGAACTCTTCGAGGACAATCAGGTCGTTGGGCAGGACGGTGAAGCGCTCCGGCCGCTCAAGCAGATCCGCCATGAAGGGGGGAAGCGCCGGCTCGATGCCGGACGCAGCCTTCACCGCGGCGGGGAACTTGGCCGGATGGGCGGTCCCCAGCACCACCATGGGCACATGCCTGTCGCGGTCCGATTTCTCCGCGACCGCGACGCCGACGGCGGTATGGGGGTCGAGGAGATAGCCCGCCTCGCGCCAAAAGCGTCCGATCGTCGCGGCGACCTCCCGCTCGTCGGCGCGGTCGGCATCGAATTCGGCCCGTATCCGCTCGATCGCCGAGGGTTCGATCTCGAAGGCGCCCGACTGGGCGAGGCCCGCCATCAGGCCGCGGACGCTGGCCGCGTTGCGGTCATGCGCGTCGAACAGCAGCCGCTCGAAATTGGAGGACACCTGGATGTCCATCGACGGCGCGGATGTCGCGACCACGCCGCGCGCTTCGTAGACGCCGGTGGCGACGGTGCGCGCGAGAATGTCGTTCACATTGGTGGCGATCACCAGCCGGTCGATCGGCAATCCCATGCGCTTGGCGACGTAGCCGGCGAAGATGTCGCCGAAATTGCCGGTCGGCACCGAGAAGGACACCGGCCGGTGCGGCGCGCCGAGGGCCACGGCGGCCGTGAAGTAATAGACGATCTGCGCGACGATGCGGGCCCAGTTGATCGAGTTCACGCCGGAGAGGCCGATCTCGTCACGGAAGGCCAGATGGTTGAACATCGCCTTCAGCTGCGCCTGGCAATCGTCGAAATTGCCCTCCAGCGCGACGGCCTGCACGTTGGGGGCCGCCACCGTCGTCATCTGGCGGCGCTGCACCTCGGAGACGCGGCCATGGGGGTAGAGGATGATGACGTCGACCTGCTCCAGGCCCCGGAAGGCCTCGATCGCCGCGCTGCCCGTATCGCCCGACGTCGCGCCGACGATCGTCGCCCGCCGTCCCCGGGCCTTGAGCACGTGATCCATCAGCCGCGCGAGCAGCTGCATCGCCACGTCCTTGAAGGCGAGGGTCGGCCCATGGAAGAGCTCCTGGACGAACAGGCTGTCGCCGATCTGGACCAGGGGAGTGACGGCGGGATGGGTGAAGCCGGCATAGGCCTGCTGCAGCATGTGGCGCAGGTCGTCCGCCCCGATCTCCTCGCCGATGAAGGGGGAGATCACCGTTTCGGCGACCTGCCAGTAGGGCTTGCCGGCGAGCCGGGCGATGGCGGCATGCGACAAGGTCGGCCAGGTTTCGGGAACATAGAGGCCGCCGTCGCGGGCGAGGCCGGCGAGCAGGGCATCGCAGAAGCCGAGGACAGGAGCTTCGCCCCTGGTGGAGATATACCGCACGAATCTATCCTTCTGGGGGCTGGAGCGGGACGATGACGTAGCCCGTTCCGTTCGGCACGATCCCCTTCCTGTAGTCCCGGCAAGGCTCGCGGGCAAGGCGAGTGTCGCCTCCTTGTGTTCCAGGACGGTCGCATTCGGCCCGAAGGCTCAGCCCCGGCCGGACAGGCGGCGCCATACCATCGCCGCGTAGACGCCGACGAGCCCGATGGCGAGGCCGAACCAGGTCAGCGCATATTGGAAATGGTTGTTGGGGAAGGAGAGGATGGTCTCGCCACCCTGGGGAAGGCCGCCCGGCGCGCTCGCATCGGCGTCGATGATGAAGGGCGCCACACGCGTGAGGTGCTCGGCCTGCGCGATCGCGGCGATGTCGCGCGTGAACCAGTTGCCCGTCGCCGGATTGTCCGCGGGGGTGAAGAGGTTGCGGTCCTCGGTCCAGCGCGCGAGCCCGGTGAGGGTGACGGGCCCCTCGACCTGCCCGGCCGGCCGTCCCGCCGGATCCTTGGCGCTTTCGGGCACGAAGCCGCGATTGATCAGGATGGTCGAGCCGTCGGCGCGGACGAGAGGCGTGACGATCCAGTAGCCGACCCCGCGGGCCGCTCCCCTGGCGTCCGGCAGGTTGGCGAAGACCTGCACCTCCCCGGCATGGTCGAAGGTTCCGCTGACCTGCCAGTGGCTGTATTCGATCGCATCCTGTGTCAGGCCCGGCCAGCGGCTTTCGGGCGGAGCGGGGACGGGCGCCTGCGTCGCGCGCTCCGAGACCTCGCGGATCAGCCCTTCCTTCCACTTCAGCCGCTGCAGCTGCCATGTGCCGAGGCCGACGAGAAAGGCGCACATCGCCAGCATGAACACGGTCGGGACGAGAAGGGAGCGCCTGTCGGCGTGGACCTCTGTCACGAATTATTCCTCAAGCCGGCCCTCGGCCGCCTTGTTGGTAAATTGCAGCGCCACGAGGACGCCCTTCATCAGGCGCAGCAGGCCGAGACAGACGATGATGGCGAGGGGACCCCACAGGACGATGTGGACCCAGATCGGTGGCTCGAAGGTGAATTCGACATAAAGGGCGGCGCCCAGGATGATGAAGCCGGCCAGGAGAATCACCAGCACGGCAGGCCCGTCGCCGGAATCGGCAAAGCTGTAGTCGAGGCCGCAGGATCGACAGCGCGGCACGAGCTTGAGAAAGCCGTCGAACATCCGTCCCTGGCCGCAGCGGGGGCAGACGCCGCGCAATCCGGTCTGGAAGGGCGAAAGCGGCGGGTAGTGATGATCCTGCGACATGGCTGCGATCCCCGGGAAACGGTGTCCTCAAAAGGAAACGGCCGGGTCAGCCCGGCCGTTTCGCTGGCTAGGGAGGCGCCGGCTCAGCCGTTCACGCCGCCGGGGCCGTGGCCCCAGACATAGATGCAGGCGAACAGGAACAGCCAGACCACGTCGACGAAATGCCAGTACCAGGCCGCGAACTCGAAGCCGAGATGGTGGCGGATGGTGAACTGGCCCAGCGATGCCCGCCACAGGCAGACGGCCAGGAAGATGGTGCCGACGATGACGTGGAAGCCGTGGAAGCCCGTCGCCATGAAGAAGGTCGCGCCGTAGATGTGGCCCGAGAAGTCGAAGGGGGCGTGGGCGTATTCGTAGGCCTGGCAGGTGGTGAAGAACAGGCCGAGGATCACCGTCAGGATCAGGCCGTTGCGCAGGCCCTTCTTGTCGCCCTCGAGCAAAGCGTGATGCGCCCAGGTCACGGTGGTGCCGGAAGTGAGCAGGATCAGCGTGTTGAGCAGCGGCAGGTGCCAGGGATCCAGCGTCTCGATGCCCTTGGGCGGCCACACGCCGCCGGTCAGCGTCGTGCGGGCGAATTCGATCGGCTCGCCGGGAAAGAGCGCAACGTCGAAATAGGCCCAGAACCAGGCGACGAAGAACATCACCTCGGAGGCGATGAACAGCATCATGCCGTAGCGGTGATGGAGCTGCACCACCGGGGTGTGATCGCCCTCGGCGGCTTCCTTGATCACGTCCCACCACCACATCAGCATGGTGTAGAGCACGCCGATGAGGCCGATGCCGAACACCAGCGGCCCCGGCGTGTAGTGGTGCATCCAGGTGATCAGGCCGATGGCGAGGACGAAGGCCGACATCGCGCCGACCAGCGGCCAGGGGCTCGGATTGACGAGGTGGTAATCATGGTTCTTGGCGTGAGCCATGGCTTTCTCCAGATGCCGGTCGCCCGGGTGTCACAACTGCGGTTTGGTATTGGACGACGTCGCCTCCGCGATCGGTGTCGCGGACGGCTTCGCCGGATAATAGGTATAGGAGAGGGTGATCGTCTTCACGCCGTGAAGGTCGCGATCCTCGTCGATGGCCGGATCCACGAAGAACACCACCGGCAATTCCTGGCTCTCGCCCGGCCCCAGGGTCTGGCTCGAGAAGCAGAAGCATTGGATCTTGGAGAAGAAGGCGCCCGTCTCCAGCGGCGTGACGTTGTAGGACGCCGTGGCGTGGGTGGCCTGCGAGGACAGGTTGGTGATCCGGTAATAGACCGTCTTGACCTCGCCCGCCCGGACTTGGACGCTCCGCGTCTCCGGCTCGAATTTCCACGGCAGGGCCGCGTTGATGTTCGAATCGAAACGGACCTCGAAGCTGCGATCGATGGTGCGGCCCGGCGCCTGCGCGGCGACGCGCGTCGTCCCGCCATAGCCGGTAACCCTGCAGAACAGGCTGTAGAGCGGCACGGCGGCATAGGCTGCGCCGAGCATCGATCCCACGAAGGCGACGCAGCAGACCGCAACCAGCCGGTTGCTGGTCCTCGTCTTCTTCCGGTCGGGATCACCTGCGGTCATGTCAGAAGCCCTGGCTGCCGATGCCCGGCCCCTTGACGAAGCTCACGGCGTAGACCAGCAGAACGAAGGCGATCAGCGCTGTCGCGAGCGCGATGCTGCGCCAGTGCAGCTTGCGAGCCTCGTCCGGGCGCAGCCGGCCGATCCAGGAATCCCGCGGGGGGCGCTGATAGGCGAGGGGCCGGAAGGCGATGATCAGGATCAGCACGAGGACGAGCGGCCCGACCAGCCAGATATGATTGGTGATGCTCATGCGATCGCCCTCATGACGAGGGTCTCGCCGAGCAGGCAGGCGAACAGCGCGAAGAGATAGAGGATGGAATAGCCGAACATGCGGCGGGCGGGAGCCATGTCGTCCGGCCTGCGCCAGATATCCACCGCGAGCCACAGCATGCCGAGTCCGCCGGCGGCCGACACGATGCCATAGGCAAGAGGGGCGAAACCCAGAAACCAGGGCAGCATGCCGATCGGGGCGAGGGCGACGGTGTAGAGCAGGATCTGCTTGCGGGTCTCGCCCGCACCGGCGACGACGGGCAGCATCGGCACGCCCGCCTTCTCGTAGTCGCCCGACTTGAACAAGGCGAGCGCCCAGAAATGGGGCGGGGTCCACATGAAGATGATGGCGAACAGCACCAGGCTCTCGAGCGTCACCGTGCCGGTGACGGCCGCATAGGCCACCACCGGGGGCAGGGCGCCGGCGGCGCCGCCGATCACGATGTTCTGCGCCGTCCAGCGCTTCAGCCACATCGTGTAGACGACGACGTAGAAGAAGATGGTGAAGGCCAGGAGGGCTGCGGCCAGCAGATTGGTGAAGATGCCGAGGATCATCACCGAGGCGCAGGACAGGAACACCCCGAAGGCCAGGGCCTCGCCGGCGGCGACCCGCCCGGCCGGAACCGGCCGGTTGCGCGTCCGGCTCATCACCGCGTCGATATCGGCGTCGTACCACATGTTCAGGGCGCCCGAGGCGCCGGCGCCGACCGCGATGGCGATCAGGGCGGCGAGCGCCACGATCGGATGGATATGCCCGGGCGCGACCACCATGCCGGTCAAGGCGGTGAACACCACGAGCGACATCACCCGCGGCTTGAGCAGCGCCAGATAGTCCCCGACCGAGGCGATGCTGATCAGGGAGTCGGCATCGTCAGCCTGGCCTTTGATGGGCACGCCGATATCGGTCACATAAAATTCCTTCGTTGAGGCGCCGGCGAGCCGGCTGGTCGGCCGATCCGCCCTTGCCGGGCATCGTTTCCTGCTCGAATGCTGCGCTCGGCAGCATTCGAGCAGGAAACCTTCGCGCCGTCCGTCTGGAGGCGCAAGGGCGGCCGTGGATGCGGCCGCCCCCGAATTCGCGATGTTCGAGGCGCTCAGCGGATGCGCGGCAGCGTCTCGAACTGGTGGAACGGCGGCGGGGAGGACAGCGTCCATTCCAGCGTCGTCGCGCCTTCGCCCCACGGATTGGCCTCGGCCAGCTCCTTGCGGACGAACAGCGCGTAGAAGTTGATCGCCAGGAACCAGATCACGCCCGCCGCGAAGATGAAGGAACCGATCGAGGAGACGAAGTTCCAGTCGGCGAAGGCCGGATTGTAGTCGACGACATGGCGCGGCATGCCGGCGAGGCCGAGGAAATGCTGCGGCATGAAGAGCATGTTGGCGCCGATGAAGGCGATCCAGAAATGCACCTGGCCCATCCAGTCCGGGATGATGTAGCCGAACATCTTCGGGAACCAGTAGTACCAGCCGGCGAAGATGGCGAAGACGGCGCCCAGCGACAGCACGTAGTGGAAATGCGCCACCACGTAATAGGTGTTGTGCAGCGAGCGGTCGACGCCGGCATTGGCGAGCATGACGCCGGTGACGCCGCCCACGGTGAACAGGAAGATGAAGCCGACGGCCCAGACCATCGGGGCCTTGAAGTCGATCGAGCCGCCCCACATCGTGGCGATCCAGGAGAAGATCTTCACGCCCGTCGGCACCGCGATCACCATGGTGGCGAACACGAAATAGGCCTGCGTGTTCACGTCGAGGCCGACCGTGTACATGTGGTGGGCCCACACGACGAAGCCGACGACGCCGATCGCGACCATGGCATAGGCCATGCCGAGATAGCCGAACACCGGCTTGCGCGAGAAGGTCGAGACGATGTGGCTGATGATGCCGAAGCCGGGCAGGATCAGGATGTAGACTTCGGGATGGCCGAAGAACCAGAACAGATGCATCCACAGGATCGGATCACCGCCGCCCTGGGGCGAGAAGAAGGTGGTGCCGAAATTGCGGTCGGTCAGCAGCATGGTGATGGCGCCGGCGAGGACGGGCAGCGACAGCAGCAGCAGGAAGGCGGTGATCAGCACGCCCCAGGCGAACAGCGGCATCTTGTGCAGCGTCATGCCGGGTGCGCGCATGTTGAAGATGGTGGTGATGAAGTTGATGGCGCCAAGGATCGAGGAGGCGCCGGCCAGATGCAGAGCGAGGATCACGAAGTCCATCGCCGGGCCGGGCGTGCCGATCGTCGAGGACATCGGCGGGTAGGCGGTCCAGCCGGTGCCGGCGCCGAGGTCGTCGGGGCCGGGGCCGCCGGGAACGAACATCGAGATGACCAGCAGGGAGATGGCGGGCACCAGCAGCCAGAACGAGATGTTGTTCATGCGCGGGAAGGCCATGTCGGGCGCGCCGATCATGATCGGCACGAACCAGTTGCCGAAGCCGCCTATCATCGCCGGCATGACCATGAAGAAGATCATGATCAGGCCGTGGCCGGTGACGAACACGTTGAACGTATACGGGTTGGAGAAGATCTGCATGCCCGGATACATGAGCTCGGCACGCATCATGATCGAGAGGAAGCCGCCGACGATCCCCGCGCAGAGCGCGAAGATCAGATAGAGCGTCCCGATATCCTTGTGGTTGGTCGAATACAGATAACGGCGCCAGCCGGTGGGATGATCATGCACGTCATGCGCATGGGGGTCATGCGCCGATGCGTTCTGAGCAGTGGCCATCGTTCTTTCCTCTAATCGAGCCTTCAGGCCGACTTACTTTATTATAGCAGCCGCCGAAGCGACCTCGTTCGAATTCGTACCGTTCATGGCGGCTTTCTTGCCGGCCACCCACTTCTGGAAATCGTCGTTGCTGACCACATGCACCGCGATCGGCATGAAGGCGTGGTCGTGGCCGCAGAGCTGGGAGCACTGGCCGTAATACCAGCCCTCGCGCGTCGCCTGGAACCAGGTCTCGTTCAGGCGGCCGGGAATGGCGTCGATCTTGATGCCGAAAGAAGGCACGGCGAAGGCGTGGACGACATCGGCACCCGTGACCTGCACGCGCACGATCTTGTTGACGGGCACGACGACCTCGTTGTCGACCGCCAGCAGCCAGGGCTGGCCGTCGGCCTTCACCTTGTCCTCGTCGCGGCGCATCACCGAGGTGAAGGTGAAGTCGCCATTGTCGGGATATTCATAGTCCCAGCTCCACTGGCTCGCCGTCGCCTTGATGGTGAGGTCGGGGGTCGGGATGGTCTGCTCGAGGAACAGCAGCCGGAAGGAGGGAATGGCGATCGCCACCAGGATGAGGATGGGGATGACGGTCCAGGCGATCTCGATGCCGGTATGGTGGGTCACCTTCGACGGGATCGGATTGGCCTTCTTGTTGAAGCGGAAGATCACGTAGAGCAGCAGCACCATCACGAACAGCGTGATGGGCACGATGAACCACATGACGTAGCTGTGGAACCAGACGATATATTCCATCACCGGCGTGGCAGCGCCCTGCAGCCCCATCTGCCATGGTGCAGGCTCGCCCACGCCCGGCGTGGGGCTGTCCGCGAACGCTGTACCCATCGTCAGGGCCCACAGCGCGGATGACAGCATCATCCCGCCGATCTTCTTCCTTGCCTGGAAAGCCATCCGCCTTCTCTCCAATTCCCGCCGGTCGCCCATGGCAACGGTACCGGCCTTCAGAGCGACCACCGCTCAGCGCTTGGGGCGCAGATTTCACGGATTGGAACGCTTGTAAAGCACACGGCCACTCAAAAACCATAATCCTCGACGCATCGCAATGGCACAGGGTCCCCGGTTTGTGCGGCAATTGGGCGCGAAAGCGGTCGAGGTCGTCCGAGGGCTTGCCTACCCACCGCCGGCGCGGCAAACTTGACAGGCTGGACCTGTCTGTTACCCGTCCCGGCACAGATCAAAACAGGGGCTTTTGGCCCCGATTCGGCGAGGATACGACTTGCTGGCATATTGGCTGAAGAATGGCATACCGGCTCTCCTGCTGCGGCGTCCGGTCGGTCTGACGCTCGTTCTCGGGCTCGTTCTCGCCCTCGGCGGAACGGCGGCGCAGGCGCAGACGGATGCCCTCGGCACCCTTCGCTCCACCCATGACAATTGGCAGGTGCGCTGCGATACCCCGCCGGGAGCCCAGCAGGAACAATGCGCCCTGGTCCAGGCCGTCACCGCGTCCGACAGGCCCAACGTCGCGCTCTCGGTGCTCGTCCTCAAGACCGCGGACCAGAAGAGCCGGCTCCTGCGCGTGCTGGCGCCGCTCGGGGTCCTGCTTCCCTCCGGCCTCGGCCTCAAGATCGACGGCAGGGACGTCGGCCGCGCCGGCTTCGTACGCTGTATCGCCACCGGCTGCATGGCCGACGTGGTGCTCGACGACGGGCTGATCGGGCAGCTTCGCACCGGCAAGGAAGCGACCTTCATCATCTTCCAGACCCCGGAGGAGGGCATCGGCATCCCGCTCACCCTGAAGGGTTTCGGCGAGGGATTCGACGAGCTGAAGTAGACGCCTTCCGGCGGGGCCCGCTCAGGCCGCGGCTCTCGCCCGATCCAGAATGGGCTGCAGCGCCAGGCCGTGCGGGAGCGCGCCGTAGCAGCCCCGCATGCCGCCCCCGAGCCGGGCGGCGGCGAAGGCTTCCGCCACCGCCGGCGGCCCGTGGCGGAGCAGGAGCGAGGCCTGCAGCCCCAGCGCCATGTCCTCGACCAGGCGGCGGGCCAGCGGCTCGGCCGCCGCCGGATCGCCCAGGCCGCCTTCGACCTCGGCCAGGAACCGGTCATAGACGGGATCGAGGCCGCGTGCGGCTTCGAGCTCGCTGCGGAGAGCCTCGGCAGCCGCCGGCTCCCGCCCGAGGGCCCGCAGGACGTCGAGCGCGTTGACGTTGCCGGCGCCCTCCCAGATCGCGTTGACGGGTGCTTCCCTGTAGAACCGCGCCAGCGGCCCTTCCTCGACATAGCCGTTGCCGCCGAGGCATTCGAGCGCCTCGCAGACATGGCCGGGCAGGCGCTTGGTGATCCAGAACTTGGCGATCGCCGCGCCGATCCTGGCAAAGGCGGCCTCGGCCGGATCGCCGCCGTCGAAGGCGCGCGCGACGCGCATGACCAGGACCAGCGCGGCCTCCGCCTCGACGACGAGGTCGGCCAGCACGGGCCGCATCAGCGGCTGGTCGATCAGGAGGCGGCCGAAGGCGCGGCGGTGGGCGGCATGGTGGACGGCCTGCACGGCGGCCTGGCGCATCATGCCGGCGCAGACGAGGGCGGCATCGAGCCGGGTCTGGTTGACCATGGCCATGATGGTGGCGATGCCGCGCCCCTCGCCGCCGATGCGCCAGGCGAAGGCGCCGGCATATTCGATCTCGGCGGAGGCGTTGGAGCGGTTGCCGAGCTTGTCCTTGAGGCGCTGGATGAAGATGGCGTTGCGGCTGCCGTCGGGCCGCCAGCGCGGGGCGAAGAAGCAGGTCAGCCCGGCTTCCGCCTGGGCGAGGGTGAGGAAGGCGTCCGACATCGGGGCGGAGCAGAACCATTTATGGCCGGTCAGTTCGAAGCCGTCGCCGCCGATGGGAGCCGCGGCGGTCGTGTTGGCTCGGACGTCGGAACCGCCCTGCTTTTCCGTCATCGCCATGCCGATGGTGGCCGCGCATTTCCCTTCCACGGGGATGCAGGCCGAATCATAGGCGTTGGCGAGGATGCGCGACGCCCATGCGGCGTAGACGTCGCTGTTCTGCCGCAAGGCGGCGAGGCTGGCGCCGGTCATCGTGATCGGGCAGCAGACGCCGGGCTCGACCTGCGTCAGCATATATTCGAGCGCCGCATGCGCGACATGGCCGCCGCCGCGCCGGATCCACGGCAGGGAATGGATGCCGGCCTCGAGCCCCAGCGCCATCAGCGCGTGGTAGGCGGGATGATATTCGACGAGGTCGATGCGCTGGCCGTAGCGGTCGAAGCCATGGAGCCGCGGCGGGTGGCGGTCGGCCTCTTCGCCGTGCGCGAGCGAGGCCTGCGTGCCGAGGGCGGCGCCGAAGCGGCGGGCCTCCTGCGAAGCCCAGCCCGCGCCCTCGCGCGTCAGCGCCTCCCGCAGGCCCGGATCGGTATCGAAGAGATTATAGTCGACAAGGGGCGGCGGCTGGTTGGTGACGCGATGGGTGGGCAGGTCCGCGATGGGGCGATGCGCGATCATGGCTGGCCTCCCGGTTTCCGTCCAAGGACGACGGGCCGAGAGTATCCCGAGGCGGGCAGGGGTGCGAGCGGGGAGTTTCCCTGCCGCCGATTTCGGCCTATACCCGCGCCGACTCCTGCACGCCGCTGCGCCACGCCTCGCTCCGGCCCGCGAACTGGACATAGAATGGATCACCCCCAAGCCGACGAGGAGGCCGAGGCCATCCGAGCCGCGCCTCGGCCTCCCGTGCCCCAGGCGCAAGCCAAGTTCGTCACCGGCTCGACCATGCGCCATGTCGTGGTGATGACCTCGACGGGATCGATCGGCCTGATGGCGGTGTTCGCCGTCGACCTCATCAATCTCTGGTATATTTCGCATCTCGGCGACACTGTCGCGACGGCGGCGGTCGGCTATGCCTCGACCATCCTGTTCATGACGACCTCGGTGTGCATCGGCATCATGATCTCGGCGGGCGCCTTGTGCTCGCGGGCGCTCGGCGGACGCAACCGGCCGCTGGCGCGGCGGTTCGCGGCCTCGACCATGGTGTGGATGCTGGTGGTGACGACCGGCGTCGCCCTGTGCAGCTTCCCCTTCATCCGGCCGATCCTCGCGGGGTTGGGCGCCACCGGGCGCACGCTCGATCTCGCCACCATCTATCTGCAGATCACGACGCCCACCGTCATCCTCATCGGCATCGGTGTCGGGTTTTCCGGCGTGCTGCGGGCCGTCGGCGATGCGCGCCGGGCGATGTATGTCACCCTGTCCGGCGCGATCGTGGCGGCGATCCTCGATCCGGTGTTCATCCTGTGGCTCGGCCTCGGGGTCGAGGGCGCGGCCTGCGTCGTGGTGTTCTCGCGCGCCGCCCTGGCCCTGCTCGGCTGGTATGGCGCGGTGCGGGTGCATGGACTCGTCGCCCGCCTCTCCATCCGCGACGCCCTCGCCGACTTCATACCGATCATCGGCATTGCCGGGCCGGCGGTGCTGGCCAATCTCGCCACCCCCGTCGCCAACAGCTACATGACCGCCGTGCTCGCCCCGTTCGGGGACGGCGCGGTCGCCGGCAATGCGGTGACGGGCCGCCTCGTCGCCTTCTGCTTCGGCGGCATCTTCTCCCTCTCGGGCGTGGTCGGGCCGATCTTCGGGCAGAACTACGGCGCCGGGCGGCTGGACCGGGTCCGGCGCACGCTCACCGACGCCTTCATCTTCACCACGATCTACGCGCTGGTGATGTGGGCGGTGCTGGCCGCCGGGCATCACGGCGTGGTGCGGCTCTTCAACATCGTCGATCCCGAGGCGGCCCGCCTTATCGAGTTCTTCTGCCTGTTCGTGGCGGGATCCTGGATCTTCCATGGCCTGCTCTTCGTCGCGAACGCCTCGTTCAACAATCTCGGCTTTCCCATCGCCTCGACGATCTTCAACTGGGGCAAGACGACGCTGGGCACCATTCCCTTCGCCCTGGCGGGGGCTACGCTCTGGGGCGCGGAGGGCGCCCTGGCGGGGCAGGGGCTCGGAGCCGTCCTGTTCGGCGTTATTGGTGTATGGTGGGCCTATCGGTCGTTGCGCCGGCTGAAGGGGCCGAAAGTCGGGCCCGCCCCGGCGCGGGCGGCGTCGGACTGACAGGAGAGGGGACGCGGCCATGGACAACCTGTTCGACCTTCTGCGCACAGCGCAGAACGGACATGCGATCGACAATCTGGCCCGCCAGTTCGAACTCAGCCGGCAGCAGGCCCAGGCTGCGGTCGAAGCGCTGCTGCCCGCCTTCTCGCTCGGGCTCAAGCGGCAGGTGGAGAGCGCCAGGGTCGAGGCGCCGCCGCCCACCTTCTTCGGCCTCGCCGGACTGCCGCAGATCGACGCCTTCCAGAACGCCGCGCTCGCCTTCACCCAGCAGGCGACCCAGCAGGGCAATGCGGTGCTCGGAGCGTTGTTCGGATCGAGCGACAGGGCGAGGGATCTCGCCCGGCAGGCCGCGATGCAGAGCGGCGTCGCCGCGCCGGTGCTGACGGCAATGCTTCCCGCGCTCGCTTCCATCCTGGTGAGCGGTCTCGCCCATATGGCGCTGCCCCACGCCGTCGGCGGCTTCGGACCGGGACCGGCCGCCAACCCGGCGGGCGACATGTTCCTCGGCATGATGCGGGCCTTCCAGCCGCCGCCACCGCCCGCGCCGGAGCAGAGCCTCATGGCGTCGCTCTGGGCGCCCTTCCTCGGCCCGCCGCCGCCCGAACCCCCGCGGCAGGCGGACCTTTTCGCGAACATGCTGGAGGCCGGCACCCAGATTCAGAAGGCGCAGGGCGATGCGATGCGATCGCTGCTGGAAAGCTGGTTCGGCAGGACGTGAAAAGACCCGCTTCGCTTCCGAAGCGGGTCGAGGTGCGGAAGCCGCGCTTCCGAGGCGTTCCACCGCAGGGGCAGCGGCAGGAACAGCGGAGGGCCGGCGTCAGGGACGCAGGCCGATGAGATTGTCGCGATGCGCCGCCTTGAGGGCGAGGCGGCGTTCGGACACCGAGCAGACGAGCCGGTGCGAGGGATCGCGCCACAGCGGCTCGGCCAGGGCGCCGTCTATATCCATCGGGGTGAGGCCGAGATCGCGCAGCATCGCCGCGTCCGCCCCGGCCAATTGACCGAGTTCCCTGCGATGGCGGAGCGCGACGCCGATGGCGTTAATCTTGGCGGCGACAGCGCGCAGCGTTCCGACGAAGCTCGAAACAAGGGTGCGGGACGGGCTGTTGACAACAAAGACTGACATGGCTCTCTCCATCGGGCCGGTGGTGACGAATGCCTTCACTCATCACCAAAAGTGAACGATCGCACTATGAAACATTGCCATTGATCAATCCAACGAATGTTTTTAATGTTCAGCATAAGCGATCGTTATCAATGCCGCCCCCACCCCTGTTGCGAGCAATCCGTGGGGGCGCGGTGTCAGGGTTTCATGAGATTGGGGAGGCGTGCATGACAGCGCTGCTCGACATCGACCAGCTTCGGACCTTCATCGCCATCGCGGAAACCGGCAGCTTCACCCGCGCGGCGGAGATGGTGTTCAAGACGCAGTCCGCGGTGTCCATGCAAATGAAGCGGCTGGAGGAGCGGGTCGGCAAGGCGATCTTCGAGCGCGACGGGCGTTCCTCCAGGCTGACGGAGGACGGCGAGAAGCTGCTCGACTATGCGCGGCGCATCGTCAAGCTCAACATGGATGCGATCGGCGCTTTCGCCGACACCGAATTGACCGGTCGGGTGCGGCTCGGCGTGCCCGACGATTATGCCGACCGCTATTTGCCCGATATCATGACGCGCTTCTCTCAGGCCAATCCGCGCGTGGAGGTGACGATCGTCTGCGAGCCGACGCCCATGCTGGTCGAGCGCATCCAGGCCGGTGACCTCGACCTCGCCATCATCACCCATGTCGAGCACAAGGGGCCGGCCGAGTTCGTGCGCTACGAGCGCCTGCTCTGGGTGACGTCGAGCCTTCATTCGATCCAGAACGAAGCGACGCTGCCCCTCGCGCTCGGGCGGGCGAGCTGCTGCTGGCGGCAGGTGGCGGTGGAGCGCCTCGAGGCGCAGAACCGGCCCTATCGCGTGCTCTATTCGAGCTGGAATTCGACGGCGGTCGGCGCGATGGTGCTGGCGGGGCTCGCCGTATCGGTCCTGCCGGAAAGCGCCGTGCGGCCCGGCATGCGGGTGCTCGGGCCGATCGACGGCTTTCCGCCGCTGCCGTCCTGCAAGATCGGCCTCCTGCGCAACTGGCGCGAGCAGACTTCCCTCGCCGATGCCCTCGCCGCCCTCATCGTCCAGAGCCTCGACAACCTCGCCGGCCATGCCGAAGCGGCGGAGTAGCCCTTCGGCTATGCCGCGCTCTTGAGGCCGGGAGCCTGGCCGGCGAGCACCAGCGCCGATGCCGGGTCGAGGCTGTCGACCATCGAGGTCGGAATCAGGATGGTGGCGCCGCGCTCCTTGGTGGTCTCGTAGATGATGTTCATGGCGCGCAGCTGAAGGGCTGCCGGATGGCCGGCATAGATGGTGGCGGCCTCGACGAACTTGCCGGCGATCTCCGCCTCGGCCGAGCCGAGGATGACGCGGGCTTCCTTCTCCCGCTCGGCCTGGGCCTGCCGCGACATCGCGTCCTGCAGGGCGACGGGGATCGCGACGTCCCGGATCTCGACCGACATCACCGTCACGCCCCATTCGCCGGTCTTGCCGCCGATGACGTCGCGCAGATGCTCGTCCGCGGCCTTGCGGTCGGAGAGCAGGGAGGACAGCATCGACGACCCGATCATCTCGCGCAGCGACGTCTGCGCCACGCGATCGATGGCCTCGCGGTAATTGGTGATCTCCAGCGCCGCCTTGCGCGCATCATGCACGTGCCAGAAGATGATGGCATCGACATTGACCGGGACGGTATCGCGGGTCAGCGCCTGCTCGGCGTTGAAGGCGGTCGTCTGGATGCGCTCGTCGATGACGGCGACGACGCTGTCGATGATGGGGATGATGAAGAAAAGTCCCGGCCCCCTGACGCCCTGGAGGTTGCCGGCGCGCAGCACCACGAATTTCTGCCAGGTGTTGGCCATCTTCAGCGAGGCGGCGACGAGCAGCGCGGCAAGGACGAACACGCCGCCCAGGATCGGCACGCCGGCAGAGCCGATACCGATGCCGATGGCCGCCAGCACGAGCGTCGCGAACAGGGTGATCGGATTCATGACCGCGGCTCCTCCGGTGCCGACGCCCGGCGGCTCTCCAAGCACCGATCCCGATGTGGTGTGCGGGCCGCCCGCTTTAAAGCGGCAGGAGGCGGGCCTGGAGACAATTTCCGGAGACCGGCCCTCAATAGGCCTGTTCGTCGAACACCGGATCGATCCTGCCGCCCCATTCGCCGTGGAACTTGGCGAGCATGGCGTCGGCGGCCGTGACGCCGCTCTCCACCATGTCGTCGAGGCCATCGAGGAAATGGGCTTCGTTGCGGCCCTCCCAGTCCTCGACGTTGCGGGCTTGGAGGCCCTTGCGGGAAATGGCGAGGGCGCGCAGCGCGATGTCCCGCACGGTCTCGTTGCGGAAGGGGGTGCGCAATGCCTGTCGCGGCACGGCATCGCGCAGGGCGAGGCGCTCGCTTTCCCTCCAGCCCTTGACGAGGTCCCACGCGGCGTCCAGGGCGTCCCCGTCATAGAGCAGGCCGACCCAGAAGGCCGAGAGCGCCGCGAGCTTGGCAGTGGGGCCGGCGTCCGCGCCGCGCATTTCGAGGTAGCGCTTGAGGCGGACCTCGGGAAACAGCGTGCCGAGATGGTTGGCCCAGTCGGAGATCGTCGCCCGCTCGCCCGGCAGTTGCGGCAGCGTGCCCTTGAGGAGGTCGCGGAACGAGCCGCCCGAGACGTCGTGATAAATATCGCCGCGCTTGACGAAATAGAGCGGCACGTCGAGCGCCCAGTCGACATAGCGCTCGAATCCCATGCCGTCGTCGAAGGCGAAGGGAAGCATGCCGGTGCGGTCGAGGTCGGTGTGGCGCCAGACTTCCGAACGCATGGCGAGGAAGCCGTTCGGCCTGCCGTGCATGAAGGGCGAATTGGCGAAGATGGCGGTGGCAATCGGCTGCAGCGCCAGCGACACGCGCAGCTTCTTGACCATGTCGGCCTCGGAGGAGAAGTCGAGGTTCACCTGCACGGTCGAGGTGCGGTACATCATGTCGAGGCCCATCACGCCGACCTTGGGCATGTAGGACGTCATGATCTCGTAGCGGCGCTTGGGCATGGCCGGCGTCTGCTGGCGCGTCCATACGGGCGACATGCCGAGGCCGAGGAAGCGGATGCCGAGCGGCGTGCCGATCTCGTGCACCTGGGCGAGATGGGCGTGGATCTCCGAGCAGGTGTGGTGGATGGAGGGCAGGGGCGCCCCCGACAGCTCGAACTGGCCGCCCGGCTCCAGCGAGATCGCGCCGCCGCCGGTGATGTCGAGCATGCCGATGATGCGGTCGCCCTCCATGATCGGCTCCCAGCCGAGCATGGCCTGCATCCCCTCCAGCAGGGCGCGGATGCCGTTCGGGCCCTCATAGGGGACCGGCCGGTGGGTGCCGGCCCTGAAGGGGAATTTCTCGTGCTCCGTCCCGATCCGGAAGGCCGATCGCGGCTTTATCCCCTGTTCGACCCAGGCGACGAGTTCGTCGCGCGAGGCGACGGGAGTGGAATCGATGACGTCACGGGCCATGGGGCAAACCTTGCAAAACGGCGCGGACCATAGACAGAGGTTTGCGACATGACAATTGTGGCGGAACACACGATCGCGTCAAAAATCAGGATGATGCGGTGGAAGGGCGTTTTTTCTGCGAGGTTTCGCTCGCCCGATCAGCCGCGCCAGTCGCCGCGGACGGCCTGGACGAGCGCCAGCGCCGCCACCGCTGCCGTATCGGCCCGCAGGATGCGGGGCCCGAGCGAGAGGCGCGTATGCGTGGGGATGCGGCCGATGGCCTGGCGTTCCGCCTCGTCGAAGCCGCCCTCCGGCCCGATCAGCACGGCCAGAGGCCCCTCGGGTATCGATGCGAGGGCGGCGAGCGGATCGGCGACCGAGGCGTCCTCGTCGCAGAACACCAGATGCACCGAGGCGTCCCATGCGTCGAGGCGGCCGAGCAGGGCCTCTTCCGGCACGACGGGAGGCACGGCGATCACGCCGCATTGCTCCGCCGCTTCGACGACGTTGGCCCGCATGCGCTCGAGATTGACCCGGGAGACCTGCGTGCGCCGGGTGATGACCGGCTCGATCGAGCCGACGCCCATCTCGACCGCCTTCTGCACCATGTAGTCGAGCCGGGCATGCTTCAGCGGCGCGAACAGCCATCGCAGCGAGGGCAGGAGCGGCTGCGGCCTCGTCCGCGCCTCGACGAGGAGGCCGAGGCGCTTGCCCTCGGCGGTGAGACCGGCGGCGAATTCGCCGTCGCGTCCGTTGAAGGCGAGGATTCTCTCGCCGGCCTTCAGGCGCAGCACGTTGCCGAGATAATTCTGCTGCGTCCGGTCGAGGCCGACCGATGCGCCCTCTTCGAGCGGCGCGTCGACGAAGAGGCGGACCGAAAGAAAATCATAGGCTGCCATCGGCTCACTCGCACCTTTGCGGCACGGATGGTCGTCCCGGCCGGGCCGAGCGAGATTTCCATGCGTAAAACGACCTTGAGGCCGCCCTGAACTTGCGAGATCCATAGTTCCTCTATATCGAGAGTGCCACCAACAAATCTCGCGGATGACCCCATGCTGCGCCCAGCCTCAGTCCTCGTTTTCGCCGGCGCCATCCTGACCGCGACACCGGTCCTGGCCAACGATTTCTGCGACAAGGAACTCAAGCCGCTGATCGACAACCGGCTGGCGATCACGGCCTCGATCAACGCGATCAGCAAGAATCCCAAAAAGTCCGGCGCCCGCGAGGCGTTCTGCAGCCGGATCAAGGCCTATATCTCCGCCGACGAGAAAATCATCGACTATATGCGCAAGAACAAGGATTTCTGCGCCATCCCGGACCAGACGATCGCTCAATTCATCAAGGATGTGGGAACCGCGGGCAAGACCCACAAGAAGGTCTGCATGGGCCCGCCCCCGCAGGCCCGGCCCCGTCCCGGCGGGCCGCCGGCGCTGCCCAAGCCCCCCGTCGAACTTCGTCTCGAATAAATGCGAGCCGACACGGTCGCGGACGCGCCGGCAGGCAATTGGGTGGATCGCTACGCCCCGGCCTTCCTGAGGCCGTTCCTGCGCCTGTCGCGTGCGGACAGGCCGATCGGCGGGTGGCTGCTGATGTGGCCGTGCTGGTGGTCGGCGGCGCTGGTGGCGCTCGACCGCAACCGCGCCTTTCCCGATCCCTGGCACCTCGTCCTCCTTTTCGTCGGCGCCTTCGTCATGCGCGGGGCCGGCTGCACGCTGAACGACCTCGTCGACCGCCATATCGACGCCGCCGTCGAGCGGACGCGCTCGCGGCCGATCCCCTCCGGCCAGGTGAGCGCCCCGGCTGCGGCCGCCTGGCTCGTGCTGCAGGCGCTGGTCGGCCTCGCCGTGGTGGCGCAGTTCAACCTGTTCACCGTCTGCCTCGGCATCGCTTCCCTGGCGGTGGTGGCGATCTATCCCTTCATGAAGCGAATCACCTCCTGGCCGCAGGCCGTTCTCGGCGTTGCCTTTTCATGGGGCGCGCTGATGGGATGGGCGGCCGCGGCCGGATCGCTGGGCTGGTCGCCGCTCCTGCTGTTCGCCGGATCGATCCTGTGGGTGATCGGCTATGACACCATCTATGCGTGCCAGGATCGCGAGGACGACGCGATCGTCGGGGTGCGGTCGACCGCATTGCTGTTCGGCGAGCATGCGCGGCTGGCGGTCGCCGGCTTCTATGCGGGCTGCGTCCTCCTGTTCGCGCTGTCGCTGACCTTCGTCGACGCCTCGCCCTTCTCCTTCCTCGGCCTCGCCTGCTTCGCCGTCCATTTGCTCTGGCAGGTGATCCGCTTCGACCATGAGGACGGCGCACGCTGCCTGAGGATCTTCCGTTCCAACCGCGATGCCGGGGCGATCTTCTTCGCCGGCCTGGTGGTGGACTGCCTGTGGCAATGGATGTTCTCGGTCTAGGACAAATACGGTCCCACCGATTCGAAATCTCTCATGCGTCATTGCGGCCTTCGGCCTCCTGCGCCGATCAGAACGGATGACGCCCGGGAAAAGGCGCTTCAGCGCTCTTCGAAGAGGGCGCGTTCGTCGGCGAAGAGCTGGATGAGGAAATCTGCCACGGTCCTGATCGCGAGGTCCTGGCCGTCCCGCCGACGCGTGACGAGCCAGAGCTCGCGCGACGGCGGTCCGCGGTCGAGCGTCACCGGGCCGAGCCGGTCATCGGTCCGTCCGATGAAATGAGGAAGCAGCGCAATGCCCGCATCGGCTCCCGCCGCCGCGGCCTGAGCGGGCTGGCTGCTGGTCCGCAAGGCCATGCGGGTGCGAGGAAAGTGCCGCGTGAGCCAAACAGCGTCCGCAATGGAGGCGTTGGCTTCGTCGAAGCCGACGAGGACGGGCGCGGCGCCGTCGCCGATCCGACGGCGCCATTCGGCCGAGGCATAGAATCCGTAATCCAGCGTCACCAGGCGGCGGGCGATCAGGTCGCCATCCTGCGGGCGTCCGAAACGCAGGGCGATGTCCGCCTCGCGGCGTTCGAGGCTCACGGCGCGGACGTCGGTCGCGATCTCGACATCGAGGCCGGGGTAGCGAGCCGCCAGGCCTGCCAGCCGCGCGACGAGGAAGCCCTGGGCCAGGCCCGGCGTGGCATTGATGCGCACGAGGCCGTTCGGCCTGTCGTCCGCGCCGGCCCGGGCCAAGGCCGCGGCCGCCGTCTCCATGGCGATGGCTGCGGCGAGACAGCGCGAACCGGCGGGTGTCAGCACATAACCGTCCGGCCGGCGCTCGACCAGCCTGCCGCCGAGCGCCTCTTCCAGGGACGCGATGCGCCGCGAAACCGTCGCGTGGTTGACCGACAGGGCACGTGCCGCGGCCGACAGGCTGCCATGGCGGACGAGCGCCACGAAGATGCGGACATCCTCCCAATCGAGCCCTGTGCGGATTTGATCAGCCATTGAGCGATATTGGCGAATTTCATCACAGCAGGCCACCGCCTATCCTCGGATCATCGCAATCGGCAGAGGGTAACGCCGCCATGTCCGCATCGAACCTCACACTGACGCTGATCGGCGGGCCGACCGCGCTCGTCGAGATCGGAGGCCTGCGCCTTCTGACCGATCCGACCTTCGATCCGCCGGGCATTTACCAGACGGCGCCGGTCCGCTTCGAAAAGACCTCCGGCCCCGCCCTGTCGGTGGAAGAGGTCGGCGCGCTGGATGCCGTGCTGCTGAGCCACGACCAGCACCTCGACAATCTCGATCATGCCGGCCGCGCCATGCTCCCGAATGTCGGCGCGACCTACACGACGCGGGCCGGGGCGGCCCGGCTCGGCGGCAACGCCCTCGGCCTCGCCCCTTTCGACACGCGTACCCTGGAGGGAGGGAGCGGGAAGCGGCTGTTCGTCACCGCTGCGCCGGCGCGGCATGGACCGGTCGGCATCGAACCGATTTCCGGCGACGTCGTCGGCTTTCTGCTGGGCCTCGAGCAGCCGGGCGATGCGGTCTACTTCACCGGCGATACCGTCTGGTATGAGGGAACGGCGGATGTCGCCCGCCGCTTCTCGCCCAAGGTGGTGGTGCTGTTTGCCGGCGCCGCACAGCCGAGGGGGCGGTTCCACATGACCATGGGCAGCAATGACGCGCTGGAGGCGGCGAACGCGTTCCCGGATGCCGCCATCGTCGCCATCCACAATGAAGGCTGGGTCCATTTCAAGGAAAGCGCCGCCGAACTCGCCGCGGCGTTCGTCACGCTCGGTGCGGCGTCTCGGCTGGCCGGCCTCGAACGGGGAAAGCCGACGCGCTTCGAATGGTAGGGCAGTGCAGGCATCCCGACGAACGGCGCGTTTCGTCCGGCCGCGAAAGGGTGCGCGGCGGGCAACTGCGCCGAAGATGCAGGCGCCGGCCGCGGCGTTTCGAGCCCGGCGCCTGCGGAGATGGGGTGCTGTTCCGTTTCGCAGCCGTCAGCCGTCCTCCGCCGGTTCCACTGCGTCCGTGCCCGTTTCGGAGAAGCGGAGCAGGTTGCCGTGGCAGTCGACGATCGAGAATTCCCGGGTGCCCCAGGGCTTCGTTTCGAGGTGCCCCTTGCGATGGACGATGCCGAGCGCCTCGAAGCGCCGGTAGAGCGGATCGATGCCCGTCACTTCGATCCAGCAACTGGTGCTCTGCGGCACGCGGCGGTTGCCCGTGAGCCAGAAGCTGAGGCGCACCTCGTCCCTCCGCAGCAGGAGGAAAGACAGGTCGCCATGGAGCACGGAGAAGCCCAGGCGGGAATAGAAGCCGGAGGTCTCTGCGAAGCTGAGGGAGGCGAGCGTCGGAATGGCGCCTGTCATGCGCGCCGCGATGGCTTCAGTCATTCTGCTGCACCTGCCCCATGATGTCGCGCCACGCCGCCTCCTGGCCGCTCGCCGCTCCCTCGCCGAGGGAGAGGATGGCGGCCTCCCCACCGCCGGACAGCCCGAGCACGAGACGGGGCATGCCGCCTTCGACCGTGACGCGCGCCATGGACAGGGCGCCTTCGTCGAGATGCCAGTCGAAGCCGGGATCGAGCACGTTGAGCCAGGATCCCATGCGCACGATGCGGTGGACCGGGCCGCGGTGACGCTGGCGCACGGCTGGATTGGCGACGTCGAGACTCAGCGGCAGGCCTTCGCCCGCGATCCGTTCCAGCATCGGCTGGAGGCGGAGCTCAGGAGCGGCCGGCCCGGCCGGGCCGGGGGAGACCGCCGGGCGGGCGAAGGAGGCAGGGGATCCGTCATCCGATGCGAGGCCGTCGACCAGCCGTCCGAAGGCGGCATGGTCTGCCTTGTCGCGCGCATAGATCTTCCAGGCGGCCTCGCCGGACGCATCGAACAGCTGAATGCTGCGCAGCCTGCCCCTGGGATTGGCGTCCTCCACGTAGAAGGCATGGGCGATCGCGGCCGGGGCGACCTCCAGCGCGAACTCGCCGCCTGAAAAGCCGATGGTCCCGCCGGTGGCCGCGGCGGGCGCGAAGGCGATGTCCTTCTCGTGGACGGCGGCCTGGTTGCGCACGAGCGACATCACCACGCCGAGCTCCGGCAAGGCCGCGCAGATCTGCCGGACATCGGCCCGCAGCCGCCGGACGCCGTCGCCGATACGCGTCTCGACCAGCGCGGCTTCGGCGACGCCCAATCGGAAGGCGGCGTCGCGGATACGCAGCCCGGGCTGGGCCTCACGCAGGCCCTGCCATTGCTGCTTCAGCTCATTCATCACTCTATCTCCACTCCATTTCCGTAACCCACAATAGAAATATTAAAAACTGCGCGATCGTTCCAATTTTCCAGTTTATAACGAAGCAAAACTGCGCAATTTTGATTAATAAAATCAAACACTAAATGCTTGACTCCCGTTTCATACTCGATCAAATCGCATAAATTGTATGGATTAGCGCGAATTTACACAAGATGAATTGCGCAATCTGGGGCCGTGAAAAATTATACAATATCGGGGTTGAGATGAGTGGAATGAACGAACTGCGGCGCCGCTGCCTGACGACGGCGGCCGTGCTCACAATGGTTGCGGCCGGTTCCGGGGCGGCGTTCGCGCAGGATGCGCAGAACGGCAATGCGCCCGCCGGCACGGACGGCGGCGTCACGCTCGACACCGTGACGGTGACGGCGACCAAGACGGTCGAGCATCTGATCGACGTCCTCGGCGGCGTCAGCACGGTGACGCAGCAGGATATCGATCGCGTCCAGCCTTCCAGCATCGCGGATCTGCTGCGCAATGTGCCGGGTGTCTCGACGCAGGTGAGCGCGAACGATCCCATGCAGTCCATCAACATCCGCGGCATGCAGGATTTCGGCCGCGTGAACGTGCTCGTCGACGGCGCCCGGCAGGACTACCAGATCTCCGGCCACAACGCGAACGGCAGCTTCTATCTCGACCCCGAATTCATCAACCAGATCGATATCGTGCGCGGCCCGATCTCCAACATCTACGGCTCCGGTGCCATCGGCGGCGTCGCGTCCTTCACGACGCGGGGTGTCGATTCGATCCTGGCGCCGGACGAGAAGTGGGGCGGCGAGGAGAAGGTCGGCTTCAGCAGCAACGGCCTGGGGGCGTTCACCTCGTCATCGGCCGCCGCGCGATACGGCACGATCGCCGACATCTACGGACAGTTCATCTATCGCGACGCGGGCTCCTACCGCGACGGCGGCGGCGACAGGGTGCAGGACACCGGCTCCCGCAATTTCGGCGGCCTGCTCAAGGTCAATTATCATCCGGGCGATGGCCAGACGATCAGCCTGAGCGCGCTGGGCCAGAACTACCGCTACGACAATAACGGGACGAGCGGCGACGGTTCGCGCTGGCGCAACGACGTCACCACCCAGACCTATACGGCCGGCTACCGCTACGAGAGCCCGGAAACGCCGCTGATCAACTTCAATGCCAAGGTCTACTACTCGCAGACGGAGAACCAGCAGACCATCCTCGTACCCGACGCGACCTATTCGGCGCTCGGCGTGCAGCCCGGCGCCCGACTGTTCGACCGCATCGGCACCACCGGCTTCGACATCTACAACACCTCGCGCTTCTCCACCGGAGCCGTCGAGCATGCGCTGACCTATGGCGGCGACGGTGCCTTCGACCGCGTGACGACGGAGGATGCGGCCGGCGGCTACATCTCGGCGCTGACGCCTTCCGGCGAGCGGACCCTGCTCGGCGCCTATGTCCAGGACGAGATGCGCTATGGCGGCTGGCTGCGGGTGCTCGGCGGCCTGCGTTACGACGACTACTCGCTGAAGGGCGGCTCCTACAGTTCGAGCGGCTCGCACTGGTCGCCGAAGATCACCATCGGTGTGACGCCGGTCAAGGGCATCGAGCTCTACGGCACCTATGCCGAAGGCTACCGGGCGCCGTCGATCACGGAGACGCTGATCTCGGGAACCCATCCCTATCCAGCCTTCCCGCTTCTGCCCAATCCAGCGTTGAAGCCCGAGACGGGGCATAATTTCGAGGTCGGCACCAACATCAAATATGACGACATCCTGCAGCAGGGCGACACGTTCCGCGCCAAGGTCACCGGCTTCGTCAACAATGTCGACAACTACATCGACATGGCGGCGGTGGGGTCCCCCATCCTGGTGCCCTACATCCCGGGCATGCCGGCGAGCACCTGCGCCACTCAAGCCTATCTCTGCTTCCCGATCACGGCCTATCAATATGTCAACGTCGCCAAGGCGCGCCTGATGGGCGTCGAGCTCGAGGCGGCCTATGACTGGGTCAGCGGCTTCGCCTCGATCGCCGGCTCGCACACCAATGGCGAGAACCGCGACACCCATATGCCGCTCAGCACGGTGGCGCCGAACAAGCTCAGCGGCACTTTCGGCTGGCGCTTCCTCGACAACCGGCTGACGATCGGCACCCGCGCCACCTTCGTCGGCGCGACCTCGCGCCGGGTCGACGTGCCGACCGGCGGCTACGGGCTCGTCGACGTCTTCGCCAGCTACAAATACAGCGACAGCCTCAGCGCCGACCTCGCGGTCGATAACATCTTCGACCGACGCTACAAGGCCTTCCTCGATTCCGACTATTCGCCGGGCCTCGCTGCGAAGTTCTCCATCACCTACAAGTTCGCCAGCAAGTAGGAGGCCGGAATGCCGCTTTCCCGGCTCGACCGCCGCCAGGTTCTGCTCGCAACGGCGCTCGCCCTGCTCGCGGCGCCGGGGAGGGGCCTCGCCCAACCGGTGCAGCGCATCGTCTGCGCCGGCGCCGACGTCACCGAGATCGTCGCGGCGCTCGCCGGCGCCGCCGCGATCCAGGGCGTCGACACCACCTCGCACATGCCGCCCGAAGTAAGGAACCTGCCCTCCATCGGCTATCTCCGGCAGATTTCCGCCGAGGGCATCCTGTCGCTCGAGCCCGACATCGTGATCGCCAACCGCGATCTCGGGCCGCCGGCGGCGGTGGCGCAATTGCGCAAGGCGGGCGTGCGGATCGAGCTCGTCGATTTCCCGCCCAGCGGCGAGGGCATGGCGGCGAAGATCCGCCATGTCGGGACCCTGCTCGGCCGCGACGCGCAAGCGGCGGTCCTCGCCGGGACGACGGCCGCCGCCATGGCCGACCTCGCCCGGCGGCTGGACGGCGTGGCCATGCGGCCGCGCATCGGCTTCATCCGCAGCATCGACGGCGGCACGCCGATCGCCGGCGGGAAGATGGGCCTGGTCGACGCGGCCTACGCGCTGGCGGGCGGCACCAACGCCTTTGCCGGCTTCTCCCTGTTCAAGCCCGTGTCGCGCGAAGTGCTCGCCGCGTCCCCGCCCGATTTCATCGTGGCCGACGTCCAGGCCGTCGCCGCCCTCGGCGGAAGCGGGAGCTTCATCGACGCGCTCGGGCTGATCGCGGCCTTCGCGGGGCGTCACGAGCGGCTGATCGACACCGACCTGACGATCCTGTTCGGCTTCGCGCCGTCGTCGGCCGCGGCGATCACCATGTTGGCGCGCCGCCTCCATCCCGAACGCTTCGTGGGCTGAGGGCATGAGCTTCGTCCACGCCGTTGCGCAACCCCTGGCGCATGCCGCGACGCCCCGCCGGCGCGAATGCCTGGTGCTGGCCGTCCTGGGCGCCCTGCTCGCGGCGGCGCTGGCCGCAGGCCTGGCCTTCGGCGGCGTGCATATCCCGCCATCGGCATGGCTGACGGCGGCGACCGGCGGCCATGATCTCCATTCCGGCATCCTCGTCGGCATCCGCCTGCCGCGCGTCCTGCTCGGCGGCCTGGTCGGGGCGGGCCTCGCCTTGTCGGGGGCGAGCATGCAGGCACTGTTCCGCAACCCCCTGGCCGACCCCGGCCTGACGGGATCGGCGTCCGGCGGCATCCTGGCGGTCGTCGCCGGCATCGTGCTCCTGTCGCGTGCGGACGGCGGCGCCGGGGCGGGGTGGGGCCTCTACACCCTGCCGGCCGTGGCGGCCCTGGCCTGCTGCCTCACCACGGTGCTGACCTATCGGCTGGCGCGCGATGCCGGCGGGCATGTCGGTATCGCCAGCCTGCTCCTCGCCGGCATCGGCATCAATGCCCTGGCGATGGCGGCGGTCGGGCTCTTCGTCACCATCGCCGACGACGGCCAGCTGCGCTCGATCCAGTTCTGGATGATGGGATCGCTGGCAGGCGCCGATTGGGTGGCGGTCGCCGGGACGCTGCCGGCCCTGCTGGCCGCAAGCCTGCTGCTGGTCCGACGCACCCGGGCCCTCGACGCCTATACGCTCGGCGAGAGCGAGGCCTTCCTCGCCGGCGTCGACACCGCCGCCCTCAAGCGCGGGGTGATCGCCGCGACCGCGCTCGCCATCGGTGCGGCCGTCGCCTTCACCGGGCTGATTGGCTTCGTCGGGCTCGTGGCGCCCCATTGCGCCCGCTTCCTCGGCGGGCAGCGCTACAGCTTCGTCCTGCCGGCCTCCGGCCTCATCGGCGCGGCGCTCGTGATCCTGGCGGATGCGGTGGCGCGCGTCGCGATCTCGCCGGCGGAACTGCCGATCGGCCTCGTCACCAGCCTGCTCGGCGCACCCGTCTTCATCGCCCTCCTGCGCAGGGGACAGCGTCCATGACCCTCCTCGTCAACCGCCTGCGGGTGGAACGCGCCGGCCGCATCGTGCTGCGCGACATCTCCTTCGAGGCGCGGGCCGGCCGCATCCTCGTGGTGATGGGGCCGAACGGCGCCGGCAAGACCACGCTCCTCGACGCCGTCGCCGGCCTGCTCCGCACGGTACGCGGCAGCGTCCTGTTTGCCGGCGAGGCGCTGCACGCCCTAAAGCCGGCGGCGCTGGCGGCGCGGCGGGCCGTGATGACGCAGCATTTCGACTGTCCCTTCGCCTATGCCGTCGAGGACGTCGTGGCGCTGGGGCGGCTCTGCCATGCCGGCACGCCCCGCGCGGCCCGCGACGGGGCGGCGCTCGCCGCCGCGCTTGCCGCCGCCGATATCGGTCCGCTGGCGCGCCGGCCGATCACCACGCTGTCGGGCGGGGAGCGTCAGCGCGTCGCCTTCGCCAAGGCCGTGGCGCAGCTGTTCGACCGGGCGGCGACGGGAGAGCCCCATCTCCTCATCCTCGACGAACCGGTGGCGAGCCTCGATCCCGAGCACCAGCACCGCCTGCTGCAGCAGGCCCGGCTGCTGGCGGCCGGCGGCGCCACGGTGGTCGTTACCCTGCATGATCTCACGCTGGCGTCGATCTATGGCGACGACGTGCTCGTCCTCGATCGCGGCCATCTCGCCGCCGGGGGCGCCATGGCGGAGACGCTGACCGCCGATCTGATCCGGCGGGTTTTCAAGGTGCGCATCGGCACCGCCCTGCAGGAATCCGGGGCGGGCATCGTGCACGCCGTCGCTCAAGCCGATGAAGAGGCCGCATGAAAACTGCCATCGCACGACTATTGATAACAGGCGTCGCGCTCGCCGCGCCGCTGTCCGCCATGGCGGGCGATTTGTCGCTCGACCTCAACAAGCTCGAAAGCCGGAACGGCTCCTGCCGCGTCACCATGGTGGTGGTCAACGGCCGTCCCGCGGCGGCGGACGCGCTCCGGGCCGATCTCGTGATGTTCGGCCAGGACGGCGTCGTCGCCAAGCGGCTCGCCGTCGATCTCGGCCCGGTGCCGGCGGGCAAGACCATCGTGCGCGCCTTCGACATTGCGGGCCTCGACTGCCAGGGCATCGGCAGCATCCTGCTCAACGACCTGCCGGCCTGCCATTTCGCAGGCGAAGCCGAGGGGCCGCCGCGCTGCCTGGACACGCTGGCCGTCGAATCCAAGGCCGGAACGCGCTTCTTCAAGTGAGACCATCTTTCCAAGCGAGGTCGCCATGCCCGACACCAATCCGCATTTCTCCTTCCTCAACCTGCTGATCCATGCCGATCCGGTGGTGAAGGCGGTGATGGCGATCCTCGTCCTCGCCTCGATCCTCTCCTGGGGCCTGAGCTTCGAGACGCTGCGGCGGCAGCGGCGCCTCGGCCGCTTTATACGGACAGCGGCCGCGGGCGGCCTGGCGGCAGCCCCGGTTCTGGCGCAGACCTTGCTGATCCGAGGCCGGCAATCGGCCGATATCGTCATCGCCGGCGAGACGGGCGGTGAATATCGCGGCCGGATCGAGCGGGCGATGCGCGAAGTGGCCGCCGGCCTGGTCGGCGCGACGGATGCCGGGCTCTCCTTTCTCGCGACCGTGGCGGCGGTGGCGCCCTTCGTCGGGCTGTTCGGCACCGTCTGGGGGGTGATGAACAGTTTTTCCGCCATTGCCGGCGCCAATGATACGAGCCTGGCGACCGTCGCCCCCGGCATTGCGGAAGCGCTGTTCACGACGGCGCTGGGGCTGGTGGCCGCCGTGCCTGCCGTCGTCGCCTATAACCGCCTGTCGCAGGGCGCGGCGGGCATGGGCCGGCGGTTCGAGCAGGTGATCCGCCGCGAGGCGGAGGCGATGGCGGCGCGCCGTCCGGCGGCCGGCGGCCAGGCCCACCCCCTCGGCTTCAGGGAGGCGGCGGAATGAGCTTCTCGCTGGGCGAATCGGATGCGGACGACGGCCTCGGCGCACCGCGGGTGGTCTCGGACATCAACGTCACGCCCTTCGTCGACGTCATGCTGGTCCTGCTCATCGTGTTCATGGTCACCGCGCCGATGCTGGCGGCCGGCGTCAAGGTCGACCTGCCCAAGGCGAGCGGCGCCGCGGCGATCTCGCCGGCCCGCGAGCCGCTGGTCGTCACCGTGAAGGCGGACGGCTCGGTGTTCGTCGGGGCCGATGCCCTCGGCGGCGCGGGATTCGACGCGGCGATCGCGGCGCGGCTCGGGGCCGATCCCAAGGTCACGGCGCATATCCGGGCCGATGCGGCGGTGCCCTATGAGAAGGTGCTCGACGTGATGGCGGCGCTCAGCCGCGACGGCGTGAGCCGTCTTGCCTTCATCGGCAAGGCCGACAGGGCCGCGCCTTCGCCATGACCTCCGCCGACCTCATCGGGAACCGGCGTTCCGGCATGATCGCGACGGCGGCGGCGCTGCATCTGGCGGCAGTCGCCGGCGCCTGGATCGCGATTCCGCCGGGGACGGTCACGCGTGCGGACCAGCCGATCGAGGCCTCCTTCGCGCCGATGCCGTCCGCCGACCAGGTGAATGCCAAGAGCACGTGGCTGGCGCAGGAGGTGCGGTCCGCCGTGGAGCAGGCCGACCCCGCACCCGAGGAGACGGCGCGGGTGGTAAAGGACGATGCCGCCGCCGCTGCGCCGGTGCCCGCCGCGACGCAGCCCCTCCAGCCCGACAGGGCGGAGGCGGAGCGTGCGCCTGCCGCGCAGGAGCCCGTGCGGAGCGAAACGGCGCGGCTCGAGCCGGCGCCGGCCGCGCCGCTGGCATCGGCCGAGGGGCCGGCCGCTCCGTCTGCTCCCGCTCCGACGACGCAGGCGTCGGCGGTTCCCGCGCCGGCGGCGTCGCCGGTCGCGGACGTCGTCGTCGCCCTCGCTTCGCAGGAGGATTTCGCGACGCCGGCGGCGGTGCCGCAGGCCGACAGCGGCGACGTCACGCCGGCCCTTGCCACAGAAGCCGTGCCGGAGCCCTCGAAGGCAAGTCAGCCCGCGACGGCAAGGCCCGCCACAGCCGGAGCCGCCGAGCCGAAGCCCGCCAGGCCCTCGCGGGCGACGCCACGGAAGAAGACGGCCTCCCAGCCGGTGAAGGCCGCGGCCGAGCAGGCGCCCAAGGCGAAGCCCGCCGAGAAGACCGTCGCCAGGCGGCCCCAGCTGGGCGGCGCCGGCGCGGTGTCGGATGTGGGGGTCGCCGACGATGCCCGCCGGAGCGGCGCCACGGCCAAGAATTACGATGCGGTGATCCTCGCCCAGATCCGCAGCCGCCTGCGGTTTCCCGCGAGCGCCCGGGACCGGGGCGTCGAGGGCACCGCCGCCGTGAGCTTCGTGGTCTCGGGGCAGGGCGCCGTCGGCACCGTGCACCTTGCCCGCAGCTCGAACGATATGGCGCTGGATGCCGCCGCCCTCGCTTTGGTGCGCGGGCTTTCGCTCCCTCCGCCACCCTACCACCCCTACGTCCGGACGGTTCCCGTCCGTTACGCCCTGCGGTAATGTCCCGATCAAACAGAAAGGAAGATCCATGTTCATCGCCATGAACCGATTCGATGTGAAGAAGGATTCGACTGCTGCCTTCGAAGCCGTCTGGCGCGATCGCGAAGTGCATATCGACAAGCTGCCCGGCTTCATCTCCTTCCATCTCCTGCGCGGCCCCGAGCATGAGGACCATGTGCTCTATTCCTCGCATGTCGTCTGGGCGAGCAAGGCGGATTTCGAAGCCTGGACCCATTCGGAAGCCTTCCGCCTCGCCCATCGCAATGCCGGCAAGGGACCGGCCCTTACCCTCGGCCACCCGGTGTTCGAGGGCTTCGAGGTGCTGCAGACGCTGAACGCCCCGGCGGCGAGCAAGGCGGCATAGGGCTCCTGCCGCAAATGCAGCCTCGGGACCGATGCCAAGGTCGGATCCGAGGCTGCGGTCCTGCCGCACGCGCCGCCTGTCGGCGGCTGTAACGGTTGCCGCGCTGGACCCGGCCGAGGGCGCGGGCTATGCCGGTCTGTCCTCACTCGCCGGGCCGGCGGGAGGGCGGGGCGGCAGATGAACGGTGCGGTTCTCTCGCTCGATTGGGGAACCGGCCGCGGGTCCGCGTCTTCTCGGTAGGGTGAGAGGCGTGCGGATCGAACATCGGTGCCCCATCCGGAAGCAGGTGAGCGAGTGGGCGGCGATGTCGGCTGAACTGAACTGGCGAAGGGTCGAGATCCAATCGCGGCGGATGTCGATCAAGCCCTTCGTGGCGGACGACGCCCATGACGTCTTCCGCTCCATCACCCTGCCGATCACGCGTTTCATGGCGTGGGAACCGCCGACCTCCTGGCCGGCCTTCGCGCCGATCTGGCAGTTCTGGCTCTCTTCGATCCGCAGGGGCTCCGACGTGCATTTCGTGCTGCGCGGCCTTCCCGATCGACGCTATCTCGGCCTGGTCGGCCTGCACGGCGTCCGCACCGCCCGTCCCGAACTCGGCATCTGGATCCGCGAGGACGAGCACGGGCGCGGCTATGGCGGAGAGGCGGTCGCCGCGGTCGCGGGCTGGGCATCGGAACGGCTGGACATCGAGGCGTTCCGCTACCCCGTCGCCGAGCAGAACATTTCCAGCCGGCGCATCGCCGAAGCGCTCGGCGGCATCGTGCAGGGCACGCAGAGCACTCCCAAATACACCGCCGTGATCTACCTCATCCCGCCTCGCCGATGACGGGCGGCGCGGAAAATCCCGGCTTGCCGGCGAGGCCGTCCGTCGCCAGGGCCGCTTCGCGCGGCGCGCATGGCTGCGTTCTGTCCGGCGTCCGGTGTTCGCGCTTGCGCCGATCCCTCCGCTCGCCTAAATCCGGGCCATGACCGCAGGAAATGGCGTTTTGTCCGGGGCCGGATATCTGAGCGCGAGCGATGCCTTGCCGCTCCTGACTGAAGCAGCGAGGGAAGCGGGCGAGATCGGCCTGCGCTTCATGCGCGATGGCGCCAGGGTCTTCGACAAATCCGACAATTCTCCGGTCACCGAGGCGGATCTCGCCATCGATGCCCATCTCGCCGCGCGCCTGCGTCCGGTGTCCGAGGCCATCGGCTGGCTGTCGGAGGAAGCGGCGGACAGCGCCGACAGGCTGTCGCGCCGCCAGGTCTGGGTGCTCGATCCGATCGACGGCACGCGCGGCTTCATCGCGGGCAACGGCGAATGGGTGATTTCGGCGGCGCTGGTCGAGGAGGGGCGGCCGCTGGCCGGCGTGCTCTATCGTCCGACCACCGGCGATCTCTATCACGCCGGCCGTGGCCTTGGCGCCTTCCGGAACGGGCAGCGTCTCAGCGCCGATGCCGGCATGGCCGGCGCCACCCGCCACGCGGCCGGGCCGAAGCCGATGTTCGACGTCATCAGGCACGCCCTCCCGCAGGTCGAACGCACCTCGTCGCTGTCGTCGCTGGCCCTGCGCATCGCCTATGTCGCCGAAGGGCGTGTTGATGTCGCCTTCGCGTCCGACGCGTCGCATGACTGGGACATCGCCGCCGCCGACATCCTGCTCAGCGAGGCCGGCGGGCGTCTCTCCACCATCGCCGGCGCCGATATCGTCTACAACCGTCCCGAACCGGTGCACGAGCCCCTGCTCGCCGCCGGTTCCGGGCGGCAGGCTGCGATCGCGGCGCTTTTCCCGCAGCATCATTTCCCGCGGCGTGCGAAACGCTGATTTCCGTCCCATCCACCAGGAGCATTCGATGAGCGAACCGCAGAAGCAACTGCTGCACCTCGTCTTCGGCGGCGAACTGACCTCGATCGAGGGTATCGAGTTCAAGGATCTCGCGGCCCTCGACATCGTCGGCATCTTCCCCAATTACGCGACCGCGCAGGCCGCCTGGAAGGCCAAGGCCCAGTCGAGCGTCGACAATGCGCAGATGCGCTATTTCATCGTCCATCTCCACCGTCTGCTCGATCCGTCGACCGACGCGGCCAAGCGCTGACGCGGCCTGATGATCAAGCGGATAGGGCAGTCCGGTTTCGTGCAGAAAGCGCTCGGCGAGGGGCTCGCGGGCTGGCTGAAATTCGTCCATGGTACAAGCCGCTTCGCCGATCATCCCGCCGATCTCTACGGGCCGATCCGCGACCAATATCCCTATATCGTCGCCATGTGGCACGGGCAGCATTTCCTCGTGCCGTTCATGCGGCGCGAGGGGCATGAGTTCAGGATCCTGATCTCGCGCCACGGCGACGGCGAGATCAATGCGGTCGCGGTGACGCGGCTCGGGCTCGGGCTGGTCCGCGGCTCCGGCGGCCGGGCCGCCCGCCAGCATTACAAGGGCGGTCCGGCGGCTCTGCGCGAACTGATCGCCACCCTCAAGGCGGGGCAGTCGGTCGGCGTGACCGCCGACGTGCCGCGGGTCGGCGGTATCGCGGGGCTCGGCATCGTCACCCTCGCCCGCCTGTCGGGCCGGCCGATCGTGCCGGTGGCGGTGGCGACGTCCAACATGATACGGCTCTCGAGCTGGGACCGCGCCGTGATCAACCTGCCGTTTTCCCGCGGGGCCTTCGTGGTGGGAGACCTCGTCCATGTCCCCGGCGACGCCGACGCCGCGCTGATGGAGGCCAAGCGCGTCGAGGTGCAGGCGGCGCTCGATGCCGCGCACCGCACCGCCTACGCCATGGTCGGCCGACGATTCGTGAAGGCGGCCGCATGAAGGCCGGCTCCCCCGTCACGCTCAGGCTCTACCGTGCGGCGACGGCGGGCTTCGGCCCCTTCGCGGGCCTGCTGCTGGCGCGCCGCCAGAGGCGCGGCAAGGAGGATGCGGCCCGCAAGTCCGAGCGCCTCGGCATCGCCGGCAGGCCGCGTCCGGAAGGGCGGCTGTGCTGGCTGCATGGGGCGAGCGTGGGCGAGGCGGTGACGATCCTGCCCGTGGCCGAGCGCCTCGCCGCGCAGGGGTTCCGCATTCTCCTCACCACCGGCACGGTGACGTCCGCGGCGCTGATGGCGCAGCGCCTGCCCGAAGGTGCCATCCATCAATTCGTGCCGCTCGACGTTCCCGTCTTCGTTCGGCGCTTCCTCGCGCATTGGCGGCCCGATCTCGCCCTTTTCGTCGAATCGGAACTCTGGCCAGCGATGATCAGCGAGATCAGCGCCGCCGGCATCCCGCTGGCGCTGGTCAACGGCCGGATGTCGCCGCGCTCCTTCCAGCGCTGGCAGAAGGCGCCGAGGACCATCGGTGCGCTGCTGCGCTGCTTCGACCTGTGCGCCGCACAGAGCGCCGACGACGGCGCGCGCATCGCCGCCCTCGGAGCGCCGCACGTGATCTCCACCGGCAACCTCAAATTCGACACGCCGCCGCCGCCCGCCGATCCCGTCCGGCTCGAAGCCTTGCAGGAGGCCGTCGAGGGGAGGCCGCTTTGGCTCGCCGCCAGCACCCATGCGGGCGAGGAGGCGCTGGCGGGCGCCGTTCATGAGAAATTGAAGGGCCGGTTTCCTGGTCTCCTGACCATCATCGTCCCGCGCCATCCCGATCGCGGCGCCGCCATTGCCGCGGACTTGTCGGCCCGCGGTCTGGCCTGCCTGCGCCGCTCCGAAGGCAGGCTGCCGGAAGACGGCACCGACATCTACATCGCCGACACCGTCGGCGAACTCGGGCTGTTCTACCGCCTTGCCCGCATCGTCTTCGTCGGCAAGTCGCTGGTCGGTCGCGGCGGGCAGAATCCGGTCGAGCCCGCCAAGCTCGGCGCGTCTGTTCTGCACGGTCCTTTCGTGCATAACTTCGTCGAGGCTTACGGAGCGTTCGACGCGATGGGCGGGGCGATCACGGTTCGCGACGGCGAGGAATTGACGGCGGCGGTCGGGCGTCTGCTCGCCGATCCCGGCGCGGTCGCGCGCCTCGCGGAAGCCGGAGCGCAGGCCGTCGCCTCGCTTTCCGGAGCGCTCGATCGCACGATGCAGGCTCTGGCCGGCCTCGCCGCGAACGAAACGCCATGAGCCCGCTCCTCCAGCCGCCACGCTTCTGGTACCGGCCGGCCGGGTGGCAGGCGCGCCTGCTGGCACCGGTCGCGGAGGTCTATGGCCGGCGCGTCGTGGCGCGCATGCGGCAGCCGGGCCAGCGTGCCGCGGTGCCGGTGGTGTGCATCGGCAATTTCACGCTCGGCGGCGCGGGCAAGACACCGCTGGCGCTTGCGGTGGCCGACCTGCTGGCGGAGGCCGGCTACAAGCCTGCCTTCCTCACGCGCGGCTATGGCGGCAGCGAAACGGGGCCGCTGCGCGTCATGCCCGGCGCCGTCGCCGCCGAGGTCGGCGACGAGGCCCTGCTGCTGGCCCGCAAGGCGCCGACCATCGTCTCGGTCGACCGGCCGGCCGGCGCGGCCCTGGCCGTATCGGACGGCGCGACCATCATCGTCATGGACGACGGCTTCCAGAACCCGTCGCTCGAAAAGGATTGCTCGATCATCGCTGTGGATGGCGAGACGGGCATCGGCAACGGCATGACCTTTCCGGCCGGGCCGCTGCGCGCGCCGCTGCATGACCAGATGCCCTTCGTGTCCGCCGTGGTGGTGATCGGGCCGGGCGACGCCGGCGGCCGCGTGCTCGACTTCGCCAGGGGCTCCGGCCTCGCGGCGCTGCAGGCGCGCATCGTCCTCGATCCGTCGGCCCCGGTCCTGCGCGGCAAGCGGGTGCTCGCCTTCGCCGGCATCGGCCGCCCGGAGAAGTTCTTCAAGACGCTGGCGGATATGGGCGCGATCATCGCGGCGACTCAGGTCTTCCCCGATCATCATCCCTTCACAGAGAACGACGCAATGGCGATCGCGTCCCGGGCCCAGAGCGGCAGGCTCATTCCGGTGACGACGACCAAGGACATGGTGCGGCTGACCGGAGGCCCCGCGCGGACCGGCCTCGCCTCGATCACGCGGAGCGTGCCGGTCCGCCTCGTCTTCGAGGAGGAGAATTCGATGCGCGAGTTCCTGCATCGACACTTCAGGATCAGGAAATAGCATAGCGGGACTGCCGGCATATTGCCGGCGCTGCCCGGCGGTGTTCGCGCAAGGCTTGTCGGGAAGGGCAGCCGGGGAGGAGCGGGCGGGATACCCGCAGGCCCCGGCGCTACGCGCCCTCGACGGCGACGAGGTCGAGATCCCGCATCACGGCGGCCGCGGCGATCGCCTCGGGCAGTTGCGCCAGCGCGAAGCGCTTGATCCTCACCAGGCTGAGATCGAGCAGCCCGGCCGCCGCCAGCGCCGCGAGCTGACCCGGTGCGGAGCGCCGATACATGAAATTGCCGACGACTTCCCAGTCATTGCCGAGCATCTCGCCGAAGGCGAGTTCGAGCGGCGCGGCGGCGCTGCCCATCAGCACGAGCCGGCCGCCGCGCTTGAGCGCCCGGAGGGTGGCGAGCGTCGTCGCCGTGCTGGAGGCCCGGCCGAGGAGATCGAGCCCGACATCCGCCCGTCCGCCGGCGGCGAGGACGGCCGCGAGGTCGGCATTCGCGTCCTCTCCGGTGACCCTGGCGGCGACGACGCGTGGCCCGAGCGTCTCGGCAAGGCGATCGAGGCCGGCCTGGTCGCGGCCGATGGCGACGACCTTCGCCGCCCCCATCGCCAGGGCCACCATCACGCCGGCGGAGCCGTAATAGCCGGTCGCGCCATTGACCAGGACGGTGTGGCCCGGCTCCACGCCGCCGCGAAGCAGGCCGCCATAGGGCACGACGAGCTTGGCGAGCGCGATCAGGCGGTCGTCCGGGACGCGCCCGAGGCCTCGCAGCGGCGTGACGCAGGCGGCGGGCCATTGCGCGAATTCCGCGAAGACGCCGTCGCGCCAGACCTGCTGCAGGCGCAGTGCGCCGTCGGGAAGCCCGTCGACGCGGGCGGCGCCCATCGCGGTGAGGCCGATGAGGATCTGTGCCGGCGCCTCGCCGGGAACGTCGTCGACGAGATGGGGACTGAGGAAGACGAGCTCGCCGGCGGTGACATGCGACACTTCCGAACCGACGGCTTCGACGCGGCCGACGGCGTTGGTGCCGGGGATGAAGGGCGGCGGCGGCGTCGCGTAGCCGAGCGAACCGTCGATCACCTTGCCCATATAGGACAGCACCGTGGCGCTCTCGACACGGACGAGGACGCCGCGCGGATGAAGGTCGGGGAGCGGCAGGTCCTCGAGGCGAAGGCCTTCGCCGGGGCCGCGCAGCAGCCACGCCTTGAATGTCCGGGACAAGGACAGGCTTTCCTTCAGATGATGCCGAGGGCCTTCAGGCGCTGCAGCGCCGCATCGGGCGAGGCGTAGGCCTCCTGCCGCTCGACGCTCCAATAGCGCAGCTCGTCGATCGGGATCGTCGTTCCCGTGACGGCGCAACGCACGAAATTGCCGGGCTTCACGACGCGGAAGTCGGCATCGAGGAATTGCACCTGGGCTTCGCCCGGCATGTTCATGCGATTCTCGTGACGGTTCATGGCGGTCCGGCTTTTATCGGTGGATGAAGGAATATAGCAGGAAGTGGCGGAGGGGCGAGGTTTTTGCAAGCGATCTGTTGCGAACGCTGTCGTTCGGGCGGGCCGTACGACAGCTGCCGCTCCGGTCCCCGAGGGAGGGCGCTGCCCTTTCGTCCCGGCCGGAGATCTTCAGGCCTTGTCCGGACCGTCGTCGAAAAGGCTGGGCTGCCGGGCGAGGGGCTTCGTCTTCGCCGGCTTCGGCGCAGGCGGCGCGCCGGCGTTGGACAGGACGACATGGCCATCGGCGAACTGGATGTCGAGCACGGCCGCCGCCTTCGCCGTGGCGGCATGCCGGATCGGGTGGCCCGCCCCGTCGCGCACCAGCGCGAAGCCCCGTTCGAGCACACCCTGGTAGGAATAGGCGGTGAGGAGCGTCGCGAAGCGCGTGAGCCTTTCGCGCTGCGCCGCCGTGCGGGTGGCGACCACCTGCAGGAGACGGCCGGCGACCCCGGACAGGCGCTCGCGCCCGGTCTCGGTGCGCCGGCTCAGCAGCCGCGGGGCAAGCTGCGCCGCGCGATGGGCGAAGGCTTCACGCTTGCGGGCCAGGGCGATGCGGGCCGAAGCGTCGAGGCGCTCGCCGGCGGCGGCGAGGCGGTCGCGGCTGCGCTGCAGGCGGGCGGCCGGGTGCTGCGCCTGCAGCCGGCGCAGCAGGGCCTCGTGGCGCTGGTGATGGCGGCGCGTGTTGAGGAGCAGGGCCTGGACGAGGCGCCCGGAGGCGAGGTCGAGGCGCTGGCGCGGCGTGGCGAGCAGGGTCTCGCCGGTGGGCAGCGCCCGGCCGAGATTGCGCAGCTCCTGCCGGCGGCGCTCGATCATGCCGAGCGCCTGGCCGGTGAGCCTGGCGCCGCGGTCGGCAAGGGCGGCGAGGAGGTCGGCCCTGACCGGGACGGCCATCTCGGCGGCACCGGTCGGCGTCGGCGCCCGCCTGTCGGCGACGTGGTCGATCAGCGTCCAGTCCGTCTCGTGGCCGACGGCCGAGATGAGGGGAATCGAGCAGCGGGCGGCGGCCCGCACCACGATCTCCTCGTTGAACGACCACAGGTCCTCCAGGCTGCCGCCGCCGCGCGCCACGATCAGCACGTCGGGGCGGGGGATCGGGCCGCCGGCGGCGAGGGCATCGAAGCCGTCGATGGCGGCAGCGACCTCGGCGGCGCTCGTCTCGCCCTGCACGCGCACCGGCCAGACCACGACATGGCGCGGGAAGCGGTCGGCGACGCGGTGGAGGATATCGCGGATCACCGCGCCGGTCGGCGAGGTGACGACGCCGATCACCGTCGGCAGGAAGGGCAGGGGCTTCCGGCGCGCCTCGTCGAACAAGCCTTCGGCGGCGAGCTTGCGCCGCCGGTCCTCGAGCAGCGCCATCAGCGCGCCGAGGCCGGCGGGCTCCAGCCGGTCGATGATGATCTGGTAGGAGGACTTGCCCGGGAAGGTCGTCAGGCGGCCATAGGCGATGACCTCCATGCCGTCCTCGGGCCGCGTCCGGAGGCGGGCGAGGCTGGTCTTCCAGATCACCGCATCGATGCGGGCGCCCTCGTCCTTCAGCGCGAAATAGGCATGGCCGGAGGCGACCGGGCCGCGATAGCCGGAGATCTCGCCGCGCAGGCGGACATAGCCGAAGGCGTCTTCGACTGTGCGCTTGAGAGCTTGCGACAGGTCGGAGACCGTCCATTCGGGCGCGTTGGAGGGGGCGGAATCGGAGACAATTTCGGCCATCCCGCCTTATAGGCGATGGCGGGGAAGCCTGTCATCTCCCCGGCGTCACGCGCCTGCGAGGGAGCGCCCGCCGCCCGCCTGGGCCGCCAACAGGTCGAGGAAGGCCTGGGGCGCCCTGTCCGGGAGGCCTTCATGGTCCCTCTCGCCGACGACATAGGCGACGACCAGCTCCCAGCAGATCTCCGGCCCCTCGATCGGCACCATCGCCACCCGCGGCTGCCTCGCCGCGGCGATCGCCTCCGGCACCAGCGCGACCGCCAGGCCGCGGGCGACCAGTTCCGTCATCGTCCCCAGATCGCTCACTTCGAAGGCGATGTGCCGGTCGATGCCGGCTTCGGCGAAGCCGCGGTCGACGAGGCGGCGGGTGCCCCAGCTCGGCTCGAAGTCCACGAAGGGCTCGTCGGCGAGGGCGGCGAGGCGCACCCGCGGCAGACCCGCCAGGGCATGGTCCGGGGCGCAGATCGCGACGAGCGCGTCGCAGGCGATCAGGCGCGTCGTGACGTCGGCCGGTGGCGCGCAGATCGGCACGATGGCGAGGTCGAGCCGCCCGTCGCGGACCTTTTCGAGGAGGTGCGAGGAACTGCCCTGGCACAGCCGCACCTCGATGGCGGGGTGCCGGGCATGGAAGGCGGCGAGAACCTCCGGCAGGTCGAGGAAGGCGGGCAGGCTCTGGGCGGCCCCGATGCTGAGCGTTCCCCGCCGCAGTCCGGTGACCTCGCCCACCGCCTCGCGCGCCTCGCGGGCCGCCTCGATCACGGCCTGCGCCTTTTCGAGGAAGACCTGTCCGGCGGCGGTCAGGCGGACCTGCCGCGTGGTGCGGACGAAGAGCTTGGCCTCGAGTTCGTCCTCCAGGGCGCGGATGGAACTCGATAGCGCCGACTGCACGATGTTGATGCGCTGCGAGGCGCGCGTGAAGTGAAGCTCTTCGGCCACCGCCACGAAATGCTGCAGCTGCCTCAACTCCATGGCCGACCTCGCTCGGTTATTAAGCTCGATTGCAGATCAATACGATCTCAACATTCAATTTGAAAGATGAATTCGGGCGGCCCATGGTGGCGCGGACCGGGGCACCGGCACGGTCGGATGGGCAGCGCCCCTCCCTCCACCTGCCGGGCCCGCCTGTCGCGGCGTCGCATATGACGGCCGCCCCCCAGACAGAGAGGCCTTACATGATCGACCGCCCCGACCGCCTGCGCTTCCTCGGCTTGACGGGAAGCCTGCGCCGCGACTCCCACTCCACCGCCATCCTGCGCGGGCTTCAGGCCGCCCTCGGCGCCGGTGCGGACCTCGTCATCCGCGACCTGCAGGTGCCGCTCTACAACGAAGACGAGGACGGGCCGGCGACGGCCGAGCCCGTCCGCCAGCTGCGCGAAGCGATTGCCGCCAGCGACGGCCTGGTGATCGCGACGCCGGAATATAATCACGGCATCCCGGGCGTCCTCAAGAATGCGATCGACTGGGCGTCGCGTCCCTACGGGACGTCGTCCCTCACCGGCCGGCCGGTGCTCGTCATCTCGTCCTCGCCGGCATTCACGGGGGGCGTGCGGGCGCACGCGCAGGTCAACGAGGCGCTGCTCTCCGCCCAGGCGCTGCTCGTGCCGGGACCCCAGGTGGTGATCGGCGGCATCGCGGAGAAGATACGGGACGGGCGGCTGGTCGACGAGGCCAGCCTGGCCTTCGCCGTGGCGGCTGTCGGCCGCCTGGAGGCGGCCTGCCGCCGCCTGCGCCATCGCCCCGAACACCGCGTGGCATAGACGCCGGTGCGCATCGGCCTCCTGCAGTCATGGACCTCCGGCACGGAGGGGGATATTCCTCCTGCCGCAAGCGTGGACGCCCCGGCATGATTCCGGCCCCGATCTCGATGTCTTCTTCGGGCCTGCCGCGGCCGTCGTCCAACAGGAGGCAATCGCATGACCGAAGACGAGCGCGCCATTCGCGACATGGTGGATCAATGGATGTCCGCCAGCAAGGCGGGAGACCACGAGACGGTGCTCGGCCTGATGACGGACGACGCGATCTTCATGGTCCCCGGGCGGGAGCCCTTCGGCAAGGACGCCTTCGAAGCCGCGGTCCAAGGCTCGAAGGACATCCGCGTCGAGGGCGGGAGCGAGATCCAGGAGATCCAGGTGCTCGGCGACTGGGCGTGGCTGCGCAATCACGTCGAGGTCTCGATCACGCCGCCGGGCGGCGAGGCGATACGCCGCTCCGGCTACACGCTCACCATCCTGCGCAAGGGTGCGGACGGCCGCTGGCGGCTGATGCGCGACGCCAACCTGATGGGGTGAGCCGGCCGACGGCCGCCGTCGCCCTTCCGGGGCGCCCGAACGCCGACGCCGGGATGCGCCAACGCCCTCCTGTTCCGGCGGGGCGCGCGAGGTCCGGCGTTCCGTATCGCTCCAGGTGGCGTGACCGGCTCCCTGCCGGGCCGAGCCGCGATGCTCTAACGGACCATCAGTTCAAAGGGCGCGGCCTCGTCCCAGACGAAGTTGCCGTCCGGCAGCCTGACGAGCTCGGGGAAATGCCCGGGCATGATGCGGTCGGCGCGATCGAGGATGTTGCGGATCGTCGCGGTTCCCACCTCGATCTCGTCGAAAGCCATGTCGCAGCGCCGCAGGATGGCTTCCTTGGCGTATTTGATGGCGTCGCCCGCGATCACCGTGGTGCCGCGCTCGGTGTCCAGCTCGATCGCGAAGCACCCCGGCGTGTGGCCGGGCGCCGGAAAGAAGCCGATGCCCCGATCGATCTGCCCCTCGCCCTCGATGAGGGTGACCCTGGACTTCGACAGCTGTTCCCGGATGCCCCAGGGCACGAGCAGGTCGTCGGGATGCGGCGCGCCGACATAGTCCCATTCCCGCCGGCTGACCAGGAATTCGGCATGCGCGAACAGGTCGACATTGTGGGCGTGGTCGAAATGCAGATGCGAGAGGAAGACGAGGGGGATGTCGGCAGGCTTGAGGCCGCGGGCGTCGAGAGCCTTCAGGAGGCCGAGCCTCGATATGTAGCCGCCGGTGTCGAACAGGATCGGGCCGCTCGGCCCCTGGATCAGGGTGACGTTCGACATGCCCAGGAAGTCGTCCTTGAGCCGCAGATTGTTGCCGCGGACGAGAAGTTCGTAGTCTGGCTTCATCGGCTCTGCTCCGCTTCGGCGTGGTCGGGCCGGACGCCGGCCGGGTGCCCGAAGGCGGCCGCCCCGTGAGCCCGCTTGAAGGCTTCCAGCGGCGGCAGGATATGGCTGACCGCGAGCGCCACGAAGCCCTCCCGGTCCCCGGCCTCCAGCTGCCGGATCATGCGCTCGTGATCCTTGCGGGAGTCGACGAGGAGGGTGGGATCGCCGACGCCGTACCAGCGGATTCCCGTCGTCTCGACCCAGAGCCTCTCGATCGTGTCGGCGAGGTACTGGTTGGGGCAGGTCTGCCAGATCCGGCGGTGGAACGCGTCGTTCAGGACATTGACCTCGAGCAGCTTGCCGGCGTCCTGCGCGCGGCAGTAGTCCGCATGGATGGCCTTGAGGGCGGCGACGGTTTCGGCGGCGGCGGGCATCGGCAGCCTTCTGGCCGCCTCCGCCTGCAGGATCATCCGCACCTCGTAGATCTGCTCGACCTGACGGACGGAGAAGTCGCGCACCACGACGCCCCGGTTGGGCCGGCGGATGATGAGGCCCATCTGCTCGAGGCCGACGAGAGCGGCGCGCACGATATGGCGCGAGGCCTGGAATTTGGCGCTGATCTCGTCTTCGACCAGATGCTCTCGTGGGCGAAGCCGTCCGATGATGATGTCCGACTTGATGGCATCGATCAGTCTTGCTGCCTGCGCGTCCGTCTTGGTTCCCAAGCTGTCTCCCCCTCCGACTCGTCCTAGCTAGCACGACTGCCGCGCCGAACGCACGGGTTGGACGCCGTGCCCGCCTCCCGCCGCGCGCTGTCGCGTTCTTCATATATTTTGGCGATAAAATTTTCTATAAGATTGTTGACAATGTTATCTACAAAAAGGGATATACCAGTCGGCGCTGCCGGCGCCCTGTCGGAAAGGCCCCATGCCGGATCTCATCCACATCAACGGAATCGACACGGCCTATGCGCTGGAGGGGCCGTCCGCTGCGCCCGTCGTGGTGCTCGCCAACGGGCTCGGCGCCGATCTGTCGATGTGGGCGAACCAGCTGGCCGTGCTGGCGACCTCCTTTCGCGTGCTGCGCTACGACATGCGCGGCCATGGCGGCACGGGCGCCACGCCGGGGGATTATTCGCTCGACCTGCTCGCCGGCGACCTTCTCGCCTTGCTGGACGGGCTGTCGATCGCCCGGGCCCATCTCGTCGGCGCTTCGCTGGGCGGCATGGTCGGCCAGTTCCTCGCCGTGCATCATGCCGACAGGCTGGAGAGCCTCGCGCTTGTGGCGACATCGAGCGAGGCGCCGCGCAAGGCCTGGCAGGAGCGCGTGCGGGAGGTGCGGCGGGACGGCGTCGAGCCGCAGGTCGAGCCGACGATCGACCGCTGGTTCACGCCCGCCTTCAGGGCTGCCCACCCCGACCTCATGGCCTCCATGCGGCGCATGGTGCTGCGCACGTCCCGGGATGGCTATGCGGGCTGCGCCGCCGCGATCCGCGACATGGTCCTGTCGCCCGTCATCGGGCGCATCCGGGTGCCGACCCTCGTCGTCGCCGGCGCAGCGGATCTCTCGACCCCGCTGCCGATGCTCGAACATATCGCGGGCACGATTCCCGACGCTCGCCTGGTCGCGATCGAGGAGGCTGCGCACATGCCGCCGCTGGAAAGGCCGGAGGAGTGCAATGCCGCGATCGAAAGCTTCCTCCGCGGCCTCGACGCCGGTCCGGCAGCCGGCCTTCGCCAAATGGCGAGCCGTCTGCGTGGCTGATCCCAACCCAACCGACGAAGGGGCTTCGCTCTCATGTCAGCACGCTTGACCGGCAAACGCATCATCATCACCGGCGCCGTCGGCAATATCGGCAAGGAAGCCGTCCGCAGCTTCGTCGCCGAGGGCGCGCGTGTCGTCATCGGCGACCGCGACGCAGCAGCGGGCGAGGCGGTGGCCCGGGAGTTCGGGGATGGCGTTCGTTTCATCCGCACGGACGTCGCCGAGGAAGCGAGCGTCCGTTCGCTGGTCGAGGAGGGGGCGGCATGGCTGGGCGGGCTCGACGTGCTCGTCCAGAATGCCGGCGTGCAATATTCCGGCGCCATCGCCGATTTCGAGACGGCGCATTGGGATTTGCTCTTCACCGTCAATGTCCGGGCGCATTTCTTCGGCGCGAAATATGCGATCCCGCATCTGCGGAGGGCCGGAGGGGGATCGATCATCAACACCTCCTCGCTCGCCGGCAAGCGCGGAGGGCCGGGGCTCGCCGCCTATTCGGCCTCGAAGGGCGCGGTGATCGCCTTCACCACGGCGCTGGCGCTCGAACTCGCGTCCGACAACATCCGCGTCAACGCGATCTGTCCCGGCTGGGTCAACACCGCCTTCAACCGGCCCGCCATCGACTTCATGGGCGGGGCCTCGGCACAGGAGGCCAAGGTCGCCTCCTTCGTGCCGCTCGGCCGGCAGGCCCGCTCGGAGGAGATCGCGCCGATGTTCGTCTATCTCGCCTCCGACGAATCCACCTACATGACGGCCCAAGCCATCGGCATCGATGGCGGCGCCTACAATTCCTAGGGGGCGCGGCCATGCAGGCGGGCAAAGACCGGTGGCCGCGATGCTGACCGCGGCGACGGCGAGCGGGGCACGGGCGGCGTCCCCCATCCTGGTGATGGAGGGCATTTCGAAGGCCTATGGCGCGACCATCGCCGTGCGCCGCGTGTCGCTCGACATCGAGGCCGGCGAGGTCCACGGCATTCTCGGCGAGAACGGCGCCGGCAAATCGACCATCGTCAAGGTCCTCAGCGGCATCGTCACCCCCGACAGCGGGCGCATCGCCCTTGGCGGCGCCCCCTTCGCGCCGGGCAGCCCGATGGCGGCGCGGGCAGCCGGCGTGTCGACGGCGTTCCAGGAACTCAGCCTGCTGCCCAACCTCACCGTCGCCCAGAACCTCCTGCTGCCCCTGCAGCTCAAGGGACCGCTCGGCTTCGTCTCGGCACGCCGCACACGCGATCGCGCCGCGGCGATGCTCGGCGAATACGGGCTCGGCCATATCCATCCCGACCTGCCGGTGCGCTCGCTGTCGCTGGCGGAAAAGCAGCGCGTCGAGATCATGCGCGCCGTCAGCCGCAGTCCCAAGCTGCTGGTGCTCGACGAGCCGACGGCCGCCTTGGCCGATCCCGGCTGGCTGTTCGCTATCCTCGAAAGGCTGACGGCGACGGGCACCGGCGTGCTCTACATCTCCCATCGCCTGTCGGAGATCCGGCGGCTGTGCCGACGGGGCACCATCCTGCGCAACGGCGAAAGCATCGAGACCGTCCCGCTGGAGGGCGTCGGCGACGACCGCATCTTCGAGATGATGGTGGGCGCCGCCGCGGGCGCCCGGACAACGGCGCATGCGGCGCCCGCCGGCCGCGGCGGACCGGTCGCCCTTGCGGTCCGCAACCTTGCGGGCGGCAATGTCCGGGACATCAGCCTGGACGTGCGCAGCGGCGAGATCGTCGGCGTCGCCGCTCTGGAAGGGCAGGGCCAGCGCGATCTCTTCCGCATGCTCGCCGGCCTGACTCCGGTGCGCGGCGGCGAGATCGCCATCGACGGCAAACCCGCCGTCATCGCGTCCCCGGCCGCCGCGGCGCGGGCCGGCATCGGCTTCGTGCCCGAGGAGCGCAAGACGGAGGGCGTCTTCCTCGGCCTGAGCACCGACACCAATATCTCGCTCTCCCTGCTCGGCCGGCTCAGTCGCTTCGGCATCCTCGACCGGGCCGGCGAGCGCGCCGCGGTGCGGCGGGAAGCGCGGCGCGTCGACCTCGCCGAGCGCTATCTGCGCCTCAAGATCGGCGAACTGTCCGGGGGCAACCAGCAGAAGGCCCTGATCGGGCGCGTGCTGGCCTCGGGCGCGCGCCATCTCGTGCTGTTCGATCCGACCCGCGGCGTCGATGTCGGCACCAAGGCGGTCATCTACGGCGTGATCCGCGATTTCGTCGGTCATGGCGGATCGGTGCTCGTCTATTCGACCGAGCTCTCCGAACTCGTGCACCTCGTCGACCGATGCATCGTCGTCTATCGCGGCAGGGTGGCGGGAGAGGTGCCGAAAGAAGCGCTTTCCGAGCCGCGCCTGGTCGCCCTCGCTGCCGGACAGGAGGCACGGGCATGAGCGTCGAAGCCGTCAACCCGAGGGCCGGGGCGATGCTCAGGCCCGAGCCCTGGTACCGCCGCATGCTCGGCGACGGCACCACGGTGATCGTCGCCATCCTCGTCGTGCTCCTCGTGGTGTTCGCTGCAACCCAGAGCGATGCGCTGACGCAGTCGGTGCTGACCGACATCCTCAACAACAGCCTGCCGCTCGCGCTCGCGGCGGCGGGCGGCACGCTCGTCGTGCTGACGCGCGGCTTCGACCTGTCGGTGGCCGGCGTGGTGTCGCTCACCAATGTCCTGGTCGCCGTCCATGCGGGTGACGGCCCGCTGGGGGCGTTGCAGGGCCTCGCGGTCGCGGTGGCGGTCGGCGCGCTGGTCGGCGCCGTCAACGGCGTGCTCGTCGCCTATTGGAACCTGCAGTCGATCGCCCTGACGCTGGCCTCGATGATCGTGTGTTCCGGCGCCGCGCTGCTGGTGCTCGATGCGCCCGGCGGAAACGTGTCCGATTTCATGGTCTACGACCTCACCGACCGCATCGCCGGTACCGTTCCGGTGGCGCTGGCGGTCGGCGTCGGCGTCTATGCGGTCTGGTTCCTGCTGCGCCGGACCGACTGGGGCATCCGGCTCTATGCCGTCGGCGCCGACGAGACCGCGGCCGTGCTGGCGGGCATTCCCGTCAGGCGTACCAAGGTGATCGCCTATGTCCTCGCCGGAATCTGCTACGGGCTGGCCGGCTTCATGCTGACCGCGCTGACCGCGACCGGCACGCCGAATGTCGGCGATCCCTATCTGCTGCTCGTCTTCGCCGCCATCGCACTCGGAGGCACTTCCTTCGCCGGCGGGCGCGGGGGCGTCGCCGGTTCGATGCTCGGCGCGCTCACGCTCACGCTGCTCCAGAAGGTGCTGTTCTCCACGGGCGTGTCGTCCTTCTACACCGGCATCTTCCAGGGTGCCGTGATGGTGCTCGCCGTGGTGATCGCCGCGATCTCCGCCCGCTTCTCGTCGCAGGGGGAGGCTCGCTCATGAGCGCCGAAACCCGGCCGGGCACCCCCGTGCGGCCCGCGGACACGCGCGGCAGCGCATCGGGCCGCGGCCTGTCGCGCCTCGATCGCGACCTGCGCAACGCGCTGGTGCTGTTCGCGGTCTCCATCGTCCTGATCTTCGCCTCGCGCGGCCTGGGGCCGGGCTTCGGCAGCCTCGCGCAGATCAAGGCCATCCTCCTGATCTCGAGCTTCGTGATGGTGGTCGCCTTCGGCCAGCAGATGGTGGTCCTCATCGGCGGCCTCGATCTTTCCGTCGCCTCGATGATGACCCTCGGCGGCATCCTGGCCTTCAACTGGATCGGCGATTCGAGCGCCGCTTTGGTATGGGGCGTCCCGGCGATCCTGCTCGTCACCGCGGCGATCGGCGCCTGCAGCGGCATCGGCATCAGCCTGCTCGGGGTGCCGCCCTTCATCATGACGCTGGCGATGGGCATCATGCTGTACGGCGCGACGCTCGGCTTCACGCAGGGCACGCCGACCGGCGCCGCCTCGCCCATGCTTTCGGCGCTGTTCGCACCGACCGCGATCGGCGTGCCGATGCTCTACCTCATGGTCCTCTTCACCCTGGCGGGCTGGTTCGTGCAGACGCGCACCGCCTTCGGCCGCAGGCTCTATGCGCTCGGCATCAATCCCACCGCCGCCTATGTGGCGGGCCTGCCGGTGCGCCGGCTGACGATCGCCACCTATGCGATCAGCGGGGCGAGCGCGGGGCTCGGCGGCATTCTCCTCGTCGGCTATGTCAGCGGCGTCACCCTGATGATGGGCCAGAGCTACCTGCTGCCTTCGGTGGCCGCGGTCGTCATCGGCGGCACTTCGATCGTCGGAGGGCGCGGCATCTATCCCGGCGCCGTCGCCGGCGCGATCCTGCTCACCACCCTTTCGACCATCGTCTCCTCCCTCGGCATTCCCGAGGGCTGGCGCACCATCATCTACGGCGCGGTGATCTTCGTCGCGCTCGTTCTGCTGCGCGACGATCTCCAGCACTTGCTCGGCCGGCGCCGCCGGAAGCCGGGGAAAGACTAGAAGTTCGGCATTCCGCCGAGGCAACAGCCTGAGAACAGGCATTTCTGACAGGGAAGAAAAATGAAGATGCGAGGAAACGGCAAGGGTCTCCTGTTCGCCGCGGCCCTGGCGGCATGCGCCGGCGCGGCCTTTCACGGCCCGGCCGAAGCCCAGGACAAGAAGTTCAAGATCTATCTGAGCATGAGCTACAGCGGCAACGGCTACCAGACCGAGACCTCGAATCTGATCAAGGCCCTGGCCGCGACGCCGCCCTACGACAAGATGGTCGAGCTCAAGACCGTGATCTCCGGCACCGACGTCCAGGCCCAGGCCTCGGCCTATGAGAGCATGATCTCGGCCGGCGCCGATGCCATCATCACCTTCCCGATCTCGGCGACCGGCCTCAACCGGGCGATCCACCACGCCTGCGAGAAGCACGTCCTCGTCTATACCTACAGCGCGACCGTGACCGAGCCCTGCGCCCGCACCGTGAGCTACATCACCGCCGGCTTCGCCCAGAATACGGCCCAGTGGCTGGTCAATACGCTGAACGGCAAGGGCAAGGTGTTCATCGACCGCGGCGTGCCCGGCAATTCCGTCGACAAGATGAACTATGACGGTGCGATGAGCGTCTTCAAGAAATATCCGGGCATCCAGATCATCGCCGAATATTACGGCATGTGGAGCAGCCAGGCGACGCAGCAGGAGACCGCCAAGGCGCTCGCCGCCCATCCGGACGTCGACGCCGTCTTCGGCGAGAATGGCGAGGACGGCATCGTCAAGGCCATGCTCGCAGCGGGCATGCAGAAGCTCGTTCCGGTGACCGGCGAGAACACCAACGGCTTCCGCCTCGCGCTCGCCAATCCCGATCTGCGGAAGCGGGGCCTCACCGGCATCTCCTCGGGCGATCCCATCAACGTCTCCGGCTATGCCTTCAAGCTGATGATGGAGGAACTGACCGGCAAGCGGAAGGTGAGCGTCCACAACATCGAATATCCGCTGCCCTGGGTGCCGGCCGACAAGGTCAAGGTCTGCGCGGGCGACAAGTTCGAGGATGGCTGCAATGCCTTCCCGGCCGACAAGGTGCCGGACAGCTTCAACACGGAAGTGTTCGATCCGGTGCTGACGCCGGAGCTTTCGCTCACCTCCGCGCTCAACGGCACGCCGACGCCGGGCGCCACCATCCAGCCGCTGCCCGGCGATATCGTCAGGCAGGCGCCCGACGTGCCCGGCATCAATTGCGGCAAGTGCGAAGCGCCGGCCGACCTGTTCAAACTGACCAAGGTGCAGGCGACGGTCCAGCCCTGAGCGGGCCGCCGCCCTGCGTCGTGCATCCCTGCGCTGCGGCCCCTGACGGGCCGCAGCGTTCCCGCGAGAAGGAAGCGCTCCCATGACCATCCCCGTCTGCGCGCCGGCCCGGCCCGCCGGCCGCAAGCCCCGCCTCGACCTGCCGGCCGGTGCCGTGGATTGCCATTTCCACGTCTTCGGCCCCGAATCCGCCTATCCCTACGCCCCCGGCCGGAGCTATACGCCGCCGGACGCGCCCCTCCTCGCCTATGAGGAACTCGCCGGAACGCTCGGCTTCTCGCGCGGGGTGATCGTGCAGCCGAGCGTGTACGGCCTCGACAACCGCCGGACGCTGGAGGCGGTGCGGCGGAGCCGGCTGCCGATGCGGGCGGTGGTGGTGCTCGACCCCGAAATCTCCGACGCCGAGCTCGAGGCGCTGCACCGCCAGGGGGCGAGGGGCGTCCGGTTCAACCTGCTCTTCAAGGCCGGCCTGACGATCGAGGCCGCGGGCCGCCTCGCCGAGAGGATTCGTCCCCTCGGCTGGCATCTCCAGTTCCTCGCCGACGTCTCGGCGATCGAAGACCTCGCCGGCCTCGTCGCCGGCCTCGGCGTGCCCGCTGTCTTCGACCATCTCGGCCATGTGCCGGCCGCCAAGGGGATTGCCGATCCCGGCTTCCAGGCGCTCCTCGGCCTGGTCCGCGAGGGACGAGCCTGGGTGAAGCTCTCGGGCAGCTATCGCGTGACGGGACGCCGTCACACGCCCTATGACGATGCCGCGCCCTTTGTCTCGGCGCTCGTCGAGGCGGGCCCGCACCAGCTGCTGTGGGGAACCGACTGGCCGCATCCCTCGATCGGGGTGCCGATGCCGGACGATGCGGATCTCGTCGACATGTTCGGCGAGTGGGTGACCGACGAGGCGCTGCGCCAGGGCATCTTCGTCGACAATCCCGAACGGCTGTATGGTTTTGCCGAGGCGTGAGCCCCTCTCTGGCCGCCATGCCTTACGGCAACGGCGCGCCCAGCCGGGCGGAACCGGTGCGCTCACGCAAAATTGCGAAGACGCGAGGCCCGATCGCAGGGCAGGAGTTCCTTGCGTCACTGCGCCGCCCGCGGGCCCCGATGAGGGGGACTGTGGCGGCGCGCCATTCTGCCATTTGCCTGGAGCGTTCGAGATGACCAATCCGCCCGACTACACGCCGCCGAAGGTCTGGACCTGGAACAAGGAGAGCGGCGGGCGATTCGCCAACATCAACCGCCCGATTTCCGGACCGACGCACGAGAAGGATTTGCCGGTCGGCCGCCATCCGCTCCAGCTCTATTCCCTGGCGACGCCCAACGGCGTCAAGGTCACGGTGATGCTGGAGGAGCTCCTGGCCCTCGGCCATGGCGGCGCGGAATACGATGCCTGGCTGATCAAGATCGGCGACGGCCAGCAGTTCGGCAGCGGCTTCGTCGGCGTCAATCCCAACTCCAAGATCCCGGCGCTGATGGACCGCAGCGGCCCGAAACCGATCCGCGTGTTCGAATCCGGCGCGATCCTGCTCTATCTCGCCGAGAAGTTCGGAGCGTTCCTGCCCGCCGACATCGGCACGCGCGCCGAATGCCTGTCCTGGCTGTTCTGGCAGATGGGCAGCGCGCCCTATCTCGGCGGCGGCTTCGGCCATTTCTATGCCTATGCGCCGACGAAGATCGAATATGCGATCGATCGCTTCGCCATGGAGACCAAGCGCCAGCTCGACGTGCTCGACCGGCGCCTCGCCGACAATGCATATCTGGCCGGCAGCGACTACACCATCGCCGACATCGCCGTCTGGCCCTGGTATGGCGGCCTCGTCAAGGGATGGCTCTACGAAGCGGCGGAGTTCCTCTCGGTGCAGGACTACAAGAATGTCCAGCGCTGGGCCGACACGATCGGCAGCCGGCCGGCAGTGCAGCGCGGGCGTATGGTCAACCGCACCTTCGGCGAGCCGTCGAGCCAGCTGCACGAGCGCCACGACGCCGGCGATTTCGATACGAAGACGCAGGACAGACTGGCGGCCGGGAGCTGAATGGCGGCGCATGGGATGACGCAAAAAGAGCGATGGTCCTCCCGACCGAAGCCATCGCTGTCTTGAACCGTGTGCGCCGATCGCCTAATCTCAGAGGCGACAATCGTTTCCGCAGGATGTGCGCCGCCATGGATTTCCACCCGATCGCAATGCCGATTTGCCTTGCTTCCGGGGATTTTGCCGTCCATGTCCGCCTCCATCGTGCTGTCCGATCTTTCCTGGTCCACGCCTGACGGCCGGCCGCTCTTCTCCCATCTCGATCTCACTTTCGGCGCCGAGCGGACTGGCCTCGTCGGCCGCAACGGCGTCGGCAAATCGACGCTCCTGGCGATGATCGCCGGCGAGAGGCAGCCCCGATCCGGGACGATATCCGTCGGCGGCAGCTTCGGCCTGCTGCGCCAGAGCGTTCGGGCGGAGCCCGGCGAGACGATCGCCGGGCTGTTCGGCGCGACCGAGGCGCTCGCCGTGCTGCGGCGGGCGGAGGCGGGGGAGGCCGATGCGGACGAGATCGCCGCCGCCGACTGGATGCTGGAGACCCGCATCGCCGCCGCGCTCGCAAAAGTGGGCCTCGACGCGGCGGCGCAGACGCCTCTCGCCGCGCTGTCCGGCGGGCAGCGCACCCGCGCCGGGCTCGCAGCCCTCGTCTTCGGGGAGCCCGACTTCCTCATCCTGGACGAGCCGACCAACGATCTCGACCGGGACGGCCGCGCCGCCGTGATCGAGCTCGTCGCCGGCTGGCAGGCGGGCGCCATCATCGTCAGCCACGACCGGGAACTGCTGGAGACCGTCGACGCCATCGTCGAGCTGACCTCGCTCGGCGCCACCCGCTATGGCGGCAATTGGAGCGGCTATCGCGAGCGCCGCGCGGTCGAACTCGCCGCCGCCCGGCACGACCTCGCCGCCGCCGAGAAGCGCGCCGGCGCTCTTGCCGATGCCGCGCAATTGTCGGCCGAACGGCAGGCCCGCAGGGACGGCGCCGGCAGGCGGCAGGCGGCGAAGGGCGGCGTGCCGCGCATCGCCCTCGGCGGGGCAAAGCAGCGCAGCGAGGCGACGGGCGGCGAAAAGGCGCGGCTCGCCGAACGCCGGCGTAGCGAGGCGCTGGAGGCGGCGGCCGCCGCGCGCGGCAGGATCGAGGTCCTCGAGGCCGTCTGCGTCAGGCTGGCGCCGACGGGACTGCCGCCGAACAGGATCGTGCTGGCGCTCGACCGCGTGACGGCCGGCCATGTGCCGGGCAAGCCGGTCCTCCTCGACCTGTCCTTCACCGTCACCGGGCCGGAGCGCATCGCCGTGACCGGCCCCAACGGCGCAGGCAAGACGACGCTGCTCGCGCTCGTCGCCGGCACGCTCGCGCCCTGGCGCGGGACAATGCGGGTCACGACCGCGCCGGCCATGCTCGACCAGCGGGTGAGCCTGCTCGATCCGGCGATGTCGATCCGCGACAATTTCCGGCGCATCAACCCGCAGGCGGATGAGAATGCCTGCCGCGCGGCGCTCGCCCGCTTCATGTTCAGGGCCGATGCGGCGCTGCAGATGGTGGCGACGCTGAGCGGCGGGCAGATGCTGCGCGCCGGCCTCGCCTGTGTCCTCGGCGGATCGGCGCCGCCGGGGCTGCTCATCCTCGACGAGCCGACCAACCATCTCGATATCGAGGCGATCGCCGCCGTCGAGGCGGGATTGCGGGCCTATGACGGGGCGCTCCTCGTCGTCAGCCATGACGAGGCGTTCCTGGACGCCATCGGGATTTCGCGCCGGCTGGAGCTCTCCGCCGATCGCGGATAGCGGCAAGGCGGCGGCGGGCCGGGGCGGAATTGACACCCATCGCTCCCACGACTATTCCTACCTCATTGTCCTACCAATAGAATTTGGCCTTCCAACCGGCAAATGACATGAATGACGACAACGCCGCCTATTGGCGGCGCAACCTGATCGTGTGCCTTTTCGGCTCCTTCTCGACGATCGTGGCGATGACGCTGATGCTGCCGTTCCTGCCGCTCTATGTGGAGCATCTCGGCGTGACGGGGCATGCGGCGATCGTGCAATGGTCCGGCATCGCCTACAGCGCCACCTTCTTCGCCGCCGCCCTGGTGGCGCCGCTGTGGGGGCGTCTCGGCGATCGCTACGGCCGCAAGTCCATGCTGGTGCGGGCGAGCCTCGGCATGGCCGTCACCATGTCGCTCATCGGCTTCTCCGCCAATATCTGGCAGCTCGTCGGCCTCCGGCTGCTGGCGGGGCTGGCGGGCGGCTATTCGTCCGGATCGACCATCCTCGTCGCGATGCAGACGCCCAAACACCGGTCCGCCTGGGCGTTGGGCGTGCTCTCCTCCGGCATCATGGCCGGCAACCTGATCGGCCCGCTGGTCGGCGGTCTCCTGCCGCCGCTGATCGGCATCCGCGAGACCTTCTGGTTCGCCGGCGCCTTCATCTTCGTCGCCTTCGTCGCGACGGTGTTCCTGATCCGGGAAACGCCGCGCCGGACGCAGGAGAGGAAGGCGCAGCCGCGCGGACGATGGGCGGACATCCCCAACAAGGGCGCCGTCTTCGCCATGCTGGCGACGGGCCTCCTGCTGATGTTCGCGACCATGTCGATCGAGCCGATCATCACCGTCTATGTCCGCACGCTGGTGGCGGACGAGGGCCAGGTGACCTTCATCGCCGGCTTGGTGATGTCGGCGGCGGCGCTCGGCAGCATCCTGTCGGCCTCGCAGCTCGGAAAGCTCGCCGACCGCATCGGCCATTCCACCGTCATCATCCTGGCGCTCACCGTCTCGGGCCTGCTGCTGATCCCGCAGGCCTTCGTGACGGCCGGCTGGCAGCTGATCGGCCTGCGTTTCCTGATGGGTCTCGCGCTCGGTGGCCTGCTGCCCTGCATCGCCGCCGTGATCCGCCACAACGTTCCCGACCATTTCGCCGGCGCCATCCTCGGCTATTCGATATCCTCGCAATTCGCCGGCCAGGTCGCGGGGCCTCTCGTCGGCGGCTTCATCGGCGGCCATGCCGGCATGCCGGCGGTGTTCCTCGGCACCTGCATCCTCATGCTGGCGGGGGCCGCCTATAATGTGTGGGCCATCGGGTTTTCGAAACCGCATCCGGCGATGCGCTGACGCCGCGCCGGGGGCGAGGCGGGCTGCCGTGTTGCCTTGCGCACCACCTCGACCTTGCCGGACCGGGCACAAATCCCTTTGGCCGGTCATTGCTCGGAATGCGGTGGGAAGCTATCTTTCGGGCATGGGGAGTCCAGCCGAAAAAGCACGACGCATGGAACTTCGCCGCGGCGCTGGCCAGCGCCGCTGGCGGCCCGCCATGCCACCCGCCTATCACCGCGGCGCGCCCTATCGGGTGGCCCATGCCTGCTTCGAGTGCCGGATCTCCTTCAAGATCGACGTCGATATCCGGAGTTCGGATCCCGCGGACAAGCCCTGTCCTCATTGCGGCGCCCGGCTGCACTGGATGGGGCGTTCCTTCAAGCCTCCGGGGAAACGGAACATCGCGCAATGGCGCAAGGTCGAAGCCCTGTGGCGGGCGGGGTTCCGGTTCTCGAGCTATCGCAGCCATCCCGAAGCGGAGCCGATGCCGGAGAAGCCGGGACAGGTACCGGATTTCGTGGTGCGCAACCCCAGCCATCCGTTTCGGCGCAAGTGAGGCGATCGCGCGCCCTCGCCATCACTCCGGCAGGGTCTCGAAGACGGCGAGGCCCGGCGGGATCGTCGCCCAGTCGGGGCGACCGCGCGTGAAGATCGCCACCGTGGGACGGAAGGCGGAGGGGTCGTCCAGCGAGCCGGCATAGATCGTATGCGAATCGTCCTTGCCGACCTCGCCGCCGAAGACGAGGCCGCCGCAGACCGGGCAGGAATTGCGCACTGCCTCGGTTCCCCGCCAGGACGTCGAGCGAAACTGCTGCGTGCGGCCGGTGAACCGCACGGCGCGACTCGAAAAGCCCATGAAGGGAATGAAGCCCGAGCCGGAGGCCTTGCGGCAGTCGGCGCAATAGCAATGGCCGCAAAGATCGGGCTCGCCCTCCGCTTCGTACCGGACGGCGCCGCAGAGACAGCCGCCCGTATGGCGCTTGCCGGATTCGTTCATGGACAAACCTAACCGGATTTCGGAGGGGAGGCGCAAGTCGGCCGAACAACGCCGCCGTCAGCATCTGTGGAAATAGCGATACGTATCGGGCGCGCCCATCCATTTGAAGTCGGGGGTCAGCCCGCCATGCGCCTCGATCCATCCCCTGATGTCGGGCGCATAGCCGCGCCAGAGGAGGGCGGTCGCCTCGGGAAGATGGGCGGTGTGGAATCCGAACCGCGCCTCCGGCGTCACGCAGATATGGCGGCGCGGGATATAGCCGAGCAGCACGGTGCAGGCCGACTGGCAGGGGCCGACGATCCTGACATCGACGCCGCGCGCCGCCAGGCCCTGCCAGCGCTCGGCATAGGCACGCACGCTGCCGCCATGATCGTCGGAAACCTCGACGGTCTCCGCCGCGGCGACGGCCGGCGCGGCCGAGCCGATCGCGACAAGCAAGGCAAGGAGGGCTTTGTTCGACATGCCAGCCTCGGCGGGGGCGGGAGATCGGGGGCTGCGTGCTGCCGCGCCTCCCCGCGTCGCGGCATGGCCGCAATACTATCAGGCCGCGCCCGGGTTCAAAAGTCTACGGATCTCGGCGGCCACCTGCTCCTGCCGGTAGGGCTTCCCGATCCGGGGCAGGTCGAGGCTCCGGCCTTCGGGAAGCTCGGCATAGCCGGTGGCAAGCAGGACCGGCAGGCCCGGACGCAGCCTGCGGGTCGCGTCGGCCAGCTGCGCGCCGTTCATCCGCGGCATCGAATAGTCGGTGATCAGCAGGTCGACGGCGCGCCCGTTCCGCAGGATCTCGAGGGCGGCTTCGCCCGAATTGGCCTCGATGACCGCATGGCCGAGATCCTCGAGCATGTCGACCGTGCTCATCGCGATGAGCGCGTCGTCGTCCACCACCAGGATGGTATAGCTCGCCGGGCTGTCGTCGGGCGGCGGGGCGGTTTCCGGCGCCGGTTCCGCCTCCGGTGCCTCCGTCGCCACCGGGAGCCACAATTCGGCCCGGGTGCCGTTGCCGAGCTCGCTCGTCATCCGCAGCGCGCCGTTCAGCTGGATCATCAGGCCGTGGATCATCGAGAGGCCGAGGCCCGTCCCCTTGCCGACTCCCTTGGTCGAGAAGAACGGTTCGGTGGCGCGTCTCAGCGTTTCCCCGGCCATGCCCTGGCCGGTATCGCCGACGATGAGCCGGACATAGCGCCCGGCCGGCAGGTCCTGCGCGGCGGCCGTCTCCGCGGGCTGGAGCGTGATCGAGAGCGATCCGCCGTCCGGCATGGCGTCCCGCGCATTGACCACCAGGTTGAGGACGGCGAGTTCGAGCTGGTTCACATCGACCATCACCGGCGGCAGGCCTGCGGGCAGGTCGAGATGCAGCTCGATTCCCGGCCCGAGCGACCGCTCGATCAGATCGGTCATGCCGCCGACCAGGCCGACGAGGTCCCTGGGCTCGGCTTTCAGGTCCTGCCGGCGGGCGAAGGCGAGCAGCCGCTGCGTCAGCGCCGCACCGCGCCTGGCGCCCTGCAGCGCGCCGTCGATGAGGCGGATGCCCTTGGCATCGTCGGGACTGTGCTTGCGCAGGAGTTCGAGATTGCCGAGCACGACCATCAGCAGGTTGTTGAAATCGTGGGCGACGCCACCCGTCAACTGCCCGATCATCTCCATCTTCTGCACCTGGCGCAGCTGCTCCTCCGTCTTCTGCCGGTGCTCGATCTCGGCCAGCCTGGCGGCGTGCGCCTCCTTCAATTCGGCCGTGCGCTCGGCGACACGTTCCTCCAGCGTTTCGTTGAGCTGCCGGAGCGTCGCCTCCGCCGTCTTGCGCTCGGTGATGTCCGAGGCGACGCCGACGAGCCGGGAGTTCGCGCCCGTCCTGTCGAGCACAAGCCTCGCCCGCAACTCCGCCCAATGGACTGTGCCGTCGGGCCACAGGATGCGGCTTTCCACTGCGAGATCCGTGCCTGTCCGCAGGCTCTCCCCGACGAGGGCGGCGACCCGGGACCGGTCGCCCGGGGGGAGGGCGGCGACGAGGTCGCGATAGGTGAAGGGGGCGTCGGCATCATCCCGCCCGAAGATCGCCCGGCAGGCCGGCGAGGTCGTGAGCTTGCGGGTGCCCAGCGCCAGCTCGATCGAGCCGAGGCGTCCGGCGACGAGCGCGGTCCGCAGCCGTTCCTCGCTCTCATGCAGTTCCTCGATGTGCCCGCGCGCCTCATATTGGCGCTGGCGGCTCTTGAGGGCGGTGCGGGCGAGGCTGATGAAGGTCGCCGGCCGGAACGGCCGTTCCAGGAAGGTGACGTTGCCCAGCAGTTCCGTGAGCCGGACCACGTCCTGGCTGGATTCGGGGCCTCCCCCCCGCAGGGTCAGGATGATGAAGGGCAGGTCGGACCATGCCGGCTGCTCCTTCAGGAAGGCCACGATGTCACGCAGGTCCGCCGAGCGCAGCGCCTCTTCCGTCACGAGCGCGAAGGCGGCATCGTCCCGCAAGGCCTTCCCGAAAGCGGCGGTGTCGGCACAGATGACGGAGGGGATTCTGGCCTCGTCCAGCAGGGCGCTCGCCACCGACGCGTCGCGGCCCAGCGGCGCGTGGATGACCGCCTTGATGGAACCTGCGTTAGGAATGGTCATCGCCCGGATTTTTCAGCTTCAGGAGCGGAGCTGCGTCGCCGACGAAGGTCGGAACCCCGCGCAGAATGCCCTGGAAATCGCTGAGGGGCGCGCCGAGCACCAATCCGTTCCCGCCGATGCTGAACTCGCGGATCGTCTCTTCATGCCGGCCCGTCCGCTTCTTGATGATCGAAACGGCGCGGCGAACCCGCCCCAGCGCCTCGAAATAGCGAAGGAGAATGACGGTATCGGCCAGATAGGTCACATCGACGGGTGCCTTCATGTCGCCGACGAGGCCGTGCTGGGCCACGGTGAGAAAGGTGTTCGCTCCCTGTCGGTTGAGATATTGCATGAGCTCGTGGATGTGGAGAACGAGCGAATTCTCCTCGGGCATGGCCGCCTGGTAGCCGTTGAGGCTGTCGATCACCACCGTCTTGGCCTGCGATTTGCCGACCCGGTCGCGGACGCGATGGGCGAACTCGCCCGGCGACAGTTCCGCGGCATCGACCTGCTCGATGTTCAAGGCGCCGGCATCGCGCATCGCTTCGAGGTCGAAGCCCATCGCGGCGGTCCGGTCGAACAGCAGGCTCAGTTCCTCGTCGAAGATGAAGATGGCGGCCTTCTCGCCCCGCCGGATCGCAGCGGAGACGAACTGCAGGGCGAAGGTGCTCTTGCCCGTGCCTGCCGGTCCGAGGATCAGCGTGCTCGAACCCTGTTCGATGCCGCCGCCGAGCAGCGCATCGAAGCCCGGAATATCGCTCTTCACCTGGTGGCGCGCGAAGCTCGTCCGGTGCTCCGCCGCGACGAGCCGCGGAAACACCATGACGCCGCCGGTCTTGATGGCGAAGTCGTGATATCCGCCCCGAAAGGCCTGGCCGCGATATTTCAGGATGCGCAGGCGCCGGCGTTCGGCGCCGTAGTCGGGCGCCAGCTCCTCCAATTGGACGACGCCGTGCACCACGCTGTGCGCCGTCTTGTCCGACAGTTCCGAGGTCAGATCGTCGAGCAGCAGGATCGTGGTGGAGTGCCGGGCGAAATAATGCTTGAGCGCCAGGATCTGCCGCCTGTACCGCAGCGAGTTCTGGGCGAGAAGGCGGATCTCGGAAAGGCTGTCGATGACCACCCGGCTCGGCCGTACCCGCTCGAACGTCTCGAAGATGAGTTTCGTGGTCTCGCCGAGCTCGAGGTCGGACGAGTAGAGCAGGCTCTGCTCCCGGCCGGCGTCGAACAGGCTTTCGGGCGGCACCAGCTCGAAGATCCCGATATTGTCGTCGAGCGTCCATCCATGCGAGGCGGCGCCCGCCCGCAGCTCGCGCTCGGTCTCCGAAAGCGTGATGTAGAGGCAGCGCTCTCCGGCCCGGGCCCCTTCGAGCATGAAACGGAGCGCGATCGTCGTCTTTCCGGTTCCGGGGTTGCCCTCCAGCAGGAAGGCGTGGCCCCGCGAAAGGCCGCCTCCCAGCACGTCGTCGAGGCCCGGGACACCGATCCGGGCCTTGTCGGGATCGATGCTGTCGGTGTTCATCCTCGGCTCCGGTTCGTTTGCGGCGGGGCGCACGGATCACCCTATGGTATCGTTCGGAACCATCGGGGCCCGGGCGCAGCGAAGCCTTAACGCGGCAGCACGGCATCCGGATCGCCCGGCCGATGCGATTTCAGCAAAAATATTCACGTCCGGAGCAAGGACGGGCGAGCTGGCGGCCTAACCTCGCTATGCTTTTCGCGCCAGGGCCGCCTGGGCCGCGGCGAGGCGGGCGATCGGCACGCGGAAGGGGGAGCAGGACACGTAGTCCAGCCCCGTGCGTTCGCAGAAGGCGATCGAGGCGGGGTCTCCGCCATGCTCGCCGCAGATGCCGAGCTTGAGGCCGGGCCTCTGCCGGCGGCCCCGCTCGGCCCCGATCTCCACCAGCGCGCCGACGCCTTCCTGGTCGATCGAGACGAAGGGGTCGACGGCGAAGATGCCCTTCTGCACATAGGTGCCGAGGAACGAGGCGGCGTCGTCGCGGCTGATGCCGATGGTGGTCTGCGTCAGGTCGTTGGTGCCGAAGGAGAAGAATTCGGCCGTCTCGGCGATCTCGCCGGCGCGAATGGCGGCGCGCGGCAGTTCGATCATGGTGCCGACCTGGTAGGCCGGCGTCTCGCCGCGTTCCTTGCCGACGGCCTGTGCCATGGCGTCGATGCGGGCCTTGACGAGGTCGAGTTCGGCCTTGGTGGCGACGAGCGGCACCATCACCTCCAGCGCCACCGGCTGCCCGGTGGAGACCGCGGCTTCGACGGCCGCCTCGAAGATGGCGCGGGCCTGCATCTCCGCGATCTCCGGGAAGGCGATGGCGAGGCGGCAGCCGCGGAAGCCCAGCATCGGGTTGAACTCGTGCAGTTCGAGGGCGCGGGCGCGCAGCTTCGCGGCCGGGGCGCCCATGGCCTTCGCCACCTCTTCGATCTCCTCGTCGGTATGCGGCAGGAATTCGTGCAGCGGCGGGTCGAGCAGGCGGATCGTCACCGGCAGGCCGTGCATGATTTCGAAGAGCTGGCGGAAATCGGCCCGCTGCATCGGCAGCAGCTTGGCGAGGGCGGCGCGGCGGCCCTTCTCGTCGTCGGCGAGGATCATCTCGCGCATGGCGACGATGCGGTCGCCGTCGAAGAACATGTGCTCGGTGCGGCACAGGCCGATGCCTTCGGCGCCGAACATGCGGGCCTGGCGTGCATCGGCAGGCGTCTCGGCATTGGTGCGCACCTTCATGCGGCGCACCGCATCGGCCCATTCCATCAATTCGGCGAATTCGCCCGACAGCTCGGGCTGCACCATGGCGATGCGTCCGGCCAGCACCTGGCCGGTCGAACCGTCGATGGTGATGACGTCGCCCCGGCGGAAGGTCTTCCCGCCGGCGATCAGCGCCCCCGCCGCGCCGTCGACGCGGATGCCGCCGGCGCCGGAGACGCATGGCTTACCCCATCCGCGCGCCACCACCGCCGCATGCGAGGTCATGCCGCCGAGACGGGTGAGGATGCCGGCCGAGGCCAGCATGCCCCGGATGTCCTCGGGGCTCGTCTCCTGGCGCACCATGATCACCGTCTTGCCGGCCGCCTTGCCGGCCTCGGCCTCCTCCGAGGTGAACACGATCTCCCCCGAGGCCGCGCCGGGCGAGGCCGGCAGGCCGCGGGCGATCTCCACCCGCGCGGCCGTGGGGTCGATGGTGGGATGCAGCAATTGGTCGAGGGCGGCGGGATCGACGCGGCCGATCGCCTCCTCGCGGGTGATCAGCCCTTCCTTGGCCATCTCCACGGCGATGCGCAGGGAAGCCTTGCCGGTGCGCTTGCCCGAGCGGGTCTGCAGCATCCACAGCTTGCCGTCCTCGACGGTGAACTCGATGTCCTGCATGTCGCGGTAATGCTTCTCGAGCCGCTGCGTCACCGCGACGAATTCGGCGAACACGCCCGGCATCGCCTTCTCCATCGACGTCTCGGTCGAGCCGCCGGCCTTCGCCGCCGCCTCGCTGATCGGCTGCGGCGTGCGGATGCCCGCGACCACATCCTCGCCCTGGGCGTTGATCAGGAACTCGCCATACAGCGCATGCTCGCCGGTGGAGGGATTGCGGGTGAAGGCCACGCCGGTGGCGGACGTATCGCCGCGATTGCCGAACACCATGGCCTGCACGTTGACGGCGGTGCCCCAGCTTTCGGGAATGCCGTGCAGGGAGCGGTAGGTGATGGCGCGGGCGTTCATCCACGAGGAGAACACCGCGCCGATCGCACCCCAGAGCTGCTCCTGCGGATCGTCGGGGAAGGGCTTGCCGAGTTCCCGGCTCACCAGCGCCTTGTATTCGCCGACCATGACGCGCCAATCCGCCGCCATCAGGTCGGTGTCGACGACATAGCCCTTGCGTTCCTTGTAGGTGTCGAGGATCTCCTCGAAATGGCCGTGGTCGACGCCGAGCACCACGTCCGAATACATGGTGATGAAGCGCCGGTAGGAATCCCACGCGAAGCGCTCGTCGCGGGAAGCCTCCGCCACGGCGGCGACTGTGGTGTCGTTGAGGCCGAGATTGAGTACGGTGTCCATCATGCCCGGCATCGAGGCGCGGGCACCGGAGCGCACGGAGACGAGCAGCGGGTTGGCCGCGTCGCCGAAGACCTTGCCGGTGATGCGCCCGATCTCGGCGAGCGCGGCTTCGACCTGCGCCTTCAATTCGGAGGGATAGGTGCGGCCATTGGCATAGTACCAGGTGCAGACCTCGGTGGTGACGGTGAAGCCGGGCGGAACCGGCAGGCCGATATTCGACATTTCCGCCAGGTTGGCGCCCTTGCCGCCGAGCAGGTTGCGCATGCCCTGTTCGCCCTCGGCCCTGCCGTCACCGAACCCATAGACCCACTTCGTCATCATGCACCCTCAAGATAAGCCGCTTGCGAGATCCGCGGCGTGCCGGCTTCGGGAACGCGGGCGGCTCATGCCGCGACGCAGATCCGCGATGCCGTTTCGGCCCGCGGAGGCTGTTCACAGGAGCCAGTCGAATTCAATTCGGAAAATATCGGTTCCGATGGCTCGCGCGATAACAAAATATATCGAAGTATGAATTCGATATTGTGTAGCATCGATGATGGTAGCGCTGTCGTACCCCGGCGCCGCGCCGTCCGGATCGTCTTTTCGGAACGAACGCCTCGCGGGGCGGCAAGTCGGGCCGGCAGGGCGGCGCCTGCGGCATCGGGCCGCGCCGCCCGTCGGCGGAAGGTCCTCACGCCAGGCCGCGCCGGCTGTAGCGGGCGATGAACCGCGCCAGATAATCGGCTTCGGCCGAAGCTGCGGACTGGGCATAGAGCCCCACATCGATGCGGACCGGCACCGGAAGACCGGCCGCGCGGTCCAGGATGCGGCAATCCTCCGGTATGGTATCGCAGATCATCGGGCCGATACCGATGCCGACCCGCACGGCGGTCACCATGGCGACCAGCGTCGAGGCCTCGCAGACGATCTTCCACTGGATGTCGCGGTCGGCCAGCGCGGCCATGGCCGCCGTGCGCCAGGGGCACGATTCCTCGAACATGATGATCGGCAGCGACGTCCCCGCGGAAACGGCGATATCGGAGCGCACCACCCACAGCAGTTCCTCGCCCCATACCAGCATCGGCTTGCGGTTGACCTGGGATACGTCGCAGACGACGACATCGAGCTTCTGGTTCTCGAACATCGCCGCCAGGCGCTTGTTCGGCTCGACGATGATGTCGATATCGACCTTCGGATTCTGGTCGCGGAACGCCTTGAGGATGTGGATCAGCCGGGTGGCGGCAAAATCCTCCACTACGCCCAGCCTGACCCGCCCTTCGATCTGGCTGTTCTGCAGGCGCTTGCCGATCTCCTCGTTGAGCGAAAGGATCTCGCGCGCATAGGCCGTCAACAATTGGCCGTCGGCCGTGATGGTGAGCCCCTTGGAGGAGCGCTCGAAGAGCCGGGTGCCGACGAGCCCCTCCAGCTTGCGGATCTGCATGCTCACGGCCGCCTGCGTGCGGCCCAGCGCCGCGGCGGTGCCGTTCACCGTTCCGATCTCGGCCACGGTGAGAAAGGCACGCAAAAGGTAGGGGTCGAAATATATCATTCAATTTCTCTTATAGCGACGTCACCGCCTCGGCCTCAGGACGGTTGCCTGATTTTTGGTCATTCCTCCATGAAATTGAGTAGTTTCGAGTCAATTTCTGCGGTGGACGGAAGAAGGCAGCGGCACGGCCATCGGGCGGCCGTATCATTCATTTTTAATTATACCCCGTCTACATTTTTCGATCTATGTCGGGACGGACCGGAATGGCATCGTCGATCCGCCATGAACCCTGCTTCTCACGCCTGCCGCGAGGCATGCCCTGAGCCGATGTGACGAGACCGATGCCGCTTGAGACTTCCGCCCTCGACCGTCTGCGCGAGCGCTATGCCGATGCCGGAGGCGGCGACATTCACGATCCCCACTTCCGCGAGGTGGCGCGGCGGATATTTCGTGATTCCGAGAGCCGGAAATGGCCCTTCGCCGATCCCGCGACGCTGCTCGACGCGTCCTTCATAGCCGGCGGCCTCAGGCCTGAGATTCTCGCCGCGCTGGATGTCGCCCTTATCGGCGTGCCGATGGATCTCGGCGTCACCAACCGTAACGGCGCCCGCTTCGGGCCGCGGGCGGTGCGGGCGATCGACCGCGTCGGCCCGTATGAGCACGTCCTGCGCACCGCACCGATGGGTGTGCTGCGGGTGGCGGATGTCGGCGACGTGCCGATGCGCAGCCGGTTCAGCCTGAGCGAATGCCACGCCGACATCGAAGCGTGCTACCGCATGATCGCCGAGACGCCCGCCATTCCCCTGTCGGTCGGCGGGGACCATTCGATCACGGGATCGATCTTGATGGGGCTGGGCGCCCGCCGGCCCGTAGGCCTCATTCAGATCGACGCCCATTGCGACACCGCCGGAGCCTATGAGGGATCGAAATTCCATCATGGCGGTCCGTTCCGCGAAGCCGTGCTGGCCGGTGTCCTCGATCCCACGCGCACGGTACAGATCGGCATCCGCGGCGGCGCGGAGTATCTGTGGGAGTTCTCCTACGAATCCGGCATGACGGTGATCCACGCCGAGGAGGTCGTCGAGATGGGCATCCCGGCCGTGATCGAGCGGGCTCGGCGGGTGGTCGGCGACGGCCCGACCTATGTCACCTTCGACGTGGACAGCCTCGACCCCGCCTTCGCACCCGGCACCGGCACGCCGGAGATCGGAGGCTTGCTGCCGCGCGAGGCCCTGCAGCTGCTGCGCGGCTTCGCCGGCCTGGACATCATCGGCGGCGACGTCGTCGAAGTCGCCCCGCAATATGACTCCACGACCAATACGGCGCATATCGCGGCACAGGTGCTTTTCGAGTTGCTGTGCCTCGTCGCGCTCAAGAATGACGGCGGCACGCCGCATCGACCATGAACGATCAGTCTTCAGAAGGGGTATAAAAGATCATGGCTAAATTCGAAGGAAGAGGTTTGTTCGCCGACAGGATCTCGCGGCGCGGCTTCATCAAGACCGGCGCGCTCGTCGGCCTGGGCGTTTCGGCCGGGCTGTCGTTCGACGCCGCCAAGGCGGCCGACGGCGGCGTGCTCAACCTGCTGAGCTGGCCCGGGCACGCCAGCCCCGAGGTCGTCGGCGGCTTCGAGAAGCAGTACAACGTGAAGGTCCAGGCCAAGGAATATACCGGCGGCGAAGAGATGATGGCGCTGCTGCAATCCTCGCCACCCGGTACCTTCGACGTGGTGCTGACCGACGCCGAATATGTGACGATGCTGGCGAAGGCGGGGCAGATCGACGCGCTCGATCCCGCGCAATATCCGCTGAACGACTTCTGGCCGCAGTTCCAGAAATTCCCGCTGCATTGGGAGGGCGGCAAGCTCTACTCGCTGATCAACAGCTTCGGATATCTCGGGCTCGTCTACAACAACACCAAGCTCTCCGCGGAGGAGGCCAAGTCCTACAAGGTGATGTGGGACGGCAAGGTGACGAAGAAGGTCGGCATGTATGATTGGTACCTGCCGAACATGTCGTGCCTGAGCATGTATAACGGCAACCGTCCTCCCTACGACGTCGACAAGGCGAAGTTCGCCAAGCTGAGCGACACGCTGATGTCGCTCTCCCCGCAGATGTCCGGGATCGGGCCGTGGTCGTCGGTGTTCTCCTCGCTGACCAATGGCGAGGCCTGGGTGATGCCGGGGGTTGGCGCCTGGGCGGCTATCCTGCTGCAGAAGAACGGCGTGCCGGTGGTGGCCAGCATTCCCGACGAGGGCGGCGTGCAATGGACCGAATCGCTGTCGATCGTATCGTCCTCGGCCAACAAGGACCTGGCGGTGAAGTTCCTGCAATACCGGGCCTCCTCGGCCGGACAGGTGCAGACCGCGACCAAGTCCTCCTATGTCGCCTCCATGCCGAGCAAGGCCGGCTGGAAGCTGCTGAACGAGACCGATCCCAAGATGGCCGATCTGCTCGAGCACCGCTTCGACAAGCGCAACGTGATGAACGAGATCACCGACGGCAAGATCGAGATCCGCGGCCTGCCGACCCAGCAGACGATCGAGGACTGGACGGACGTGTGGACTCGCTTCAAGAACGCCTGAGATAAAGGCGCGGCAGGCCGTCCAACCGGGTTGGCCTGCCGCGCATCGTCGTTTCCTTCCTCGAGGTGAGATCGCAGATGCCCAGTGAGGCGGCCCGCGCGCCGGCAATTCCCGTCGGCCGGCAAGGAATGTCGCGCGGCCTGTTCGGCGTGATGCTCGCGGCGCCGATGCTGATCTGGCAGGTGCTGCTGTTCGTGGCGCCGCTCTGCTTCCTCGTCATGATGACGTTCTGGAGCGTGCGGAACTACAAGCTCGCCCCGGATTTCACCTTCGCCAATTGGCAGAAGGTGCTTTCGACCGGGTATTTCTGGGATATCTACCTCCGCACGCTCCTCTACGCCCTGCTGGCTGCCGGCATCACCAGCCTCGTGAGCTTTCCCGGTGCGTTCTACCTGTCCTACCGGATTCCGGCTGGCCTGCGCCGGTCCTTTCTGTTCCTGCTGATCACGCCCTATTTCACCAGCTATCTCGTCCGCATCTATTCCTGGAAGATCCTGCTCACCGACCAGGGCCTGATCAATCTCGGGCTCGGTGCGTTGGGGCTCGGTCCGTTCCGCATGTACAGCAACCTGTTCGGCACGACGGTCGGCTACGTCACGCTGTGCTTCCCGCTGGTCCTGCTGATCCAGATGATCAGCCTGTCCAATGTCGACCGCAATCTCATCGAGGCCGCTCACAATCTGGGCTGCGGCCGGTTGCGGACGGTCTTCGAGGTCATCATACCCTCGGCAAAGGTCGGCCTCGTGCTGGCCGCGACCTTCGCCTTCATTCTGTCCTTCGGCGATTTCGTCAGCCCGACCTTGCTCGGCGGCAGCAAGCCGCCGACCCTGAGCATTCTGATGGTGGACACGGTGCGCTCGGGCTCGGACTGGCCGCGCGCCTCGGTGATCGCCATGGTGATGGTGGCGACATTGCTGGCCTGCGGGCTCGGTGCGCTGCGCCTCGCCTATGGCGGCCGGAAGGCAGGCCGGTGATGGCGAACCGTCTCATCGGCTGGGCCTTGCTGGGCTATCTCGCGCTGATCCTCGTCTTCATCCTCGCGCCGATCGTTTCCAGCTTCGTGTTCTCCTTCAACGCCGGGCGCTTCCCGAGCCTGCCCTGGGCGGGCTTCAGTACGCAGTGGTATGCCGCCGTGCTGTCGGATTCGGCCATACGCTCGGGGCTGATCAACAGCCTGATCGTGGCGGCGTGCACCTCCGTCATTGCCACCGCGCTGGGCTTCACCGCGGCCTATACCGACTATCGCTACACTTTCACCGGCAAGTCGATCTATATGGCGGTGGCGATGCTGCCGCCGAACGTGCCGGTCATGATCCTCGGCCTGGCGATGCTGGTCTATCAGAGCGAATTGTCCCTGTCGGGGGCGCTGTATTCGGTCATCATCGCCCACGTCGTCTATTGCGCGCCTTTCGCCATGGCGCTGATCCGCCTGCGCCTGTCGCAGATGGACGCGGATCTGGAGGCGGCGGCGTGGAATCTCGGGGCGAGCCAGGGGCAGGCGATACGGCATGTCATCATACCCTTCACCTTGCCGTCCATTCTCGCGGCGCTCTTCCTGACCATGGCCGTCTCCTTCGACGAGTTCGCCATGGCGTGGTTCGTGTCGGGCTTCCAGGAGACGTTGCCGGTGCGCATTCTCGTGCTGCTGCAACGCGAGGTGAGCCCGCGCGTCAACGCCATCGGCAGCATCGTCTTCCTCGTCACCATCGTGCTGGCTGCCGTCGCGCTGTTCCTGTCTTCGGGGCGGCGGCGTGACGAAGCCGCCCCTGTCCCTGCCTCCAGCCAACGCGATGCCTTATGACCGCCCCTCTGCTCGTTCTGGACAAAGTCGAAAAGCGCTACGATGATTTCGTCGCGGTCAAGTCGATCGATCTCACCGTGGAGGCCGGCGAATTCATCGCCATCATGGGGCCGAGCGGCTGCGGCAAGACCACGACGCTGCGCATGATCGCCGGGCTCGACGTGCCGACATCCGGCGAAATCCGCCTGCGCGGCAGGAGATTGAACGATGTCGCGCCCTGGGGGCGGGAGACGCCGCTGGTGTGGCAGAGCCTGGCGCTGTTTCCGTTCCTGAATGTGCGCCAGAACGTGGAATTCGGCCTCAAGATGCGAGGCGTCCACACCGCCACCCGGCGGGCGAAGGCGGACCGCTGGCTGGAGAGGCTCGGCCTCGGCGCCTTTGCCGGGCGCCGGGTGAACCAGCTGTCGGGCGGCCAGCGGCAGCGCGTCGCGCTGGCGAGGTCGCTGGTGCTCGAACCGGAGCTCCTGCTTCTCGACGAGCCGCTGAGCGCCCTCGACGCCCATCTCGTCGTCAAGATGCAGGCCGAATTGACCGAGTTGCAGAAGCAGCTCGGCATCACCTTCTGCTACGTCACCCACAGCCAGTCGGAGGCCTTCGCCATGGCCGACAGGGTCGTGATCATGAATGGCGGCAGCATCCAGCAGGTCGGCGCGCCGCGCGAGATCTTCCGCAGGCCCGCCAACCGTTTCGTCGCGGAGTTCGTCGGCACCAACAATATCGTGTCGGGCGTGGTGCGCATGGCGGGGACACAGGCGGCCATCGATTCCGCCTTCGGACCGCTGCTCATACCCGGCGAGGGGCGGCTCACCGCCGGCCAGCGTGTCGACATGGTGATCGGCGCCGATTTCCTCGTCCTGTCGCGGGAGCGCCCCGACATGCCCAACGTGGTGCCGGTCCGGGTCGCCGGCGAGCAGTTCGTCGGATCGGTCGTCGTCGTCCATCTCGATGCCGGCAGCGACAACAGCCTCCGCGCGCAAGTGCCGCTGCATGTTTTCGAGCGGCTGTCGCCCGGCAACGGCGATGAGCTCTTTGCCGGCTGGGCGCCCGAGAATGCCTATCTGCTCGAATCATGAGACATCCTGAAAACCGCTTCGCGAGGAGAGCAACGTGACCAGTTTCCGCATGGCCGACATCACATGGCCCGAATACCAGGAGGCTCTCGCCGGCGATCCGGTGATCCTCATTCCGGTCGGCGCCACGGAGCAGCACGGCCCGCATTTGCCGCTCTCGGTCGATGTCATTCTTCCCACCGCCGTCTGCGAGGGCGTGGCCGCCGCCGGCGGCTATCTCGTCGCGCCGCCCTTGGCCTATGGCTACAAATCCATGCCCCGTTCGGGCGGCGGCCAGCATTTTCCGGGGACCACCAGCCTCGACGCGGCGAGCCTGATCGCGCAGGTGCGCGACCTGACGCGGGAATTCGTCCGGCACGGGGCGCGCAAGATCGCCTTCATCGTCGGCCATACCGAGAATCTCTGGCATGTCAGCGAGGGATGCGATCTCGCCTATCGCGAAAATGCGCCGAATGCGGAAGGGCTTCGCCTGCTGAATGTCGGCTATTGGCAGTTCCTTCCGGCTGCGACCGCGCAGGCGATCTTCGGCACCACCTCGATCGACTGGGACATGGAGCATGCGGGCATCATGGAGACATCGATGATGCTGCATCTGCGTCCTGACCTCGTCCATATGGACCGGCTCGTCGATCACGCGCCCTCGCGCGTCCCCGGCTACGAGCTGTGGCCCTACGATATCGAGGCGGTACCCGCCGACGGCGTGCTCAACACCGCCTCCAGCGCCACGGCGGACAAGGGGCAGCAGTTTCTCGATGCCTATGTGAGCAGCCTGTCGGTCGCTCTCACGGAGGCGTTCGGGGCCCGCTAGCGCGTTCTGTCGCCGGCAGGATGTCGCGACGTCCTGCCGCGATATTTCCGCCTGGGGGCGGCATAGTCCTGCCATCCCCCCGGCGACAGGTGCCGCGTGCCCGCCGCCGGCCGGGCGCCGCATCGGCGCGCCCGCTTTTTTGCTTGCCTTCCGACCTTCGCGCCCCGAAAACGGCAACAGCCGGGGCGGGGATCAGCATCCGGCCGATTTCTTCGGGAGAACGCATGTCGACCTTCAGGGCCCTCGTGGTCACGAAACCGGATACCGGCTATTCCTGCAATTTCGCCGATTTCGACGAGCGCGATCTGATGGATGGCGACGTCACGGTGCGCATCACCCATTCGACGGTGAACTACAAGGACGGCCTCGCCATCACCGGCAAGTCGCCCGTGGTGCGGCGCTTTCCGATGATTCCGGGTGTCGACTTCGCCGGCGAAGTGATCGCTTCCTCGCACAAGGACTGGAATCCGGGCGACCATGTGCTCCTGAACGGCTGGGGTGTCGGCGAAACCCATCTCGGCGGCTATGCCGAGAGGGCCCGCGTCAAAGGCGACTGGCTGGTGCAGGTGCCCTTCGGCATGACGCATGCCCAGGTGATGGCGATCGGCACCGCCGGCTACACCGCCATGCTCTGCCTCATGGCGCTGGAGGCTCATGCCATCACGCCGGAGCGGGGCCCCGTGCTGGTCACGGGCGCGGCGGGAGGCGTCGGCTCGGTGGCCGTCGCATTGCTGGCGCGGGCGGGCCACCACGTCGTCGCCTCGACCGGCCGGCCGGAGGAGGGGGACTACCTCCGGGGTCTGGGCGCCGCCGAAGTCATCGACCGGGCCGAGTTCACCGGGCCGGTGAAGCCGCTGGGCAAGGAACGTTTCGCGGGGGCCGTCGACACGGTGGGCTCGACCACGCTCGCCAACGTGCTGTCCCAGACCAAATATGGCGGTGCGGTCGCCGCCTGCGGCCTTGCCGGCGGCATGGACCTGCCCGCCACCGTGGCGCCCTTCATCCTGCGCGGCGTCTCGCTGCTGGGCGTCGATTCGGTGCAGTGTCCGGCGGTGGTGCGCCGCGAGGCCTGGCGCCGCCTCTCCGGCGAACTCGATCGGGACAAGCTGGACGCGATGACGCAGTCCATCCCGTTCGACGAGGTGAAGGACATCGCGACCAAGATCCTCGACGGCCAGGTCCGCGGCCGCGTGGTGGTGGAGATCGGGTGAGGAGGCTTGCCTTCTCCCGCAAGGGGCGAAGGGCTCTGCATTACCCCCCCGTCCCCTCCAGCAGCGGGCGCTGCTTCGTCAGCGCTTCCCATGTGTGGTCCATGAAGGCGCGGACACGGGCCGATTGCTTCAGGTCCGGATGGGTGAGCAGCCAGATGTTGGCGCCGATGTCCGGCATGGTCTCGGACAGCCGCGCCAGCGGGAGGGTGTCGCCGATGAAGCAGGGCAGCAGCCCGATGCCGGCGCTCGCCTGCAGCGCTTCCGCCACGCCAAGGATGGTGTTGATGCGCATGACGATGCGCTCCGTCGGCACTTCCCGCTCGAGCCAGCGGGCCGACGGGATATTGCCGAGATTCTCGCCGGTGCCGATCCAGCGCTCCGAGAAGAGGTCGAGCATGTCGGCGCCCCTCAGGCGCTCCGGCCCGTAGACCGCCCATCCGAGCGTGCAGACGCGCCGGCCGACCAGCGTGTCCGGCGGCGAGGAGGTGGCGCGGATGGCGACGTCGGCATCGCGCTTCGACAGGTTCAGCGGCGCATTGGAGACGACGATGTCGAGGCGGATGTCGGGGCAGGCGTCGAGGAAGCTGGAGAATACCGGCATCATCAGATGCGCCATCATGCTGTCATTGGTGGTGACCCGCAATTCGCCGGAGGGCTTGACGTCGCGGCCGGCGATGCGGCGCTCGAAGCCGGTGATGTCGTCGGCCATGCGGGCGGCCAGCGCCACCATCTCCTCGCCGGCGGCCGTCAGCGAATAGCCGCCGCGCCCGCGTTCGAACAGGCGGGCGCCGAGCACCTCCTCGACGGCGTTGATGCGGCGGAACACGGTCGAATGGTTGACGCCGAGGATCTCGGCGGCGCCGACCAGCGACTTGGTTTCCGCGACCGCGCGGACATACCGGTAGTCGTCCCAGTTGGTCGAGGGGCGGGGGAGTGTCGTTTCCGAAACTGTCATGCCGGCGCCTGCGTTGAACGGCAGTGCCAAACCATGCGCGAGCCTGATTCCGAGCCTGATTCATGGCGATGCCGCATATCGGCATGAGTTAACACCATCCGGGCCGCATAATGCAATCTATCGAGAGGATCGATGATCGGCCGGCCCGGACGGGATGTCTTGCAGTCGCGGCGCGATCAACCCTCGATTTTCGAGAAATCGGCGACGCTGCGCATGGCCGCGCGGATTTCCTCCAGCAGCTTCAAGCGGTTGAGCCGCAGGGCGGCGTCGTCCGCATTGACGAGGATCCTGTCGAAAAAGGCATCGACTGGGAGGCGCAGCTGCGCCAGCGCCGTCATCGCGCCTTCGAAATCCTCGGTCGCGACCGCTGCCGCGGCGGCCTGGCGGGCCGTCTGCAGCGCGGCCTGGAGCGCCCGTTCCTCCGGCTCGGCCAGCAAAGCGGGGTCGAGGCCGCCGGCATAGGCGCCGGCGCCGTCCTTCTTTTCCTCGATGCGCAGGATGTTGGCCGCACGCTTGGCGCCGGCCAGCAGCGCCTTGCCGTCGTCGGTGCCGAGGAAGCGCCCGAGCGCCTCGACGCGCCGCACGATGAGCAGCAGGTCGTCCTGGCCGCCGAGCGCGAACACCGCGTCGACGAGATCGTGGCGCGCGCCCTGTTCGCGCAACTGCACCTTGAGGCGGTCGGCGAAGAAGGCGAGGAGATCGTCAGCGATGCCGCCGCCGCCGGCAAAGGGGGCCTTCCGCACGAGGGCGAGCAGCGGCAGGCGCAGACGGTTGTCCAAGGCGATGCGGATCACGCCGAGCGCCGCCCGGCGCAAGGCGTAGGGGTCCTTGCTGCCGGTGGGCTTTTCGTCGATGGACCAGAAGCCCACCAGCGTGTCGAGCTTGTCGGCGAGCGCCACGGCGATCGCCACGGGCTCGGACGGCGCCGCGTCGCCGGCGCCCCGGGGCCGGTAATGATCCTCCACCGCGGCGGCGACCGAGACCTCCTCGCCCTGCGCTTCGGCGTAATAGCGGCCCATCAGGCCCTGCAGCTCCGGGAACTCGCCGACCATCTCGGAAGCGAGGTCCGCCTTGGCGAGCCGCGCCGCCCGCTCGGCCTTGGCAGGATCGGCGCCGACCAGCGGCGCGATGGCTCCCGCCAGCGCCGCGATGCGGGCGATGCGCTCGCCCTGGGTGCCGAGCTTCTCGTGGAAGACGACATTCGAGGCGATGATCTTGGCGAGGCGCTGGTCGAGCGGCTTGCCAGTGTCCTCATAGCCGGGCAGGGGCTTCTGGTCGGTCTCCCAGAAGAATTTGGCGTCCGACAGGCGGGCGCGGATGACGCGCTCATTGCCGGCGACGATCGCCGCCCCGCCGTCCTTGGCCTCGATATTGGCGATGAGGATGAAGCGGTTGGTCAGGCGTCCGGTGTTCGGATCGCGCACGACGAAGCATTTCTGGTTCGCCCGGATGGTGGCCTGGATCGCCTCGTCCGGCACGCCGAGGAAGGCGGGGTCGAAGGCGCCCATCAGCACGACCGGCCATTCGACGAGGCCGGCGGCCTCGTGCAGCACGGCGTCGTCCTCGACCAGTTCGAGGCCCTGGGCGAAGGCGAGGTTGCGGGCGTCGTTGAGGATGATGTCGCGGCGGCGGGCCGGGTCGAGCACCACGCGGGCGGCTTCGAGCTTGGCGACGTAATCCTCGAATCGGCGCACCTTGAGGAGGCCGGGCGCCATGAAGCGGTGCCCCCGCGTGGTGTCGCCGACGCTGACGCCCTCGATCTCGAACGGCACCACCTCCGGGTCCTCCGTCTCCAGCCCGAAGGTACAGATGATCGAATGCAGCGGCCGGACCCAGCGCAGCGAGCCCGAGCCCCAGCGCATCGATTTCGGCCAGGGGAAGGCCTTCACCGTCTCCGGCACGATCTCGGCGATCAGCTCCGGCACGGCGCGGCCCTGCCTTTCGATGACCGCGACGTAGAAGGAGCCCTTCTTCGGGTCGCTCTCGATCTTCGCCTCGTCGAGCGAAGCGAGGCCCGCCGATTTGAGGAAGCCCTGGACGGCTCCTTCCGGCGCGCCGACGCGGGGGCCCTTGCGCTCCTCGCGCGTGTCGGGCTGGCGGGCCGGCAGGCCGTGCACGGTGAGGGCGAGACGGCGCGGCGTGGCATAGGCCGAGGCGCCCTCATAGACCACGCCCCGCGCCACCAGCGCATCCGTCACCAGTTTCTTGAGGTCCTCGGCCGCCTTGGCCTGCATGCGGGCGGGAATTTCCTCGGAGAAGAGTTCAAGCAGAAGATCGGGCATGGGTTAGTCGGTGCCAGGTTCACCCTCCCCTGGATGGGGAGGGTCGGCCCGCAGGGCCGGGGTGGGGTGATGCGCAGCATCGGTGTGGTGTGGACTATCGACGGGATCGGACGGGATTCGATGAAGTCGCCGACGCTCAAACCGCGTCGGTGCGGCATGGAGGTCGCCATACAGCGCCGCATAGATGGTATCGAGGACACCTTCCAGATTGGAACGGACGTCGTCGTTCCAGAACCGGAGCACCCGATATCCCTGGCCTTCGAGGAAAGCCGCGCGCCGTGCATCATGGGAACGAGCGAGGGAGGAGCCGTGCTGGTCGCCGTCCAGTTCGATGATGAGGCCTGCATTGTGGCTGACGAAGTCGACGACGTAGCGATCGATCGGAGCCTGCCGCCGGAAATGGGTGCCGTGGAGCGGTATCCGTTCGAGATGGCGCCATAGAATCTGCTCGGGCGGCGTGGTGTTCGCTCGCAGGCGTTTGGCATTTGCGAGCCGGAAACGGGAGAGAGCGTCACCTTTCATACGATCTCCGTGTGGAATGGAACCGCAACCCGCACCTTCCCTCGATGGGGAGCGTCGGGGTGGGGCGCCGTCTGGCGTCGTTTCGAACAATTGCATCTGGCTGCAGGGTTTCCAATAACATTGCCGCCGTAGAGCCGCCACCCCGCCCCGGCCCTACGGGCCGACCCTCCCCATTGAGGGGAGGGTGAAGTGTGGCGCATTTCGAGCCCTCCAGGGGAATCCGCTGCAAGGCATGCCAGAGTTTCTGTTCGGCTCCCGTGGTGTTCTCGCGTAGACGTCGAGCGCCGGCGCGGCGAAAGTCGGAAATGGTTTTTCTCGTCATTCCGCTCCCTTTCGGGCCACCCCACCCCGACGCTTCGCGTCGACCCTCCCCCTCCAGGGGAGGGTAGCTCGTTAGGCGCCGCCGGCTGCGGTTTTTACCCAGGCTTCGCCGCACGCCTTGGCGAGCTCGCGCACGCGCAGGATGTAGCTCTGGCGTTCCGTCACGGAGATGGCGCCGCGGGCGTCGAGCAAGTTGAAGCGGTGGCTCGCCTTGATGCACTGGTCGTAGGCGGGCAAAGCGAGTTCGTGCCGGTCGCCCTTGTCGCCGGCGGCGAGCAGGGCCCGGCACTCCTTCTCGGCGTCGGCGAAGTGCTGCTTGAGCATGGCGATGTCGGCATGTTCGAAATTATGGCGTGAATATTCCTGCTCGGCCTGCAGGAAGACATCGCCATAGGTGACCTTTTCGGCGCCTTCGCGGCCGTTGAAATTGAGGTCGTAGACATTCTCGACGCCCTGCACATACATGGCGAGCCGTTCGAGGCCGTAGGTGAGTTCGCCGGACACCGGGTTGCATTCCTGCCCCGCGACCTGCTGGAAATAGGTGAACTGCGACACTTCCATGCCGTCGCACCAGCATTCCCAGCCCAGGCCCCAGGCGCCGAGGGTGGGGCTTTCCCAATCGTCCTCGACGAAGCGGATGTCGTGCAGCAGCGGGTCGACGCCGATGGCGGCGAGCGATCCGAGATAGAGCTCCTGGAGATCCGGCGGCGACGGCTTCAGGATGACCTGGAACTGGTAGTAATGCTGCAGACGATTGGGATTTTCGCCGTAGCGCCCGTCCTTCGGACGCCGGGAGGGCTGCACATAGGCCGCATGCCACGGCCTCGGGCCGAGCGAACGCAAGGTCGTGGCCGGATGGAAGGTGCCGGCGCCGACCTCCATGTCGTAGGGCTGCAGCACGACGCAGCCGTAATCGGCCCAATAGCGCTGCAGGGTCAGGATGAGGCCCTGGAAGGACCGTTCGGGGCGCATATGGGCGGGCAAGGCATCGGCCATTTCACTGCTCGGGCTTGGTCGTTGTCGTCGTCCCGGCCGAAGCCCCGGACGACGGGCCACACCCTTAGAGCAAGATCGAAACAGGGGAAACCGGATTCTGAATAGCGCCGGCGCCGCTTCCGCCGTGCCGAGGGATGTGTGCCGGCCCGCACATCCTTCCGGGGCCGGTCATGGGACTTTCGAGGGACGGGAACGGATGGCGTTCCGCAATTTGGGAGAAATGCCATGGACAAGCGATTTCATCTGCGCGGCGGCCTCGTCGCAGCCCTCGTCATCGGCGCGCTCGCGGTTTCCTCCGCATCGGCCTCCGCGGCGACCACCGGCCGTTCCGGAAATTCGCCGGGAGGCTCCTCGCCCGGCGGCTCAACGTCCTCCGGCGGCCATAGCGGCGGCGATACATCCGCACTGGTCATCGTCACGGGCAATTGTCCGCCCGGCATCGCCGCCGGACGCTGCGGCCATCGCGGGCCGCCGGTCGTCAGGATCCGCGACCGGGCCGTGACCGGATCGCATTGCGACGTCTATGAATGGCAGCACGTCATCCTGTCCGACGGAACGATCGTCGAAGATCGCAGCCTGCCGATGCGCCGGGCATGCAGGATCGTGCAGGACGAAGACTGAACGGGCCGGCGACAGCCACCGGCGTTCGTCGCACCCATTCCAGGCCGGACGGGCCGCCGGATCGGCGCCCCGCAACGGGCATCAGGCTATTCGGGGCGCCAGACGCCGCTCCTGGGGTCTCGCCGGAGATTGACGGCCTCCTGCCTCACGGGCTGAGGCTTGTAGAGCTCGCGGTTGATCCTGTCCCATTCCCGCTTGATGAGGCGCAGGAGGATCACGGTGCCGACGAAGCCGGCGAGTGCGAGAACGACAGGGTGCATGGCAGGCCCTCTGTTTGACACATTGGTGACTATAGACCGAAACGCGAGCGAATTGCACGCGCTTCGATGGCGGCGAGCAATCCTTCCGCCCATTGCTCGCTTTGGGCGGCCGCAAGGCCGGTCCCCAGCCCGAGACGGCGGCTCAGGAAGCCGCGCGGCTCCGACACCGGCTTGAAGCGGACCTTCTCGCCGAAACGCCGGCGCAGGGTCGAGCGGATGTCGCCGATGCCGTCGGCGAGGCCCAGTTCGATCGCGCGCGAGGCGAGCCAGAACTCGCCGGTGAACAGGACGTCGTCCGCTCCCTTCAGCTTGGCGCCGCGCCGCTCCTTGACGAGCGCGATGAAGATGTCGTGCACGTCCCGCTGCAAGGCGAGGAGCCTGTCGACGTCTTCCTGCTTTTCCGGCCGGAAGGGGTCGAGCATCGTCTTGGAGCGGCCGGCCGTGTGGACGCGCCGCTCGATGCCCAGCTTGTCGATCAGCCGGTCGAAGCCGAAGGAGGCGGAGACCACGCCGATCGAGCCGATGATCGATGTGGGATCGGCGATGATCTCGTCGGCGGCGCAGGCGATCATGTAACCGCCAGAGGCCGCGACATCCTCGACGAAGGCGAAGACGGGAAGCTTCTTCTCCTCGGCCAGCGCCCGGATGCGCCGCATGATCAGGTGGGATTGGGCGGGCGAGCCGCCCGGCGAATTGATGACCAACGCGACCGCGCTGGCACCCTTCACCCGGAAGGCGCCGTCGATCGTCTTCTCCAGCCTGGCGATGTTCAGGCCGCCGCCGAAGCGCGAGGCGGCGCTGATGGCGCCGGAGAGGTGGAGCACGGCGACCACGGGCGCCCGGCGGCGCCATTTCTCCGGCACGAGGGCGAGGAGCGGCGCCAGCATGCGCCGCACCGGTCCAGCTTTCGAAACCTTGGTGGAAGAGGGGGAATCCGGGGAAAGGGTGTCGGTGATCGTCGGGGACAACGCGTTTCCGTCCTTGCAACAGGAGCGCCGTCGGGGGCGCCCGCCGATCAATATAGGGATCGAATCCCCTTCGCAGAAGGAGGGCCCCGCCTCCGCGATGTCCCGGCCGAACCTCGCCGGCATCGCGAGGCGCCGTTCATGCCGGTGAACGCCGCATGAATGTATCGATCAAGCCACGTTCAACTATGAATAGGAATAGTTGCGGTATGGATGTATGATGTCTGCAGAGGTGACAAGGTTCCATAATATATCGCTTGACTGTCTTGCCGGCGACGTGCCGGCCGGCACGTGCGAACTTTTCGGCATTTCGTGCGGAGACTTTGCCGATCCAAGGAGGGCGGGAATCCGAAAACGAGAGAGTCGGCGATCTCGGATCGAGGCGCCGGCTGCAGCGGGGGGCCTGAATCGGGTTCGACCAGGCCTTCATATCGGCAATAGCAAAGGAGGCTAGAATGTTTCGTAAGCTCGTCTTCGCTGTTACCCTGGCGCTCGGCATGGGCAGCGGCGCCCTCGCCGTCACGAATGCGCAGGCGGCCGTCATCCATCCGGCGGCCAGCAATGCGCTCGTCCAGGCGATCGAACAGACCGGACCCGCCCCGGCGGCCACGGACGTGCAGTATCGGCGCCACTATGGTTACCGTCATGGCTACCGTCATTACGGCTATGGCTATCACCGCCGCGGCTACGGCTATCGTCACGGCTATTACGGGCACCGGCGTTGCCGCTGGGTAAACCGCAGGGTCTATTACCGGCACCGCGTGGTCTGGGTCCGTCGTCGCGTCTGCTGGTGATCCCCGCACGGTAAGACAGGGGGCGACCGCCGGTCGCCCTCCACCAAGCCGACTATGGCATTTTCAGAAAAGCCGATCGAATTTCGATTAAGAAAACGCGTCAAAACAATGCGTTAATTTGCGTTACGAGATGCTCTCGCCGCCGTCGACGACGAGGGCATGGCCGGTGACGAAGGAGGAGCGGTCGGAGACGAGGAAGAGGATGGCCTCGGCGATCTCCTCGGCGCTGGCCCAGCGTCCCATCGGGATCTTGTCACGGACATAGGCCTCGATCGCGCCCCGGCCGCCCATCTGGGCGATGAAGGGGTCGTTGAACGGGGTATCCACCCAGCCGGGGCACAGCGCGTTCACCCGCACCCCGTAGCGGGCATAGTCGATAGCCATCTGCCTGGTCATCGCCACGATGGCGTGCTTGGACGTCGCATAGGCGATCATCTCGCGGTCGAAGAAGACGCCCGAATTGGAGGCGGTGTTGAGGATGACGCCGCGGCCCGCCGCCATCATGGCCGGCATCGCCAGCTTGGCGGTATGGAAATGGGCGCGGACGTTCACCCGCCAGGAAGCATCCATCGCCGCGAGCGTCACCTCGGTGAGCGGGCCGCCGACCTGGATGCCGGCATGGTTGTGCAGGATGTCGATGCGGCCGTGCTTTGCGAGCGTCGACCGGATCAGTCTCTCGACCGCATCGTCGTCGTCCACGTCGGTCGCCACGGCTTCGGCACGCCCGCCCTGCGACAGGATCCGGCCGGCCGTCTCCTCGCCGGCCGCGGCGTTGCGATCGGCGACGACGACATGGGCGCCCTCGCGCGCCATGGCGAGGGCGCCCGCACGGCCGATGCCGGAACCCGCGCCGGTGACGATGGCGATGCGGTCTTGCAGGATCATGGATTTTCTCTCGGGCATGGGCTGGAGGGCTGGCGCCTGCGAAAGGCGTTCTTCAACTGCGCCGGCGCAGCAGGGCCTGCGCCACGAGAACCATCGCCACGGAGGCGATGAGGACGATGGTGGCGATGGCGTTGATCTCGGGCGTCACGCCGCGCCGGATCGAGGCGAAGATGTAGATCGGCAGCGTGGTCTGCGCGCCGGCGACGAAGAAGGCGATGATGAAATCGTCGAAGGAGAAGGTGAAGGCGAGCAGCAGCCCGGCGAGGATGGCGGGGAAGATCTGCGGCAGGACGATCGAGCGGAAGGTGGTCAGCGGGGTGGCGTAGAGATCGCTCGAAGCCTCGACGAGGTCGCGGCTGAGGCTGCCGAGGCGCGCCCTGACGATCATGGTGACCAGCGCCATCGAGAACAGGCCGTGAGCGGCGATGATCGAGCTGTAGCCGAGGCCGAGCCGGGGCGGGTTCGGCCCGGGCCAGGCCGAGGCCAGCAGCGGATTGACGGCGGCGAACAGCGCCACCAGCGCCACCAGCGTGGCGATGCCGATGACGACGCCCGGCACCACGATCGCGGCGCCGAACAGGGCGTCGAACACCGCGCGGGTCCTGGGGCCGACGCGCGCCAGGCCGAGCGCGGCCGACGTGCCGAAGACCGCGGCGAGGACGGCGCTGGTCGAGGCCACGATCAGCGTGTTCTGCAGCGCTTCCACCAGGAACGGGTTGGACAGCGCCGTGCCATACCACCGGAACGAGAAGCCGACGATCTCGCTGGCGTTGCGGCCGGCGTTGAAGGAGAACAGCACGACCAGCGCGATCGGCAGATAAAGAAAGCCGAAGACGGCGATGACGAAGGCGCGCATCAGACGAGATCCACTAGATGAGGTCCACCCTTAGATGAGGTCCACTTGGCGCGCGCCCGAAATCCGTGCCGTGACCCTGTTGGCGACCAGCAGGACCAGCACCGAGGCCACCACCAGCGTCACCGCGATGGCCGAACCGAAGGGCCAGTTGCGCGACTGCAGGAAGAGGTCGACGAGGGCGTTGCCGATGAAGAAGACCTTGCCGCCGCCCAGGAGGGTCGGGATCAGGTACTCGCCGAGCAGCAGGATCGTCACCAGCGAGATGCCGGTCATCACCCCGGGCAGGGAGAGCGGCAGCGTCACGCCGAGGAAGGTCGAGACCGGCGTGGCGCCGAGATCCGCCGAGGCTTCGAGCAGGCGCCTGTCGAGCCGCTCGAGGCTGACATAGATCGGCAGGATCATCAGCGGCAGATAGCCGTAGACGATGCCGAGCATCACCGAGCCCGGCGTGTTCAGGAGCCTGACGTCGGGAATGCCGATGAGGTCGAGAAAGGCGGGTATGCCGCGCGCTCCGAGGATATACATCCAGGCATAGGTGCGCATCAGCAGGCTGGTCCAGAACGGGATCACCACCAAAGCGAGCAGGATGAGGCGCCGGCGCGGCGACACCCGCAAGGCAAGGTAATAGGCGACGGGATAGGCGACGAGCAGGCAGGCGAGCGCACCGGCGGGCGCCAGCACCATGGTGTTCCAGAAGGCGGTCGAGCGGGCGCCGAGATTGGCATATTGCGCCAGGGTGAAGGCCGCCTGGTAGCCTCCTTCGGGCGCACGCAGGCCGACGCTGAAGACGATCACGGCGATGAACGGCAGCACAAGGAAGACCACCAGCCACGCCGTCGCCGGCGCGAGGAGCAGGGTGGTCACGAGGGTGCGGCGTGCGGTAGCGGTGGCCACGGGGCGGGGTGTCCTGGTGTGGTCGGTCAGTCTGTGTGGGTCCCGGCGGAGCCGGACGCGGCGCATATTTCCGGGGAAGGCGGCGGGGTGTCCATAGGCGCAGGGCATGCAAGAAATGGCGCAATTTCCTTCTCCCGGGCGGGAAGAGGTGGCGCGTAGCGCCGGATGAGGGACTGGCATTCGACAATTCCAGCGCAACTATCGAGCTGTCTTCGTCGACGTCCAGACCCTCATCCCCCCGCCGGGACCTTCTCCCAAACGGGAGAGAAGGCCGTTGAAATGCCCGTTTTGAGGCTCATGCCGCCTTGAAGCGGGCCATCAGCTCGGCGCGGTCGGGACTGGTGAGCGTCGCGGCGGCGCCGAATTCCAGCGGCGCCAGCAGTTCGGCGGCCGGATAGAGGATCGGGTTGGTGAGGAATTCCTTCGGCAAAAGCGCATTGACGCGCGAATCCGTGCAGGGGGCGCCGTTGGCGAGGTGTTCCTTGACGGCATTCTCCGGCGTCATCAGGTAGTTGAGCAGGGCGTAGCCGGCCGGCTTGTTGGGCGCGTCCTTCGGGATGGCATAGAAATCGGTCCAGATCTCGCCGCCCTCCCGGCCGAGGACATATTGGATGTGGGGGAGATCGCGGGCGAGCTGCGCCCCGTCATTGGTCCAGCACATCGTCATCCAGGCGTCGCCCGCGCGCATCGGCGGCTGGTAGTCGCTGGAGATGCCGTAGAGATGCGGCTTGACCTTGAGCAGCAACTCCTCGGCCTTGGCCATCTCCTCCGGCTTCAGGGAGTTGAAGGAGAAGCCGTAATATTTCAGGGCGTTGCCGATGGCGGTGAGCTGGTAGTCGTGCACGAGGGTGCGGTTGTCGCCCTCGGCCATCGCGGTGTCCCAGAATTCCTTCCAGCTCGACATCGGCTTGCTGAGCTTCTGCGTGTTGACCGAGAAGCCGGTGGTGCCCCAGTTCTTCGGCACGGCATAGATGGTGCCGTCGATGGTGCCTTCGGCGGTGAAGCGCTTGTCTTCCGTCGGGCCGTTATAGGCGGGCAGCTTGGACATATCGAGCGCTTCGATGACGCCGAGCTTCTTGTAGGTCGAGATCGTATAATTCGTCGGCACGAACAGGCTCCAGCCCGAGGCGCCGGCCTGCAGCTTGGCCAGCATCTCCTCGTTCGAGCCGAAGACGTTGACCTCGACGGCGACGCCCGTCGCCTTGGTGAAGTTCACGAAGGTCTGCGGATCGTGGTAGTTCGGCCAGGTCGCGATCGACATCTTGTCGCCGAGCTCTCCGGCGGCATAGGCGGGCGCCGGCAGGAAGCCGTTCTCGCGCGCCAGCACCGCCATCGCCATGCCGAGGCCGGTCACCCCGAGGAAATGGCGGCGGCTGATCGAGCCCTTGCGATAGCGCAGCAATTGGTCGACGAACGCCCTGGCCGAGATCGGCAGGTTGTCGCGGTAGGATTTCGACATGGCTGGTTTCCCTCTGTGTGTCGACCGTTTCCACGGCCTTTGAAGATTCAGGAGGCGGGGAAGGCGAGCGGGGCGCCCGGAGCGAAGCCGATGGCGACGCTGTCGCCCGGTCCCCTGAGGCCCGCTTCGTTCGCGTTGTGGTCGGCCGTCACCATCACCGTGCCGAGGCCGATGACATCGACGGCATATTCGGCCGTCGAGCCGAGAAAGATGCGGTTCTGGATCGTGCCCTGCAGCAGCGGCCCCTCCGTGGCGCCGAGCCGCAGGGCTTCCGGCCGGATGCTGACCGAGACCGCCTGGCCGCCGTGGAGGCGGCTGCGGCTGCGGGAGGCTAGGGCAACGCCGTTGGCGAGCCGGATCTGGGCGCCGTCCTCGCCGGCCTGCGCGACCGTGCCGGGCAGGAGGTTGGTCTTGCCGACGAAATCGGCGACGAAGAGGTCCGCCGGGTCGTCATAGATCGCGCTGGGCTGGCCGAGCTGGACGATGCGGCCCTTGTTCATGACGCAGACGAGGTCGCTCATCGACAGCGCCTCCTCCTGGTCGTGCGTCACCAGCACGAAGGTGATGCCGAGCTCGCGCTGGAGGTTCTGCAGTTCGAGCTGCATCTCCGTGCGCAGCTTCTTGTCGAGCGCCGCCAGCGGCTCGTCGAGGAGGAGAACCGCCGGCCTGTTGACCAGCGCGCGCGCCAGGGCGACGCGCTGCTGCTGGCCGCCGGACAATTCGTGGACGCGCCGCCGCTGATAGCCGGCGAGGCGGACCATCGCCAGCGCCTCGTCGACCCGGCGGCCGATCTCGGCACGTTCGATGCGCGGGCGCGCCTGGCGCAGGCCGTAGGCGATGTTGTCGCCGACGTCGAAATGGGGAAACAGCGCGTATTGCTGGAACACCATGTTGACGGGACGCCGGAAGGGCGGCGTGCCCGCCATGTCCCGCCCGCGGATCATCACCTGGCCGGTGCTGGGCTCCTCGAAGCCGCCGATCATGCGCAGGCAGGTGGTCTTGCCGCAGCCGGACGGGCCGAGCAGCGCGACGAAGGCGCCCTTGGGAACGGCGAGGTCGACGCCGTGGACGGCGGTCACCTCGCCATATTTCTTGGTGATGGCGCGAAATTCGATATCGGGCAGTGCCGTCTCGCTCACTGGTCCAACCCCTGGATGCGGGCTTTCCGCCGGGCTCACCTTCAGGCTTTCGTCCCGGTATCAGGGAATGCTAACAGAGGAAATTCGTGGCCGTATATACCTCTCGGGGGGTAGAATCTGCTTGTTTGTTCGGCAGGAGGGGTAGTCATTCGCGCGTCCAATCCTCGATTCAAGAGTGCGCTCACGCTGGCCGATGCGATCCGGTCGGCGGGCGGAACGGGCGGCGTGTTCGAGCGGGCCCTGCTCGACTGGCTGCGCCTGCATGTGGGTTTCGATCACTGCGTGGTGTTCGGCTATCGCGGCGCGGCGCGCCCGCCGATGCTGTTCGAGACGTTCTCCGCCGCAGAAAGCTACATCTATGTGGCGCTCTATCAGGAGGGCCCCTATCTGCTCGACCCGTTCTACCATGCCGCCATCGAGGGGCGGGAAGGCTTCTGGCGCATGCGGGAACTGGCGCCCGACCGGTTCTACACGAGCGAGTATTATCGCTCCTACTACACCCAGACGGGGCTCGCGGAAGAGGCCGGCTTCTTCGTCCAGCTGCCCGAAAGCACGGCCGTCGTGCTGTCGCTGATGCGTCTGGCCCGCTCGGGGCCGTTCGGCACCGCCGAGGTGCGGGCGTTGCGCGACCTCGCGCCGCTCGTCCTGTGCCTCTGCGGGCAGCATTGGAAGGATCTGCCGACCGCCCGGAGCGCGCCGGACCGTACGGCCCTTCCGCTGCTGCCGGGCTCCGAGTTCGATCGGGCGCGGCTGTGGGCGAGCCAGTCCCTGACCGGACGCGAGGGCGAGATCGTCAATCTCGTGCTGCAGGGCCATTCGTCCGAATCGATCGGCCGCGCCCTCGGCATCAGCGTCGGCACCGTGAAGGTGCATCGGCGCAACATCCACCAGAAGCTCGGCATCCATTCCCAGGCCGGCCTGTTCGCCCGGTTCATCGAGCTGATCAACCGCATGGCGTGAACTCAGCCGCCGTTCCGCCAGTCGATCAGGCCCTCGCCCCGATGCAGAGCCTGCGCCTCGGGGGTGAAGGCGCCGTCGGCACCGTGGAGCACCAGCGGCGGCAGCAGCACCAGCGGGGCGCGGCTGTCCTTCACGGCGCGCAGCAGGATGCGGCCGGCGGGCTCGTCCATGCGCGGGAGGACAGGCTTGATGCGGATGTCGCCGAAGCGTCGGTCGAGCGCGGCGAGCAACCGGGGCAGCGCATCGGCGCGATGGATGATCGTCAGCGTGCCCTTGGAGCGCAGCAGCGCGTGCGCGCAGCGGATCCATGCTTCGTCCCCTTCCGGCCCGTGGATATGGGCGGTGCCGCGATAGGCGCTCGGCGGGGCGCGTACGGTGCCCTCGAGGTGGAAGGGCGGGTTCATGATGACGTAGTCGGCGCCCGAGGGCTGCATCGGGCCTTCCTGAAGCAGCGGCGCGGTGACGTCGGCCCGCATGGCCGCGACATGGGCGCCGAGACCGTTCTCCCGGATATTGGCATCCGCGAGTTCCTCGATCTCGGCGACGATCTCGACCAGCCGGATCCGGCATTCGGGCGCACGGATCGCCACGGCGAGGCCGGCCGCGCCGACGCCGGCGCCGAGGTCGAACAACGTCTCGCCCGGTTTCGGTGCAGCCGAAGCGGCCAGCAGCACGGCATCCGTGCCGGCGCGGTGGCCCTTCTCCGGCTGGAGGAGCGTCAGCCGTCCGCCGAGGAACGGGCTCTTGGTGACGACGCTCACGTCTCGCGCAGTTCCTTGGCGAGCCCGGCCTCGCGCAGGCGCATGCGGGCCAGCCCGGCCTGGTCCGAATCGACCAGGATGCGGCGCGGGATGATGCCGAGCGATCCCTCGAGCACGCTCATATGTGTGTCGAGCACCAGATGGGTGACGCCGGCCTGATCGAGCAAGGCTTCGATATAGGAGATGAGGACAAGGTCGTTGGTGCGCACGATTTCTTCCATCACCCAATTGTTGCTGCTATGGGCACGACATGCAACAGCGGGGATGATAATCGGGCACGATATCGCCCATGCCGTAGAACTCCGGGTTCGATCAGCCGGAGGTGATTACGATGCGGCAACAGGATGCTTGTGTGCGGCGACGCTCATTTCTATGGTGCGCCGGTCAAGGGAGTGGTTATTTTGGGTGTCGTCGTCGCATTTGAAGACAAATCCGGGCCGCTGGCGTCCATCGATGCCATCGTCGGGCTGACCAGGGCCGACATGGCGAAGGTGAATTCCACCATTTTGTCGCGCACGGGATCGGATGTGACGATGATTCCCGAGGTCGCCAACCACCTGATCTCGTCGGGCGGCAAGCGTCTGAGGCCGATTCTCACCCTCGCGACCGCCCAGCTCGCCAATTATGGCGGCGAGGGGCACATCAAGCTGGCCGCCTCGGTCGAATTCATGCACACCGCGACGCTCCTGCACGACGATGTCGTCGACGAGAGCGACATGCGCCGGGGAAAGCCGGCCGCCCGCATGCTGTGGGGCAATGAGGCGAGCGTGCTGGTCGGCGACTTCCTGCTCGGCCAGGCCTTCCGCATGATGGTCGAGGTGGGGTCGCTTCGGGCCCTCGACATCCTCTCCAGCGCCGCGACCGTGATCGCCGAAGGCGAGGTTGCCCAGCTTGCGGCCGCCAAGGACACGGCGACGACCGAAGACGATTATCTCGCCGTGATTCGCGGCAAGACCGCCGAACTCTTCGCCGCCGCCTGCGAGGTCGGGCCGGTGCTCGCCGAGCGCCCCCGCGACGAGCAGTCGGCCTGCCGGTCGTTCGGCATGAATCTCGGCATCGCGTTCCAGCTCGTCGACGATGCGCTCGACTATGGCGGCTCGGGCGCCGAGCTCGGCAAGAATGTCGGCGACGATTTCCGCGAGGGCAAGATCACCCTGCCGGTGGTGCTCGCCTTTCGCCGCGGCAGCGAGCAGGAGCGCGAATTCTGGCGCCGCACGCTCGAGCGGGGCGAGATTGCGGAGGCCGACCTCGACCATGCGGTGGCGCTGATCCGGCGCCATCACGCCCTGGAGGATACGATCGAGCGCGCCCGTCACTACGGGTCGATGGCGAAGGATGCCCTGGGCCTCTTTGCCGATGGCCCGGTGAAATCGGCCCTGCTCGACGTCGTGGATTTCTGCATCGACAGGGCCCATTGAGGTAGCCCCGGCGCGTTCGCGCCGGCGGGCCGCCCCTATGCGCCAACTCAGGCCCGATTGGAGGGGCGATCCCCGATCGACCTCTTCCTCTCCGCCGAGAAGGGTGACCTGGTGATCGCCCTCCATCGTCACGCCTTACCTGGCAAAACCAGCGCATGGGGGCCTGCGTTTTCTCCTTCGCCACCGGCCCGCGGCCGGTCGCCCCAGTCCCGCCTGCCGACACGGCGATGTCACAGGCCCGTGCCAAGACACTGGCGCATTTGCGCCTCTGCGGCGCGGGATTGGGAGAACGGACACCGTGCTTGATCGAAACCGGGACAAGGCCGCGCGTGCGAGCATCGCGGAAATCGCCGGGCGGTATGACCGCGTCGCACTGGTCTTCCAGGGCGGCGGCGCGCTCGGCGCCTACCAGGCCGGCGTCTACCAGGCGCTCGCCGACGCCGACTGCGAGCCCAACTGGCTCTCCGGCGTCTCCATCGGCGCGGTGAATGCCTCGATCATCGCCGGCAACGAGCCGAGCCGGCGCCTCGCCCGCCTCGAGCAGTTCTGGCAGAAGATCTCCGGGCGGAAGGTGTGGAGCTACACGCCGGAGGGCGACATCTTCCGCGACATCCGCAACCGCACCAGTTCGTGGCTGACGATGACGCTGGGCCAGCCCGGCTTCTTCAAGCCCCGCTTCCCCAGTCCATGGCTGATGCCGGCCGGGGCCGAGGGCGCGACCAGCTTCTACCAGACCGAGGAATTGCGGGAGACGCTGACGGAAGTCATCGATTTCGATATCCTCAATAACGGCAGGAAGCGGCTCAGTGTCGGCGCCGTGAACGTCCGCACCGGCAATTTCCTCTATTTCGACACCGACAATGTGCGCATCGGCCCCGAGCACATCATGGCCAGCGGCGCGCTTCCGCCGGCCCTGCCGCCTGTGCGCATCGAGGGCGAATATTACTGGGACGGCGGCATCGTCTCCAACACGCCGCTGCAATATCTGCTCGACCTGGACGAGGATCGCAGTTCCCTGGTGTTCCAGGTCGACCTGTTCAGCGCGCGGGGCGAACTGCCGCGCAGCATGCCCGACGTGTTGTCGCGCCACAAGGACATCATGTATTCGAGCCGGACGCGCCAGAACACCGACAATTTCGAACGCATCCACCAGCTCAAGCAGAAGCTTCTGGAGGCGCTGAAACGGGTGCCGGCCGACCAGCTCACGGGGGAAGAGCGGGCGCTCATCGAGGATTACTCGGATGCCGGCGTCGTCAACATCGTGCACCTGATCTACCAGCACAAGAATTACGAGGGCCACGCCAAGGACTACGAGTTCTCGGGCACCTCGATGCGGGAGCATTGGACCGCCGGCCTCGAGGACACGCAGCGCACCCTGCGCCACAGCGAGTGGCTGCTGCCCCCTGTCAACCAGGACGCCGGCGTCGCCATCCACGACCTCCATCGCGAAGACCCGACCTGAGACCGGGGAGCGCATGCCGGGTGCGCGGACGCCTCGACGACAGGTGTCCGGGCATCAGCGGATGGACGCGATCATTCCGTCCGGGCTTGTTCGCGCAGCAACTGGCCTTCCGGGCATAAGGAAGAGAGGGCAGGGGGCCTGCTCCAGGGGAAATGGCAAAGGCCGCCTTGTGGGCGGCCTTTTCTTCAGAAATCCGACGGATCGGGGCTCAGTTGAGCTTGGCGCGAACCTCGTTGAGGGCGGCCGACATCAGATTGGCGGCGCTCGATGCCGGCTGGTCCGACAGGATCGAGGAAGCCGCCTTCACGGCGGCGTCCGCTGCGGCCGCGCGGACTTCCGCGATCGCGGTGGCTTCGGCCTGGGCGATCTTCTGGTCCGCGAGCTTGGTACGGCGGGCCACGAAATCCTCGATCTTGGCGATCTGCTCGGCCTTGAAGCGTTCCGCGTCGATCCTGGCCGTCTCGATCATCGAAGCCGCCTCTGCCTCGGCTTCCTTCTGCCGGCGCTGGTAGTCCGTCAGCAGCCTCTGCGCTTCTTCACGCAGCGAACGGGCCTGATCGAGTTCCATGCGCACGGCATTGCCGCGGGCGTCGAGCGCCTTGCCGATCTGGGCGAAGCCGCCGACCTTCCAGATGACGAGGAGGAAGATCACCACCGCGAGCAGGATATAGAATTCCGGACCGGCAGGATCGAAGACTTCGTGAAGCATCTCTGCAAAGTACATGGCGCGATCCTAGTTCGAGACCGCGGCGTCGACCGCCGCCTGGACGGTGTGGGCGTCCGGAGCCTTGCCGATGAGCTGCTCGACGATGGCGGCGGCAGCCTCCACGGCAATGCCGTTCACGCTGCCGAGCGCCGCCGTCTTGGTGGCGGTGATCTGCGTCTCCGCCGTCGCGAGCTTGGCCGAAAGCTCCGCTTCGAGCTGCTGGCGGGTGGCATTGGTTTCCGCCGTCACCGCCTGCCGGGTTTCCGCAGCGATGTTCTGCGCCTTGGCGCGCGCCTGCGCCAGCGACGTCTCATAGGTCGCGAGAGCCGCGTCGCTCTCCGCCCTCGCCTTGCGGGCGGCATCGAGGTCGGCCGCGATCTTGCCGGCCCGATCGTCCAGGATGCCGGCGACGCGCGGCAGCGCGATCCTCGACATCAGGAGATAGAGAAGCCCGAAAGCGATAACCAGCCACACGATCTGCGAAGCGAAGGTCGAGCTGTCGAAGGGCGGAAACGCGCCGTCCTTATGTGATTCGGCAGGAACCTCGGTTCCTGCAGTCGTTGCGGCCATGAAACACCTTCAACGGATTGCGGGCCCGTCCACGACAGGCGGAGCCAATATGATTGCAGCATCGCCGCCGAAGCTATGCACGGCTCCCCGGCCTGGTGGCCGAAGAGCCGTCGCCTCTGTCGCCGGCTGGCGTCAGACCACGAAGAGCAGCAGCAGCGCGATCAGCAGCGAGAAGATGCCGAGCGCTTCCGTCAGCGCGAAGCCGAGCAGCAGGTTCGCACGCTGGCCGTCGGCAGCCGACGGGTTGCGCAGCGCGCCGGAGAGGAACTGGCCGAACAGATTGCCGAGGCCGATGCCGGCGCCAGCCATGCCGAGGCAAGCGATACCAGCGCCGATGTACTTTGCTGCGACGGGATCCATGGGAAACTCCTGTTTAGAATGTTGGCAGAGGTTGAGTGGTCGGGATGCGATCAATGGCCGGGATGAAGGGCGTCATTGAGGTAGATGCAGGTGAGCGTTGCAAACACATAGGCCTGCAACACCGCAACCAGCGTTTCGAGAGCCACCAGGGCGATGACCAGAAGGAAGGGCAGGGGCGAAAGGAGCGCGACCAGGAAGCCGCCGCTCGCCAGGGCGATGATGAAGCTCGCAAAGATCTTCAGGGCGATGTGGCCGGCGAGCATGTTGGCGAAGAGACGGACGGAGAGGCTGATCGGACGGGAGGCGAAGGAGATGATCTCGATCGCCACGAGAAGCGGCATCAGCCAGCCCGGCACGCCCGACGGCGTGAACAGGTGCAGGAAATGCATGCCGTTCTTGTAGAAGCCGTAGATGATGACGACGCCGATGACGAGCGCGGCGAGCGCGAAGGTGACGATGATGTGGCTGGTGACCGAGAAGAAGCCGGGGATCAGGCCGAGCATGTTGCACATCAGCACGAACATGAAGACCGAGAACACGAAGGGCATGAAGCGCATGCCTTCGACGCCGGCCGAGCCCCGCACCGTGCCGGCCACGAATTCATAGAACGTCTCGGCGAGAGCCTGCCAGCGGCCCGGGACCACGGCGCGGCTCGAGGTGCTCGCGATCATCAGCAAGGCCGTCAGCACGACGGCGAGAAGCATGAAGAAAGCCGAATTGGTGAAGGCGAAGCCATGGCCAAACGTGAAAATCGGCTCGATTGCGAACTGATGAATCGGATCCATCGCCTGTGAGGCCCTGTCTTCTATGGCGCGATGCGCCGTTATTCCTGTTTGCCGGGCGGTTTGCCCAGCGCGTCCGCGGCGCGCATCAGATTCCGGACACCCGCCACGAAGCCGAGTATCAGGAAAACGAAGAGGCCCCAAGGGGAGGTGCCCGCGAACCTGTCCACCACCCATCCGAGGGCCGCGCCGGCGAGAATGCCGGCCACGAATTCGGACGAAAGGCGCAACGCCTTGCCAAGCGAGGAGGGATCCCCCTCCTGCTTCTGCCGCCGAACCTCCCGAGCATCCGCTTCGGCTTTCACGCTACCGAGGCGTTCGTCGAGACGGCGCAGGCGATCGGACAGGTCGGCTTCGCTGGGATTGTCTTTGCCGGGTGGACCGGCCTGGTTCGCCTCGTCGCTCGCCATCGCGGCAACATGCTCCCTGGCCGGCAAAACCCTGCCGGACGCCCCCTTGAAAACGGGCGGACCATACCCACGCCCCCTTGCGGTGTCAAGGCGAGTCGGAAATTACTTAAGCGTTTGATAATGATTATAAAAAAGCGCTTTCCGTTCGCGCGGGGGCTGCTTTTGCACATGCCGTGCGCCCGGTTCGTCCCGCAGAAAGCCCTGTTCCAGCCCGCCGCCGGCCGCAATGTCGCCGTGCAGAACGCGGCGGCCACTCTCCGTCGGCCTTTCCGGCGGCGCCGATCCGCACGTCGGCGGGATCGCCGCAGGCGGAAGGGAGCGTCTGATTCGGGAGGGGGAGTGCGGCGAAGCGGCGGCTTGCGCGCCAATCTCGGGCCTGCGATGCGAAAAGCGAACGGAGGACCGGTGCCGCGGGACTCTTGAAAGGACGCGGCGAAAAATTCTGCTTAGGCCCGGCTTTCCGCGCGGCTTTCGGTGTGATGCCTGACGTGCGGCTTCTTGCCGACGGCCGGCCGCCGGACGGCGAAGTTCGGCGCCACCATCGGGTAATTGTTGGGCAGGCCCCATTTTTCCCGATATTGCTTGGGCGTCAGATTGTATTTCGTCGAGAGGTGGCGGACGAGCGACCTGTATTTGAGGCCGTCCTCGAGGCAGACGATGAAGTCGGGGGTTACGGACCCCCTGATCGGGACAGCCGGGATCGGCTTGGTCCGCGACGGAGAGGGGGCGTCCTTGGCCAGACGATGAAGGGCGCTGTGGACATCGTCGATGAGGCCCGTGAGGCCGGCGGACGTCATCCAATTGTTGGAGACATAGGCGACGATGATTCTGGCCGTAATCGTGGCGAGCCTGTCGGTCATTCAATCAATTCCAGACCATTCCGCCGCCACGCCTGAGGTGGAGCGGTTCGATGCGAGCGATGGCATGTTCTTCCGCGCAGCGCGATTTCACGCCTGCGGGACTGCGAAACAGCGTACAGACAAGAATGCGACGAACTTTCCGTACAGACCCGCCTCTCCGGTAAGCCGTACGTCTCGCCTTTTGCTTTCTCTGTTTCGATCTCGACAGGGGCGATGTAGATTAGACTTACATCCGCTCCTTCAAAGTACGCCACTTATAAATAAGCGCTGAAGACAGGAAGAGCAACGCTTGAAATATTTAAATTCTTTTACAATACGCAACTGCTGACATCCCATCTTCAGTCAAATGGAACGTTCCGCCGGGCGGAAAGGGATGGGGCGAAGGCGAGGGCGCGCGATTCGAAGTATCGGCGTGGCGCCGGAAGGAAGTCGACGCTTTCCGCAACGGATATATAAATGGCATCGGCCGACGGGCCCTAAACCGGCGGGCTATAATACTAGGATACGGGCGGCACGCCACGTTGAATTTCGTGCGGACGCGCCGGCGCCGAACCGCGATTCGGAAGCGTGATCCGTGCGACGAGCCCATGCGGCTGACGGTCGAGGAGAGCCAGCGTGCCGTCATGGCCGGACAGGATTTCTTGCACGATCGATAGTCCCAGCCCGACGCTGCCGGGACGGTTCGCGCGTGACGGATCCAGGCGGACGAACGGCTCGACCACGTCGCGGCGGCGGTCGTCCGGTATGCCCGGTCCGTCGTCTTCGACGTCGACGATGATCCCGCCGACGGTCGTGTCGGCGCGGATGGTGATCTCACGGCCGAAATGGCAGGCGTTCTCCAGCAGGTTCGTCAGCGCCCGGGCCATGGCATTGGGCCGACAGAAGCATTCGAGCCGCTCGGGCCCATCATAATGCACGTGGAAACCGGCTTCCTCGAATTCATCGCGCAGTGTGTGCAGGAGCGCGCCGAGATCGAGCCATTCCGGCTCTTCCTGGTCGACGCGACCGCTGAGATAGGCGAGGGCGGAGGTGACCATCGACTGCATCAGAATCACGTTCCTGAGCAGCTTGGCCTCCATGTCTCCGGGCGGGCTGGTCTCGAGGAGAAGGCGCATCCTCGTCAGCGGCGTGCGAAGGTCGTGGCTGATGGCGGCGAGCATGCGCGTGCGGTCCTGGACCGAGCGGGCGATGCGCTCCTGCATCAGGTTGTAGGCGCGCGCCACGCGCCTGATCTCGACGGGACCCTCCTCGTCGATCGGGGCAACGGCGATGTCGTGGCCGAAGGCGTCCGCCTTCTCCGACAGCCGGCGCAGCGGACCGATCACGCGCCAGACGGCCCAGGCCGACATGGCCGCGACCGCCACGCAGAGGAAGAGCAAAGCGCCGACCAGCGGGAAGGTCAGCTTGGCAAAGGCAGGCGGTTCCCTCCCTCTCGTCACGAATTCCACCGTCTGGCCGTTCAGCCTCGCGAGGACTTGGATGTCTCCTTCGTCATGCGCGTTCGGCATGTCGCAGGAGCGGATGGTAAGATCCGGCAGCGGGGCGCGGAGTTTGCTCGTCAGGGCGTCCTGCATCTTTTCTGCATCGGCGTCGAATCCGCTGCAGGCTGTCGGCGTCTGTGTCAGCCGGGCGGACAGCTCCGGTCGGTTCACGGCGGCGATCGCGCCGGCCCATTCCCCCTCCGGAAGGACGCGCAACTCTTTGATGAGGTCCGCGATCCTGTAGGCGGTCAACCAAGGCCAGGGGGGAGGGGGCGGGCCCGGATACAGGGACCACAGCAGAAGGAGGATCAGAATGAAGGTGACCGCGGATGCGCTGGCGGTGATCGCGAGAATCTGCCCGAGAGTCGTTCCCAGGAAGCGGCGTATCATTCCGCGACGACCTGCGGCTGGAACGCGTATCCGTCGGTCCGGACCGTCCGGATGACGTCGGCGAGCGGGTCGTTGCCGGCCAGCTTGCGCCGGAGCCGGCTGACGAGGATGTCGATGGATCGCGCGGCGATGGCGAATCCCTCGCCCCGGGTCAGCGCGATCAGCTCCTCGCGTGAAAGGACCTTGCGCGGATGCTGGCAGAGGACGAGCAGGAGATCAGCCTCGGCGCCGGTCAGGGGTACCCTCAGCCCTGCGGGCGAGCGCAGGAAGCGGCGCTGCGGATAGAAGGAAAACCCGGTGAAGTGGAGGACCGTGTCCGCGCCGCGGGGGCGCGGCTCCTCCTCGGCCAGGGGCGGACGCCGCAGGACGGCGCGAATCCGCGCCAGCAGCTCGCGCAGGTCGAACGGCTTGCAGACATAGTCGTCGGCGCCGAGCTCCAGTCCGACGACCTTGTCGGTCGGCTCCCCCAGCGCGGTCAGCATGATGATGCGCGGTCCGTCCGAGGATCGCAGGCGTCGGCAGAGGTCGAGCCCGGTCTCGCCGGGCAGCATCAGGTCGAGCAGGACGAGATCGATGTCGTTCGCCGCCAGAATCGGGTCCGCGGCCTCCACGCTTCCGGCCACAGAAGTCGCGAAGCCCTTCTCGCTCAGAAAGCCGGCGAGCGGGCCGCTGATTTCCGCATCGTCCTCGACAATAAGTATATGAGTCTGGGTCACCGGGCCTCTGGGTGTGCATCGCTCGGGCCGGCTCGCATTCCGGCGCCCTCCCTCCTCGATGTCGGGAGGAGGCGAGCATACCGTCGCAATGCGCCAATATGAAGAGGCGGTTTCGGCTAGGCGGCTTCGGCCCGCCGCTCGGAGACGTGGTCGACGAGGCCCCAGGCCTGTGCTTCCTCCGCCGTCATGAAATTGTCGCGGTCGAGGGCGGCCGCGACTTCCTCGATCGTGCGCCGGCAGTGCCGCGCGTAGAGGGCGTGCAGCCGCGTCCTCGTCCTGGCGATGTTGGCGGCGTGGATCAGGATGTCGCTGGCCTGTCCCTGATAGCCGCCCAATGGCTGGTGGACCATGATCGAGGCGTTGGGCAGGGCGAATCGCCGCCCGGGCGCGCCGGCCATCAGGATGAACGATCCGAGGGAAAAGGCCGAGCCCATGCAGAGCGTCGACACGGGGGCCGCGATGAACTGCATGGTATCGTAGATCGCCAGGCCGCTGGTGACCGAGCCCCCCGGCGAATTGATGTAGATCGAGATCTCCTTCTTCGGATTCTCCGCCTCGAGGAACAGCAATTGCGCGCAGACGAGCGCCGATGTGCCGTCGTCTATCGGCCCGTTGATGAAGATGATCCTCTCGCGCAGCATGCGCGAGAAAATGTCGAAGGACCGTTCTCCCCGCATCGACTGCTCGACGACGATCGGCACGAGGGCATTCATGGAAAGGGTCATTGCGTCATCGCCTCAGGCTGCAAGCATCATCATTGCCGGGATATTGGTATTGGCCGCGAGCGGCGTGGCGACGAAATCGCCATGGACGATGCGCAGCCGCGTGCCGCCCCGGCCGTCGGCGTCGAGTTCGAAGGTCACGACGCTGTCGATCGTCCGCTCCCCGTCACGCTCGCGCCAGGAATAGCGCAGCAGCCGGTGGGGCTCGGCGGCCAGAACACGGCATTCGATCGGGCCGGGCAGGCCCGATGCCTCGCCGTCGAAATCGAAACGGGCTCCGGGCGTCGCGTCGACCTCGCCCGGCATCAGCCAGGCGGCGACGAGCGTCGGCACCGTCAGGGCCCGCCATACCTTCTGCGGCGGTGCGTCGAGGCTGCATTCAATCACGACGTCCTCGCCGGCCACCGGCGCCGCTCCATCCTGCACCATCGTCATTGGTCCATCCCCTTGAGCACGTCCTTGAGCCTTTCCATCCGCGCCGGCCAGAAGTCGCGATAGCGCTCCACCCATTCGGCGAGCGGCGCCAGGGCCTGCGGCGCGATGCGGTAATGGGCCTTGCGGCCCTCGCGCCGTTCGATCACCAGCCCCGCCTGCTTCAGTACCGCCAGATGCTGCGAAATCGCCGGCTGCGATACGTCGAACCCCGCCTTGAGTTCGGAGACGCTCATTTCGCGTGCCGCCAGCCTTTCGAACACGGCTCGGCGCGTCGGGTCGGCGAGGGCGCGGAAGAGATCGGCTTGGTTCATGATCTTCTTATAAGCGCACACTTATATATTCGGCAAGAGCCGATCGCGGGCGTGCTGAGGCGTCCTGCTCGGGCGGGGCCGGCGACCGGCCGGCCCGAGCGTCACACCGCTTCGAGGAATTTGCCGGCGTCGCCGAGGTCGACGGAGACGAGCTGGCTCACGCCGCGCTCGGCCATGGTGACGCCGAAGAGCCGGTTCATGCGCGCCATGGTGATCGGATTGTGGGTGATGGTGATGAAGCGCGTCTCGGTCTTCAGGATCATGGCGTCGAGGAGGTCGCAGAAGCGCTCGACATTGGCGTCGTCGAGAGGGGCGTCGACCTCGTCCAGGACGCAGATCGGCGCGGGATTGGTGAGGAACACCGCGAAGATCAGTGCCATCGCGGTCAACGCCTGCTCGCCGCCCGACAGCAGGGAGAGGGTCTGGGGCTTCTTGCCCGGCGGCTTGGCGAGGATGTCGAGGCCGGCCTCCAGCGGATCGTCCGATTCGGTGAGCTGCAACTCGGCCGTGCCGCCGCCGAACAGCGTCTCGAACAGGCTCTGGAAATGGCCGTTGACGACATCGAAGGCGACGAGCAGCCTCTCGCGTCCTTCCTTGTTCAGGCCGGCGATGGCCTGGCGCAGCCGCTTGATCGCCCCGACGAGATCGTCGCGCTCGGAGACGAGGCCGTCGAGGCGGGCCTGGACGTCCTTCTGCTCCTCCTCGGCCCGCAGGTTGACCGAGCCCAGCCGGTCGCGCTCGCGCCGGGCTTCCTCCAGCCTGCGCTCGGCGTCGCGCCGGTCCGGCATCGGGGCGTCGGGCGCAAGCTCGGCGATCTTCAGGAGCCGCTCGGGCGGCACCTGCAGCGCCTCCTCGATCTCGCCGGCGATCTGCTTGCGGCGGCTCCGAAGGGCGCCGAGCTTCTCCTCCGAACGCGCCTGTTCCTCGCGCGCCCGGCTGAGCGCGACGAGCGCGTCGCGGCTCCGGTGCTCGGCGGCGGCGGCGGCGCTTTCCGCCTCGGCGAGGCGGTCGGCGGCGGCCCGGCGATGGGATTCGGCTGCGTCCGTCTCGCCCTTCAGGGCGCGGCGTCGTGCGGCGAACACCGCCGGAACGTCTTCGAGGTCGGCACGCCCGGCCTGAAGTTCGGCGAGGCGGGCATCGAGAATCTCGATCTGGGCCTGGCCTGCCCGCCTGCGATCGAGCCAGGACCGGCTCTCCTGTGCGATGGCGGCAAGGCGGGCCGTCCGGATCTCGTCCTCGCGGGCGATGGTCTGCGCCCTGGCCCGCGCCTCGGCGACGACGGCGCGCCCCATGGCGACGTCGCCGCGCAGATCCTGCAGCCTTGCCTGCAGGGCGCTGCCGTCCGGCAGGGCGGCCAGCGCGCCGCGGGCGTTTTCGCGCTGCTTCAGCGCCTCTGCGAGATCCGCCCCGAGCCGGGCCGCCGCCTCGTCGAGGGCCGCCTGCCGGCTGGCGATCTGCGAGGCCTGCCTTTCGGCCCTCGCGGCGCGGTCACGCAATTGGTTGACCTCGCCGCCGAGCGCGCGCGAGGCGTCGCGTGCCGCACGATCGCGCTCACCCGCTGCACGCAGGGCCGCCTCGGCGGCCTCGGCGGCCAGGCGCTTCGGCGCGACGGCCAGGCGCGCGGCGTGCGCCTCCTGCTCGAGCTCGGCAAGCCGGTTGCGTTCGGCGAGCCGGCGGGCGGCGCCGGAGGGGGCGCCTGCCGCCGCGACGAAGCCGTCCCAGCGCCAGAGGTCGCCGGCCCGCGTCACCAGGCGTTGGCCGGGGGCGAGCACGGGCATCAGGCTCGGACCGTCTGCGGCATCGACGAGGCCGATCTGCGCCAGGCGGCGCTGCAGGGCCGGGGGCGCGCGGACGAAGCCGGCCAAAGGCTCGGCCCCTTGAGGCAAGGCCGGATCTTCGCCGCCGGCCGCCACCCCGGACCAGTGTGCCGGCGCGGCGACATCGGCGGGCGCGTCGAGATCGTCGCCGAGCGCGGCGCCGAGCGCGGCCTCGTAGCCCTTGGCGACCTCGATTCCGTCGGCGACGGGCGGGTATTTCGCGGCGGAGGGAGCGAGTACCAGCTTGGCGAGGGTTCTCGCCTCGGTCTCGAGCCTGCCGGCGTGACGCTCCGCCTCCTCCAGCGGGCCGCGCGTCGCGGCCTCCGCCTCGCGCGCCGCCGCGTGCTCCGCCTCGGCAACGAGGGCCGCCTGTTCCGCCGAGCCCTGCCGTGCGAGCAGGGCGCCGAGCTCGGCGCGCAGACCCTCGGCGATCCGCATGGCGTCGGATCCGGCCTTCAGCGCCTCGCCTTCGCGCCTGACGGCGGCGAGTTCCCGTTCGAGCCGGGACAGGCGGTCGGCGGCCTCGCGCTCGGCGCGCTCCGCCTGGCCGCGGCCGGCCTGCGATTCGGCGCAGGCCGCCTGCGCTTCGGCCATCGCCTTCTCGTTGGCCGCCAGCCCGGCCTCCGCCGCGCGCAAAGCCTCGGCGGCCTGGCTCGCCTGGCCGCCCGAGGCTTCCTGCCCGGCTGCCAGCCCTGCCGCCTCGGCACCGAGGCGCGCCAGAATGGCGTCGGCGTCGGCGATCATCGTCCTTTCGCGGGTGGCGTCGGTGGAGGCCTGCGCGATGCGCCGGTCGAGTTCGACCCTCCTCTCGCCGGCACGCCGCTCCTCCTGGTGGAGCGTCTCGCCAGCCAGCGCCAGCCTGTGCAGCGCGGCGGCCGCCGCCGCCTCGGCCTCGCGCAGGGGCGGGATTTCATGTGCGGCGAGGGCGGCGGCATGGGCATCCTCCGCCTGGGCCTTCAGCCGTTCCGCGACGGTGGTGGCATCCCGGTCGAGCCGCTTCTCGGCGTCCGCGATCTGCCTGCCTGCTTCCTCGAAAGAGAGATGGAGCAGGAGCGCCTCGGCCCGGCGGATCTCCTGGGACAGCACGCGGTAGCGGGAAGCCTGGCGCGCCTGCCGCTTGAGGCCTTCGAGCTGCGATTCGATCTGGGCGAGCACGTCTTCGAGACGCTCGAGGTTCTGCTCGGCGGCCTTGAGGCGCAGTTCCGCCTCGTGGCGGCGCGAATGCAGGCCCGAGATGCCGGCGGCCTCCTCGAGGATGCGCCGGCGGGCCTGCGGCTTGGCGGCGATCAGCTCGGCGATCTGGCCCTGGCGCACCATGGCCGGCGAGCGGGCGCCGGTCGAGGCATCGGCGAAGATGAGTTGCACGTCGCGGGCGCGCACTTCGCGGCTGTTGATGCGATAATTGGAGCCGCGTTCGCGTTCGATGCGGCGCGAGATCTCCAGCGTGTCGACATCGTTGAAGACCGCGGGCGCCGTACGATCCCGGTTCTCGACCGTCAGCACCACCTCGGCCATGTTGCGGGCCGGGCGGCTGCCGGATCCGCCGAAGATGACGTCCTCCATCTCGGCGGCGCGCAGGTTCCTGTGCGAATTCTCGCCCATGACCCAGCGCAGCGCCTCGACGAGGTTGGACTTGCCGCAGCCATTCGGCCCGACCACGCCGGTCAGGCCGGGCTCGATGACGAAATCGGTCGGTTCGACGAAAGATTTGAAGCCGAGGAGCCTCAGTCTGGTAAGTTTCATCCTTCACCCCGCGACGTGCGGGACGTCGCTCTCAGGACTTGATCAGCGGATCAACCATCTTGGCGAAATCATCGAGCGTGATCTCGCCGCTTTTTTCCGTGCCGTTGACGAAAAAGGTCGGCGTACCCTCGATCTTGAAGACCGATTCGCCGCGCTGCTTGACGGCCATCACGCCATCATACAGCGTCTTGTCTTTCAAGCAGGCCTCGAACTGTTCCTGTGTAAAACCGGATTGCTGCGCGATCTTCTGCAGGCCCGGCAGCACTTTGGGAGCATCGACGAAGGCCCAATTGTCCTGTTGGGCGAACAGCACGTCGAGAGCGCTGTAATACTTTCCGGCGTCGCTGTTGGCGATGCAGCGCGCCAGCATGAAGCCGGCCGTGGCGCGCGGATCGAGCGGGAACTCCCGCATCGTCCACTGGACCTTGCCGGTGTCGATGTATTTTTCCTTGATGGCCGGAAAGACCTCCTTGGCGAAACGCGCGCAATGCGGGCAGGTCATCGAGGCGTATTCATACACCTTGACCGGAGCGTCTGCCTTGCCGAGCGCGAGATCGGGGATCGGGCCGGGGACGACGAGCTCCATCGGATTGAACTTGTCGCCGTCGGCGGCGAAAGCGGGCAGAACCGGAAGCGCCGAGGTCGCCGCGAGGGCTGCGATCAGGGTACGGCGGGAAAGCATCGGGCTCATTCTGGGCTCATGTCCTTCGATCTGGCGCCAAAGCGCATTTCAATCCAGTCTCATTGTCCGGAAGCTGCGGTACTTGAGCCGTACGATTATGGCAACAGCCAGACGCGGCCGGCCGGAAATATCACGGAGCTTTGACCGGCCCCGCGCCGCGGACCTGGCGGCCGAGTCTTTCGAGCGCTTCGCGCAGGCCCGGGTGCTCGATGCCGCCGAGGTCGTCGGCGAGCGTCCTGGCCTGCAGCGGCGTGAGCTTCGGCGCGGCCGGCGGCTGGCGCCGGACCGGATGCTCGACCGGCCCCTGGCGGATGCGCAGCTTGCCGACGCAGCGCCAGCCGAACACCGCATTGATGCGCTCGATGATCTGGGCCGCCGACATCTCGACTTCCAGGGCGAAGGCGCTCTCGACGCGCAGGACGAGGGTGGCGGCCCGCGGCGCGGCCTCGGGCGCCTCGGTCTTGGGACGCGGCGGCCATTGGATCTTCATCGGCTGCGACTGGGTCGCTAGGCGCGCGCCCACGATGTCCGCCCAGCGGCCGACGATGTCCGCGGTGGCGAAGCCGCGCGCCTTCAAAGAATCGGCGAGCGTCGGACCGAGCAGGTCGGAGACCGAGCGGACCGAGGAAGGCCGGGAAGGCTTGAAAGTCCTGGAAGCGGAACGCTGGGGCTTGTTGATCATGGCCGACCTGTGGGATGAGGCGCCATGCTCGCCAACACCGACCCCGAGGTCAAGCATGCCGATGCCCTGCTGGCCTGGTACGACAGGCATCGCAGGCGGCTGCCCTGGCGTGCGCTGCCGGGCGAGGCCGCGGATCCCTACCGGGTCTGGCTCTCGGAGATCATGCTGCAGCAGACCACGGTGAAGACGGTCGGCCCCTATTTCGAGGCCTTCGTCGCGCGATGGCCCGATGTCGGGGCGATGGCGGCGAGCGACGTGGAGGACATCCTCAAGGCATGGGCCGGCCTCGGCTATTATTCCCGGGCCCGCAACCTGCACGCCTGCGCGCGCGTCGTCAGCGAGACGCTGGGCGGGCGGTTTCCCGACGACGTCGAGGGCCTGCGCAAGCTGCCCGGGGTGGGGGCCTATACCGCGGCGGCGGTGGCGGCGATCGCCTTCGGCCGGCGCGCGGCGGTGGTCGACGGCAATGTCGAGCGGGTCGTCACCCGGCTCGAGGCGATCGAGACGCCGCTGCCCCAGGCCAAGCCGCTGATCGCCGCCTGCGTCGAGGCGATCACGCCGGAGTCGCGCCCCGGCGACTTCGCCCAGGCCATGATGGATCTCGGCGCCACGATCTGCACGCCGAAGCGGCCGGCCTGCGCCCTCTGTCCGTTCATGGCGCGATGCAGCGCCCGGCAGGCGGGTACGCAGGAGACCTTTCCGCGCAAGGCGCCGAAGGCCCGGCGTCCGTTGCGGCGGGGCGCCGCCTTCTGGGTGACGCGGCCGGATGGCTGGGTCCTGGTCCGCAAGCGGCCGGACAAGGGCCTGCTCGGCGGCATGACTGAGATTCCCTCGAGCGTCTGGAGCGAAGATTTCGATGCCGCCGGCGCCGTCGGCCATGCGCCGCTCAAGATGAAATGGCGCAGGCTCCCCGGCGAAGTCCAGCACGGCTTCACCCATTTCGAACTTGCGGTCACCGTCTATGCCGCGGACGCGCCGCTGACCGCCAAGGCCCCGCCCGATTGCCGCTGGGTCCGCCTCGCCGATCTCGACGGCGAGGCGCTGCCGACCGTCATGCGCAAGATCGCCGCCCTCGCCAGAGGGCAGTGAAGGCCGGGATGCGCGAGGCCCCGTCCGACGGCCGGTGTCGCAAAGAACGGGTGAAGTCTACATCGCTTCGGCTGCGATTTGATTTGCGTCGGCAAGGTGTTTTCAGCGAGCATGGCCGCCTTACAAGGGGGATGTCATGGCAATCGTTGGGGCACTTTTGATCGGCGTGATCGCGGGGCTGCGCGCCTTCACCGCGCCGGCAGCCGTCAGTTGGGCAGCCTATCTCGGCTGGCTGCCGCTCGAGGGCACGGCGCTGGCCTTCCTGGGCTATACCGTCACGCCCTATATCATCACCATTCTGGCGATCGTGGAGCTGATCGGCGACCAGCTGCCGGCGACGCCGAGCCGCAAGACGCCCATGCAGTTCGGCGCACGCCTCGTCACCGGCGCCTTCAGCGGCGCGGCGATCGGGCTCGGAAGCGGCTCCTGGATCGCCGGCCTCGTCGCCGGCGTGATCGGCGCGGTGATCGGCACGCTGGGCGGCGCCGAGATCCGCAGGCGTCTGGCCGAATCCTTCGGCAAAGACATGCCGGCCGCGCTGCTGGAGGACGCGGTCGCCGTCATCGGCGCCCTGCTGATCGTGAAGGCGCTGGCATGACGAAGCCTTACGACGCGATCATCGTCGGCGCCGGCCAGGCCGGGCCGCCTCTGGCGGGCCGCCTCACCCAGGCGGGCATGACCGTCGCCGTGATCGAGCGCAAGCTGTTCGGCGGAACCTGCGTCAACACCGGCTGCATGCCGACCAAGACCATGGTCGCCAGCGCCTATGCAGCCCATGTCGCCCGCCGGGCGGCCGACTACGGCGTCGCCCTGACGGGCGGCGTCGGCATCGACATGGACAGGGTCCGTGCCCGAAAGGATGAGGTTTCCGGCAATGCGCGGCGCGGGGTGGAATCCTGGCTGCGCGGCATGGAGCGCTGTACGGTGTATCAGGGCCATGCCCGCTTCGTCTCGCCGCGGGAGATCGAAGTGGACGGCGAGATCCTCTCGGCGCCGCGCATCTTCCTCAACACCGGCGGCCGGGCCTCGGTGCCGGACATTCCGGGCCTCGACCGGGTCGACTATCTCACCAACACCTCGATCCTCGAGCTCGACACGCTGCCGCGCCATCTGGTGGTGATCGGCGGCAGCTATATAGGGCTGGAATTCGCGCAGATGTTTCGCCGCTTCGGCAGCGAGGTAACCATCATCGAGCGCGGCCCCCGCCTCATCGCCCGCGAGGACGAGGACATCTCGGCCGCGATCCGCGAGATTCTCGAAGCCGAGGGCATCCGCGTCCATGCCGGGGCCGGGAGCATCGCCTTCACGCCGCAGGGCGACGACTTCGCGGTGGCGGTTTCGGGCAGCGAGGGCGCCGCCAATCTGACCGGCTCCCACGTGCTGGTCGCCGTCGGCCGCAGTCCCAATACCGACGATCTCGGCCTGGACAAGGCCGGCGTGACCGTCGATTCGCGTGGCTATATCGAAGTCGACGACCAGCTGCGCACCAGCGTCGAGGACATCTGGGCGATGGGCGACTGCAACGGCAGAGGGGCCTTCACCCATACCTCCTACAATGATTTCGAGATCGTCGCCGCCAACCTGCTCGACGACGATCCGCGCCGCGTCAGCGACCGCATCACCGCCTATGCGCTCTATATCGATCCGCCGCTCGGCCGCATCGGCATGACGGAGGACCAGGTGCGCCGGTCGGGCCGCAAGGCGCTCATCGGCAGGCGGGCGATGACGCAGGTCGGCCGCGCCATCGAGAAGGGCGAGACGCGCGGCTTCATGAAGGTGGTGGTCGACGCGGAGAGCCATGCCATTCTCGGCGCCGCCATCCTCGGCGTCGGGGGCGACGAGGTCATCCACGGCATGCTCGACGGCATGTATGCGCATGCGCCCTACAGCACCATCCAGCGCGCCGTGCACATCCATCCCACGGTGTCGGAACTGGTGCCGACCATGCTGGGCGAGATGAAGCCGCTGGTGTGAACGCACGACAGCGGCGTGCGCTCGCCAGCTTTTCGTCCGGGATCAGGCGCCGAGCGGCAGCAATGTCCGCAGGCGCCCGTCGCGCAGATACAGCCCGCCCCAGGTCAGCGCGCCGAGGAGGAGGCAGATCAGCTGCGGCGGCGAGCCGATCTCGCCGAGCCGGAAATGGGTGGAGATCGCGCCGCCGAGGAAGCCGGTCACCAGGATGGCGCCGAGCACGGCCGTCTGCGGGACCGCATAGACGATCGCGCAGGCCAGCATGATGACCCCGAGCGCGAAGGCCTGGCTCGGCGGGAAGCCCGTCAGCTCCATCTCCGCCCGCATCATGTCCGGCGCGAAGAGCTGCACGGCGGCATCCGCGAGCAGGGCCGCGACGACGACGGCGCTGAGGATGCGGCCCGTCCAGGAACGGCCCGGCGTTGCGGAAATGTCGGTCATGAATGGCTTCTCCCTGTGGAATCGGTCTTGTTGCCGGGGGGCGTCCGAAGACCGACCGCCGGATTGCCGCCTGCGAGGCGAGACATGCGAAAATGCCGTGCGTCGAGAACGCAAGTCAACGGCGCGGCAGGGCGGGGCCTATTCTGTGAAGGCGGCGAGGTTCGCCAGCGTCGAGGCCATTCCGGCCTGATGGTCCTCCGGCCTTATGCCGTCGGGGACATTCTCGCAGCGGAAGGCGACCTCGGTGCCATCCGGCACGGCGGTGAGCGTCGTGACGATCCTCATCGCGCCGGCGAAGGCGGGGTCGTCCGCCTCGAATTCGACCTCCTCGACGATGCGGCGGCCGGGTACCAGCTCGACGAATCGTCCGCGGAAGACGTCGGCATGCTCGGATGTCTTGCCCGGCACCGCATGGGCGGCATCGGCATAGGTGAAGGACATCCGGAACACGCCGCCTTCCCGCGGCTCGAACGCGAAGACCTCGGCGGTCATGCCCTTTGGCGGCCGCCAGGAGGCGACGGCCTGCCCGTCGAGAAAGGCTTCATAGATCCGTTGCGGCGTCGCCTTGATGATCCTCGAAGCGGCGTCGGTTCTCGGTGCCATGGCGATCCTCCTTTTCCGTCATTCCGGCGAGGCCGAGGGAAGAAAGCCATGTCGCAGGGCGTAATTGATAGAGGCAGGCAGCCGTTGATCCATCTCTCTTGTCGGTGAGAATGCAGACGAACGGCATCAGGCCCTCGCCCCATGACGTAGGGCGCAGTCCCTCAAAACGTCATTCACCAAGATCGAAGGGAACTCAGCCGCCCGCTGCGGCCAATTCCTTGCGCAGCACGGCGCGCAGATCGTCGATGAGGCGCAGCTTGCCGTTGTCCTTGTAATGCCAGAAGGTCCAGCCGTTGCAGGCCGGCAATCCCTGGGCGAGGGCGCCGATCTTGTGGATCGAGCCGACGATGTCGCCCAGCATGATCGAACCGTCGACGCGGACCCGGGCCTGGTGGCGCTCATTGCCGTCGGTAAGGACGGCGCCCGGCTGCAGCAAGGCGCGCTCGACGACGCTGGCGAAGGGAATGCGCGGCTCGCTGCGCTTTTCGGAAGGCGCGAGCATGTCGGCGTCGCCGACCGGCGAGGCGAGGGCGATCCGCTCGCGCGCATGGGCGATGTAGTCGCGGTCGCGCTCGATGCCGACGAAGTGCCGGCCGAGCTTCTTGGCGACGGCGCCGGTCGTGCCCGAGCCGAAGAAGGGATCGAGCACGACGTCGCCCGGCCGGGAGGCCGCCATCAGCACGCGGGCGAGCAGGGCCTCGGGCTTCTGCGTCGGGTGGGCCTTGCGCCCGTCGCCGTCCTTCAGCCGCTCGCCGCCGGTGCACAGCGGGATCAGCCAGTCGGAACGCATCTGCACGTCGTCATTGCCGGCCTTCAGCGCCTCATAGTTGAAGGTGTAGCGCGAGCGCTGCTCGCGGGCCGCCCAGATCAGCGTCTCATGCGCATTGGTGAAGCGCTTGCCGCGAAAATTCGGCATCGGATTGGTCTTGCGCCAGACGACATCGTTGAGGATCCAGTAGCCGAGATCCTGGAGGGTGGCGCCGACGCGGAAGATGTTGTGGTAGGAGCCGATCACCCACAGAGTGGCGTCCGGCTTCATCACGCGGCGCACGGCCGCGAGCCAGGCCCGGGTGAAGTCGTCATAGTCGCGCAGCGAGGCGAACTTGTCCCAGTCGTCGTCGACGGCGTCGACCATCGAATTGTCGGGCCGGTGCAGGTCGCCGCCCAGCTGCAGGTTGTAGGGCGGGTCGGCGAAGACGAGATCGACGCTGCCGGCCGGCAGGCGTTCGAGCGCGGCAATGCAGTCGCTCTCGATGATGGTATCGAGCGGAAGAACCGCGCCGGCCGGAGAGACCAGGCGCGGTTCCGTACGCTTCGACCCAAGGCTCATCCGGGGGGCGACTGCCGCGCCGGTACGCGAGATACTCATGGGCTACTCACACGCTACGCTACTGGGACGACGCGGTGATCCTCGCCCGGTTCTGGTAAATGCCGCGTTGAGACGCCGATAAAACTTGCGTGCCGGTTCGGGACTGCGGCCCGCACCGGCCGACGTCATCGGGCCGTCTGCGAATTCGGGCATGGCAACCGGGGTTTTTTCCTCCGGCCTCTTGGCAATCGGCGCCCGGCGGCGTTTCCTGCAGCGCAAGCCTGCCGGCGAGCCAAGGCAGGAGAGAAAACCAAACTGCGACAGGAGACACGATGCTCAAGAACATTGATCCGCTACTCAACGCCGATGTGCTCTATGCGCTGGCGGCGATGGGCCATGGCGACACGATGGTGGTCTGCGACGCCAATTTTCCGGCCGATTCGGTCGCCCGCGCCACCGTCTATGGCAGCCTGCTCCGCATGGACGGCGCCGATGCGCCGCAAGCGGTGAGGGCCGTGCTCTCCGTCCTGCCGCTCGATACCTTCGTCGACGATTCGGCCAGGCGCATGGAGATCGTCGGCAGCCCCGACGAAATTCCCCCCGTCCAGCGCGAAGTCCAGGTCGAGATCGACAGGGCCGAAGGCAAGTCCTGGCCGATGACCTCGATCGAACGCATGGAATTCTACGAGCACGCACGCGACGCCTATTGCGTGATCCAGAGCGGGGAGCGCCGCTTCTACGGCTGCTTCATCTTCCGCAAGGGCGTGATCGCGCCCTGAGCGGAAAATTGCCGCGTCCCTTCAAGAGTCTTGCTAAGATGATGGGCGTTCTCGCCCATGAATCTCCGCTTGGCGCTCACAAGGCGCCCGGGGCCTTCGCACGGAATCGAAGCACCCGGGCGTGCGAGCCGCAGGTCTCGTCGGAGCACCACCGGCGGCGGCCGCCCCGCGACGTATCGAGGAACAACCACCCGCAATTGCGCCCGTGGCACTCGCGCACCGGCCGGCGTCCGGTCCGTGCGGTGAGGAGATCGGCCGCGGCCACCGCGACGCGGCGGGTGAGGGCGTCGAGGTCGTCGTCGTCGCGCCACTGCCAGGCGAAGGTTCCCGACCGGTAGGCCAGCACGCGGCGGGCTGCCGCATCCCTGACGGCGGCATCGAGTTCTCCCGCGTCGGAGGGCGCCGGCACCATTCCCTCCGCTTCCGCCAGGAACAAGGCGTGCAGGGCCCGCCGCAGCGCCTTGGCACGGTCCAGCGCCTCGGCGGCAGCGGCCGGATCCGCGCGTGCCTCGCCGCGCAGCCTTTCCGCGTGCTCGCGCGCGATCAGGCCGGCCCGTTCCCCCCAGGCGAGGAGATCTTCGTAGCACAGCAGGAAATCCGGCCCCCAGCGGTCCCGCCAGGCATCCACGGTGTTGACGAAATCGAGGGCAGGGTGGCCGCCGAGGAGCGGGATGTCCGCAATGGTCTTCGTCTTTTCCATCGGCTCCTCGTCGGTTCGGGAACTTCGAGCGTTCAAGGGAGGTTGTAACGCTATAAATAGAGTATAAGCGTTACGCAAGCGTGCGGCGTATCACGCCGATTCGCGGGGGAGGGCCGAGGATGAAATTCGATCGCAATCTGCTGCTCTTCCTCGTCCTCTGCGCGATCTGGGGCACGACCTGGATCGGCATCAAGGCCGGGGTCGAGGCGGTTCCGCCGCTCTTCTTCGCGGGCACACGCTTCACGACGGCCGGCTTCGTCATGCTCGCGGCCTGCGTGCTGGGCGGCCGGATGCCGTCGGTCGCTCGGCGCGATTGGCCGAGGCTGGCCGGAACCAGCCTGCTGATGATCACCTTCTGCTACGCGCCGCTGTTCTGGGGCATGCTCTATGTCGATTCCGGCACGGCCGCCGTGCTCGAAATGTCCCTCACGCCGATCGCGCTGATGGGCTTTGCGGTACTGCTCGGGGAGGAGGCGTTCGACCGCCGGCGGGCGGGGGCGATCGCGCTCGGCATTTGCGGCCTCGCCGTCCTGTTCGGCCCGACGGCCTACAGGGGCTGGCTCATCCGCTCCGGCACCGACGCGGCGGGCATGATGCGTGTCCTCGGTGCGGCGGCGGTCGCCTTCGCGGCGATCACCTATGCCTGGGGCTCCGTCGCCGCCCGTCCCCTGCTCAGGACCTACCCCTCGCTGCTCGTGGCCGGCGTCACCACCTTTGCCGGCGGCGGTGTCCTCCTCGCGCTGTCGCTGGCGTTCGAGCCGGGAGCGGCCGCCGCCCTGTCGGGGCGGTGGGGCCTTGCGGCGTGGAGCGGCTGGCTCTTCCTCGTGCTGTTCGGCTCGCTCCTCGGCTACACGATGTATATGCGCCTCCTCAGGGATATCGGCGCCACCCGGGCCGGCACCTATGCCTTCGTTTCGCCGGTCGTCGCCGTCCTGCTCGGCATGGCGTTCTTCGGCGAGCAGTTGCGCATGCTCGACGTCCTCGGCATGGCGATCATGCTGCTGGCGGCGGCGCTTGCGATGTTCGAAAGCGGGGCGCGCGCAGAAACCGCCTGATGACGGCGATCCTCGGCGACGCGATGGACGAGGAGCACGCCGGCCCGCCGACCGGACGCCGCAGCAGCAGCGTCAGACCGCTTCTTCCTTCGGCGCCTCCTGCCTCGCATCCTGGCCGGAACGCTGTTCGGCCGGCTTCTTGGAATGCATCAAATTGTGCACGGTGTTGATGAGGCCGACATGCGAGAAGGCCTGCGGGAAATTGCCGAGCTGGCGGCCGAGCGGGCCGCTATATTCCTCCGCCAGCAGGCCGACATCGTTGCGCAGAGCCAGCAGCCTGCGCAGGAGCGTCTCGGCGTCGCCGAGCCGGCCGAGGAGCGCATAGGCATCCGCCAGCCAGAAGCTGCAGGCCAGAAAGGCGCCCTCGCGGGTGGGCAGGTTCCGCTCGACCAGGCCGGGGTCGTGGCGCAGCACGAAGCCGCCGGCCATCATGCGCTGCTCGATGGCCGCGATCGTGCCGTGGAGGCGGGGATCGTCCGGCGGCAGGAAGCCGGTCATCGGAACCAGGAGCAGGCTGGCGTCGAGCAGATCCGACCCGTACCAGGCGACGAAACTGTCGATGTTCCGGTCGAAGCCCCGGGCACAGACGTCGCGATGGATCGCATCGCGCGTCTGGCGCCACCGCTCCGAGGGACCTTCGAGCCCGAACGTCTCGACCATGCGGACGGCCCGGTCATAGGCGACCCAGCACATGATCTTGGAATGGGTGTAGTGCCTGGGCTCGTCGCGCGATTCCCAGATGCCGTGGTCCGGCTTGGACCATCGCCCGTCGAGCTCGTGCAGCAGGGCCTGGACCAGGGCCCATCCGGTCGCGTCGAGGGCGAGGCCGCCCTTCAGGCCCTGGTAGAAGCTGTCGATCACCTCGCCATAGACGTCCAGCTGCATCTGGCCGGCGGCGGCATTGCCGATGCGGACCGGCCGGGAGCCCTCATAGCCGGGGAGCCAGTCGGCGGTCCATTCGGAGAGCCGCCGTTCGCCGGCGAGGCCATACATGATCTGGACGGCGGCGGGATTTCCCGCGATGGCGCGCTGCAGCCAGTCGCGCCAGGCCTTGGCCTCGTCGAAGAAACCGGCATTCATCAGGGCCATCAGCGTCAGCGTCGCGTCGCGCAGCCAGCAGAAGCGGTAATCCCAGTTCCTCGCCTCGCCGAGCGTCTCGGGAAGCGAGGTGGTGGGCGCGGCCACGATGCCGCCGGTCGGCGCATAAATGAGGGCCTTGAGCGTGATCAAGGACCGGGCGATGATCTTCTTCGCGGCGGGTTCGGCGTTGGAGCGCCCCAGCCATTCGGTCCATTGCGCCTGCGTCCTGGCCAGTGCCTCGTCCGGATCGATGGCGGGGGGCGGCGGCAGGTGGGAACGCCCGTAGGACATGACGAACGAGACCGTCTCTCCTTCGGCCACGGTGAATTCCCCCACGGTCTTCATGCCGACGCCGCGAAGCGCGACCGTCGTCCGCAGGACCACCATGTCGGGGCCGGCGACCGCCTGGAGCGCGCCGTCGGGCGTGCGCGAGACCCAGGGAACGTCGGCCCCATAGCCGAAGCGCAGCACGAATTCGGTGGTCATCCGCACCGACCCGCTTTCGCCCGTGACCTGGCGGATCAATTCGATGCCGTTGCGCAGGGGCATGAAATCGGTGACGCGCACCGTCCCGGCCTGCGTGGCGAAGCGTGTATCCAGAATGAGGGTGTCGCCGCGATAGGAGCGCTCGACCGACAGGATCGAGGCTTCCTCCGGCGCGATCAGCCAGCGCCCGTTGTCCGGTGAGCCGAGCAGGGCTGCAAAGCAGGCATCGGAATCGAAGCGGGGCCAGCACAGCCAGTCGATCGAGCCGTTTCGGCCGACCAGGGCGGCCGATTCGCAGTCCCCGATCATCGCATAGTCTTCGATACGGCCGGCTGAGGAGGCGGGAGGTCGTTTCGATACGTGCAAGGAAGCTTCCTTTCGGATCACGACACCGCAGCCGCTCCGGCTTCCCGGAAGAAGCGCCGACGGTCTCATCCGCTCCCTGCGACGGATGCCTCAGGCCTGGTAGGCCTTGAGGCGCCCGAAGGTCAATCGATGATGCTGCGTCGGTCCATGAACCTCGATCGCATAGGTATGTTCCGGAGTGCCGTAGCCCATATGGCGCTCGAAGCCATAGGCCGGGAATTCGGCGGCGAGCCGGACCATCAGATTGTCGCGCGTGACCTTGGCGATGATCGAGGCTGCCGAAATGGCCGGCACCAGCGCATCGCCGTCCACGATGGCACGCGCGGGAAGATCGAGCCCATGGGGCACGTCCTTGCCGTCGATCTCCACCGATGACGGGCGGACCGACAGGCCGCGGACGGCACGACGCATCGCGTCGAGCGTGGCGACGCGTATGTTGAGCCGTTCGATCGTGGCCGGTCCGGCGAAGGCGACGGAAACCGCGATCGCCGACCCCATGATGTCCCGGTAGAGCGCCTGGCGCCTGGCCGCCGTCAGCACCTTGGAATCGGCGAGGCCGGCCGGGATATGGGCAGGATCCAGGATGACCGCTGCCGCAGCGACCGGCCCGGCCAACGGCCCGCGTCCCGCTTCGTCGACACCGGCGATAAAACTGTTTGTCATGTTTCGGCGTTAGATCATTTAGGGCATGATATCCAGCCGTTCGTGCGATGCTCCCCAAAACTCTTCTTGATTTAGGCTGGCCTCATGCGAAAACTGGAGCATACTCCCAGGCAAGGCAGGCGGCGACCGAAGGACCGGGAACCGATCGACGGCGTTTCGGTTCCGGACGCGAACGCCCGAAGCCAACAAGAGACAGGTATCATGGTGAGGCAGGCTGTGACTCAAGAAGCTGTGACCCGAGAAGATGCAACCGACATCGCGGCTCCGGCCGCTCCTGTTTCCGAGGCGCCCAAGCAGCAGGCATCCGCCATCGACGGCGTGGAGGGCGTGCGGGATACCGTGTTCGACCGGCTCGTGCGCGAGGAGGAGGACATCATCGGGCTCCTCGCCTTCTCGCTGTCGATGCAGAACAAGCGCGACTGGCTGGCCGCCTTCCACCAGGAAGTCGGGCGTGATCCCAACAGCGCCGAGCTTGCCGCCTACGACATCGGCGAGCGGATCGAGCGCCGGCTCGCGACCTACCGCAAGCTCGCCGAGAACGCGCTTTCCGGCAACGCCTTCTGGGCCTCGGCCTCCCTCACGCCGGTGAGCGAACTGCCGGGCGCTCCGATGGTGGAGCCCACGGCGGGACCGTCCACGACGCCTGTGGGGCGTCCGTCCCGCTTCGGCGGCAGCGCCTTCGCCATGCTTTTCGGCCTCGTCGTCATCGCCGCGGTGGCGGTGGTCGCCTCGCGCCATTATTGGGGCGCCTGACGGCGTCAGAACAGCGACAGCTGGTCTCCGGCCCGGCTCGGCCGGACGAAGAGATCGGTGCGGAGCTTGAGCCGCCGCGCGTTGAGGCCAAGCCGGGCGGCCGCCAGTTCGAAGCGCCGGCCGACGGTCCAGGCATAGGGCCCGGTGCCCGTCATGCGCAGGCCCCAGCGCGAATCATAGTCCTTGCCGTCGCGCGTCGAATGCACGAGCGAGAACACATGGTTGAGCGCGTCCGGGCGATGCTCGGCGAGCCATTCGCGCATCAGGCCGCTGACCTCGAGCGGCAGGCGCAGCATGACGTAGCCGCCCTCGCGCGCCCCGGCGGCGTGCGCCGCGTCCAGGATGCGCTCGATCTCCGCATCGTTGATGCGCGGGATGACCGGCGCGACCATGACGGCGACGGGAATGCCGGCCTCGGCCAATTGCCGGATCGCCTTCAGGCGCAGGGACGGCGTCGCCGCACGCGGCTCGAGCGAACGGGCGAGCCCGGCGTCCAGCGTCGTCACCGAAAGGGCGACCTTGGCGAGGCCGCGCTCGGCCATGCGCGCGAGAATGTCGATGTCGCGGGTGACCAGACCCGACTTGGTGACGATGCCGACCGGGTGGTTGGTGCGGTCGAGCACCTCCAATATCGAGCGCGTGATGCGGCGCTGGCGCTCGATCGGCTGGTAGGGATCTGTGTTGGTGCCCATCGCGATCGTCTTCGGCTGATAGTTCTTCGCCGCCAGCTCCTTTTCCAGCAGCGCGGCCGCATTCGGCTTGGCGAAGAGCCTCGTCTCGAAGTCGAGGCCGGGCGAAAGACCCATATGGGCGTGGGTCGGGCGCGCGAAGCAATAGACACAGCCATGCTCGCAGCCGCGATAGGGATTGATGGACCGGTCGAAGGAGATGTCGGGCGAATCGTTGAAGGTGATGATCTTGCGCGCCTGCTCGTCCTGCACCTCGGTGCGCAGGGGCGGCAGTTCCTCCGTCGAGTTCCAGCCGTCATCCTCGGCGAAACGGGCGAGGCTCTCGAAGCGGCCGCTCGCATTCGACGCCGAACCGCGCCCGCGCCGCCTGTCGATGTCGACCAGCGTCGACCCGATGGGGGCGGGTGCGACGAGGGATTGTCTGGTTGCCGGCACGCCCATGGAAGCCTCCGCGAATCATCTTGTCTTTTCCGATTAGAACAAAAAGAGAACATCGATGCAAGCGGACATGAAATGCCGATTATTTACGCAGTTTCCGCCCCTGTTCCCGCTGCCGCTCCCCTGCGCGGCGTGATATGCGGGCCAAATCGGGAGCCGCCGGAAACCGCCGGAAAACCATTTCCATGATCAGTGTCGTCATCGCCGCCAAGGACCAGGAATATGCGCTGGCCGAGACCCTGGCGGCCCTCGTCCCCGCGGCGGCGGAAGGCTTCGTACGGGAGGTCGTCGTGGCCGACGGCGGCTCCACGGACGGCACGCTGATCGTCGCCGACGCAGTGGGCTGCGTCATCGTCGCGGGTGACGCGGCCGCGGGCCTGCGGGCGGCGCGCAGCGAATGGGTGCTGCTGATCGCCCCGGGCATAAGGCTGGAAGCGGACTGGTTCCGCGAGGCCGGCGTCACGCTGCACCGGCTGCAGCGCGGCGGGCAGCGGGTGTCGGCCCTGTTTCGCTGCGTGGTGGACGACCAGGGCTGGCGGGCGCGGCTGAGCGAGATAGGGCTGAAATTTTCGCGCACGCGCCGCCGGCGCCAGGCGGTGCTGGCGCCCCGGGCGGCCCTGCTGCGGGGCGAGAAACTGATGGCCTACACCTTGCGGGCGAGGGCCTTCAGCGGCGGAGAGGCAGCTCCCTTCGGAAGGGCGTGACCGGAGCGTGCCGCTTCAGAGCTGCTGGGCGCGGAAGGTGTTGCAGGACGACATGGTCCCGCTCTGCAGGCCGGCGCTGAACCAGCGCTGGCGCTGCGCCGACGTGCCGTGGGTGAAGCTGTCCGGCACGACATAGCCGCGCGCCTTCTTCTGCAGCATGTCGTCGCCGATGGCGTTCGCGGTCTGCAGCGCAGCCTCGACGTCGCCCTGCTCGATGAACTTGAAGTCCCTCTGCGTGCGGTTGGCCCAGACGCCGGCAAGGCAGTCGGCCTGCAGCTCGAGCCGAACGGAGAGCGCGTTGGCGCCGGATTCGCTCGCTTGCTGCTGCGCCTGATGCACCTGCGAGAGAATGCCGAGCAGGTCCTGCACGTGATGGCCGACCTCATGCGCGATCACATAGGCCTGGGCGAAGGCGCAGGCGCCCTGCGCCGCGGGGCAGGCGTTGAAGCGGTTGCGCATCTCGTCGAAGAACTCGGTGTCGAGATAGACCTTCTTGTCGTTCGGGCAATAGAAGGGGCCCATCGCCGACTGCGCGGTGCCGCAGGCCGAACGCGTGGCGCCGCTGAACAGGACGAGAGCCGTCGGCGTGTAGGCGCGGCCGGCGTTCTGCTCCTTGAAGATCTCGGTCCAGGTATCCTCCGTCGATCCCAGCACCTTGCGGACGAACTGGCCGGACGGATCGTTCGGGCCGCCGACCTGGCTGGCCGGCCGCGTCTGCTGCTGGGTGACCGTCTGCCCGCCGCCGTTGACGGTCTCATAGCCGTTGATGAGCGTCGCGGGGTTGATGCCGGTGAAATAGGAGATCAGGAGGACGATGACGATGCCCCCGATGCCGAGCCCGCCGCGCCCGATGGGAAAACCGCCGCCACCGCTGCCGCCATCGGAACCGCGCCGATCCTCGACATTGTCGGATGAACGAAAATCGTCGAGTTTCATTGCTCTGCTCCGATGTCTTCCCCAGGGGATTTCAATCCGCCCGAACTCGTCATGCATCCTACCGCAATTTAAGGCAGACGCCGCGATTTTCACAAAGTCCAGCCCGGTCTTGCGGGCACCGAAGCATCGACGCCGCTATCGAGCGAAAGTTCCGCGCCCGCATGCAGCTCCTTCCATATCAAGCCGCGGGCGCCTCGATGCACGTCCCGGGCGCCGCGCGCTCGATGGCCCCTGTCGAGCGGGCCTCCTCCGGCCGGCCGCGACAGGGCCGGCCCCGGGCATGTTCGGCGGCTCAGCCTTCCCCGATCGCCGCGCGGATGGCGCGAAAGTCGCGCCAGGCCAGCCTCTTCTGCAAGGGCTGGCGCAGCAGATAGGCCGGATGCAGCGTGGCGACGGCGCGCCTCGGGGCGCCGCCGATCTCGTGGTCGATCCAGCGGCCGCGCAGCTTCAGGATGCCGTCGGTCACGCCCAGCAGCGTCTGCGCGCTGCGGGCGCCGAGGCACACCAGGATCTTCGGATTCACCAATTCGATCTGCCGTTCGATGAAGGGGCGGCAGATCGTGGTCTCCTGCGGGGTCGGGTCGCGGTTGCCCGGCGGGCGCCAGGGGACGATGTTGGCGATATAGACCTTGGTGCGGTCGAGCCCGATTGCCGCCAGCATGCTGTCGAGCAACTGGCCGGACCGCCCGACGAACGGCTTTCCCTGCAGGTCCTCGTCACGGCCCGGCGCTTCGCCGACGAACATCACCCGGGCATCCGGCACGCCGTCGGAGAAGACGAGGCGCGTCGCCGTCGCCTTGAGCGCGCAGCCTTCGAAACGGTCGAGGATGTCGCGCAGCTCCTCCAGGGACTGCGCGGCGCCCGCCTGCTCGCGGGCGGCGAGCACCACCGCGTCGGGGGCCGCCGTCAGCAGGGAAGGGGCGGGGGCGGCGACGCGCGGCGGCGCCGCCGCGGGCTGCGAAGCCGGTGCCGGGCTCGGCATGCGGGCCGGAGCGGAAGCGGCGGCCGCCGCGCTCTCGGCGAAGCGGTCCGCCGGCGTCTCGTCGACGGGCACGTCGACGCCCATTTCCGCGTACCAGCGCAGCAGCGCGATGACTTCTTCCGGTGAGGCTGGCAATGACGGCATGCCGCCAGGATAGAGCAAAGCCCGGCGGGTTTGAACTGCGATCTGCCGGGAGCCGGCGGGCGGCCAGGCCCGCCGGCGTCGTTAACCGCCCATCAAGGTTAATGCCGCATCACTGGACGCACCGGCACCGACAGCCGGCTTCAACGAGCGAGCCCCGCCTATGGTCGCATGGCGTCGACCCCTCATCATCGCGCTCCTGATCGGCGCCGGCATCACCACCACGGTGACGTATCGCCGGCTCACGGCGGTGACGGCGGTGCCACCGGCCTCTTCCGAGCGCGGCGCGCTCGACCGTGGGCTGACGACCTTCGCCGCCCTGCACGGGCCCGTGATGCAGGCGGGGCTCTTCCAGATGCCGCTGCTGAGCCTCTCCGACATGCGCTCCGTGCCGCGCTCGGCGATGGGGCCCATCTTTGCCTCGCTCCCTTCGTCCGCCTCGTTGATCCCGTCGCCGGACCGCAGCGACGATGTCGCCATGCCCGATGACGTCGATCCGCCGGGCCTGCCGATTCACGACGGCATGAAGGACGGGGCGACCGCGTGGCCCGAGGTCATGCGCGGCGGCAAGGGCGACCTCGACGCCGATCCGCAGCCTCTCGACGACGTCGCTCACCTGGTCTCGGCCGGGTCCTACCTCCTTCTGCCTCCGCAAGGCGCCGTGCCGATGGCCCGGCTGTCGCGCAAGCTGCAGGGACCTGCGAGCGCCGAAGGGCTCGAGCCGTTCCGGCCGACCCGGATGAGCGCGGCGCTGGCGACCCGGTTGGCGCAACGCTTCGCCCGGAACGAAACCCGCATGGGCGGCGCCGACGGTGCCGTTCCGCTCTATCATTCGCTCGCACCGGCGGGCGGCACCTCGCCGGCGGCGAGCCGCCCCGATCTCGCCAGCCTGGAGCGCAGCGCGACACATGCGGAGGATGGCGCCCCCGTCGAGATGGCGCTGGCCGGCCCCGAGGCGGGCGAGCCGGTGATCACGCTCGCCAGCGTCCATCCCACCACGCCGGACGGGGCCTCCCCGATGCCGGACCTCGGCGACGACGAGGGGCTTACCGAGGCCCAGAAGAAATCCCGCATCGCGGGTCTTCCCGGCCTCGACGACGGCAAGGCGCGGCCGCTCGATCTGCCGCCCGTCGCCTTCACCAGGGCGCAGACCTGCCTCGCCACCGCGATCTATTTCGAAGCGCGGGGCGAGAGCCGGGAAGGACAGGTCGCGGTGGCCCAGGTCGTCATCAACCGCCTGCGCTCGCCCTTCTATCCGAAGAATGTCTGCGACGTGGTCTATCAGGGCGCGAGCAACCGCCGCTATGGCGGCTGCCAATTCTCCTTCGCATGCGACGGCGTCGCCGACAGGATCACCGAGAAGGAGCCGTGGGAACAGGCGCTCACCATCGCTGCCCGGGTGATGAATGCGCAGGACTGGATTCCCGAAATCGGCAATGCCACGCATTACCATGCCGACTATGTCCGGCCGCGCTGGGTGCGCGACATGACCGAGAAGGACAGGATCGGCAAGCACATCTTCTATCGCGTGAAATGGTGGGCCTGACCGCAGCGGGCATCTCCGGTCGACGTCTTCTGCGACGCCGGCGCCGTGGATCCGCTATGTCGACCTCCGGGCGCCGGTCGCCTCAACCCTTCAGGAAAGGATTGTCGTTCGCAGACAGGTGCTGGCTGCGGATCATCTCGATGAGGGCCCGCAGCGCGGCCGGCACCTGCCGATGGCTCGGATAATAAAGGAAAAGTCCCTCGAAGGTCGATGACCACTCCTCCAGCACGCGGACGAGTTGTCCGGAGCGAAGAAAGGGGCCGGCCTGGGCTTCGAGCGTGTAGGCGAGCCCCAGGCCGTCGACGGCCGCGCGCACGGCCAGATCCGGATCGTTGACCATGATCGCCCCGCGTACCGAAATCACCCGCGACGCGCCGTTGCGCTCGAACGGCCATTCGAACATGGCGCCATCGGCGCGCCGGCGAAACTGCACGCAGCTATGGTGGGCGAGCTCCTCCGGGGTCCGCGGCTGATGGTGCCGGGCGAAATAGGAGGGCGCGCCGACCACGGCCCTCTTCAGCGGCCCCGTCATCCGTACGACGATCATGTCGGCAGCCGCCCGGTCCTGCGGCCCGATGCCGGCATCGAAGCCCTTCGCCACGATGTCGATGGGGGCTTCGTCCACCTGGAGTTCGAGGTGAACGTCCGGATAGGCCGAAAGAAAGCGCTGCCAGATTGGCGTGATCACCGCGGCGGCCGACATATGGGTGGCATAGATCCTCAGATGCCCGAAGGGACGGCTGCGTTCGCCGTTCAGGTCCTCCAGCGCGCCGTCGATCTCCTCCAGCGCTGGCCTCAGCCGCTCCAGCAGCCGGAAGCCGGCGTCGGTCGGCGAGACGCTGCGCGTCGTGCGATGCAGCAGGCGTACCCCCAGGCGCTCCTCCAGCTGCCGCATCGAATGGCTGAGCGCGGACGGCGTGATGCCGAGGCGAAGGGCGGCGGCACGAAAGCTCAGATGATCTGCGATGGCGACAAACGCCCTGAGATCCGCGAGGTCACCGCGCTGCATTGCTGAATTCCTCTCAGCATCGAATGAAACGAATACGGGATTGAGTGGCAAAACCGCGGAAATTAAAATGCGCTTATTGGGCGAGGGTTACCGCCACAGGTGAATAGGGAGAAAATTCATGAAGATTGCCATTGTTTCAGCCATTGCAGCCGCCGTGATCGCCGGTTCGGCGACAGCCGCCCTCGCAGACGGCATGGACGAGGATTTCTACGCCATCCAGCGCGGCGAACCCTATGCCGGCGCGGCGCCGGTGAACCATGCCGCGCCCGAAGCAGTACCTGGGCGCCGGGTCTTCCTCAACGGCTACCAGCCGGCCTATGCGGTCCGCCACCACCAGCGCCGCCTGCCTCGGAAGATCGAGCAGTAAGTCTGCGGGGCCCTTCGATCCCGGCGGGCTGTCCGCCGGGATCCTTCATGGCAGGCAGGTACGTGTCCCGCCGCCGTAGTGCATCTTTTGGTTGTGTTTCGCAGGGCATACACATCCCGGTCAATTCGTCCTATGCAAAGGCATGGACGAAGATTCGCTGATCGTGCTTGCCATACTCGCGCTGATCCTGTTCCCGATCCTGGCGATCGTCAGCTTCGTCATGGTCCTGGTGCAGAGGGGGCGGCTCGCAAGGCTCGAGGAGCAGGTGCGGCAGCTCTCGCTGCTGCGCTCGCCTGACGTCCCCGCGTCGGTTCCGGCTGGCGATTCGTCGCCGGCAGAGCCGCCTGGAGCCGTTCGCCAGGACGCCGTTTCCGAAGCCACCGTTTCCGAGGACATTGTCTCAGAAGACTTCGCGCCCGAGGCGGCACGCACCGGCGGCGAGCCAATGCCGGACGGCGAGGAGCCCGCTTTCGCGCGGGACGAGCCGATTTCCGCTTCATCGCCCCCGACGCCGCGCGGCCGCGCCGCTGCCGACAGGCCGGGCCCTGGCTTCGAGGAGAAGCTCGGCAGCCGCTGGGCGGTGTGGGTCGGCGGCGTGGCGCTGGCGCTCGGTGGCGCCTTCCTCGTCCGCTACGCCGTCGAGGAAGACCTGCTGGGTCCGGGCGCCCGCATCCTCGCGGGCCTCGCCTTCTCGCTCGGCCTGATTGCGGCCGGCGAATATCTGCGCCGCCGGCAGGGCCTGCCTCTCCCCGGCAGGGCCGCCTATATACCGGGCGTCGTGACCGCGGCGGGAACCGCGGCACTCTTTGCCACCGTCTATGCGGCCCATGCGCTCTACGGTTTCCTCGGGCCCGCGGAAACCTTCGTCATCCTCGGCGTCGTCGGCGTCGCCGCCATGTTTGCCGCCGCCCTGCACGGACCATGGCTGGCCGGGCTCGGGCTCGTCGGCGCCTATGCGACGCCGCTGCTCGTCTCCTCCGACGAGCCCGACCCATGGGCGCTCGCCTCCTTCGTCATCGTCGTCACCGCCGCCGCCTTCCTTCTCGCCCGCATGCGGCTCTGGCGTTGGCTCGCAGTCGCGGCGACGGTGGCAGCGATCGCCTATGGCTTCGTCCTCGTCGACCTCGCCGGCGACGGGGACGGGCCCGTCATCTTCTTCGTCATGGCCCTGGCGGCGCTTGTCGGCGCCGTGCTCGTCTATGACGTGCATCGCGGCAGGGCCTATCAGCGCTTCGATGCCGTCGGGCTCGGCGCGATGGCGGGGCTCGCCGCCCTCGCGGTCTTTTTCGCCCAGGCGGACATGTTCTCGCAGGCCTCCCTGGCGACACTGCTCCTCGTCGCCGCCTTCACCCTGGCCGCCGCGCTGATGTTCGACGCGCTCGCGCCCGGCGCCGTGATCGCCGGCCTCGCGGTGCTGGCATCGTTGCTGCTGTGGCCGATCGCGCATCAGCTTGCCGAGAACCCGATCCAGATCATACCGAACCAGCTCGTCATGCCCATCCTCGTGCCGGATGCGCTGGAAGCCTATCTCGAAATCGCCGTCATCCCCGCCGCCGCCCTGTTCCTTGCCACCACGGCGAGCCTGATGCGGCGGCCGAGGCCCGTGCCGCCCGGCTTCGCGCTGGCGCTGGCCGGGACGGCGACGCCGATCTTCGCGCTCGCGGTCACCTATCTCAGGGTCGCAGGCTTCCAGTTCAGCCTGCCGTTCGGCGGCGTCGCGGCAGGCCTGGCGCTGCTCTTCGCCGCGACGACGGAGCGCTTCCTCGCCGTCGAGAGGCGGCGGGGCGGCGGGGAAGCCTCCCCGGGCATGGGCTCGGCGCTGCACGCGACAGCGAGCTGCGCGGCGGTGGCCCTGACCGTCACCTTCGTCATCGCCGATTCGCCGCTGACCCTGGCATTCGGCCTGTCGGCGCTCGGCGCCGCCTGGGTCTCGACCCTGCGGCCCCTGCCGGCGCTGCGCTGGTGCGCGGCCGGATTCGTGCTGATCGTGCTCGCCCGCATGGGCGGAGCCTGGATGCTGGCCGGCGAGATGCTGGACAGTTTCCCCGGCTGGCACGACATCGCCCTGCGCTATGCCGTCCCGGCGGCTGCGATCTATTGGGGCGGGCGCCTGCTGCGGCGGGACAGCCTGGACCTGCCGGCCGCGATCCTCGACTGCGGCGCCATTCTTCTCGGCGCAGCCGGCGCGGGCTTGGCGATCCGCCTCGGCGTGCGCGGCCCGGCGGAGGCGCTCGCGCCTGGCCTGAGCCTCGCCGAGGCCGGCCTCTACGCGGCGCTCGCCTTCGCGGCCTCGGCCCTGCTCGTGCAGCGCGCCTCGCCGACCACCAGCCCTGTCTATCGCGCCGCCGCGCCCGCGAGCGCCCTTCTGGCGCTCTGCCTGGCGGTCGCGGGCCCGCTCGGCCTCGCCAACCCCCTCGTCAGCGGGGAGGACATCGCCGGCGGCGTCCTCGCCAACACGCTGCTGCCGGGCTATGCGCTGCCCGGGCTTCTTGCCGGAGCGGCCGGGATGTTCTGGCTGTGGTTCGGCGGGCGATTCGCTGGGGTCAGCCCGAAGGCGAGGCCCGAGGCGCCGCATCCCTTTGCCTGGCTCAGCGGTCTCGCCGCCTTCCTCCTGGGCTTCTGCTATGTGACCTTCGAGGCCAGGAAGATCGTGACGGGCGGGCAGGCCGCCGACCAGGCGATCTCCTCGGCGCAAAGCTACGGCTATACGCTCGCCTGGCTGCTCTATGGCGTGGCGCTGCTGGCGCTCGGCATCGCGGCGCGCTCGCGCGGCATCCGCCTGGCTTCCGCGACGGCGATCATGCTCGCCGTCGCCAAGGCCTTCCTGTTCGACATGTCCGAACTCTCCGGCATCTGGCGGGCGCTCTCCTTCATGGGGCTGGGCGCGGCGCTGATCGGCATCGGGCTCGTCTATCAGCGCCTGCTCTTCGGCAGCGGCCGCGACAGGAAGGCGTGAGCGCAGGCTTCCGGGACCGCCGACGTCCCCGTCGGCTCTTGCCTGCCGCGGGGGTGGAGCAGGCCGCTCAGGGCACGGGCACGACGGCGGGCGGTTCCTCGTTCCGCCCTTTCGGTGCGCGCCAGGGCGCCATGCTCTCGAACACGCCGTCGCGGTGGATCAGCGCATGCATCAGGGCGGCGGCGAGATGGGCCGATATGGTCGCGAACAGGAGATAGGCCAGCACCGTGTGCGCCTGGCGCAGGGCGGCATAGACCATGGCGTCGTGCGGGAGGATCGGCGGCAGGTGCAGCGATCCCCACAGCGCGATCGGATAGCCCGCCGCCGACAGCATGGCCCAGCCGATCAGCGGCATCGCCAGCATCAGGCCATAGAGTGCGACATGGGACGCTTTCGCCGCCAGTCTCTGCCAGCGCGGCAGATGCCCGGGCAGAGGCGGTGCCGGGTGGAGGAGGCGGTTCGCGAGGCGGATGACGACGAGGGCGAGGATGAGGATACCCAAGGGCTCATGCAGCGAGACGAGCGCATGATAGTCCGCCAGCGAGGCGACCATGGCGACGCCGATGAACAGCATGGCGAGGATCAGGGCCGCCATCAGCCAGTGCAGGCCCCGTGAGAGAAGGGTGAAGCCGGGTCGGCTGCTCATGAATTCTGTCCCTCCGTCCTGGCAGGGGTGGCGACGGCGCTCGGCTGCCTGGCTTCGCCGGCCCTTCGCGTGAAGGATTGCGCATAGGCCGCCGAGCGGGCGCTGAGCAGCGGGTCGTCCGAAGGCTCGATGCCCGCGGGCAGCACGAGCGGATCGAAATTGAGGTCGCGGCACGGGCCGGTCGCCTCGCCTTCGATGTGATCGATCGTCAGCGTTCCCGCGTCGACGGTCCGGCGGCCGGCGGGCCAGGCGATGGTGGCATCGTCGGTGGGATCGCCGGGCTGGCCGATGGTGACGACGAGCCGCCATTGCAGCGGATGCTGGCCGATGGCGGCGATCAAGGCGTCGAACAGGTAATTCTTGTCGGTCTGCGCTGTCTGCGCCGGGGTTTCGGATGTCGCCGGTCCGACCGGCACCGTGGCCCAGCGCACCGGCGTCGAGACGCCGTCAGCGTTCACGAAGCGGAAGGCGTCGAGGCTGTTGAAGGTGGAGTCGGCAAAGCCGCTCGACGGCGTCGCCGCCTTGATCGCGGCGACGGCGCGGGCCGTCTCGGGATGCCGGTCCAGAAAGGCCTTCATCCGCGCCGGATCGGGCTTGCCGGTGGCGGCATCCGGCCTGGAGGCCACCAGCTGGTCGTAGAAGCCCTGCGGCGTGCTGACTGCGAAGACGGGGATGTCGTTCATGCCCGTCCGCCATTCCTCGCCGTCCGGCAGCGTGAAGCGAAGGGCCATGCTGCGCACGGTGACGGCGGCGTCGGCGGCATAGGGCTGACCGCCGGCCAGCGCGAAGCGTCCGATGACGGGGACGCGCCCCCGCGCGAATATCTGCGCCTTCGAAAGGCCGGATGCCTCGCCGCTGCCTTCGAAGAAGCCGCCGACGCACACGCCCTTGGCGTGGTTGCGGCGGAAGCCCGCATGGACGCCGTTGTCCCGTTCGAACTGGTCGACGAGTCGCGCCGGGGTGAGGGTGCCCGGCGACAGCCATCCGCCGGCATAGGCGAACCCCCCGGCCATCGCCGCCACAGCCGCGCCGATCACTGCGAGCCGCGACATCGTCGCGCCCGCGCCCAGTTTCGCCGGCGTCGTGCCATCCGCCATCGCCGTTCTCCGCATTGGTCTCATGCGCAGACAGACGACGGGCGGCGCGGCTTATTCCGGGCGAGGGGAAGTATTTTTCCGCAGCCCGGTCGCTGACGGGATCGAGGCGCTCCGCCGATCTTCAGAACGTCAGTGCGAAGGGCACGCCTTCGAAGCACTCCTCGCCCCGGCCGATGGCGTCGATGGCGGCGAGCATGCGGCCTTCGCGGCCGAGTCTCGCATCGGCGAGGGCGACGATGCGGCGGTTGGGGGTGGCGGTCGGCGAGAGGCGGCGGATGGTCTGCGCGATGTCGTGTTCATCGCGTTCCGGCGCCAGCATACAGGCCGAAACGAAGGCGGCGGCGGTGGAGCGGCTGACGCCGGCATAGCAATGGATCACCAGCGGCGTCTCGTGGTCCCAGGCCCGCACGAAGCGCAGCAATTGCGACAGATGGTCCTCGCCGGGCAGGACCTGCCCGTCCGCCGCTTCGATGATGTCGTTCATGCCGAGGAAGAGGTGCATCCGCTCCTCGACCGAGGCCGGACGCACCATCCGGGTGCCGACATTGAGAAGGGTCAGGATCCGCCGCGCGCCGGTGGCGAGCACGGTCGCATCGACGAGGGAAAGCGGACAGACATTGATCTGCCGGCGGAGCGGCTCCTTCAGGACCTGTTCTGCGGTCCGGGTCTGGATTTGCATGGATGGGCCTATCGGAACAATTGCGCGAAACGGTCGAGGAAGGCCTGCTGGGCTTCCGCGGCGGGCTGGGGGACGAGGATGGCCTCCTCCATGGGCATGGGCAAGGGGCGGGGATCGCCGAAATAGCGGCAGGATTCCTCGATGCCGAAGCCGGCGAGCTGCGTCGCCTCCAGGAAGGCGGCGACACGGTCGGCCTTCTTGGTCAGCGCCCGGATCGCCGGCGGCGGCACGGCGGGAAGGCCGAAGCGGATATGGATGGCGGACAGAAGCCGGGCTTCCACCGCCTTGTAGCTCTCGCCGATCACCGCCTTGAAGGGCGAGATCATGTCGCCGATCACATATTCGGGCGCATCGTGCAGGAGCACCATCAGCTTGGTCGAGGCGGGGGCATCGGGTTCGAACGCGCCGAGCACGTCGCAGACGAGCACGCTGTGCTGGGCCACGGAGAAGATGGCGTTGCCGCGCGTCTGCCCGTTCCAGCGCGCGACGCGGGCGAGGCCATGCGCGATGTCCTCGATCTCTATGTCCAGCGGCGAGGGATCGAGCAGGTCGAGCCGCCGCCCCGACAGCATGCGCTGCCAGGCGCGCGTGGTGGTGCCTGTCCTTGCCCGCGCCATCTCAGCCGGGATGCCCGGCTCGGCCGAGATCGGCGCATTCGGCGTGGCGGTAGCAGCCGACGAGATGATCGTTGACCATGCCGACCGCCTGCATGAAGGCGTAGACGATGGTCGGCCCGACGAAGCGGAAGCCGCGGGAACGCAGGTCCTTGGAGATGCGCTGCGACAGCGGCGTCTCCGCCGGCACCTGCTCGCCGCCTTGCCACTGGTTCTGGAGCGGCCTTCCGTCGAGAAAATCCCACATATAGCGGGAGAAGCCCTGCTCCTCCTCGATCTTCAGCCAGGCCCCGGCGCCCCCAATCGTGCCTTCGATCTTGGCGCGGTTGCGGACGATGCCGGCGTCGCCCATCAGCGCCGCCACCTTGTCCGGCCCGTATCGCGCCACCTTTTCCGGCTCGAAGCCGTCGAAGACTTTGCGGAAATGCTCGCGCTTGCGCAGGATGGTGATCCAGGACAATCCCGCCTGGAAGCCGTCGAGGATCAGCTTCTCGTACAGCGCCCGGCCGTCATATTCGGGCACGCCCCATTCCTCGTCGTGATAGGCGACGTAGAAGGGGTCCGTGCCCGGCCAGGGACAGCGCCATTTGCCGTCGTCGTGGAGGATGGGGATGCGTTCCATCGCCATTCTTTGCCATGTCGGATGCGACTCTGGAAGGCCCCTCGTCCTCTTCGGATGACGCGGTGCCTGCGTGCCGGTCGGGGACCGGCACACCGACGTCGGGGCGGGCCGGCGCCGCCGGCCGCCTTTCTTCACGCAGGCGACGCCCGGCGCATGGGATTATCGCGACCCAGCACCCATATTGCTCTCATCGATGACCGCATCAGTGACCTTCATGACGCCGCTTTCCATCCTCGACCTTTCTCCCATCGCCCTCGGCAGCGATGCCGGGCAGGCGCTTCGCAATTCGCTTCGCCTGGCCCAGGCCGCCGAACGCCTCGGCTACAAGCGGCTCTGGCTCGCCGAGCACCACAACATGCCGGGCATCGCCAGCGCGGCGACGGCGGTCGCGCTCGCCCATGTCGCGTCGGGAACCTCCACCATCCGCCTCGGCTCTGGCGGCATCATGCTGCCCAACCATGCGCCGCTGATGGTGGCGGAAGCCTTCGGCACGCTCGCCGCCCTCCATCCCGGCCGTATCGACCTCGGCGTCGGGCGGGCGCCGGGAACCGACCAGGTGACGTCGCAGGCGCTTCGCCGCAATCTCGACGCGGATGTCAACGCCTTCCCGCGCGACGTCGTCGAGCTGCTCGGCTATTTCCGGCCGGTCGAACCCGGCCAGCGCGTGCAGGCGGTGCCGGGCGCCGGGCTCGACGTCCCCGTCTGGATCCTCGGCTCCAGCCTCTTCGGCGCCCAGCTCGCCGCGATGCTCGGCCTGCCCTTCGGCTTCGCCTCGCATTTCGCGGCGGGCGACATGGAGCAGGCGGTCGCCCTCTACCGCTCCCGCTTCGAACCCTCCGCCTATCTCGCCAAGCCCTATGTCATGCTCGGGCTGAACGTCGTCGCCGCCGAGACCGACGCCGAAGCGCAGTTCCTGCAGACATCGCGCCTGCAGGCCTTCGTCAACCTGCGCACCGGCCGTGCCGGCCCGCTGCCGCCGCCGGTGGAACGCTACGAGGAGACGCTCGACCCGGTCGGGCGCTCCGTCCTCGCCCAGATGCAGTTCTGCTCGGTGGTCGGCTCGCCGCAGACGGTCAAGGCGGGCCTGGAGGACTTCATCCGCCGCACCGGCGCCGATGAGGTCATCACCACCAACATGATGTTCGATCACGCGGCCTGCATACGGTCCTATGAGATCCTGGCCGATGTCATGATCGCGCCCGCGCGGGCGGCCGGCGAGCTTCAGACCAGCGTGTCGTAGAAACTCAGCGCCCACGCCACCTCATAGACGAGCGCGACGATCGCATAGGCCAGCTGGAAGCGCTGGTTCTCCACGCGGATGGCGACGGCGCTCGCCACCACGTAGAAGCCGATGCGGATCCAGTATTCCGGTCCGAGGGCGTGCATATAGGCCGAGCCCTTGATCGTGGTGTCGACGATGTCGAGCAGGAAGGTTGCGATGAGGATGCCGAAGAACCATTTCCGGCGCGACATGAAGTAGTCCCGGAAACCGCTATATTCCTGCATCGTGTCGGGAAAGAGCATGGTGCACAGGAAGAAGAACGTGCTGGCGTAGAGCGCGACGAAGCCATAGAGCGGGAAAGTCCAGCCGACCCCGGAAAGATGGAATTCCCACCACCAGAAATAGACGATGTTGACCATCATGAAGACCGTCCAGACGAGGTGGACCGGATAGATCTTCTGAAGGCTCGGATGCTGCACGAAGCGGGCGAGGCCCGTCAACAGCCGGCCGAGGCTCAGGCCGACGATGATGCTGATGATCGTTCTTACGTGGATATAGATGGTCGGATCGGCGGCGGGCACTGGGTTCATGGTCTGGCTCCGGCTATGTTCGGATCCCCGAGACGGTGGCGCGCGACTGCGAGGCTTTTCACGGCGGAGGGAGCATAGCGGAAATCGCGGATCGCCGTGATCCGCCCGCCGGTTCATTCGAGCCGGACGACAGAGGCGGCGGTCCGGGGCCTTGATGTCGCGGTTGAAACACACCGACATGTCGGCCCGGCCTATGCGAAGGAGATCGGCGCGCGATGCGAGGCACCGCCGGGACCGACGCGCCTCCTTGCCGAACTCGTCGGCTCCTACGGGATGGCGTCGGCCTGAGCCGGCGCGGGCCAGGACGCCATCCACCAGCGCGGCCGGACGAGGGCGAGGGCGACATGACCTGCCGTCGGGACCGCGCCGGCGTCGAGCCCGTCCTGCACCCGGTCGAGGCGCAGCATGGCGAGGCCGCGCCGTCCCGACGACGAGCCGAGGGTCCCCGCCACCTTGTCGGCTATGCGGACTTCGGTGCCGGCCGGCGGCAGAACGTCGCTCGCCGACACCGGCACGATCCGGGTGCGGGCGGTGCCGCGGTGCTGCATGCGGCTGACGACTTCCTGGCCGACATAACAGCCCTTGCGGAAGTCGACGCCGCCGAGCATGTCCATCAGCACTTCGTGGGGGAAGGCCTCGCCCCAGGCGAAGTCCTTGCCGCCCTCGGGAATGCCGAGGGCGATGCGCCGGGCGTGATAGGCCGCGAAAGCCTCGTCATCCGGCTGCCCCGGACGGGGGGCGATGCCGCGCCGGCCGAGATCGGGATCGCGCGGGTCGACATAGGCGGCGATGGCGCCGCCGTCCTGCGCCGGCGGAAAGGCATGCACGGCGAAACCCTCATCCGCGGACAGGTCCTCGATCGTCACCCGCGCTCGAAGACGATAGAAGTTCAGCCGCCTGGAGAAATCGGCGGCCTTGTCGCGGTCGGTGTCGAGAAGAAGGCCGTCGCCGCCGTCTGGCGTGGCGAGGAAATCGAACAGGATCTTGCCCTGCGGCGCCAGCAGCGCGCCCCAGCGCGCCTCGCCCGGCATCAGGCCGGCGATGTCGCAGGTGACGATATTGGCGAACCAGGAACGGGCGTCCTCGCCGGTGAGGCGCAGCACCGCACGATCTGGCAGATGGGTCATCGCATCGTCTCCTGTTCGGCCGTTCCTATATGGCGATCGCCCCGCCCGGCGTGAAGAGGGCGAGATTGCCGATTGAAGTACGGCGCGGTGTGGGGGAGAAGGGGAGAATTTCTCCCGGGACCGCCGGCATCCCGCCGGTCCCGGGAAGCGAACCTCACGGAGAGCACCTTGCCCCAGACCTTCGACCGCATCTTCAGACATGGCGAGATCGTCAACCAGGACGGGCGCCATCGCAGCGATCTGGGCGTGCGCGCCGGCCGGATCGCGGCCATCGGAGACCTGTCGCGGGCCGACGCCGGCGAGGTCGTCGACTGTACCGGCCTGACCATCCTGCCCGGCATCATCGACAGCCAGGTGCATTTCCGCGAGCCCGGGCAGACGCAGAAGGAAGACCTCGAGACCGGCTCGCTCGCCGCCGTGATGGGCGGGGTGACGGCTGTGTTCGAAATGCCCAACACCGATCCCCTGACGACCTCGCCGGAGGCGCTGGCCGACAAGGTAGGCCGCGGGCGCGGGCGCATGCATTGCGACTTCGCCTTCTGGGTGGGCGGGACACGGGAGAATGCCGTTGATGTCGCCGAGTTGGAGCGCCTGCCGGGCGCCGCGGGCATCAAGGTCTTCATGGGCTCCTCCACCGGCTCGCTGCTGGTCGAGGACGACGACGGCGTGCGCGAGATCCTGAAGCGCACCCGCCGCCGGGCCGCCTTCCATTCCGAGGACGAATTCCGCCTGCGCGAGCGGCGCGACCTGCGCGTGCCGGGCGACGCTTCCTCCCATCCGGTGTGGCGCGATGTCGAGACGGCGCTTCGCTCGACCCGTCGCCTCGTGGCGATCGCCGAGGCGGCGGGCGCCCCGATCCACGTCCTCCATATCTCCACCGCCGAGGAGATGGCCTTCCTCGCCGATCACAAGGCGCTCGCGACCTGCGAGGCGACGCCGCACCATCTCACCCTGGCCGGCCCGGAAGCCTATGAGAAGCTCGGCACGCTCGTGCAGATGAACCCGCCGGTGCGCGATGCCGCGCATCGCGCCGCCCTCTGGCGCGGCCTGGAGCAGGGGGTCGTCGACGTGCTCGGTTCGGATCACGCGCCGCATACGCTGGAGGAGAAGGCCAAGCCCTATCCGGCCTCGCCGTCCGGCATGACGGGCGTGCAGACCCTGGTGCCGATCATGCTCGACCATGTGAATGCCGGGCGCCTGACGCTGGAGCGCTTCGTCGACCTGTCGAGCCACGGCCCCAACCGCATCTTCGGCATCGCCGGCAAGGGACGCATCGCGGTCGGCTACGATGCCGATCTCACCATCGTCGACATGAAGCGCCGGCAGACCATCCGCAACGACTGGATCGCCTCCCGCTGCGGCTGGACGCCCTATGACGGCCTCACCGTCACGGGCTGGCCGATCGGCACCATCGTGCGCGGCGCCCGGGTGATGTGGGAAGGCGCGCTGGACGAGAAGGCGCGCGGCGAGCCGGTGCGGTTCTGGACGGCGTAGGCGCGGCCGGTCTCATCCTCACGTGGAGAATCAACTCGAAGAAAGGGTGTGAAGCCGGAGAAAATATCGGCGCCGCAGGCACTTGCGGGCTCGGGCTGCGATTTTGATTCGGGCCCGGGCCGGTCAACCTCGGCGCGTCGGCATCAGCAGCCAGCCGAGCAGCAGCCCCACCGCCAGGCCGATACCGTGGGCCGTGAAGCTGATCTGCGGCACGGCGAGATCGATCACCGCCTGGATGGCGAGCACCATGATGATCAAGGTGAGGTTGCGCCGGTCCGCCACCGCGCGCGAGGCGAGGAAGTCGGCGAGACGGCGCAGGGCGATCGCCCCGAGCAGGGCGAAGATCGCGCCGGACGCGCCGACGAGCAGGTTGGGCTCGATCAAGCCCATCTGCGTCAGCCACAGGACGCCGGCCATCGACGCCAGCCCGCCGACGCCGTAGATGAGGCCCGTGCGCAGCGGCCCCATCGCGGCTTCGACGAAGCGCCCGAGCACCCAGAGCGCGAACATGTTGCTGACGAGGTGTTCGGGGCCGGCATGCAGGAACATCGCGGTCGCCAGCCGCCACCATTCGTGGTCCCGCAGGACGGATTCGGGCCAGAGCCCGCCGAGATCGAACAGGGTCTGCAGGTCCTGCGAGCCGCCCCGATACGTCTCGGCGGCGAACATCGCGCAATTGGCGAGGATGAGCCCGTAGGTCACCGGGGTCTCGCGCCAACTCGTCCGCCCCGGCGCGCGATCGTGGCTGCCCTGCATTTCCAGGGCGTCGGCATGGGCCCGGGCGGGCGGCGACAGGATCCAGGCGGCTTCCTCGACCGGCGATTGGAGGCGGCGCGCGATCATGTCGCGCTGCCGGGTATCGAGGCCGCCGGTGTCGATGCCGCCGAGGAGACGGCGTGCCTCCTCACCCTGTCCGGCGGCCTGCAGGGCGGTCGCCGTCCAGAAGGTCCCGAAGCGGGCGGCATGATGGCCACGGTCGCCAATTGCCGGCGCGTGGCTTCGACGCGGCCGCAAAAGGCGAGCACCATCAGCCGGGCGAGCGAGGCGGTGCTGCCGGTCAGTGCCCCCGCATAGCTGGCATGGGCGCGGACCATTGCATCGAGCTGCCCGGTCTCACCGAAGGCGCGGATGGCGTGATTGACGAGTTCCGGGGTGGCCCGCATCGGGTGGCGGGCCAGGAACGCCGCCAATCCCTGCCAGTCGCCGCGCTGGCTCAGGATCTGCATCTGCAGGACGGAAGCCTGGTCGGGGGTCGCAGAGGCTTGAAGTGCGGCGAGAGCGGCGATCCGGCCTTCGGGTGTGGATTGCGCCAGGGCGGCGCAATGCCGTGCCTCGAAACGCATCCTTGCGGTCGGATGCAGGAGGAAGGCGAGGCGCGCATAGAGGGCGGCGTCCTTGAAGCGGCTGGCGACGAGGCGGCGGTTGGCCATGCCGATGAGGAGGGCCGGGAGGAGGGTCAGCGCCAGCGCCAGCGCCGCGACATAGCCGTAGATGGCGGGAAACAACTCGTAGCCGGCGGCGGCGAGCACGATGACTCCGGCATGCATCGCGAACTCCTTCGCGCTGCCGGGCAGGCGGTGGACCTGCGTGATGACCATCTGCGCGATGATGACGGCCGAATAGGAGGCGGCGGAGAGGGCAAGGAAAAGCTGCAGGTCCATGGCGGGGTTTTGCCGAAACCGGCGCCTCGCCGCAACTGCGATCGTTCAGGGATGGCGGATGCGGCGAAGCGCGTCCGGGGCGCTTCTCCACCGAAGGGGCGCGTCCGCTGCATGGCTTTTTCTTTCTCCGGCGGCCCGGAAAGGGCTATAGAGGGGAAAATTATGGTATGTAACAGGTAGGTCATGGCCGAAAAGCCGTCCGAAATCGTGGCTCTGAGCTTCGAAAAGGCGCTCGCAGAGCTCGAACAGATCGTCCGCAGTCTTGAGGGCGGCAACGTGCCGCTGGAAGAATCGATCGCGCTTTTCGGGCGCGGCGAACAGCTCAAGGCCCATTGCGACAAATTGCTGAAGGTGGCGGAGGCCAAGGTCGACAAGATCCGCCTCGACGCGGAAGGCAGACCCGCCGGCCTCGAGGCGCTGCCCGAGGCCTGAGGAGCGGGTGACGCTTCGATCCGGCTGAGCCCCAGCCGGCCCATGGCCTGAACGCCACGAACCTCAACACGCAGGATTCTTCCCGGCCCCTGCGGCCGGGCCGGATTCCCGCCAATCGACTCCCGGTGACACCTTGCCCCAGCCTTCGACGCCGTTGTTGGATACGATCCGTATACCGTCCGATCTACGTTCTCTGCCGGAGGACAAGCTCCGGCAGGTTGCGGACGAGTTGCGGGCGGAGATGATCGACGCGGTGTCGGTGACGGGCGGTCATCTGGGTGCGGGGCTGGGGGTGGTGGAGCTGACGGTGGCGCTGCATGCGGTGTTCGACACGCCGGCGGACCGTGTGATCTGGGATGTCGGGCACCAGGCCTATCCGCACAAGATCCTCACGGGCCGGCGGGACCGGATCCGGACGCTGCGCCAGCCCGGGGGCCTTTCGGGTTTCACGCGGCGCAGCGAGAGCGAATACGACCCGTTCGGGGCGGCGCATTCCTCGACGTCGATCTCGGCGGGGCTGGGGATGGCGGCGGCGCGGGACCTGAAGGGCGGGCGGAACAATGTGATCTGCGTGATCGGCGACGGGGCGATGTCGGCGGGCATGGCCTATGAGGCGATGAACAATGCGGGGGCGCTGGGGTCGCGGCTGATCGTGATCCTGAACGACAACGACATGTCGATCGCCCCGCCGGTGGGGGCGATGTCGGCCTATCTGGCGCGCCTGGTGTCGGGGGGCACGTACAAGAACCTGCGCGATTTCGGCAAGATGCTGGCGCAGAAGCTGCCGCGCTTCTTCTACGACAAGGCGCGGCGGACGGAGGAGTTCGCGCGGGGGCTGCTGACGGGGGGCACGCTGTTCGAGGAGCTCGGCTTTTATTATGTCGGGCCGATCGACGGGCACAATCTCGACCATCTCATGCCGGTTTTGAAGAATGTGCGCGACCAGGCGGAGGGGCCGATCCTGGTGCATGTGGTGACGCAGAAGGGCAAGGGCTACGGCCCGGCGGAGGCGTCGGCGGACAAGTATCACGGGGTGGTGAAGTTCGACGTGATCACGGGGACGCAGGTGAAGGCGAAGGCGAATGCGCCGGCCTATACGCGTGTGTTCGCCGAGGCGCTGGTGAAGGAGGCGGAGCGGGACGAGCGGGTGGTGGCGGTGACGGCGGCGATGCCGTCGGGGACGGGGCTGGATTTGTTCGGCCAGGCCTTCCCGCAGCGTCTTTACGATGTGGGGATCGCCGAGCAGCATGCGGTGACGTTTTCGGCGGGGCTTGCGGCGGAGGGCTACAAGCCGTTCTGCGCGATCTATTCGACCTTCCTGCAGCGGGCCTATGACCAGGTGGTGCACGACGTGGCGATCCAGAACTTGGCCGTCCGGTTCCCGATCGACCGGGCGGGGCTGGTGGGGGCGGACGGAGCGACGCATGCCGGGGCGTTCGACGTGGCGTATCTGGGCTGCCTGCCGAACATGGTGGTGATGGCGGCGGCGGACGAGGCGGAATTGGTTCACATGGTGGCGACGGCGGCGGCGCATGACGCGGGGCCGATCGCGTTCCGCTACCCGCGCGGGGAGGGCGTGGGGGTGGAGATGCCGGAGCAGGGCGTGCCCTTGGCGATCGGGCGGGGGCGGGTGCTGCGCGAGGGCAGCCATATCGCGCTGTTGTCGCTGGGGACGCGGCTGGCCGAATGCCTGAAGGCGGCGGAGGACCTGGCGGCGTTCGGACTGTCGGCGACGGTGGCGGATGCGCGCTTCGCCAAGCCGCTGGACCAGGATCTGGTGCTGCGGCTGGCGCGCGAGCATGAGGTGCTGCTGACGGTGGAGGAAGGCTCGGTGGGCGGCTTCGGCTCGTTCGTGGCGCAGTGCCTGGCCGATGCGGGCGCCTTCGACCGCGGGCTGAAGTTCCGCTCGCTGGTGCTGCCGGACCTGTTCCTCGACCACGACAAGCCCGAGACGCTCTATGCCCGCGCCGGCCTCGACGCCGCCGGCATCGTCGCCAAGGTCCTCGCCGTCCTCGGACGCGACACGCTTTCCGGCGCCAAACGCGCGTGATGCTTCCCGGGGAGCGCGGACATCCTGGGACCGCGGGCATCCTGCCCGCCTCTTGGGATCCGCGCCGCCGGCCGGAAGGGGCAGGCTGGAAGCCTGCGGTCCCGGGAGGGCCGATCCACCTCCGGCGTTCTGTCTTGCGGCGTCCGCCGCTGAAGGGATGTGATGCGGAAAAGGGCTGATCTCCTTCTCGTCGAGCGCGGCTTCTTCGACAGCCGGGCCCGGGCGCAGGCTGCGATCCAGGCCGGGCTGGTCACCGCGGACGGCCGGCCGGTGAAGAAGGCATCCGAGGCGCTGGAGCCGGATGCCGTCATCGAGGCCCGGCCGGCCCACCCCTTCGTCTCGCGCGGCGGCGTCAAGCTCGACCATGTCCTCGACCATTTCGGCATTGCCGTCGAAGGGCGGATCGCCCTCGACGTCGGCGCCTCGACCGGCGGCTTCAGCGACGTGCTCCTGCGGCGCGGTGCCGCCAAGGTCTATGCTGTCGATGTCGGGCGCGACCAGCTCCATGCGAGCCTGCGCGGGGAGCCGCGGCTGGTCTCGCTGGAAGGGGTCGATGCCCGCCGGCTCGACCCGGCGCTGATCCCCGATGCGGTCGATCTCGTCGTGGCCGATGTCAGCTTCATTTCGCTGGCCCTCGTGCTGCCGCCGGCGCTGGCGCTGGCCGGCGGGGGGGCCGATCTCGCCGTGCTGATCAAGCCGCAATTCGAGGCGGGGCGCGACAGGATCGGCAAGGGAGGCATCGTCAGGGACGAGGCCGTCCATGCGGAAGTCTGCACCCGCATCGCCGATCTCGTCACCGGGCTCGGCTGGCGCGTGCGCGGCACCGTGCCCTCGCCGATCGAGGGCGGAGACGGCAACCGGGAATTTCTCCTGGCGGCGGAACGGGTTTCTTGAGCGGGGCGGGTACATTGATTCAAGTGACGATCGAGCGGCTCGGCCATCGCGGCGACGGCGTCGCCCCCGGACCGATCTTCGTGCCCTATGCGCTGCCGGGCGAGATCGCCGATGCGGAGGTCGAGGGCGAGCGCGGGCGGCTCGTGGCCCTGCACAAAGCCAGTCCCGACCGCATCGAGCCCTTCTGCCCGCATTTCACGCGCTGCGGCGGCTGCGCGGTGCAGCATCTGGCCGAACCGGCCTATCGCGCCTGGAAGCGGGGCCTCGTCGTCGACGCCTTGCGCCAGGCCGGCCTCGACATCGCCGTCGAGCCGCTGGTGGACGCCCATGGCAGAGGCCGCCGCCGCGTCACGCTGCATGCGCGCAAGGGCAAAGTGGGCTTTGCCGAGGCACGCTCGCACGAGCTCGTCGACCTCGACGCCTGCCCGATCCTGGTACCCGAACTCAATGGGGGGCTGGAGGCCGTCCGCGCGATCGAGAAGATGCTGCGCGGTCTCGGCAAGCCTCTCGACATCGTGCTGACGGCGACCGCGACCGGGCTCGACTGCGACATCCGCGGCGCCGGCCGCATCGACGCGGCGCTGCGCCTGCGCCTGACGGATCTCGCCGCCCGCTTCGACCTCGCGCGGCTGTCCAACCATGGCGACATCCTTATCGAGCGGCGTGCCCCGGTCGTCCGCTTCGGCGCCGCCGACGTCTCCCCGCCGCCCGGCGCCTTCCTGCAGGCGACGGCGGAGGCCGATGCCGTGCTGACGGATCTGGTACGCGAGGGCGTCTCCGGCGCGAAGACCGTCGCGGATCTGTTCTGCGGATGCGGCACCTTCGCCCTGGCGCTGGCTGCGGCGGCTCATGTCCAGGCCTATGACGCCGACAAGCCGTCGGTCGCCGCGCTGGAGCGGGCCGCGCGCCGGGCGCAGGGGCTGAAGCCGTTGACGGCGCAGGCGCGCGATCTGTTCCACCGGCCCCTGCTGGCGGACGAGCTCAAGCCTTTCGGCGCAGTGGTGTTCGATCCGCCGCGTGCCGGTGCGGAAGCGCAGGCCCGGCGCCTCGCCGCCTCCAAGGTCCGCCGCATCGTCGCCGTCTCCTGCAACCCGGCGACCTTCGTCCGCGACGCCGCGCTGCTGGTGGCGGGCGGCTACCGGCTCGCCAGGGTGACGCCCGTCGACCAGTTCCGCCATTCCGCCCATGTCGAGGTCGTCGGCCTGTTCGACCGCGGATAGGCGGCCTGCTCCGGGGGCGGGTTGCGCTTGCATATCCCTCGCTCCTTCCCTTACCAATCACCATCGTCCCTGCCGCCGGATGGAGCGCATGCCTGTCGAATCCCCACTTCCCACGGCCCTGATCGTCATGGGCGTCTCCGGCAGCGGCAAGAGCACCATCGCGGAGCTTCTCGCCGCGGAGCTCGGCTGGCCGTTCCGTGACGGCGACGATTTCCATCCGCCCGAAAACGTCGCCAAGATGCATGCCGGCACGCCCCTGACGGATGAGGACCGCTGGCCCTGGCTCGCGGCGATCGCAGCCTGGATCGAGGAAGCCCGCCGGCGGGGAGGGCACGTCATCGTCACCTGTTCCGCGCTGAGGCGGATCTATCGCGATGCCCTGCGCGACGGCCATGGCGATGTGCGTTTCGTCTATCTGGAGGGAACGAAGGACCTCATCGCGTCGCGGCTGGCGAAGCGGAAGAATCATTTCATGCCGCCGGCCCTGCTCGACAGCCAGTTCGCCACACTCGAGCCGCCGGGCGCCGACGAGGCGCCGCTCGCGGTCTCGATCGGCGCGACGCCCGACGAGATCGCCGCCATGGTGCTGGAAAAACTCGCTGGGTTCAGCCGCGGATCGAAGTCTCCTCGTTGAGATACAGGCGAAGGATTGTTTCGTTTATTTCGTTTGCTGTATGATGACGAACCTTCGACGTTCGATGCGAGAGTTCCGCCATGAGCAAAGCATCTCTTTCAAGATTGCCTCCTTCGCAGGAGGACGCCGAGCTTGCGCGTGTCTCCGGCCAGCGTCTGGCGCCTCTGGCTCGCATGAAGCGTCCCCTCACGATGAGCGTGCGAGACGCCGGTCGAGACACAATTATCGAATTGCCGGTCGGTGCGGTTCAACTCCTCATGGATATTCTCGAAGATATGGCCGCAGGCCATGCCGTCACGATCGTTCCGCAGGATGCGGAGCTCACGACCCAGCAGGCTGCGGATGTCCTGAACGTCTCGCGCCCGTTCGTCATCCAGTTGCTGAAAGACGGCAAGCTTCCGTATCGCACGGTTGGAACGCATCGTCGTCTTCGATTCGAGGACGTCATGGCGTTCAAGACCGCGATTGACCGCGATCGTCGCCTCGCGCTCGACGAACTCGTGGCCCAGGCCGAAGAACTGGACATGGGATATTGAGTTGGCGCGGTTCACGGCATTCCTGGATGCATCCGTCCTTTATCCGGCTGCCATACGCGATATCCTGCTCGAACTGGCCGTCGGAGACCTTTATTTCGCAAAATGGTCGAACAGGGTTCATGACGAGTGGATCCATGCGGTGCTGCGAAACCGCACCGATCTGACCCGGGACCAATTGGAGCGCACGAGGCGGCTCATGAATGCGCACGTTCGGGATGCGCTGGTGATCGATTTCGAGCCGCTGATCGATGGATTGTCGTTGTCGGATCGCGATGATCGCCATGTTCTCGCCGCTGCGATCAAAGGACGCGCGGACTTGATCGTGACGGCAAATTTGAAGGACTTTCCCTCTTCCGCGCTTGAGAGATGGGATATCGAGGCGCTACATCCGGATGAATTCCTGCGACACCAATTTCATCTGCGCCAGCCAGCCTTCCTCAACGCCGTCCGGACCGTCAGAATGCGCCTGAAGAAGCCGCCGCGGTCAGCCCTCGATTACCTGGATACGCTGCGTCAGCATGGCTTGCTGGCGACGGCGAGCGAGATCGAACCGTTCAGCCAATTCATCTGAATAGAGACAATGCCCATGCCTTCGTCCACGCCTTCGCCGACGCCTTCCGAATTCTCCGCCGATCTGTCGGCGCGCTTTGCCGCCCTCGTCGGCGAACGCTACGCCATCGCGGATGCCGGCGGGCAGGGGCCCTATCTGCGCGAATGGCGTGACCGCTATCACGGCAAGACGCCGCTGGTGCTGCTCCCGGGTTCGGTGGAGGAGGTCGCCGCCATCCTCAGGCTCGCCGACGAGACCCGCACGCCGATCGTGCCGCAGGGCGGCAATACCGGCCTGGTCGGCGGCCAGATCCCCCACGCCACCGGCCATGAGATCGTGGTTTCCCTGAAGCGGCTCGACAAGGTCCGGGCCGTCGATCCCGAAGGCAACACGCTGGACGTCGAGGCCGGCGTCACGCTGCAGCGCGCGCAGGAAGCGGCCGAGGCGGCCGGGCGTTTCTTTCCGCTGACGCTGCCGTCCGAGGGCAGCTGCACCGTCGGCGGAAACATCGCCACCAATGCCGGCGGCACGGGCGTGATCGCCTATGGCAATACCCGCGACCTCGTTCTCGGGCTCGAGGTCGTCCTGCCCGGCGGGCGGATCTGGCACGGCATGCGCCATCTGCGCAAGGACAACACCGGCTACGATCTCAGGAACCTCTTCATCGGCTCGGAAGGCACGTTGGGCATCGTCACTGCGGCCGTCCTCAAGCTGTTTCCCAAGCCCCGCTCGGTCGGCACCGCCTTCATCGGCGTCGACAGTCCGGCGGCGGCGCTCTCGCTCCTCCAGGTGGCGCGGGAGAATGGCGGCGGCACCGTCACCGCCTTCGAGCTGCTGCCGCGCCGCGGCGTCGACTTCGTGCTGGCCCACGGCGCCGATGCCCGCGATCCCCTGGCGGAGAAATATCCCTGGTACATCCTGCTCGAAGTCTCGTCCTCGGCCGAGCTGGGCGTCGGCGAGGCGCTGGAGGCCATGCTGATGCAGGCCTATGAGAAGGGCTATGCCAGGGATGCGGTGATCGCGGCCTCGCTCGACCAGGCCGCCGACTTCTGGCGCCTGCGCGAGCTCCTGTCCGAGTCCCAGCGCTTCGAAGGCGGCTCGATCAAGCACGACGTCTCGGTGCCGGTCCGGCTCGTGCCGGCTTTTCTCGACAAGGCGATCGCGGCGGTGGAAGCCTTCATTCCCGGCAGCCGGCCTCTGCCGTTCGGCCATCTCGGCGACGGCAATATCCACTTCAACGTTTCCCAGCCGGTCGGCGGCGACAAGAAGGCCTTCCTCGATCAGTGGGAACAGACCAACGCGCTGGTGCACGGCATCGTCGCCGAATTCCACGGCTCGATCTCGGCCGAACACGGCATCGGCCAGGCCAAGCGCGCCCTGCTGCCGGGTGTGAAGGATCCGGTGGAACTGGCGATGATGCGCTCGATCAAGGCGACGCTCGATCCGAACGGAATCATGAATCCCGGCAAGGTCCTGTAGCGGGAACCTCGCCCGGATCCTCAGCGGGACGGCCGAAATGCCGTCTCAATAGCCGTCGTCGTCATCATCGGGCGCGGTGACGCACCGCCTGTGTTCGCGCAGCCCGTTGTCGGCGCCGTCGGGCACCTGCACCTGCGCGCCATAGCTGTGGGTGCATATCGTCTGCGCAGCCGGACCGGACCGAAGACTTGCCGAGCCGGCATAGACACCGGCGGAGCAGCCGGTGAGACAGAGGGCAAGTAGCGCCGCAAGGCCGATCAGCGGGTTCTTCATGGGGACGCTCCTCGAACGGTGATCGCGTCCGGCCCAACGGGCCTTCACGCGCTTTGCTGGATTTCCGGGCCATCATTGTCCGCCCTGTTTACATGCGGTCCGATGCGCACCAGTTCAAGGAAGTCGGCGGAAGGCGGCCGCAGCAAGGCGGCGGCGTCGCCCGGACGGGTCAGCGGATCGAGCCAGAATGAAAGCCGATCTTCCGGGACGATGACCGGGCTGCGCTCGCCGACGGCCGCCAGGGTGCCGTTGGCATCGGTCGTCAGCATGCCGACCGTGTCGATCTCGCTGCCGTCGGTGCCGGACCACGTCTCCCAGATCGCCGCAAGGGCGAACAGACCGCGGTCCGGCCGCCGCAGCAGGAAGGGCTGCCGCGCGCGCCCGGACGCCTGCCACTGGTAGAAGCCGTCGGCCGGCAGCACGCAGCGCCGGCGCATGAAGGCGGCACGGAAGGACGGCTTCTCCTGCACGGTCTCGGAACGGATGTTGATGAGGAGGGGATAGGTCGAGGTGTCCTTGATGAAGCCGGGGATGAAGCCCCAGCGCATCAGGGTGAAATGCCTCGCCGTGAAATCGGCGTGCACCACCGCCACCGGCTGGCTCGGCGCGATGTTGTAGCGCGGCGGGAAATCCGGTTCCTCGGCATAGCCGAACCAGTCACGGACCTCAGAGGGCGGATGGGTGAGGGCGAAGCGGCCGGTCATCAAGGGCCTCGGCGGTTCGGTCGATCATCGAGAGCGGACATTGCTCCGGTCAGTTTACGGCCGGATCCCCCGATGCTGCGATAGAAATTCGTCGTCTGCTTCGATCGCAGCTCCCGGCGGCGGCAGGTCAGACCGCCTTCCCAGGCATTTCCTCCGGCTCTTTGCCCTGCCTTGCGCGAAACGGCTTTTTGACGAGTTCAAGGAAGTCGTCGACGAAGGAGAATATGACGGGAATGACGAGGAGGCTGAGAAATGTCGAGGCGAGCAGCCCACCGATGACGACGATCGCCATGGGCTGCCGGAAGCTCGAATCGCCCCCGGTGAGGCTCAGGGCGACGGGAAGCATGCCGCATCCCATGGCGATGGTGGTCATCACGATGGGCCGGGCGCGCTTGTGACAGGCGTCGACGAGGGCATCGAAGCGCGACAGGCCGCCCCGCCTCGACATGATCGCATATTCGACCAGCAGGATGGAGTTCTTCGTCACCACGCCCATGAGCATGAGCAATCCGATCACCGCCGGCATGGAGAAGCTCGTGCCGGTGACGACGAGCGGCAGGAGGGCTCCGCCCAGCGACAACGGCAGCGCCATGAGGATGGTCAGGGGCTGCAGGAAGTCGTGGAAGAGCAGAACCAGCACGGCATAGATGCAGAAAACACCGATCGCCATGGCGATGCCGAAGCTTTCGAACAATTCGGAGCTCCGCTGCAACTCGCCCTGCTCGACCAGCCGAACCCCCTGCGGCAAATTCTTCAGCGCCGGGAGGGCCTGGGCCTCACGGTTGACGTCGCCGAGGATCCGGCCGTTGAGTTCCACCGTGAGCGTGATGTTACGCGAGCGGTCGATGCGGTCGATCTCGGACGGGCTGCCTCCCATCCGAATGTCCGCGATCGAGCCGAAATCGACGCTGCCTTTCGCGCCGCTCACGCGGAGATTGGCGATATCGTCCAGCGTCGTCCGGTTGCGAGGATCCAGCCGCACGCGGATCGAGACCTGTCGCTGCGATAGGTTGAGCTTCGCCATCGACGAGGAATAGTCGCCATTGGTCGCGACACGGACCGCCTCGGCAATCGATTCCGATGTCACGCCGAGTGCCGCGGCGCGCGCGAAATCCGGCACGATCTGGACTTCCGGTGCCTGGAGCGACGCGCTGGAGGTCACGGCGCCGATGCCTTGAAGGCTACGCAACTGCTCTTCGAGGGCACTCCCCGCCTCGTCGAGGGCGCCTGCGTCATCGCTGGCGAGGGTGATCTCGAGCTTGGTTCCATTGCCGCCGGTGCCGACTTCGACCCTCGGGCCCGGCAGCACGGCCAAGGCCCGGCGGATGTCGTTCTCGATCACGGACTGTTTGCGATCGCGATCGCCGATCGGCTTGAGATCGACGACGAGGGTCGCGGAGGTGACATCGCTCGTCATCGAAGAATCGAGACCGGACCCCGACGTGGCGCTGCCGACCGCCGCGAACACGCCGGTGACGTCGGGCAGCTTCGCAATGATGTCCGTGGCCTTGCGCGTTATCGCGTCCGTCTGCGCGAGGGTGCTGCCGGGTTGCAGCTTGAGCGTGACCTTTGTCTGCGCGTCGTCGGACGCAGGCAGGAAGCCCGATTTCAGGAAGGGGATCGTCGACAGAGACAAGCCGAGGAACACGCAGACGGCAACGACCGTCAGCTTCCGGTGGCGCAGACAGGCTTTCATCGCCGCCATGTAGGCGCGCATGATGAAGCCATCCTTCTCCTCGACCGGAAGGGCTTTCATCATGTAGGCGGCCATCATCGGCGTCAGAAGGCGAGCGACCAGAAGCGAGGCCAGCACGGCCACCGCCGCCGTGACGCCGAACTGACGGAAAATGAGCCCGGGGATACCGCTCATGAAGGCGGTCGGCAGGAATACCGCGACGAGCGTGAAGGTGGTGGCGATGACCGCGAGGCCGATCTCGTCGGCCGCCTCCAGCGCCGCGTCGATCGGCGACTTCCCCATCCGCAGATGGCGCGCGATGTTCTCCACTTCCACGATGGCATCGTCGACCAGGATGCCCACCACCAGGGAAAGCGCGAGAAGGGTTACGGTGTTCAGGCTGTAATCGGCGAAATACATCGCAAGAAAGGTCGGGATGACCGACAGCGGCAGGGCCACCGCGGACAGGAAGGTCGCCCGCAGGTCGCGCAGGAAAAGCCAGACCACCACGACGGCGAGGATCGCGCCTTCGTAGAGCATGTGCATCGAGCCGTCGTAGTTTTCGATGATCGGCGTGACCGTGGTGTAAGCTTCGACGATGTTCACGTCCGGATTGGCGGCCGCGAATTTCTGCATCGCGGCTTGGATCGCGGTGGCGACGCCGGTGTCCGAAAAGCCGTTCGAGCGCTTGACCTGGACGCCGATCACCGGCTGTCCGTCAAGATAGGCGAGCGACGAGCGATCGGAAAAGCTGTCGGTCACCGTGCCGATCTCGTCGAGGCGTACGAGCGCGCCATTCGAGAGGGGGACGACGATGGCCTTGAGCTCCTCCACCGATGCGACGGCGCCGAGCGTCCGGATTGTCTGCTTGCCGCCTCCGATCTCGCCGCGACCGCCCGACGTATCGGATTGGACCGATTTCAGACGCGACGAGACGGACTCGGCCGTTATCCCGAGCGAGGCCATGATTCCGGGATCGAGGTCGACATGCACCTCGCGGTCGATCCCGCCGACCCGGCTGACCTCGCCGACGCCGGAGACCGAGAGCAGCGCTTTCGTCATGTCGTTGTCGACCAACCAGGAAAGCTCGGTTTCGTTCAGGCGGGTCGAGCGCACGGCATAGGTGAGGAGCGGAGAACTCTGGAGCGTGACCTTCGTCACGCTCGGCGACTCCATCTGCGACGGCAGGTCCGTCGTGCTGTCCACGGCGTTGCGGACCTCGTTCAGCGCCTCTTCGCTGTTCTTTTCGAGGCGGAAGGAGACACTGATCGACACGGACCCGTCCGTGATCGTCGTGGTGATGTGATCGAGGAGGCTGAGCGAGGCGAGGTTGTCCTCGATCTTTCGCGCGACCTCGGTTTCCAGCTGCGACGGCGCGGCGCCCTCCAGCCTCGCGGTGATCTTGACCGTCGGCAGATCCATGTCGGGAAAATTCTGGACCGACAGTCGATCGAAGGCGAGAAGACCGCCCACCGTCAGGAGAACGAACAACAGAATGGCGGGAACCGGATTGCGGATCGACCAGGCGGAGAAGTTCATGGCGCCTCTCCTTCGACCCTTACCAGGGTCTTGTCCGAGAGGAATGCGCCACCGGACTTCACGACATCGGCGGACGGTTCCAGACCGGATATGATCTCCACTTCGCCGTCGTTGCGGCGGCCTGTCTCGACGCGTACGCGCAGGGCGCGCCGATCCTTGCCGACGGTGAAGAGGTAATTGATGCCGTCGCGGAACACGAGGCTCGTCTCGGGTACCGTGAGCGCGCTTGTCGTCTGAAGCTGGATCTGCCCCGTCGCGTAGATGCCGACCGGGGGATGGGCCTCTGCCGGCAGCGTGACATAGACGATCGCCCGACCCGTGTCGGTGCTGACCGTGGGGCCGACCAGCCTGACCGTCCCTTCTATGCGCCGATCGCCGGGGCCGAAGATCACGACCCCAAGGCCCTCCTTGATGCGGGGGAGGTAGCGCGCCGAGACCTCAGCCTGCCATTCGACGCGCTGTTGACGGATGAGCCGGAAAAGCTCGGTGCCGGACGAGACCACCGCGCCGAGCTGGGCGGACCGCGACGTGATCAAGCCATCGTCGACCGCTGCGATCGTCGTCTGGTTGACCTTGATCTTCTGACCGTCGAGCGTGGCCTGTGCGGAATCGAGGCTGGCGGCCGCCGTTTGCTCCGCGATCAGATATTCCGTGACCTTCTCGTCCGAAAGCGCGCCGCTGCCCAGCACCTTGCGCGCCCGGTCCGCATTCGCCTTCGCCTTGGCCAGGTCCGCCTTGGCCGATTCGAGCGAGGCCTCCTCCTTGCGCAGATCCGCAAGCACCGTTTCCTGGGCGAGGCGCACCAGCGGCTGGCCCTTCGAGACCACCGAACCGACATCGGCGAGAACATCCGTGATGCGAAGACCGCCGATCTCCGAGGCGATGATCGCTTCATGCCAAGGCTTGAGCCAGCCGGTCGCGGGGACGGTCTCCGGCCATTGGCGCTGGGTCGGCTTGACCACGGCCACGGTGAGGGCCGCAGCTTCCTCCTGCTGCTGTCCATTGGAGGTCTCAGCAGCAAAAGCAGGGCTCGCCCCGGCGAGCAGAGCAACGAATAAACAGGCGGAACGCCACATCACAGGAGATTTCCTTGTGCCTTTGCATGGGCCAGCGGCAGGGAAACGAGCTGCGCTGCTCGCATCGCCGATCCGCCTGCGGGCGCCGTCGACCCGCATAAGAGCGGCTTCGATCTCGGCGATCGCGCTCCTGGCGGCCTGGCGCGATCCGCCGTCGAAAAGCGGGATCGTCGGCGCCGGGCCGAAGGACCACGGCACTGACGTTCCGGTCGGCATCGAACTGTCGATCCTCGCCGGATCGCCGAGGCTCAGGCTGGGATAGAGATCGGCTTTCGCCGCCCCGACATCGGCCATGGCTGCCGCGAGCCCCTGCTCGAGCGCAATTTGCTTGTCAAATACAACTCTCATTCGGCGCCCGGGACACAGTAAACTCATCCATCAATAGCGGCGCGGGCGTTAAGTGCCGTTAAGTCAATGTTAAGATAAGTAAAACTCCCTATCCGGCCGGCATTTTTCTTGTATGGGTTTTCTCTTGACGAATGACGGGCACTCAGAATGGTAAAGGTCCTTCTCATCGACGACGATGTCGATCTCACGACCCTCCTGAAAGAGTATCTCAATGAGGAGGGTTTCGAGGTCTCGACCGCGCAGGACGGGCGCACCGCGATCGCACAGGCTGCATCGAACGCCGTCGACATCATCGTCCTCGACATCATGATGCCGCACATGAACGGCATCGATGTCCTGCAGCGGATCCGACGGTCGAGTACGGTGCCCGTCCTGATGCTGACGGCCAAGGGCGATGACGTCGATCGGATCGCCGGGCTCAACCTCGGTGCCGATGATTATGTGCCGAAGCCGTGCTCTCCCGGCGAACTCGCCGCAAGATTGAAGGCGATATTGCGCCGCGCCGGCCCGTCGGGGGCCGGAACGGCGCAGGAAGTGCTCCGTGCGGGCGAACTCGTCATGTACCCGGGAAACAGGGCGGCGGAATGGCGCGGCAAGCCTCTGGAACTGACAGGTACCGAATTCAGCCTGCTCGAAGTTCTCGCCCGCAACGCCGGCCAGCTCGTGTCCAAGCAGGAGATTTCAAGGCACGCGTTCGGGCGGCCCTTGACGCCTTTCGATCGGCGGATCGACGTTCACCTGAGCAGCGTCCGTCAGAAGCTCGGCGCAAGGGGCGATGGCCAGTCCTGGATTCAGTCGGTGCGCGGGCAAGGCTACCAGCTCCTGCAGGATCGATGATGCGTCGCCTGTTCTGGAAGTTCTTCACCATCATCTGGTTGACGATGGCCGCGTCGGTCGCGGGGCCCTTCATCATCATCAACCTGCTCGACGCTGCTCCATTCTCCCAGGATATCGCGCGCGAGCGGCGAGACTTCACCCTGGATGTGGCGGCGCGGCTGCTCGAGCAGCAAGGGAAAGATGCCGCCGAGGCTTTCGCCCGGGCCGTGGCGGCGCTGCCTCGGCCTGTCAACCTGTCTGTTTCCGAGATTGGCCCTTCCAGCGCTTGCCCGGGCGTCGAGGCGGAAAATGTGCGGAGCGTCGCTGTCGGCGGCACTTGCAGCCGCGTGAGCATCATCGCGCAGGAATCCGGCACCATGGCGGGAGACTGGCCGAAGCTGCTGCCATGGGTCTCGGCCCTCATCGCCAGCGCGGTGTCCGCCTTCTGGCTGGCCCGCTATCTCATTCTCCCCGTCGTCCATCTCCGCCACGGTCTGAGCGCTCTCGCCCAGGGCCGGTTCGACGTGCGCATCGGTGACAAGATGGACGGCCGGAAGGACGAAGTGACGGCTCTCGCGCACGACTTCGATGCCAGCGCCGCCCACCTGGAGGAACTCCAAGGGATCCAGCAGCGGCTGTTTCATGACGTGTCCCATGAGCTCCGCTCGCCCCTGTCCCGTCTTCAGGCGGCCATCGGCGTGCTCAGACAGAATCCGTCCAGGCTCGATATCATGATGGATCGCATGGATCGCGAGATCGAGCGTATCGACGGGCTGGTTGGCGAGATCCTCACACTCGCCCGACTGAGCGCCCGCTCCGGCGACGGCGCGGTGCAAACCCTCGACCTCATGGATCTCCTGAACGGGATCGTGGACGATGCGGCCTTCGAGGCTCAGGCTCGTGGAATTTCCCTGTCCCATGACGGCGTCGCGGCATTCGTCGCCGAGGTCAACGGGGAACTGATCTATCGGGCGTTTGAGAATGTCATCCGCAACGCGCTCAAATATTCACCCGACAATTCCCGCGTTTCGATTTTTTCTCAAATCGTCGACGAGCGGCTTCGCGTGACGGTCACGGACGAGGGGGCCGGCGTGCCGGCGTCCGAGCTCGAATGGATCTTCCAGCCTTTTTCGCGCGGAAGCCATGCGGTTGCGCGAAGCGGCTATGGCCTTGGCCTGGCCATCACAAAACATGCGATCGAAGAGCATGGCGGCCGCGTGACGGCTTCGATCGCCGCCGGCGGCGGTCTGGCCGTCACCTTGGAAATCCCCAGGCTGGCGGCCCGCAAGCCGGAAGACATGTTCCCGTTCGGCTGAGATAGCCGGCAGGGGGATGGATCCGGTTCGGACGCCGCACGGCGACAGGTGAGCCCCTTGGCGCGTCCAGGAATTTCCCTCGGCGACCGTGCGCCTCCTGACGCCGATATGGGTTGCGGCGCGTCCGTCCGCCAGGAATACTGCCTGGATGGAAGATGCGTCCCGAGCCTATCCCATCCGCCCCATCCTCGCAGCGAGCGTCGTCATCTTCAGGGACGGCAAGGTGCTGCTGGGGGAAAGGGCGCGTTCGCCGGGGCGGGGCCTGTTCTCCCTGCCGGGCGGTGCCGTCGAGGCCGGCGAAGGGCTGGAGGCGGCGGCCCGGCGCGAGGTGCGGGAGGAAACCGGGCTCGACGTGGAGATCGCGGGCTTCGTCTGCCACAAGGAAGTGATCCATCGCGACGAGGCGGGAGCCGTGCATCGGCACTTCGTCATCGCAGTGTTCGCCGCGAGAGGCTGCGCCGGCGAGCCACGTCCGAACGACGAGGTCCTCGGCTTCCGCTGGGCCGATCCCCAGACCCTCGACGGGCTGCCGGTGACGGAGGGCCTCGCCGCGGTCGTCGCCGCCGCCGGACGTCTGTTGTGACGCGCGAGCGGCGACTACATTCCGCAGCCCGGTGGCTCCTTGCCGGCCTCGTGGCGGCCCTGCTGGGCGGCGCCACGCCGGGGCGAGCCCAGACGCCTCCGGTCCCGCCTCCGCCGGCCCAGGCGCCCTCGGCGCCCCCCTACGAACCGCAATTGCTGCGCCTGTCGGAGCTGATGGGCGCGCTGCATTATCTGCGCGGTCTCTGCGGGTTCGCGGATGCGCCGGCCTGGCGCGACGAGATGAACGCCCTGATGGCGGCGCAGGCGCTCGACGAGGCGGCGAAGGAGCGCTTCGCCGGTGCCTTCAACCGCGGCTTCCGGACGTTCTCCGAGACCTACCGCACCTGCAACGAGGCGGCGGGAGGGATCATCCGCTCCTATCTCGACCAGAGCGGTGCCATCACCAAGGAGCTCGAATCCCGCTACGGCCATTAACGATTAATTTCAAACTGTCTATTCCCGGGACGCCGGCATGCTATGTTGCCGGTGTCGACGGCAGGCGCCGCGGCACGGAAAAGGCCATGTTTGATCGCGTCACCACCCTCCAACAGCAATTCGCTGCCGACGATGCGCGTCGGGCGGCGCTCGATTATCTCTTGCAGGCGTGGGAAGAGGCCATTCTCGACGGCATCGACGGGGACTGCGTGGCGAATGCCGCCCTGTTCGCGGCATTCAAGGAACTCGTCGCGACCTATGGCGAAGAGCCGGTGGCGCGCTTTGCGGAGCGGTTGCCCGAGCGCGTGCGCAATGGGGAGTTCACCCTTCAGGGTATGCATCAATAGATTGTTACGCTGGCCGCAGGGGGATTGTGGCATGAGGCGGGTTGTCGCCCTCGTAATGCCCCGGCGCAGTGATTAGCTTGGAATGAGCCCGCCCCCGATTCGTACGTTCCTCACCCGATGGTCGCCCATGCGCCGCATAGCCTTCGCCATTTCCGGCCTCGCTGTCCTCCTGATGGGCGCCACCTCGTCCCTCGCAGCCAATGACGCCACGCAGTCCTCCCCGGGCTCTCCGCCCTCGGTGAGCACCCAGACGCCGACCGTTACCGTTACCCCGCCGGCGAACGACGACAGCACGGACGCCCAGGCGCCCCAGGTGTTCTACGGCGAGGATGGCCTGCCCGCCCCGGTGAAGGAATTGCGCCGCAAGCTGATCGCCGCCATCAAGACGGGCGATCTCGAATCGCTGCGGCCGATCATCGAGGCCAATGGCGCGACGCCCGAACTGTCCGGCGGCGACAGCGACGATCCGATCGCCACGCTCAAGCTGCTCGCCGGGGATCCGCAGGGCCGGGAGATTCTGGCGATCATGGAGGACGTGCTGGAATCCGGCTACGTCCATGTCGATGTCGGCACGCCGCAGGAGGCCTATGTCTGGCCCTATTTCGCGCGCTACCCCCTCAGCAAGCTCACAGGCCCGCAGATGGTGGAACTGTTCCGGCTGATCACCGCCGGCGATTTCCAGGACATGCAGGACAAGGGCGTCTACTCCTTCTACCGCCTCGGCATCGGCCCGGACGGCAAGTGGCAGTTCTTCGAGGACGGCGACTGAGGTCAAGAGGCCGGTTTCAGAACACCGTTCGGCGGCGGCGCATCGGCCGATCGCCTCGCAAGGTCGATGCGGGCTGCGCTCCCCTCCCTTCGTTTCAGGCCTGCATCAATGCCGCCACATGGACGGCGCTGGAGCGGGCGAGCGCCGCGAGGTCATAGCCCCCTTCGAGCACCGAGACGATGCGGCCCCCGGCCGTCTCGTCCGCAACCCGCATCAATTCCAGCGTCACCCAGGCATAGTCCTCCTCGATGAGGTTGAGACTGCCGAGGGGATCGTCGGCATGGGCGTCGAACCCCGCCGAGACCAGCAGCAGATCGGGCGCGAAGGCGCGGATCCGGGGCAGGATGAGCGTCTTCATCGCCTCGCGGAACTCGGCGCCGCCCTGTCCGGCGCGCAAGGGCGCGTTGACGATGGTGCCGGCTTCTCCGACCTCATCGCGCGCTCCGGTGCCCGGATAGAGCGGCATCTGATGCGTCGATGCGTAGAGGATGGTGGGATCGGCCCAGAAGATCGCCTGCGTCCCGTTGCCGTGATGCACGTCGAAATCCATGATCGCGACGCGCACCGCCCCGTGCGCCCGCTGGGCATGCCGGGCCGCGACGGCGACATTGTTGAAGAAGCAGAACCCCATCGCGCGCTCGGGCTCGGCATGATGGCCGGGCGGGCGCGCGGCCACGAAGGCGTTGCGCACCTTGCCCGTCATCACCTGGTCCACCGCCAGCATGGCTCCGCCGACGCCGCGCCGGGCGGCTTCGAGGGTGCCGGCGGACATCGATGTGTCCGCGTCGAGCGATGCCAGGCCCTCGTCGTCATGCGGACTGAGGCGCTGCAAGGTCTCGATATAGCGGCGCGAGTGGCAGGATTCGATCGCATCGAAGGCGGCTTCCGGCGCCGCCTGCCGTTCGAGCGCCTCGAAAGCGGGGCTGGAAAGGGCGGACTCGACCGCCAGAATACGCTCGACGCGCTCGGGATGGCCGCGCGGCGTCTCGTGGCGGGCGAAGGCGGGGTGGGTGACGAGGAGGGTCGCCATCGTCCTATACCATCGTGGTGCCGACGACCACGCCGGGGGGAGGAACCGAATCGTCGGGGACGAAGAAGTCCGGCGCGAGCGTCTGGGTGGGGTCGGCGCGATAGGGCTCGAAATCGGTGACGCCCTCGCCGCTCAGGAACGTGTCGTCGATGAGAAAGTTGCCGGAGAAGTCGACGGGCTTGCCGAAGATGCGCCATGCGGCGTCGGCGAGGATCTCGGGCTTGCGCGAGCGGCGGATCAGGGCGTCGCCGCCGAGGATGTTGCGCACGGCCGCCGTCGCGATCGTGGTGCGGGGCCACAGGGCGTTGACGGCGATGCGCCCGCGCAATTCGCCGGCGAGGCCGAGCACGACGAGGCTCATGCCGAACTTGGCCATCGAATAGGCCGTGTGCGGCGCGAACCACTTCTCCTTCATGTCGAGCGGCGGCGACAGCATGAGGATGTGCGGATTGGCGGCCTTGGCGATATAGGGCAGGGCGAATTTCGAGACCATGAAGGTGCCACGCGCATTGATCTGGTGCATCAGGTCGAAGCGCTTCATCTCGATGTCCGCCACCGTGCTCATCTGGATGGCGGAAGCGTTGTTGACGACGATGTCGATGCCGCCGAACTCGGCGGCGCCCCGCGCGAGGGCGGCCTTGACGTTCTCTTCGTCCCGGACGTCGACCACGAGGGGCAGGGCGCGGCCGCCCGCTTTTTCGATGTCCTCGGCCGCCGAGTGGATGGTTCCCTCCAGCTTGGGATGCGGCGCGTCGGTCTTGGCGGCGATGACGATGTTGGCGCCGTCGCGAGCGGCCCTGAGCGCGATGGCGAGTCCGATGCCGCGCGAGGCGCCGGTGATGAAGAGGGTCTTGTTGGCGAGCGACATCGGCGGTTCCTCAACCGGGTACTGTGCCGGGGCGGGGCGCCCGGGCAGAATGGCGTGGCAATCGTTCGAGCGGGACGGCGAATCTATCGAACCTCATCCTGCCATGGATCAGAACACGGTTTCGAGGCCCGCATCCGCATGGTCGCGCATGATTCCTGTTGCCAGGGCGGCCGCGGGCGGCGCGATCTGGGTGGCGTGGAAATGCAGCGTATCGATGCGCCGGCGATGGGCGGGATCGTGCGGGTCGATGGCGGCGGCGGCCATCGCCTCGCGGGCGAGCACCACGCCGCCGGCGGCGACGGCGCACAGGCGCAGATAGGGAGCCGCGCCGGCGAGCGCATCCGCCGGCCGGTCGCGCAGGGCGGCGAGAACGAAGGCCGTCGCCCGCTCGAGGGCGTCCACCGGCTGCAGGAGCAGGGGAGCCAACCCGGCGAAGCGGGGCGTGCCGGCCATTGGCTCCAGCGAATTGCGCAGGCCGGCGATGAAGCCGGCCATCACCCGGCCGTCCCCCAGCGGAACCTTGCGGGTGACGAGATCGATCGCCTGGATGCCGTTGGTGCCCTCGTAGATCGCGGCGATGCGGGCGTCGCGGAAATGCTGGGCGGCGCCGGTCTCCTCGATGAAGCCGGTGCCCCCATGGACCTGGATGCCGAGGGAGGCGACCTCGTTGCCGATATCCGTCGCGAAGGCCTTGGCGACCGGCGTGAGCAGCGCGGCCAGATTCTGGGCGTCCTCGCGGCGCGCCGGATCCTCGCTCCGGCGCGACCGGTCGAGCGCTTCGGCGAGCTGGTAGCACAAGCCGCGGGCCGCGACGGTCTTGGCGCGCATTTCCATCAGCATGCGGCGCACATCCGGATGGTCGATGATCGGGCTCATGCCGCCTTCGCGCCATCCGGCGCTGCGGCCCTGCCGCCGCTCCCGGGCATAGGCCAAGGCCTGCTGGTAGGCCCGCTCCGCGATCGCCACCCCCTGCAGTCCGACGGCGAGCCGTGCATTGTTCATCATGGTGAACATGCAGGCCAGGCCCCGGTGCTCCTCGCCGACCAGGTAGCCGACGGCGCCCTCCTTGTCGCCGAACACCATCGTGCAGGTGGGCGATCCGTGAATGCCGAGCTTGTGTTCCAGCCCGGCGCACAGCACGTCGTTGCGCCGGTCCGGCCGGCCTTCGGCATCGAGCAGATATTTCGGCACCAGGAACAGCGAGATGCCGCGCGTGCCGGCCGGCGCGTTGGGCAGGCGCGCGAGAACGAGGTGGACGATGTTCGGCGTGAGGTCGTGGTCGCCATAGGTGATGAAGATCTTCTGGCCGAAGATGCGATAGCTGCCGTCGTCCCGCCGCTCGGCCCGGCTGCGCAACGCCCCGAGATCGGAGCCGGCCTGCGGCTCCGTGAGGTTCATGGTGCCCATCCATTCGCCGCTGACGAGCTTGCCGAGATAGGCCGCCCGGAGCGCCGGCGAGCCATGGGAGCCGAGCGCTTCCACTGCGCCCATGGTGAGGAGCGGCCCGAGGCCGAAGGCCATCGAGGCGGCGTTCCACATTTCGAGACAGGCGGCGTTGAGCAGGAGCGGCAGGCCCTGGCCGCCGAAGGAGGCCGGTGCGGCCAGGCCGTTCCATCCGGCGGCGCTCCAGTCCCGGTACGCCTCGCGCCAGCCCGGCGCGGTGACGACGCCGTGTCCCTCCAGCCTGGCGCCGACGCGGTCGCCGTCGCGGTTCAGCGGCGCGATGCGTTCGGAGGCGAAGCGTCCGGCTTCCTCCAGCACGGCTGCGGCGACGTCGGGCGTCGCCTCGGGATAGAGGCCCTCCTGCTGCAGGCTGTCGAGATCGGCGACATGGCGGAGCGCAAAGGCGATGTCGGCGACGGGCGCTTGATAGGTCATGCGGGGTTCCGGGCTGATACGTTCTCGAAGGCGGTGCGCAGGTTCGACCTTGACGGAATGCGTCGCGGCGGGCAATGGCGGATGATGGCTTCGGATACTTTGCATTTGACGGCCGACCGGCATTCGATCGAGCAGGCCGTGCGTCTCATCGTGGAAGGCCGGCTCGTGGCCTTTCCGACCGAGACCGTCTATGGCCTCGGGGCGGACGCCACCAACGGCCGTGCCGTTGCCGGCATCTACGAAGCCAAGGGACGTCCGCGCTTCAACCCCCTGATCGCCCATCTGGCCTCGTTCGACCTCGCCCGCGGGCAGGGCCGGTTCTCGCCGGCCGCCGAGCGCCTGGCCAAGGCGTTCTGGCCCGGGCCGCTTACGCTGGTCGTGCCGAAGTCGCCGGGCTGCACGGTCAGCGAGATCGCCACCGCCGGGCTCGACAGCGTCGCCCTGCGCGTGCCCGACCATGTGGTGGCGCAGGCGATCCTCGCCGCCGTCGGGCGCCCCGTCGCCGCGCCCTCGGCCAACCGCTCCGGCCATGTCAGCGCGACGACGGCCGCGCATGTCGCCGCCGACCTCGACGGGCGCATCGCCGCCATCGTCGACGGAGGGGCCACGCCGGTCGGCGTCGAGTCGACGATCCTCGCCTGCCTGGAAGACCGCGTGGCGATGCTGCGGCCGGGCGGGCTGTCGCGCGAGGCCGTCGAGGCCGTGCTCGGCTTTCCGCTCGCCGAGGGGCCGGAGGGCGCGGCGGACGAGCCGCTCGCTCCCGGCATGCTGGCCTCCCATTACGCACCGAAGGCATCTGTGCGGCTCGACGCGCAAAGCGCCGGCCCGACCGAAGCCTGGCTCGGCTTCGGCGGCAGGGGCGACGGCAGCAAGGCGCGCGTGGCGGCGGATCTGAGCCCGGCGGGAGACCTGACGGAGGCCGCGGCCAATCTGTTCGGCATGCTGCGGGCGCTCGACCGGCCCGACATCAGCGCCATCGCTGTGGCGCCCATCCCGCCGCGGGGCCTCGGCGAGGCGATTCGCGACCGGCTGGCGCGGGCCGCGGCGGAACGCTAGAAAAGCGGCTGGATCCGACCCGGCTGCCCGTGGGCGGTCGCGACAACGCCGTTGATCGCGGCTTGGTGTGGGCGCCACCTTGAAGACGCTGCGCTTGAGGCGACGCTCGGCCCGGATGGCGAAGAGGCCTTTGACGGCGTCGTGCCAGGCCGCGGAGGTCGGCGTGAAGTGCAACGGTCTGCGCGGTGGCGGTCCAGCCATGCGATGGCGCGCGGGCGCTTGCGATCCCCCGGGGTCCGGTGGACGCCGCTGCCGGTGCGCATCCTGCAGTCTCGCAAGACCCCGACCGGACGGGCATTCTCCTCGGTATGCTTATGTCGGCTCCAATCCGCGGGTCGCTTTTCCGCGTGGTACGGACCGGGGCCGCCGGGCACCAATAGCGTGATTTTGCATGAGGACGTTGTACCTCTTCCTCTCGTTTACTACGTCCTTTGCAGTCGGCTGTAGACCCAATTCTCTCTCAATATATGCGAAAAATATCTGATACTCATGTTAGATTTCTCGTATTTGAAAGTCTAGTATATCAATATTTGAGAATACAATCTTCATATCGGACGGATAAATTGATAGTAAATTGTCAATGTAAAATTTTATTCTACATTTTTCGATCGTGTAAAAATTATGATCTTTGCCATTCTCAAAAAATCTTTCACGGATTGGAACGCCATCTGTCTCACATCGTTTCAAAGGCGGAAGCTCTGACCGAGCTCCGCCGGCCCGTGGCCGGCATCATCAAGCCAACATGTGAGGTGTCCTATGACAAGCCAGGGCGGAAGCCACGAGCAGCACGTGAAAGCGGGTCAGCAGAGCCACAAGAACAGCGGTTCCGCGCAGTCGTCCCATGGTTCGGGCAACGAAGATCAGTCGACTCGCGGCGGTTCGCACGAGCAGCATGTCCAGGCCGGACAGCAGAGCCACAAGAATACGGGTTCTGGGCAGATGTCCCAGGCCTCCGACAATGATGGCCGCTCGACTCGCGGCGGTTCGCATGAGCAGCACGTGAAGGCTGGTCAGCAGAGCCACAAGAACAGCTGACCGACATTGGCTGAGGCGGGGCCATCGGCCCCGCCTTTCCTTCGTGCTGGGCGTGGGCGCAATCCTGGCGGTGAAGGCCTGTCGGGACGTGATGAAGCCCCTGTTCATCCCATCGAATGATTGCCTCTCGGGCTAGCCGGCCAGGCAATCACAGAGGTGCAGGCGTCCCAAAAGGAGCGCGAGCCCCGCGACCCGTGCAGCCCGAGCCGTATCGCGCAGGGCCCATGACCTGGATCGAAGACCTGCGCCGAAGCGGCGCTCGCGACCGACCATCCAGATGGCATGTGCGGCGCGACGCCAGGCAATCGCCGCCCCTTCCTGTTGCTGCGGCGCACAATGCTGATGCGCGGCAACCTGCGTTATCCCAAGAATTTGCGGCTTCTCATCTGGACGGCGCCAGCACAAGCCGTCATGATGACGTTGCGGGCGCAAGATTCAGGCCTCTGGTTCGGCCGCGCTCGGCTGCCTTTCGGTCCTGACGGCAGCGCCTCTACGATTGCCCGGCCGGTTCGACTTGATGCGAATTCGGATACACAGAAGATAAACTTCTACGAATGGTTGTTCCATGCCGCAGCATATCCTTATCGCATGCATGCCGAAGTCCGGATCGACGTTCCTCTCGACTGCGGTCGCCTTCTCGGCGAAGTTGAAACGGGTCGATCTTGTACCGGACTACGGACGGCGCGAGCAGGAACTGTGCGAAATCCGCATGGTCGAGAATGCCGGCCTCGATTATGTCGCCCAGCATCATATCCGGCACAGCCAATGGAGCGAGAAGCTCTGCCGGGATTACGGCGTCTGTGTCGTGGTGCTGATCCGAAGCCTGTTCGACGTCGTCGTCAGCCTGCGCGATCATGTACGCCGGGAAAGCCCGGTCTGCTCGATGTTCTACCTCGAAAAAAAGCACGTCGATCGCAGCAATTCGGATATCGAGCGGATGGTGGCGACGCTGGCCATCCCCTGGTACGTCAATTTCTACATGGGCTGGCGGGGGAAGCGCGACGCCAGGATCGTCCTATATGAGGATCTCATCGCCGCCCCCGAGAAGACGGTTTGCGACATCCTCGACTATGCGGGCATCGCGGTCCGCGACGAGCAGGTCGCGGCCGGCGTCGCGCGGGCTTCCACGGGCGGGGGAGCCCGGCTGAACGTCGGCGTCGCCGGCCGGGGCCGCAGCCTCGACCCCGGCACGGTCTCGCTGATCATGGACATGCTGGCGATGTATCCGGAGATCGCGGACGACCCCTATGTCCGGATGATGAAACTGCAGGCCGATGCGATTCTCGCCTCTTCCTCCAAGACGGCGTCGGCGCCGATGCCCGTGGCCGCGGCGAGACCGGCCGTCCGTCATGTGAGAGGGCCTTTCCCGCAGCGGGCCGCCCGCTATCTGCGGAGAAAGTCGAGAATGCTCGGCAAGCCCCGAAACCAGTTCTTCGCCTGGGGGCTCCTGATATTCGCGCTGCTTTATTGCACGTTCTTCTACGATTTCATTCCGGACAACACGATCTTAGGCCGGCTCGACGACGTGCTGACCGCAACCGTCTGCGCCTTCGTCGCCGGAAAGCTGCTGACCCGCGTCCATATCAGGCGGGTTCCGATCGTCGCGGCCAGGCAAGCGCCGGCCGAGACGGTCACGCCGTGATACCGGGCCGGCCCTGTGCGGCCGGCCGCAGCCCCGTTGCCTGCGGCACCTGCGGCATCAGCCGCCGATGAGGCTCTCCGCCGTTACGTAAGCGAGATTGTGGGCGTCGGCGACGGGCCGGCAGGTGATCTGGCCCTCGGCGACGTTGAGGCCGTTGCGCAGATGCGGGTCCTCGGCGAGAGCCTTCTTCCAGCCCTTGTCGGCGAGGGCGACGGCGAAGGGCAGCGTCACGTTGTTGAGGGCGAAGGTCGAAGTCCGCGCTACCGCACCGGGCATGTTGGCGACGCAGTAATGCACCACGCCGTCGACGACATAGGTCGGATCGGAATGGGTGGTCGCCTTCGAGGTTTCGACGCAGCCGCCCTGGTCGATGGCGACGTCGACGATCACGGCACCCGGCTTCATCGTCCGCACCATGGCGTGGCTGACGAGCTTCGGCGCCGCGGCGCCCGGGACGAGCACGGTACCGATCAGCAGGTCGGCGCGCTTGACGAGTTCCTCGATCGCCGACCGGGTGGAGAACACGGTCGAGATCGAGGTGCCGAACTGGGTGGCGAGGCGCTTCAGCGCCTCGGCCGAGCGGTCGACGACGGTCACCTTGGCGCCCATGCCGACGGCGATGGTGGCGGCATGGGTACCGGAGACGCCACCGCCGAGGATGACCACCTCGGCCGCTGGGACGCCGGGAACGCCGCCGAGCAGCACGCCGCGGCCGCCCTGCGCCTTTTCGAGGCTGTGGGCGCCGACCTGCGGCGCGAGGCGGCCGGCGACTTCCGACATCGGCGTCAGCAGGGGCAGGGCGCCGGAATGGGACGTCACCGTCTCATAGGCGATGCAGATGGCGCCGGAGGCGACGAGGTCGTGGGTCTGCGCCGCGTCGGGGGCGAGATGCAGATAGGTGAAGAGGATCTGGCCCTGGCGCAGCTTCTTGCGCTCGGCGGCCAGCGGCTCCTTCACCTTCACGATCATTTCGGCCTCGGCGAAGATCCTGTCCGGGCCTTCGACGATGACGGCGCCGGCATTGGCATAGTCGGCATCCGCAAGCCCGGCACCGAGGCCGGCATGGGTCTCGACCATGACGGCATGGCCGTGATGCACCAATTCCGCCACCGAGGACGGAATGAGGCCGACGCGGAATTCATTGTCCTTGATCTCTTTCGGCACGCCGATGAGCATGATCTTTCCCCTGTCCGGATGTGTCGAGGCCGCCCTTGCCAGGCTTGCCGCGTGTGGCGAATATTAGGAGGAAGATCGCGCAATTTCCCGCCGAACATGTTGCTCCCGGGAGCAAAGGTTCGCATCTTATGCGGCAGATCCAATATAGGGCCGCATGAGATGCCAAGCCTCGTTTCCGCCCTCGATTCGCGCGATCGCGCCATCCTGCAGCTGTTGCAGGCGGACGGCCGGCTCACCAATGTCGACCTCGCCGAGCGGGTGAACCTGTCGCCTTCGGCTTGCCTCAGGCGGGTCAAGCTCCTGGAGGAGCGCGGGCTGATCGCGCGCTACGTCATGCTCCTGGATGAGAAGGCTGCGGGGCTGGCGGGCGTCGCCTTCGTGCTGATCACGCTGGACCAGCAGGGGCGCGGCGCTCTCGACGCCTTCGAGGCTGCGATCCAGCGCCATCCCGAAGTGACGGAGTGCTGCCTGCTGGCGGGCGCCGCCGACTATATGGTGCGCGTCGCCTATGCGGATGCGGCCGATTTCGAGCGCATCCACACCGAGATCCTGACCCAGCTTCCCGGCGTGGTCAGGGTGCAGTCGACCCTGGCGCTGCGCAGCGTCAAGAAGACGACGGCGCTGCCGGTATAGGCCGGGCGACGCGATGTCAGGCCCGGTGCGGTCACGGCTTGGGGTTGCTATCCATAGGTGACTTCAATCGGAACGACGCCGGCCTTCTCGCGATAGACCGGGCTCAGCGACTGCAAGGAGTCCGCGATCGAGGCGCTGATCTGTCGTGAAGCCTCGATGTCGCGATCGGATATTTGCGGAGGCATTCGATTGAAGAGATGAAGATCCAACAGCCTTTGGGCGAAGGCTCCGGGGCGGTATCGATACACGACGCCGGGTTGATCGAAAGCCGTGCCGACACGGCAGACAGCCTTGATTGCGTTGCCCAGCGCGGCGTCTTCTCCGCCGAAGCGGCGAAACAGGTCGTGTTCCGGAAAGCCCCCGCAGGCCAGCAATATGTCGCGGCGCACGATCATGTTTCCGGCGACGGTCATCTCCATGACGCGCCATGCCTTCGAGAAGCCGGGATGCGAGAGATAGGCCGGCGGCACGCCCAGCGGGCGCAGAGGCAGGCGGACCATCGCGAGTTCCGGCAGCCAATCGAAGGCCGCCGACGGGACATGGAGCGCATCGTGCTCATACCCGTCATCGGCATCGAGAAAAGCGATCAGGTCGCTTCGGCTGCGTCGGATACCTTCGTTGCGCGCTCTGGCGGCGCCGCCATTGGCCGGCTGCCGAACAAGCTGGATCCGGCCCGGATTGTCGCCGGCGAGGCGCTCCGCCACGTCCAGGCTCCCATCGGTCGAGTGGTCGTCGACGATCCAGACGGTGCCGCAGGCTTTCTGCGCGAGCGCACTGCGAACCGCCTTGGCCAGGGTCGCCTGTGCATCGTAGCAAGGCACGATCACATCGATCGATGCGGTTTTCATGCTCGCTTCTCGGCCTGCGCCGGCTATCGCCCGTCCGCGACGGTCACACCGTTTCCGTGCCCTTGATCTCGATGCCGAAGCCGCTGAGGCCGATATAGGTGCGCGGCTTGGTCGACAGCAGCTTGATCGAGGTGATGTCGAGATCCTTCAGGATCTGCGCCCCGATCCCCACTTCGCGCCATTGCTCGGCGCGCAACGCTTCGGCGCCTTGCTCCGATCCGTGCGACACGGTGGGCACGCCGACCGAGCCGTCGCGCAGATAGACGATGACGCCGCGGCCGGCCTCCTTGAATTTCGCCAGCGCGGTGTTGATCGTCTTGGCGCCGCCGAAGACATCCGTCACCACGTCGGCGCGGTGCAGGCGGGTCGGCACGTTCTCGCCGTCGCCGATCTTGCCGTAGACGAAGGCGAGGTGATGTACATTGTCGTAGGGGGTCGTGTAGGCATGAGCGGTCAGCGGGCCGATGTCGCTGTCCACCGTGAAGGTCGAGATGCGGTCGACGAGCTTTTCGCGGGCCTGGCGGAAGGCGATGAGATCGGCGATCGACACCATGTGCAGGCCGTGCTGCTCGGCGAAGGCGACGACTTCCGGCCCGCGCTTGACCGTGCCGTCGTCATTGGCGAGTTCGCAGATCGCCGCCACCTGCGGCAGTTCCGCCAGGCGGCAGAGATCGACGGCCGCCTCGGTATGGCCCGAGCGGATCAGCACGCCGCCGTCCTTGGCCACCAGCGGGAAGACGTGGCCCGGCCTGACGAAATCGGCGGCACCCATGTTGCCGTTGGACAGGGCGCGCACCGTGTTGGAGCGCTGCTCGGCGGAAATGCCGGTGGTGAGGCCGTGGCGCACGTCGATCGAGACGGTGAAGGCGGTGCCCAGCGGGGCGTCGTTCTGCGACACCATGGGATCGAGGCGCAGCCGCTTGGCCTCGGCCTGCGTCAGTGGCGCGCAGACGATGCCGCAGCAATGGCGGATGATGAAGGCCATCTTCTCGGGCGTGCAGTGGGAGGCTGCAATGATCAGATCGCCCTCGTTCTCGCGGTCGTCGTCGTCGACCACCACCACGATCTCGCCGCGGGCAAAGGCCTCGATGGCCGCTTGAATCGTCTGATGCGACACGAAAGTCTCCTTGGTGGGGGCGAGCCCCAGAAAATCGTTGGGGGTGACGGTGCCGCCGGTCGCCTCGGCGATGCGGCTGGCGGTCTCGCGCGAGATCCACGCCGTGTCGTCGTTGCACAGGGCGGTGATGCTGGCAGGGGAAAGCCCCACCGTCCGCGCGAAGGCGTTGCGCGGTGTCGCCGTCTGTTTGAGCCATGCATCCAGTTTCATGCCGGGAGAATAGGCATGGGCCCGTTCAATTTCAATGAAAATGAGCGGCGATTTCAGTGTGACTGAAATGCAGGGGCTTTCTCGCCGGACGGGAGGGTCGATCACCGATCGACCTCTTCCTCTCCCGCGAGCCCGGCGTGTCCCAAAAGGCGATCGGTGATCGCCTCTCCGTTTCAGACTCCGATATAGATCCGCACCGTCGGCCAGGCGAAATCGATCGCCAGCCCTACGGCGATACCGGCGGCGAAGGTCGCCAAATAGAGCCAGAATGTCGGATCCCGGTGCCATTCCGGCGGCGCGTTGTTGCGCAATTTCAGCATCATCGACAGCGGCAGGGATTCCCGGGCGATCGGCGCGAGCGCGGCGTGAAGCGCCTCGCTCTGGCGTTGCCAGGCCGCCGCGCGCTCGCTGGTCTGCGGATCGGCTTCGAGGGCGAGGCGCGTCTCCCTCTCGACGCGGGGCGACAGGCGCTCGTCGACCAGCGCATTGAACATGCGGTCGGGGATCTGGCCGGGCTCGCTCATTTGACGATCCTGAGAATCGTGTGGCGCTCGCCGTCGATCTGGCGGGCGAAGGCCGCGCGCGCCCGGGTGAGGCGGGCGATGAAGGCCTCCTCGCGCAAGGCGAGAACCGCAGCCGCATCCTCATAGCTCAGCCGCTCGACGCTGATCAGCGCGATCACCTCGCGGTCCTGCAGGGAGAGGTGCTCGAAGACGCGCAGGATGTCGGGACGGCTGCCCGTCTTCGGGACGGGCCGGGCCTGCCTCTGGTGGGTCTGGAGTTCCTCCTGGTCGCGTCGTCGGGCAATGATGAAGGTGAGTATGCGGTGGAAGTCCATCCGCTTGTCCTCGGTCGCGGCGAGCGCTTCGAGGACCAGCGCATCCGCGCCGGCGGTGTCCTGCGTCAGCGCCCGGGCGAAACGCCGCAGGCGCTGCACCATGACTTCGATCTGTTGGCCCATCGGTCGATCCCTCCGGCCATCCTGGTCTTTCCGGGTTCGCGACGCGGATGACACAGCTGTCCGAGGCCCCACCGAGACCTCGCCATTGCGGACATACTACTGCGAGCCGGTGTTTCGTCCAAGTATTGGATGATGTCTTTTGTTCCAAGCCGCAGCTAGAAGCCCGGCATGGTTATTATCGTGCTCAGCAGCAGCAGGCCGAGGCCGAGCGAGAACACCGCCAGGGCCAGGCAGGTCTCCAGGCTGCGCACGGCGACGGCGGCGCCGAAGCTCTCGGGCGCGGCGAGGCGCACCGCCAGTCCCTTCGCGGTCACGGCGACGAGGGCGATGGCCGCGATGGTGCAGGCGGTGCCCAGACCCATGACGAAGGTGGAGGCGATGCCGACGCCGTAGACGTCGAGCTTCCATGCGAGCACGAGCACGACCAGCGCGCCGGTGCAGGGCCTCAGCGAGGCGAGGAGGATGGCCCGGATGCTGTTGCGCCGGGCGGCAGCGGTGTCGGGCGGCATGGCGAAATGGCCGCAATCGGCGCCATGGACATGGACATGCCCGCCCGGCAGCCCGTACCGGGCGGCGACCAGGCCCCAGAGCGCGCCGCCCTTGCGCCAGAGGAGCCAGGCCCCGATCGCCATCACCATGAGATTGGAAAGCCGCTCCAGCGCCAGCGTGGTATTGTCCATGACCGCGGCGGTCGCGTTGAAGAACGCCGTGAGGACGGTGACGATGACGACGGCCGACACCGCCTGGACCAGCGCGAAGGCGAAGGACAGCATGACGCCCTTCTTCACCGCCTCGTCATTGGCGAAGAGGTAGGAGGAGATCACCGCCTTGCCGTGTCCGGGCCCGGCGGCGTGGAACACCCCGTAGATGAAGCTCGCGGTGATCAGGCCCCAGCCCAGCGTGCCGTGGCGCTTGGCCTCGACCACCAGCGTGTTGATCTGGCGGTTGAACTCGGCGGTCTGGACATAGATCCAGGCGAAGAAGGGGTTGGCGAGCCCGGGCAGGTTCGCCTCGGGCTGGGTGACGCCGAAGGGCGAATTGCGCTGCGCCCAGGCATGGCCGGCGCCGAGCAGCAGGGCGAGGACGAAGCAGGGCAGGGCGATGGCGGCCCAGCGCAGGCGCCCGCCGGCATGGGAACTCACGGGCAGTTCACCAGGATGTTGTTGGCGAATTGCGCCCCGAAATTCTTGTTGGCGTCGAGCGCGCTGAAATAGGCCTCGTCGAGCTGCAGGGCGGCCGCCTTCTGGGCGTCGCTCGGCGGTCTCGGGCGGTGCACGTCGAGGAGGCAGCCCTGCGGCGCTCCCGAGATGCGGGCCGGGTCGGTCTCGGCCAGCTCGAAATCGACATAGTAGGTGGGGTCGTAGATCTGGAGGGCCAGGGCCTTGCGGCTCTGCATCTGCGGCGACGACAGCGGGAGGAAGAAATGCAGCGTCAGCACGTTGTTGGCGTAGTCGAGGTAATAATCGACGGGATCGCGGAACAGGAGATCCTTGCCGCCGAGCTTGGCGAAGGTGAAATAGCCGAATTCCTTGAGGTTCTCGACATTGGTCTGGGCGAGAGGCGCGAGCGCCTGGCGCGTATAGCCGCCGTCGGAGCCCTGCTCGAGCCCCTGCGTCGCATAGGCGGAGAACGCTTCGTCGAAGGTCCAGCTCTGCTTCACGCCGGTGACGCGGCCCTGCTGGTCGTAGACGATATCGCTGGCCGAGGTCACGAAGACATGCGGATGGGCGCTCGCCGTACCGGCAAGGCAGCCAAGAAGGAGAATGCCGAGAAGGAGGGCGCGCATCGAGCTCCGGGACCCATCAGGGGAATGTGCCGGGGATCGCGGTGATTCACGGCAGTGGGAACCTAATCGCCCGACTGGGGCGGAACGATGACGCCGGCGGCGGGCGGATGGGCGCACGCCGGCGTTGCCGCACGCGGAGGCGCCGGTCAGCTTCCCCCGCGCAGGGGCGCCACCGCGACGATGCGGAAGCGCTGGTTCCCGTCCTGCCGGAAGAGGCCGAGCCTGTCGAGCTGCAGCGCAGGGGCGACGTCGAGCGCCTCCGCACGGGCCTGCAGCAGATCCGCGAGCGCGGCGGCGCCCTCGACCGCCCCGGTCAGGGTCATGTGGAAGCGGAACTCCTCCAGCACATAGGGATAGCCATGCGCGTCGAGATAATGGCGCTGGCGCTCGTTCAGCCGCCCGGGATTGCGCCTGGCCACCTCCGCCGGCGTCAGGGGGCTCCGCCAGGCGTCGAAATGACGGACGATCGCGCCCTCGAGGGCGGCCAGGGCCGGCGGCGGCGAGGCCGGCACCAGCGCCAGGAAGGCGCGGTTCGGGCTGGACGAGGCGATCGGCCGGATGGCGCGCGGCCCCAGGGCGACCGGCGCGTGCCCGCCCGCGAAAGCCTCGAGGGCCGCCAGCAGACCGGCCTCGCTCCGGTCTTCGGCGAGCCGGAACGGGGCCTTGAGCGTGGCGTGGAAGCCGTAGAGCCGCGGATCGGCCGTCATGACGTGCCAGGCCTCGGAGGCATGGCCCGGCGGGCACCATTGCGGGACGTCCAGGCCCGTATAGGCGTCATGACCCAGGATTTCGCAACCGAAGCGCCACAGCGCCGTGTCGGCGCCGGGCACGAAGTAGATCGCGTAGCGTGTCGCCATGCCGTGCTTCCGTCGGAGTTCGGGGAGGGGATCGGGGGGACTGGCTGCGCCCTCCTACACCCCGAGCGCTCCGCCATCCGAGCGCGGATCATGGGCGGCGTCGATGCGGCCGCTCGCCGGATGGCGGACCAGCGCACCGGAATGGCCGAAGGAATCGGCATAGGGTGCATCGATCACCGCCACCGGGTGGCCGGCCCGATCGAGGGCGTTCAGGAGACCCTCGTCGAAGCGGTTCTCCATGCGCAGGACCGGCTTTTTGCCGCTGGCGTCGCGGCCGAGGATGAAGCGCGGGGCGTCGAGCGCCTCGGCGAGGCTCGCGCCGAAGCGGAAGCGCGAGAAGGTCTGCGCCAGGATCTGCGGCTGCGCGTCGCCGCCCATGGTGCCGTAGGGCATGACGCGGCCGTCGTCGAACAGCGCCGTGGCCGGGCTCAGCGTATGGAAGGGAAGGCGGCCGGGCGCGAGCGGGTTGAGGGCGCGCGGGTCGAGCGAGAAGGACATGCCCCGGTTCTGCATCAGGAGGCCGGTCCGCGGCAGCACCATGCCCGAGCCGTAATCCCAGAACACCGACTGGATATAGCTGACGGCGATGCCGTCGCGGTCGATCGCGCCCATCCAGATGGTGTCGCCATCCGCGCCGGGCAGGGGAGTCGTGCCGGCCCGCGTCATCGAGATGCCGCCGGCTTCGCGGTCGAGGAAGGCGGGGGTGAGATAGGATGCCGGGTCGACCGTCATGATGGCGGGGTCGGCGATCACCCGGTCCCGCACCGCGGTCGCCCGCTTGATCGCCTCGACGAGGCCGTGGATATGCTCGAAGCCGCCCCCCCGCTTGACGCCCAGGCGCTCGAACAGGCTCATGATGATCAGGGCGGACAGGCCCTGGGTCGGCGGCGGGCCGTTGTAGAGCGTCGCGCCTTCGATGCGCACGCCCAGCGGCTCGCGGACGCGGGCCTCGAAGCGCTGGAGGTCCTCGCGGGTGACGAAGCTTCCCGCCCTGTCGAGGTCGGCCGCGATCTCGCGACCGACGTCGCCGCGATAGAAATCCTCGAGGCCGGCATGCACCAGCTGCTCCAGCAGCCCCGCCAGCGCGGGCTGCTTCATCGTCTCGCCGGCGGCGAGCGGCTTTCCGTCCTTCATGAAAGCGTCGGCAAAGCCCGGCGCGGTCTTCAGCCCATCATATTCGCGCGGCTCGACCCGCGCCTGCGACGGCGACACCGGCACGCCTTCGCGGGCATGGCGGATCGCATCCTCCAGGAGGAGCTCGAGAGGGAGCTGTCCGCCGAAGGCCTTGGCCATCTCGCGGGCGACCTGCCAGCCGCCGACGGCGCCGGGTACGGTGAGGGCGGCCAGCGCCCCCCGTGCCGGGATGGTGTCGTGGCCGAGTTCGCGATAGGCGGCGATGGTGGCCCCGGCGCCGGCCGGGCCGCAGGCCTGGATGAAGCGTACGCGCTTGCGGGTGTCCGTCACCAGCCAGAAGCCGTCGCCGCCGAGGCTGTTCATATGCGGATAGACCACGCCCACCGTCGCGGCCATGGCGATCATCGCTTCGATGGCGTTGCCACCCTGGATGAGGATGCGCTGGCCGGTTTCGCAAGCCAGCTGGTGTGGCGCGGCGACGGCGGCATGTCCAAAGGCGGGCGTTTCCATAGGCGGGTCTTCCTGTGATCCGTTGTGCGGAGGATGCGCCGGCAAAGAGGCGCTGATCCTGTTGGGCGTAGCAAAGCGCATCGCCATGGTATAGAGGCTTAGTGACACTCGCCGGAACCTGCCATGCCCAGCCCTGACAAATCGATCAATTGGACGAGCCTGATCACGATCGCCTCCGCCGCCGTCCTCATCGGCACGGAACTTCTCGGGGCCGCATGGGCCTCGGGATGGGCGCTGGCCGGATTCTTCCAGCTTGGACCGACCTTCGAGACGATCCTGCAAGCCGTGTTCGGGCTCTGCGCCATCTATGCGATAGTCGTCTTCCTGCGGCAGGCCACCCGCGTCGAGCCGATCTTCAAGCGGGGCTGACGGGGGCCTGGCATGCATGAGGGATCGACCGCCGGCGGCGTTTCCACCCCCTATCCCCGCGACATGCGCGGCTATGGCCGCACGCCGCCCGACCCGCGCTGGCCAGGCGGGGCAAAGGTGTGCGTCCAGTTCGTGATGAACTACGAGGAGGGCGGAGAGAACAACGTCCTGCACGGCGACCCCCATTCGGAGGCCTTCCTCTCCGACATCATGGGCGCGACCAACTGGCCGGGGCAGCGCCATTGGAACATGGAATCCATCTACGAATATGGCGCCCGGGCCGGCTTCTGGCGGCTGTGGCGCCTGTTCACCAGCCGGGACGTGCCGGTGACCGTCTACGGCGTCGCGACCGCACTGCAGCGCTCGCCGGAGCAGGTGGCGGCGATGCGGGAAGCCGGCTGGGAAATCGCCAGCCACGGCCTGAAATGGATCGAATACAAGGACGTGCCGCCGGATGTCGAGCGCGCCCATCTGCGCGAAGCCGTCGCCCTCCACCGCGAGGTGACCGGCGAGCGGCCGCTCGGCTTCTATCTGGGCCGCTGCTCGATGAACACCAACGACCTCGTGATGGAGGAGGGCGGCTTCCTCTATTCCTCCGACAGCTATGCCGACGATCTGCCCTATTGGGTCGACGGGCCGAAGGGGCCGCACCTGATCATCCCCTATACGCTCGAGGCCAACGACATGCGGTTCGCCACCGCGCAGGGCTTCAACACCGGCGAGCAATTCTTCACCTATCTGAAGGACACGTTCGACGTGCTCTACCGGGAAGGCATGGAGGGGGCGCCCAAGATGTTCACCGTCGGCCTGCATTGCCGGCTGGTGGGACGGCCCGGCAAGTCGGCTGCGCTGGAACGTTTCGTCGACTATGTCCGGGCGCATGACGGCGTCTGGATCGCCAGGCGCGTCGAGATTGCGCGCCATTGGCGGGCGGTCCACCCTGCGGGGTGACCTCGGGGACAGGCGGATGCGGGGCAGCGTCGCCAACCGTCTGCTCCTTGCCGGCCTGCGCCTCCTGCGGGTCAAGACCTGGGCGAGCCCGGCGACGCTGGAGGCCATCGTCAGGCTCAGCCGCCGGAGCGGCGCCGCCAGGCCGTCGCGCCGCCTGCGTGCCTTGTGCGAGGTCAGGAGCGGCAAGGTCCACGGCGATCTCGTCTACCGCCTGACACCGCGGGGGCGGAGCATTCCGTTCCATGTCTTCTTCCTGCATGGCGGCGCCTATTCGATCGATATCGGCTTCGTCCACTGGCAATTCATCGAAAGCCTGATTCGCCTGACCGGCTGCGCGGTGACGGTGCCGCTCTATCCGCTCGCGCCGGAACATGGCTCGAAGGAGGCGCTGGCGAGCGCCCAGGCGCATTACCGGGACCTCGTCGGCCGGGCCGGGCCGGACAGGATCGTGCTGATGGGCGATTCGGCGGGAGGAGGCCTGTCGCTCGCCCTGGCGCAGGCGTTGCCCGGTGCCGGCCTGCCGCAGCCGGCACGCATCGTCCTGCTCTCGCCCTGGCTCGACCTGACGATGAGTGATCCGGCCACCCTGACGCATGAGGAGGCCGGCCACGATCCCGTGCTGAAGATCGAGGCAGCCCTCGCGGCGGCCCGCATGTATGCCGGCGAGATGCCGCTCGACGACCCGCGCCTCAGCCCGATCAACGGCGTGCTGACGGGACTGGCGCCCATCACCGTGCTGACCGGCACGCATGATATCCTCAACCCCGATGCGAGACGCTTCGCCGAGCGGATGAGGGCCGAAGGACAGGCCGTCGACCTCATCGAATATGCCGGCATGGTGCATGCCTGGATGCTGCTGCCCCTGCCCGAGGCCCACCAGGCGCGTGAACAGGTCGCCGATATCCTGATCCGGCAGTTCCCGCCGGCAGACGAGAGAAAATAGCGATTCCATCGAATCGCAACCTTCGCCAACGTTTGTTTCCAAATCGCCTTCCTGCTCGAAGGGCCTGCCGGACCGGCGGGAGGATTCAAGGTCAGAGCCTCGGCCGCCCGCCCGAGGCCTTTTTGATGCGATCCTGTGATCCGGATCCTCTCGTCGCCCTATAATCGACATGAGGCCCGAATGTATACGCGGCCGGTCCGTGCTGTGCGTTTTCGCACATCGCTGACGGCCCGATCCCAATTAACGGTTGGCCGTCGGCAGGGCGTGCCTGTCGCGACGGGCCTTGCCGATGTTGTTGGGGGAAATTTGATGTTTTATCGTACTATACGCGGGGATACCGACGACGCCGAGATGTCCGAGCCCGGCATTGCCGATCTGCATCGTGTCTACATGTCGTCGATCCGCCAGCACCAGCATCTTCTCAACGAGTTGTGCTCCACCTTGTCGAAGCTCGGCGTCGCCATCGACAATTCCCCGCTGAACTCGCAGGAGCGTGTCGCTCTTTCCGCCGGCATCGAACGCCATGTCGATCTCGCCCGCGGGATCATCGCCGGGATCGACGATGTCCTGACCTATTCGGCACCGACACGTCCGGCGGTCGCGCATTGAGGCCGCGGCGCGCCGCGCTCTGTTGCGGCCGTTTGATCCGGCCGGTCGCTCGTGCCGGTAGACCTCGCGCGGAGCCGAATGGCAGGGCCGGCACGCGGCGAGGCCCCGCGCCCGGACGGGGGAAACCCTATCGCCAAGTGCCGAGGATTTCGGCGCGACATGCCTCGGCTTTTGTGTTTCAAATCAGGCGGAATCGTCGACATGCGGCGGCGATTCGTCTTGAGCGGTTGCGTATGATATTGGCAACACTCGGAATTTTTTGTGCGGACGGCGTTGACACCGCGCGGGCAAATCTTTTTCGTAAGGTACGGTCAGTTAAACGCCACGTTAACCATATTTTTGTTCGATGGCCTGGCAGAGGCCATGATCTTATTCGGGGGATGTCATGAAATTCGTTCAGCTTGCGCTGTTCGCCGCTATGTCGGCAAGTTTGGGCAGTTGCATGTATGCGTCGACGCCGGACCCGCAACTGTCCCAGCGCGACGCGGAATTCATGGCGCTGATTCCCAATGCGGAGCCGGACAGGATGTTCGCCCGCTACATGGTCGACAATACGACGGGCGAGCCGGCCGGCGTCATCGTCGTCGAGACCCATCAGCATCTGCTCTATTATACGATGCCGGACAACAAGGCGATGCGCTACGGCGTGGCGCTGGGCAATGAGAGCTTCGGGTGGACGGGCGAGGCGGTCGTCGACCACAAGGCCGAATGGCCGGCCTGGAACCCGCCGGCCGAGATGATCGCGCGCTGGCCGCAGGTGCACCAGACCGCCGGCGGATGGACCAATCCTCTCGGCGCCAGGGCCCTTTATCTCTTCCAGAACGGCAAGGACACGCTCTATCGCATCCATGGCACCAACGAGCCGGAAAAGATCGGGCGCAGCGTTTCCTCCGGCTGCATCCGCATGCGCAATATCGACGTGATCGACCTGTTCAACCGGGTTCCCGTCGGCACGAAGGTGATCGTGCGATAGACATTCCGCGGCGGACCCTGGCGTCGGGCCCGCAATATCCCGACGCGCCGGACGGTCACGGCGTTGGAGCGCATTCTCTTTTGGAACGCTGGGGAATCGGTACCGCGTCGACATCCGCGATGCATCGCCGCGCCGAGGAGGCGTGCAGTCCGAGCGGGAACGCGAGCAAATTGCGATCTCATCGCATCGCAATTTGCTCCGGCTTATTGCTTCGACGCATGTTCTCAGCTGAAAAGTCCGTCGACTTTTCTGGCAGATGCTCTGGGCGAGCCCGCCGGGACTGCGCTTACGACTGCGCCATCTGCTGCAGGCGGCTCACCAGCGTCTCCGCACTCATCTGGCGCGGCGAATCGGTTTCCTTCCGCCCGACGCCGACCGCTGCCGCAAGCGCCGGCATGGCGATCTTGCCGTAACGATCCTCGAGCTTTTCGGGCTTCGGTCGCGCCGGCTGCTGCGGACGGGTTCCTTCGCTATCCATGATCTGATCCTCGACCTCGTGACCGCCCAGGGTGCGGCGGATGCAACCCTGGATGGAATTCGCTTCTAAATTACGAGCCTGCTTCGTTTTTTTCACGACGAATCCGCGACGCGGATGCTCCGTTTGCGACATTCGTCCGATTTTATCGGTGCGGTGTCGCATTTTCGTCACATGTCGGATGTGCCGCGCCGCACGCAGCGGTCCGGCCGGCACGACCGGGTACCGGTAGCCGCTGTCACGATAGGCCGGAAGCGAGGCGAAGGTTGATCAGGCCGCGACGTCGTCGTCGCGAAGGCAGGCCGGAAGTTCGTGTCGCGGTTTGTCCACCGGGCGTTCCTCGCGCGAGACCTGGGCCGCCGCGGCGGCGACCGCCGGAATGCCGATGGCGCGGTAGAGATGTTCGAGCCGCTCCCGGGCATGGCCGGGCGGGGGGGCTGTCGGGACCGGGATATCGCTGGGCCGGGCCGGGATATCGCTGGACTTGGTCATGGTGTACTCCATACGCAACTGCACGCTTGACTTGTCTTCAACCTGATGGCGCTTTGAAGCGAAGCAAGGGCAGTACTGTGGACATTTGACGGCGAAGCCCATCCCTCAAGCAGGGGCGTCCGATGGGGGTTCCCGTCTGTTTATGAGGTGATGTTGCGCCTTCCGCCGTGAATATTCCATGAACCGGCCTCGCCGCCGTCAGGCCCCGGCGAGGCCCTGTCATGCCCGGGGGAGCGCCCAGGGCTCCGTGCTGGTCACGGTCCACAGCCCTTCCTTCTGGCAGGCCTTGCCTTGATACCATTGCGTGGCGGCCGCATCGGCGAGGGCGGCGACGAAGCTTCGGCACCGAATCTTGTTCTCGTTGAAGGCATCGGCGACGGGCGTCACCGAGCCGTGCGTATTGGCCGAGGTGTTGGCCCACAGGATCGACTGGCCGGGATTGCGGGCATCCATGGCGGCCTGGAGGGCAGCCTTGGTCTGCTCCCAGTCGGCCTGGTTCATGGTGGCGTTCAAGCGGATGTCGGGTGCGGGGATCGAACCGGTGGGGGTGTTGTCACCGGCGGATCCGAAGATGGGCCCCAGCGGCGTCGAAATGGCGCAGCCGGCCAAAATAACGCAACCGGCGAGCGCCGCCAGTGGGATGAAGGCGCATCGCACGCTATAACCGGCTACAGATGCGGAGACACGTGACATGTTGGAGCCACCCCGTGAGCATGACGTTGAGTAATCCTGGCACAAGCCCGTTAACGTCGGGTGACTCGGCCGATTTCGTCGAGGCCGGCGAGCCTTTCTCGCTCTTCTCGCAATGGTTCGAGGAAGCAAAGGCTTCCGAACCGAATGATCCGCACGCCATGGCCCTCGCCACCGTCGATGCCGAGGGCCTGCCGGACGTGCGGATGGTCCTGCTCAACGGATTCGATGCGCGGGGATTCGTCTTCTATACCAACACCGAGAGCGCCAAGGGCAACGAGCTCGCCGCCGTGCCCAAGGCGGCGCTCGTCTTCCACTGGAAGAGCCTGCGCCGGCAGGTCCGGGTCCGGGGCGCGGTGGAAAAGGTAGGCGACGCCGAGGCGGACGCCTACTACGCCACGCGTCCGCGCGGCAGCCGCATCGGCGCCTGGGCGTCGCAGCAGTCGCGGCCGCTCGAGAGCCGTTTCGCCCTCGAAAAGGCGGTTGCCTCCTATACGGCCAAATTCGCCGTCGGTGACATTCCGCGCCCCCCGCACTGGACCGGCTTCCGCGTTCTGCCCGCACAGATCGAGTTCTGGCACGACCGGCCGTTCCGCCTGCATGACCGCGTGCTGTTCCGGCGCGGCGGCGAGGCGGACGGCTGGTCGCGGACGCGGCTCTATCCGTAAGGCGGACGCCGCCTCTTCGAGGCAGCCCCACGGGAGGCTGCCCCCATATGCGAAGCGCCTCGGCATTCTTATCTAAGGCTTTTCCATGCGAAGCGGGGAGGCGTTGCGATCTCCCTCGAATCCCCGCCCTTCGCCAAACCAGGATCGACCGTCCACCATGTCCAGCAATTCCGCTTCCACGCCGCAGCGCGCGATGATTCTGACCGGCGCGTCGCGAGGCATCGGCCATGCCACCGTGAAGCGCTTCTCAGCCGCCGGATGGCGGGTGATCACGTGCTCGCGCCATGCCTTTCCAGAGGAATGCCCCTGGGAGGCGGGCCCCGAAGACCATATCCAGGTCGACCTCGCCGATCCCGCCAATACCGAGGAGGCGATCGGCGAGATCAAGAGCCGGCTCGCGGGCACGAGCCTCCATGCCCTCGTCAACAATGCGGCGATCTCGCCGAAGGCGTCCGGCGGAGGGCGCCTCAGCAGCATCGACACCTCGGTCAGCGACTGGCAATGGGTCTTCCAGGTCAATTTCTTCGCGCCGATCATGCTGGCCCGCGGCCTGATCAACGAATTGGAGGCGGCGAGAGGATCGGTCGTCAACGTCACCTCGATCGCCGGGGCGCGGGTGCATCCCTTCGCCGGTGCAGCCTATGCGACGTCCAAGGCGGCGCTCGCGGCGTTGACCCGCGAGATGGCCGCCGATTTCGCGCCGCGCGGCATTCGCGTCAATGCGATCGCGCCCGGCGAGATCGACACCTCCATCCTGTCGCCCGGCACCGACAAGATCGTCGCGCAGATCCCGATGCGCCGGCTCGGCACCCCTGACGAGGTGGCGAAGACGATCTATTTCCTCTGCACGGACCAGAGTTCCTATGTGAACGGGGCGGAGATCGCCATCAATGGCGGCCAGCACGTCTGAATCGGGTCCGGCAAACCCCGCGGCCCTGCCGCGGGGTTTGCCGCAGGCATATGAGAAATAAGGCAAACGCCCCTTTCGCCCTGCGCGCCCTTCCGTTATTCATGCCGTTCCTTTCGAATGGGCAGTTGCGGAATGACAGCAAGTGGTTTGATGGCCGGCAAGCGTGGCCTCATCATGGGTGTGGCCAATAACCGGTCGATCGCCTGGGGCATCGCCAAGGCATGCAAGCAGCACGGAGCGGAACTCGCCTTCACCTATCAGGGGGAGGCGCTGAAGAAGCGCGTCGAGCCGCTGGCGGCGGAATTGGATGCCCTCGTGGTCGGGCACTGCGATGTCACGGACGGCGATTCGATCGACGCGGTGTTCGCCCAGGTCCAGGACAAATGGGGCAAGCTCGATTTCGTGGTGCATGCCATCGCGTTCTCGGACAAGGATCAGCTCGATGGCCGCTATATCGAGACGACCGAGGAGAACTTCACCAAGACGATGCTGATCAGTTGCTATTCGCTCACCTCGGTTGCTCAGCGGGCCGAGAAGCTGATGACGGATGGCGGCGCTCTGCTGACGCTCACCTATTACGGCGCCGAGAAATGGATGCCGCACTACAATGTGATGGGTGTCGCCAAGGCCGCGCTGGAAGCGAGCGTGCGCTATCTCGCAGCCGATCTCGGCGAGAAGGGCATCCGGGTGAACGCGATCTCGGCGGGCCCGATCAAGACGCTCGCCGCCTCGGGCATCGGTGACTTCCGCTACATCCTCAAATGGAACGAATACAACGCGCCGCTGCGGCGGACCGTGACGATCGACGAGGTGGGCGAGGCCGGAGCCTATCTCCTCTCCGACATGTCTCGCGGCGTCACCGGCGAGATCCATCATGTCGACGCGGGCTACCACGTCGTCGGCATGAAGAACCCGACTTCGCCCGACATCACCCTTGCCGGCAAGGATTGAGACGTGGCGCCCACGCTTTATTTCATCCGGCACGGCGAGACCGACTGGAATGTCGATGCCCGCCTGCAGGGGCAGCGGGATATTCCGATCAATGCGAAGGGGCGCGTCCAGGCCGCGGAGGCGGGGCGCCGCCTTGCGACCATCCTGCCGGAACCGGACAGCCTGCCCTGGATCGTCAGCCCGATGTCGCGCACCCGCGAGACCGCCGAGATCGCCCGCGCCGCGATCGGCCTGCCGCCGGAGCGCTACGGCATGGACGACAGGCTGAAGGAACTCACCTTCGGCGAATGGGAAGGCAAGACCTGGCAGGACCTGCGTGCGGTCGATGCCCCCGCGGTGGCGACACGTTTCCGCAGCAAATGGGATTTCGTGCCGCCGGACGGCGAGAGCTACGCCATGCTGCGCGACCGCATCGCCGGTTGGCTGCAGACGGTAGGCCAGGACACCGTGGTGGTCAGCCACGGCGGCGTGGCCCGCGTCCTGTGCGTGCTGCGGGCGGGCCTTGCCGAAGCCGATGCCGCCGATGCCGACATCTGGCAGGGCCGGCTTCTCGTCTTCCGGGGCGACACGGCCGAATGGATTTGAACACGTAGCCGGGCTATGCATCGAAGCCCGGCGCGGCGGTCAACCTTCCGGGTCGCGAGAGGCGCGGATCAGCTCGAGGGTCCGCCATGTCTCCTGCAGTCGCTGTAGAACGTCTTGCGCGCCTTGCCATGAAGGTTCTGTCTGTCCGCAGCGGCCGAGCAGGCCTTGGAGACGTCGATCTTCCGGACGGGCGTCGTGGCCGCCTTGACCTCGGCGTCGGTCGGTATCGCGTTGGAGGACGCAGGCGAGGCATGGGCGGGCGACTCGGCGAAGGCCGCGGCCTCCGCGCCGAGCGAAAGTGCCAGCGCAACGGCGGGGACAAGAATGATCCTTGGCATGTTCATGAGCTTCTCCTCTGCGAGGCTTTGCCTCTCGAATGGCAGTCGCGAGCCACGAAGCGGCATGCCTTTGGCGTTTCGGAACGCTCGCATTCTCCCGAGACGTTACGTCAGACGCCAAAGACATCGCATCCAGCCCTTCGCTTCGACTTCGATACCTCTGTACGCGTGATGCTACGATGGGAGATAAGCTTGAGTACCGGTGATTTTTCCGTGATCTTGTCTCGGAAAAGCGGCTTCGGTGCCGGCGTTCGGGCGGAAATGGAATTTTCTATCGACGATAAGCTTGTTGAAAAAGTTTTCGGTATTGGAGACGGGCTTAAATCTCAGGAACAAACTCATGTCCTTCAATAGTTTTGGCCATCTCTTTCGCGTGACGACCTATGGTGAAAGCCACGGGCCTGCTCTGGGCTGCATCATCGACGGCTGCCCGCCGCGGCTGCCGGTGAGCGAAGGCATGATCCAGGGGTTTCTCGACCAGCGCAGGCCGGGGCAGAGCCGCTTCACCACGCAGCGCCGCGAACCGGACGCGGTGCGGATCCTTTCGGGGGTTATGGCGGACGAGGCGAGCGGGGAGTTGCAGACGACGGGGACGCCGATCCACCTGATGATCGAGAACGTCGACCAACGGTCGAAGGATTACGGTGACATCAAGGACAAGTATCGGCCGGGCCACGCCGATTTCGCCTACGACGTCAAATACGGCCTGCGCGACTATCGGGGCGGCGGACGCTCTTCGGCACGCGAGACGGCCTCGCGGGTGGCGGCCGGCGCCGTTGCGCGCCAGGTCCTGCCGGGCGTGTCGATCCGCGGCGCCCTGGTGCAGATGGGGCCGCACAAGATCGACAGGCAACGCTGGGATTGGGAAGCCGTACGCGCCAATCCGTTCTTCTGTCCCGATCCTGTCGCAGCGGCGTTCTTCGAGGAATATCTCGATTCGATCCGCAAGGCGGGTTCCTCGATCGGGGCGGTCGTCGAGGTGGTGGCCGAAGGCGTGCCGCCGGGCCTCGGCGCGCCGGTCTACGGCAAGCTCGATGCCGATCTCGCCGCGGCGATGATGAGCATCAATGCGGTCAAGGGCGTCGAGATCGGCGACGGCTTCGCCGCGGCGGAACTCGGCGGCGAGGCCAATGCCGACGAGATGCGAATGGGCAATGACGGCAGGCTGCTGTTCCTCTCCAACCATGCCGGCGGCATTCTCGGCGGCATTTCGACGGGGCAGCCGGTGGTCGTCCGCTTCGCCGTCAAACCGACATCCTCGATCCTGCAGACGCGGCGGACGGTCGATCGCTACGGGCGGGACACCGAGGTCGTCACCAAGGGCAGGCACGATCCCTGCGTCGGCATCCGCGCCGTTCCGGTCGGGGAAGCGATGATGGCCTGCGTCCTCGCCGACCATGTGCTGAGGCATCGCGGCCAGGTCGGCACCTCGGTGGCGTGGCCCTTCGCGCCGGCGGATTGACGGCCGGCGCCCGGCGGTGGCGCCGGGTTTGCCGCTATGCGTCAGCGTCCCGGATCATACCCCTCGTCGCGGAGCTTCAGCAGGGCCGCCTCGAGGTCCGCGGGGATCTTGTCGGGCATGATGATGCGCGGCTGCACGATCAGGTCGCCCGCGCCTTCCCTGACCTGCACGCCCTTGCCCTTGAGGCGGAAGGAGCGCAGGCCGGTCGTGCCGGCAGGCAGGGTCAGGTCGACCGAGCCATCGAGGGTGGGCACCCGGACCTTGGCGCCCAAGGCGGCCTCATAGATGGTGACGTTGACGTCGACGCGGATGTTCTTGCCGTCGGCGCGGAACTGCTCGTGCGGGTCCACCGCCACGGTGAGCAGCGCATCCCCCGGCTCGCCGCCGAACGGGCCGGGTTCGCCCTGACCCTTGAGGCGCACATTCTTGCCCGGCGCGATGCCCGCGGGAATGAAGGCATCGACCACACGGCCAGGCGCGAGTTCGACGCGGATCTTCCCACCCAGCGCCCAGACGGAGAAGGGGACATGCGCGGTGGCCTGAAGGTCGCTGCCGCGCGGGGCGGATTCACGCCCGCCGCGCCGGTTCGCCCGGGCGCCGAACATTTCCGACAGGATATCGTCGAAGCCGCCGCCGGCGAATCCGCCGCGGCCGCCGCCGAAGTTGAACTCGTAACCGCCGTCCTGGGCGAAGCCGCCCGGGCCGCCGGCCGCCTGATTTTCGAAGCCCTGGAAGCGCGGCTTGCCTTCGGCGTCGATCTCGCCGCGGTCGAACTGGCCGCGCTTCTTCTCGTCGCCGACGATCTCGTAGGCGCTGTTGATCTCAGCAAATTTCGCGGCCGCCTTCGCATCCTTGTTCTGGTCAGGATGGTATTGCTTGGCGAGCTTGCGATAGGCTTTCTTGATGTCCGAGACGCTAGCCGTCTTCGAGACGCCCAATATGGTATAGGGATCACGCATTCTACATTCCTCCGGCCGGTCCCCATCCGGGCGACCGGCTTCGCGGCCTCAGACCCTACAGTCCGCCATTGGCCCGCGACGCACAGGAAAGATGGGAACAAGCGGCGGATTCGGCAATATGCCCACGATGCCAATGCGTCAATTTCTCGACGTCGGCGGCCTCCGAGCAAATAACGGCATCAAGAAGCCACGATGAGATGGCCTTATCGCATCGTTTGTTCAAGAACAACAGCCGAGCTTCCATCCTCGATCGGAAATGGCCTATGCAGGGGCGCCATCATCGGGATTTCCAGGATTCGCCATGACGCTTCGCGCCATTCTCTTCGACAAGGACGGTACGTTGGTCGATTTTCACCTGACCTGGAGCGCGGCGACCTATTCGGTCATGCAGCGCATGAGCGGCGGTGACCCGGCCAAGCTGGCGCGGCTCGTCGAGGTCAATGACTACGACCTGGAGAATGGGCGCATCCGTCCCACCTCCGTCCTGGTGGCGGGATCTTCGGCCGATTACGGCCTCGCATGGGCCCAGGCCCTCGACGAGGTCGGAGACGCCGCCTTCATCGCCAATATGGACAGGCTGCTGACCGAGGAAAGCCTGCTGCACGTCTCGGCGATCGGCGACCCGCCCTGGCTGCTGGCGACGCTGAAGGCGGAAGGCTATCTGCTCGGCATCTGCACCAATGATTCGGAAGCCGGCGCCCGGGCACAATGTGAGAAGCTCGGCCTGATGCCATGGCTCGACATGGTGATCGGCTATGATTCCGGCCATGGCCGCAAGCCGGAGCCCGGCCCGATCCTCGGTTTCGCCGCCGCCCACGGCCTCGCGCCGCAGGAGATCGTGCTGGTGGGGGATTCCACCCATGACCTGCATGCCGTGAGGGCGGCGGGAGGCCTCGCCGTCGCCGTCCTTTCCGGTCTTGCCGGACGCGAGGAACTGGCGCCCCATGCCGATTATGTCCTCGACGACGTCATGGCGCTTCCGGCCCTGTTGCGCACGCTCAAGGGCTGACGATGCGCCGGCTGGCGGCCGCACCACCCACGGACCTGGCGAGCGCCGCGGGCAAGGCCGCGGTGTTCGCGTTCGATGCGGTGCTGATCGCCCTGTTCCTGCTCCGCTTCCATCTGGTGCCCTTCATGCCGGGATTGGCGGCGCTGACCGGCGGACTTGCGGTGGCGCTGCTGGCGCTGGCGCTCGCCGTCGCCGCCTTCGTCGCGATCTGGCGCAAGGGCGTGCGGGGGTTCGGGCGCGCCGTCGTCGCCTTCTCCCTGGCGCTGCTGATGCTGGCGCCTGCGGCCTTCGCGGCCGCCCTGGCGCTGAGCGTGCCTGAGATCGTCGACATCTCGACCGACGTCGTGGATCCGCCGGCCCTGTCCTTTGCCGCGCGGGTCCGCCCGCCGGATGCCAACCCGGCCGCCTACGATCCCGCCAACATCGCCCGCCAGCACGAGGCCTTTCCGCAGATCCGCTCGATGCTGGTCGACCTTCCCGCGGACGACATGCGCAAACTGGTCCTGCGCCTGGTCCGCGATCGGCGCTGGCAGATCGTCGGCGACATCCGCCTCGCCGAGACGGCCGCGCGGGTCCGCCTTCCCGATATCGCGCCGATGGACCGCATCGAGGCGGTCGCGGCCTCGACGCTGTTCGGCACGATCGACGACATCGCGATCCGCATCCGTACCGAGGACGGCAAGTCCCGCATCGACATGCGTTCGGCGGCCCGGTTCGGCGCCTTCGATTTCGGCGTCAATGCCGGCCGGGTCGAGCGGTTCATGGCGGACCTGCGCGATCTGGCCCTGCTGCCCGATCAGGCCAGCCAGTAGGTTCCCTCGAATGACGGCGGACCGTCGGTGGCCGCGCGGCCCTGTTCGACCAGGTGCTCCAGATGGGCGAAGGTGTTGAGCGCGGCGGCGCCGAGCAGGGCGGGCTGCAGGCCGGCATAGACCCTGCCCGCGAGGGCCGGAATGGTGGTGGCGCCGTCGGCGAGGGCCTGGAGAATCGAGGCCTCGCGCATGCGGCGATGATGGATCAGCGCCCGCACGAAGCGCTGCGGCTCGTCGACGGGGCCGCCATGGCCCGGAAAGTAACGCGTTTCCGGCCGGCCGACGAGTTTCTGCAGCGAGGCCATGTAGTCGCCCATCGAGCCGTCGGGCGGCGCGACGATACTGGTCGACCACGCCATCACATGGTCGCCCGACAGCAGCACCGGCCCGCTGCCGGGCGCGCCGTCAAGCGCGAAGGCGAGATGGTTGGCGCAATGGCCGGGCGTCTCGATCGCCGCCACGTGCCATCCCGGCCCATCGAGGGTGTCTCCCTCCGCAAGGCGGAGGTCGGGCATGAACTGCCGGTCGGCACCGGTGTCGAGCGCGGCGGCTTCGCCGCGATGGAGGGGGCGGGCGCTGCGGTGGGGACCCGCGCCATAGGTCTTCGCACCCGTCGCCGAGGCGATCGCGGCGGCGGCGGGCGAATGATCGCGATGGGTATGGGAGACGATCACCGCCTCCACGCTTTCGCCTCTTACGGCGTCGAGGAGCGCCGCGATATGGCTGGGATCGTCCGGGCCGGGATCGAGGATGGCGACCTTGTCGCGCCCGACGATATAGGAGCACGTGCCGGTAAAGGTGAAGGGCCCGCCATTGGGCGCGATCAGGCGCCTCAGATGCGGCAGGACCGTCTCGAGGGGGCCGCCGGCCGGAGGCGCGCGGTTGAAGGGGATGTCGTCGCTCATGCCGCATGATATAGCGCGCCCTGAGGCGAAAGGCTGCAGGCCGATCGCCGCGGCCGCGGGTTCGGCGGCGAGGCTCTCGCAAGGATGGCGGCCATGTTTTCGGGGTGCCGGAACCAGTCTTTTTCCGTGTCGTCGTTCCGCGCAACAGTGGCTGTCCGGCGAGTGTCCGTGGGTGTGCTTTCCGATGCGCAGAAGAGGGCGGCGTCTGCGTCGTGCTCACGCCTCTTCCGGCAGTAGCGGCCGGGTGGATATTCGGAACTGCGCGGGCCGATCATGCTTCGCCGACAGGCGTGTTGGAGGGACGAGAATTGCAGGGCTGAACGGGAGCGAAGGCAAGGCTGGAACGATGTTCTGTCCCGTCAATTCAGTCGTTGCCGGCGCAATCGACGGACCTGTGAAGAACTACCCCGGCAAGATCGCCTCTTGCACATGGCCGTTCTTTGGAAGAGACTTCGTTTTCGGTCATGTGAAATGGATCCGGCTGCAGGCGCCGGGTCGGGACTGGGAGCATAAGATGGCGCAGAGCGGCACCGTCAAGTTCTTCAACGCCCAAAAAGGCTATGGCTTCATCACGCCCGACGATGGCGGGCGGGATATCTTCGTGCACGTCACCGCCGTCGAGAGCTCCGGTCTGGGAACGCTGATCGAAGGACAGAAGATTTCCTTCGATGTCGAGCCCGACAAGAAGGGCAAGGGCCCGAAGGCCGTGAACCTGATCAAGGCCTGAGCCGCGGACCGCCCGTCGCTGCGGCACAGGCGGCGCCGGCCGGATATTCCTTGTGGGTGGAAGGCTGGCATGCAAGGTGATGCTGCAGCCCGTCGGGCGCGTTCGTTCCACCTCAATGTCGGCAATTCACATGCAGCTACGTTCCTCCCCGGCCTCGCCCTTCGGGCGGAAGGTCAAGATCGCCGCCCATTTCCTTGGGCTGATGGATCGCATCACCGTCGTTCCCGCCGATACCACCGATCCCGAAGAGCCCCTGCGCCGGCAGGCGCCGCTGGGCAAGATACCCGCGCTGATCCTCGATGACGGCACGGCGCTCTACGACAGCCGAGTCATCGTGGAATACCTCGACCATCTGGCCGGCGGCGGCCTGCTCCTGCCGCCCGGCCCGGCGCGCTTCGACGTGCTGACGCGCCAGGCGCTGGCGGACGGTATCATGGATGCTGCCCTGCTGCAGGTCTATGAAGGCCGGTTCCGCACGCCCGAGCAGCACAGTCCCAGATGGCTCGAGCTCCAGGCCGGCAAGGTCAGCCGGGGGCTGGCCGCCTTCGAAAGCCGCGCGGGGGCCTTCGATCCCGCCCTCGACGCCGGCGCCATCGCATTGGCCTGCGCGCTCGGCTATCTCGATCTGCGCTTTGCGGGAACATGGCGCGCCGAGCATCCCGGGCTCGTCGCCTGGCTGACGGCTTTCGAGGAGCGGATACCGGCCTTCGGCCTGACGCGACCGGCGTAGTTCCCTTCTATTCCTGCCTCGCCTGCCACAGGTCGCGCAGGCGGGCGCCTTCGCCTGCGAAACGTTCCTCGGTCGGCTTGCAGGCGCGGATGCGGTCGGCGCGGAAGCTGCGAAAATCGCCGCGCAGCTCGCACCAGCCGACGATGCTGACCACCTCGACATAATAGACGACGGCGATCGGACGGATGATCCGGTTCGTCTCCTGCCCCTGGGCGTCGCCGTAGAACAGCGCCAGCTTGCGTTCCTCGCGGATGGCCCGCCGGACCTCGGCGAGGTCGACCGCTGTCGGTTCGCTGCTGCCCCAGTTGGAGACATAGAGGCTGCGCCCTTGGATGGGCTGGCGCGCCGCGACCGGCAGCACGGTCGTCACCTTGGCGCGGATCGATGCCGCCGCAGCCTTCAGGCCGCGGTCGCCCGTGCGTTCGACCAGACCGAGCGCGACGACGAGCGCCTCGACCTCGTCGATGGAGAGCATCAGCGGAGGCAGGTCGTAGCCGGCCCGCATCACATAGCCGATGCCCGCCTCGCCATGAATGGGCACGGACAGGGCCTGGAGCGAGGCGATGTCGCGATAGACCGTGCGCTTGGTGACTTCGAGCTGCGTGGCGATCGTCTCGGCCGTCAACGGCCTTCTGGCGACCCGCAGCAGCTGGATGATCTCGAAGAGGCGCGTGGTACGGCGCATCGATCGGCCCCTCGCATCCGGACACGTCCTCATACTGCTGACAGGTTCATGTCAGCAAGGCTCTGCTTCAATGGGCAGGCAAGACTCTTGTGAGGAGGACGATGACCATGACGATCGAACGCGGTGTCCTGCCGGCGGATTCGGCGTCGGCCTACAGGATGGGCCTGTTGCTCGTCACCCTGTCCGCCGTCGCCTGGAGCACGGCCGGCTATTTCACGCGTGCCATACCCCTCGATGCCGGCACGATCCTGTTCTGGCGCGGCGTCTTCGGCGCGGCGACCGGCCTGGTCTTCATCGTCGCGATGGAACGGGGCGCAACATTGCGGGCTTTCGCGAGAATCGGATGGCCGGGCCTTTCCTTCTGCGTGCTGTCGAGTTGCGGCATGATCAGCTTCCTCTACGCGCTCAAGCTGACGAGCGTCGCCCATGTCGCGATCATCTATGCCGCCGTTCCCTTCGTCGCGGCGGCCCTGGCGTGGACGGTCCTGCGCGAGCGCGCTTCCCCGGCGACCCTGGCGGCGAGCCTCGCCGCCCTTGCCGGGGTGGCGGTGACGGTGGCGGGAAGCGGCGGGGAAGGGGGCCTGGCGGGCGATGCCCTCGCTTTGGCGATGACCTGCTTCATGGCGGCGGTGATGGTGGTCCGCCGGCGCAGCCGCGACGTCCCGATGGTGCCCGCCGCCTGCCTCTCGGCGGCATTGACGGCGCTCGCCAGCCTGCCGCTCGCCTCGCCCTGGCCGGTGCCGTGGCATGACCTGGCCGCCCTCGCGCTGTTCGGCAGCACCAATATGGGTCTCGGCCTCATCCTCTTCGTCATCGGCGCGGCCCTGATCCCGGCGGCGCAGACGGCTTTGATCGGCGCCCTGGAGACGCCGCTCGCGCCGCTCTGGGTATGGCTCGCCTTCGGCGAGACGCCGCAGCCGGCCACGCTGCTGGGCGGCGCCGTGGTGATGGCGGCCGTCATCGGCAATATCGTGGCGGAGAACGGGCGGCCCTCGAACGGCGAAAGGCCCGGCACGAGGCCGGGCCAAGCAGAGATTCACGAGCGAGAACGCCCGTGAATCTCTGCAAGACTTTTGAAAAGACGCAGCAAAATTCTGCTCAGGGTAGCCGCTCGCGGCTCCGGACGATCAGAAGTGATAGTTCACGCCGAGCTTGATGTCGCTGCCGCTATAGCCGGCGCTCGCGGGCGTGAGGCCGAGAGTGTAGTTCGTGCGGGAGTAATCCGTATAATTATACTCGGCACGGACGGAGATCTGGGGCGTCACCATATATTCGGCGCCGACACCGGCGGTCCAGCCCGCCCGCGTCTGCGAGGCACTGGCGCCCGAGGCCTTGAGCTCGACATCGCCCACGGCGAGGCCGGCCTTGACGTAGGGCATGAGGTTGCCCATCGCATAGCCGAGGCGCGGGGTCAGCGAGCCGTTGAAGCCGTAATTGCCGCGGGCACCGGCGAACGAATCGGTGACGCTGCCGTAATTGATCGAGCCTTCGATGCCCAGCACGATCGGATTGAACTGCATGTTGTAGCCGGCCTGGACGCCGCCGCTGAAGCCGCTGCCGCTGTTCAGGCGGGTGCTCACGATATGCGTGTCGAAATCGCCGCTGAAATTATAGCCGATATTGGCACCGGCATAGAATCCGGTCCACGTCATCGCCGGTTCCGCCGCCTGATAGGCCGGCTGGTTTTCCTGGTAGTTCGGCAGGTCGGCTGCATAGGCGGAGCCGGCGATCAGCGTCGCTGCCATGGCCAGAAGAAGCTTTTTCATCGTGAACTCCTGATACTCACACTCGCGATGGTGGCGGGGAGCCCCCGATCGAACAAAGATACAGCCGTGTTAGTTTAAGTTTGTTAAGAGAAGGTTTCTGACGTTCCTATTGTTGGATTTCAAAAAGGCAATATTGTGACGACAAGAGATATTGTTCAGGTATATAATTGTTAACCATGCCATATGTCTTTATAAGGCGTTCTGTCTCGGCTCTGTGTTTGCTTATGGTGAATTTTACGTAAAGAGGCGCCCGCGGAAAATCGGGCTCAAGGACCTGCCGAGGAAGGGGAGGAGTGCAGCAGGGGATCGATCCAGCGCATGTCCGCCGTCCCGACGTCGTAGTTGAAATGCTCCACTCGTTCGGACCATCGGTTGTTGCCGGCGCCGCCGCAGGCAAGGTCCTGGCCGGGCGCATCGGCCGCCGGCGCGGCGCATGAGCGTACGTCCTGCGTCCCGCGGGCGAGCATGCGCTCCAGATAGGCGATGCCGGCGGCCGCGGGCGGAATCGAGCCGACGATGTCGGGGTCACCGGAGCCGCGTATCGGAATATCGCGCTGGTTCGGCGCGTTCCCCGGCGTTGCGGGCACCCGCGCGATGTCGACGAAGCGGCCGGTCCACACCAGCGCGGCGTGGTCGGACGCCTGGGGCGCAGAATCACCGGCCAGCGCCGCTTCGAGCGCGGGCGGCATGGTGATGATCGCGCAGGTGAGGATGGTGATCTTCAGCATCGCATGTTCCGGCGACCGCCTGCGGGCTGGTCCTCTTGGCCTTTGAACAGCGATAACTCGCTAGGTGGCGTTAACGGCCAGCGGCGGGGGCGGCAATCTTGTCGCAGCGTAAATGGTCTGTGAAGAAAGCCGGTTTGAAGGTAACCATGCCGAACCGGACTCTGAGAGGGAATTCATGGCAGTCACAGCTTTGCACCGTGCCGCTCTGGTCACCGGCGCTGCGAAGCGCATCGGTCGTTCGATCGCGCTCGCCTTGGTGGGCCAGGGCTATGCCGTGGCGCTGCATTGCAATCGTTCGCGCGTGGAGGCCGATGCGCTGGCCGCTGAGATCGCGGCCATGGGCGGCGTGGCGAGCGTCGTTCCCGGCGACCTTTCGGCCGGCGACGGCGTCGCCGCCATCGTCGAGCAGGCGGCGACGGCGCTCGGGCCCCTGAGCCTGCTGGTCAACAGCGCCTCCAGCTTCGAGGCGGATGCGGTCGGCACCCTCCGCGCGGAGAAATGGAACCGCCAGTTCGCCGTCAATGCGCAGGCGCCCATCCTGCTGACCCAGGCCTTCGCCGCGCAGGTGGCCGGGGAGGCACCGGATCCCTCCGTCATCAACCTGGTCGACCAGCGCGTGCTTCGCCCGCAGCCCGACTATTTTTCCTATTATCTCAGCAAGGCGGTGCTCCAGGTCGCGACCCAGACGCTCGCGCAGGCCTTGGCACCGCGCATCCGCGTCAACGCCATCGCGCCCGGGCCGACGCTCCAGAGCGTCACCCAGTCGCCGGAGGAATTCGCCGCCGAGGAAGCCGCGACCCTCCTGCATCATGGCAGTGCGGTGGAGGACATCGTGCAGGCGGCGCTCTTCCTCGCTTCGGCCCGCAGCGTCACCGGCCAGATGCTCGCCGTCGATGCCGGCCAGCATCTGGTGCCCTGAGCCCGGCCCATCGTTTCTCCGGACGCTGCCGCGCCGTGCGAGCATGCCGCGATCGGGCGCGAATGCGGCGCTTCCCTCTCGTCACCGCCTCCGCCGCATCCTATTTTAGGGACATGACCGACTCGATCGATACCCCCGAGACCGAAGAGACCCATTCTTCGGTCGATTTCGCCTTCGACGTCGCCGCTCTCCCATCCTCGATGCGGGCCGGTGCGGCGGTGATCCACGATTTCTGGAAAGCGCTGCCCAATGCGCCCGGCGTCTATCGCATGATCGATGCCGAGGGGACCGTGCTCTATGTCGGCAAGGCACGCTCGCTCAAGAAGCGCGTTGCGAGCTATGCGCGCGGCGTGGCGTCGAGCGCCCGCATCGCCCGCATGATCTCCGAAACCGCGGCGATGGAGTTCGTCACCACGCAGACGGAAACCGAGGCGCTGCTGCTCGAGACCAACCTGATCAAGAGCCTCAAGCCGCGCTTCAACGTGCTGATGCGCGACGACAAGTCGTTTCCCTATATCCTGCTCACCGGTGACCATCCCGCGCCGCAATTGACCAAGCATCGCGGCGCCCGCAACCGCAAGGGCGACTATTTCGGCCCCTTCGCCAGCGTCCTCGCCGTCAACCGCACCATGAATGCGCTCGAACGGGCCTTCCTCGTGCGTTCGTGCACGGATTCGGTGTTTTCCTCGCGCACGCGCCCCTGCCTCCTGTTCCAGATCAAGCGCTGCTCGGCGCCCTGCACCGGCGAGATCGCGATCGAGGAGTATGGCGCGCTGGTCGGCGAGGCGAGGGCCTTCCTGTCCGGCAAGTCGAAGGCGATCAAGGAGCAGATGGCGCGCGAGATGGAGGTCGCCTCCGAGACGCTCGAATTCGAGCGCGCCGCCCGCTATCGCGACCGCCTCGCCGCACTCTCGGCCATCCAGGGTTCGCAGGGGATCAATCCGCGCTCGATCGAGGAAGCGGACGTCTTCGCCGTGTACGAGCAGGCCGGCCAGTTCTGCATCCAGGTGTTCTTCTTCCGCACCTCGCAGAACTGGGGCAATCGCGCCTATTTCCCCAAGGCGGACCGGACGCTCACCGAGGCGGAGGTGCTCGAAGCCTTTCTCGGCCAATTCTATGACGACAAGCCGGCGCCGCGGCTGGTGCTGCTCTCGCATGAGATCGAAGGCGCGGACCTCCTGCAGCAGGCTCTCGGCCTGCGCGCCGGCCACCGCATCGAGGTCGTCACCCCCAAGCGCGGCGAGAAGCGCGATCTCGTCGAACATGCGCTGACCAACACGCGCGAAGCGCTGGGGCGGCGGCTGGCGGAATCCTCCTCCCAGCTCAAGCTGCTGGAGGGGGCGGCCGAGGCCTTCGGCCTGGAGGAGACGCCCCGCCGCATCGAGGTCTACGACAACTCGCACATCATGGGCACCAATGCGGTCGGCGGCATGATCGTGGCGGGGCCGGAAGGCTTCGCCAAGAACCAGTACCGCAAGTTCAACATCCGCTCGGACGAGATCACGCCGGGCGACGATTACGGCATGATGCGCGAGGTGCTGCAGCGGCGTTTCTCGCGCCTCATCAAGGAGACGCCGCGCGTCGACAGCGGCGGCGCCGCGGAGGAGGGGCTGCCCGCCTGGCCGGATCTGGTGCTGATCGACGGCGGCGCCGGCCAGATGCAGGTGGCGCGCCAGGTGTTCGCCGACCTCGGCATCGAGGACGTCGCCCTGGTCGGCGTCGCCAAGGGGATCGACCGCGATGCCGGACGGGAGACCTTCATTGCCGAGGGCAAGCCGCCGTTCAAGCTCGCTCCGCGAGACCCGGTGCTCTATTTCGTCCAGCGCCTGCGCGACGAAGCCCACCGCTTCGCCATCGGTGCCCACCGCCAGAAGCGCTCGAAATCCATGCGCGAGGGCGGGCTGCAGGAAATCGGCGGCATCGGTCCCCAGCGCAAACGGGCGCTGCTGCGGCATTTCGGCACGCTCAAGGCGATCGAACGCGCCTCGATGACGGATCTTGAGGGCTGTCCCGGCATCGACGAGGCGACCGCGCGCAAGGTGTATGCTTTCTTTCACGAAAAGCTCATTTGAAGCTTGTTGACGCAGCGGCCCTCGCCATGTTCCTTCGGACCATGACTCCAGACAGTCCCAAACGACGCATCTCGCCGCTGGCCCTGCCGAACATCCTGACCTACGGCCGGATCGCCGCCGTGCCGGTGGTGGTCGCCTGCCTGTTCTGGCCGGCGGATATCTGGGTGCGCTGGGTCGCCTTCGGCGCCTTTGCGCTCGCCGCGATCACCGATTATTTCGACGGGTACCTGGCGCGGGCCTGGGGACAGCAATCCTCGCTCGGGCGCATGCTCGATCCGATCGCCGATAAATTGCTGGTCTCCGCCTGCCTCCTGATGCTCACGGCCGACAATACCATCCGGAGCTGGTCGCTATGGGCGGCGATCGTCATTCTCTGCCGCGAGATCCTGGTGTCCGGCCTGCGGGAATTCCTGGCGGAACTGCGCGTCTCGGTGCCGGTGACGCGGCTGGCCAAATGGAAGACGACGGCGCAGCTCCTGGCGATCGGCTTCCTGCTGGCGGGGCCCGCGGGCGAGACCATCCTGCCGGGTACCGTCAATATCGGCCTGGTTTTGCTCTGGATCTCCGCGGTGGTGACGCTCTACACCGGCTACGACTATTTCCGCAGCGGCGTGCGGCACCTGCTGGAGGATCCGCAATGAAGCTGATCTATTTCGCTTGGCTGCGCGAGCGCATCGGCCTGACGGAGGAGGTCGTCGACCTGCCGCCGGACGTCAGGACGATCGAGGACCTCATGCAATGGCTGTCGGAGCGGGACGAGGCCCATGCCCACGCCTTCGGGAACCGCCGGATCGTACGGGCGGCCATCGACCGCCGGCATGTCAAGCCGGCGGCGTCGATCGCGGGAGCCGGCGAGATCGCGTTCTTCCCGCCGATGACGGGCGGCTGAGATGGGCGTCCGCCTGCAGCGCGCGGATTTCGACGTCGGCGCCGAGGTTGCCGCCCTGGCGAAGGGGCGGACGGACATCGGGGCGGTGGTCAATTTCATTGGCATCTGCCGGGCGGGAGCGGGGGACGACCGCATCACCGCGATGACGCTCGACCATTATCCCGAGATGGCCCAGGCCGAACTGGAGCGGATAGAGGCGGAGGCGCGCAGCCGCTGGCCGCTGCAGGGCGTGACCATCATCCATCGCTACGGGCGCTTGGTCCCCGGCGACAACATCGTCCTCGTCGTCACCGCGTCGGCGCATCGCCGGGCGGCTTTCGAGTCGGCGTCCTTCCTCATGGACTACCTCAAGACGCGGGCGCCGTTCTGGAAATATGAGGAGCGCGCGAACGGCTCCGGATGGGTCGGCGCGAAGGACGAAGACGAGGCCGCCGCATCGCGCTGGACGCAAACCGGCGATAGCGACGCCTGAATTGACGGCTTGATCGCGCGGGCGGCGCTGCCTGCGGTTGAAGGGCCTCGGGATGCGCGCTGTTCCGCTCGTTCCAGGCCGGCAATTTCGACATCCGGGATCCGACGCCGCCTGTGCGCCCGCTCCCGTCCTATCCGCGCAGGAAGAGCCGATAGGCCTCGTTGGCGCTCTCGTCCTCGTAGGGATAGCCCAGCGACGCCATGCGGCCTTCGAAACGGGCCCTGTCGGCCGGCGGCACCTGCACGCCGACGAGCACGCGGCCGTAATCGGCGCCATGGTTGCGGTAATGGAACAGGGTGATGTTCCAGTCGGATCCGATGCCGTCGAGGAAGCGCAGCAGCGCGCCCGGACGCTCCGGGAATTCGCAGCGCAGGATGAGCTCGTCGACGAGCGCCGGCGCGCGCCCGCCGACCATGTAGCGGACATGCAGCTTGGCGGTCTCGTCGGCGCTGATGTCGAGCACGCCATAGCCGAGCCCATGCAGTTCGGCGATGATGGCGGGCTTTTCGCGCTTGGCGTCGGCGAGCTTCAGGCCGACGAACACATGGGCCTGCGAACCGCCCGCGAAGCGATAGTTGAATTCCGTCACGATGCGGCTGCCGAGCACCTGGATGAAGCGCCGATAGCTGCCGGGCCGTTCGGGAATGGTGACGGCGAGCAGGATCTCACGCGCCTCGCCGACCTCGGCCCGTTCGGCGACATGGCGCAGGCGGTCGAAATTCATGTTGGCGCCGCTGTTGACGGCGACGAGCGCGCCGCGGCGTTCCGGGTTGGCGAGCGCATAGGCCTTCAGCCCCGCCAGCGAGAGGGCGCCGGCGGGCTCGGCGAGAACGCGGACATCCTCGAAAATATCCTTGATCGCCGCACACATCGCATCCGTATCCGCGACGAGCACGTCGTCGAGCAGCTGCCGGCACAGGCGGAAGGTTTCCTCGCCCGCCTGCCTGACCGCGACACCGTCGGCGAACAGGCCGACGCGGTCGAGCACGACGCGCTCGCCGGCCTCGATGGCCGCCTTCATCGAGGCGGCGTCGACCGGCTCGACGCCGATCACCCGGGTCTCCGGGCGCAGGAACTTCACATAGGAGGCGATGCCGGCCGCCAGGCCGCCGCCGCCGATGGGAACGAAGATGGCCTCGATCGGGCCGGGATGGCTGTGCAGGATCTCGACGCCGACCGTGCCCTGGCCGGCGATCACGTCGGCATCGTCATAGGGATGGACGAAGGTCAGCGCCTGCTCGCGCTCGAGCTGGCGGGCATGGCCGTGGGCCTCGTCGAACGTGTCGCCGTGGAGGACGACCTTGCCGCCCCAATAGCGCACGGCGTCGATCTTGATGCTGGGCGTGGTCACCGGCATGACGATGGTCGCCTCGATGCCGAGCTTGCGGGCCGAAAGCGCGACGCCCTGCGCATGGTTGCCGGCCGAAGCGCAGATCACGCCGGCAGCCTTCGCCTCGTCGGAGAGGCGGGCGATGCGGTTGTAGGCGCCGCGGATCTTGAACGAGAACACCGGCTGCAGGTCTTCGCGCTTGAGCAGCACGGGGCGGCCGAGCCGCTGGCCGAGGCGCACCATCGCGTCGAGCGGGGTCTGCAACGCGACATCGTAGACGCGGGCATCGAGAATTCTGCGGACGTAGTCGAGCACGGGGCACCTGTCGGCAAGTCAGGCGCTGTCCTTAGGCCATGACGGCGCCGGATGGAAGCGAGCCGCTCGGACTGACAGGCTCCGGGCGCTTCCTCGCTGTCATGCAGCCAATCCCGTTTACACGGGCCGGATGGGCGCAGTAAGGTCCGCTTACTTTTGCCGGCCTTCCGAGTATCCCATGAAGCGCCTGATCCGCCTTGCCGTCTCCGTCGTGCTGAATCTTGTGTTTGCAGCGTGGCTCGGCATGGTTTCCGCCCATGCCGCGCCGAAGGCGGCGCTGGTGATCGGGAACGGGGCGTACCGGTCGGTGACGCCCCTGGTCAATCCGGCGAACGATGCGTCGGACATGGCGGCGAGCCTGGGGCGGCTGGGCTACCGGGTGACGCTGGTCAGGGACGGCGACCTGCAGGCGATGAATGATGGGGTGCGCGCGTTCCTGCGCGATGCCGACCATGCGGACAGCGTGGTGGTGTTCTATTCGGGCCATGGCGTGCAGGTGAAGGGGCGCAACTACCTGATCCCGGTGTCGGCGAAGATCGCGGACGAGCTTGACCTCGACACCCAGGCGCTGTCGCTGGACAAGCTGCTGGACCTGGTGGACGGGGCCTCGGCGAAGGTGAAGATCGTGATCCTGGATTCGTGCCGGGACAATCCGCTGGCGCATGCTCTGGTGCGCGGGGCGGGGACGCGGGGGCTGGCGCGGGTGGATCTCGACGCGTCCGAGGCCAAGGGCACGCTGATCGCCTTCTCGACGGCGCCCGGCTCGGTGGCGCAGGACGGCACCGGGCGCAACTCGCCGTTCACGCAGGCGCTGCTGGCGCATATGGGCACGCCCGGGCTCGACATCCGCCAGATGTTCGGCCAGGTCCGGGCGGATGTCGACCAGGCGACGCAGGGCGCGCAGACGCCCTGGGTCAACGAGGCGATCATCGGCTCCTTCGCCATCGCCGGCAGCGTCGCCGATCCGCAGCCGGTGACGGTCGTCCAGCCCGCCCAGGACAATGCCGCCGCCGTCCAGCCGACGCAGGCGGCTCAGGCATTCGCTCAGCCGGAGACGCCGGTGCGGACGCAGCAGGCCTCGCTGGAGCCGGAGCCGCCGGAACAGCAGCAGGCCTTCGCCGTGCCGGCCGAGGCGGCCCATCCGAGCTTTCGCTGCGACGGCATGCTCAACCCCGCCGAGGCGACGATCTGCCGGAATGGCGGCCTCGCCGCCCTCGACCAGAGCCTGGCTGCGACCTATGGCGCGGTCCTCTCCGCGCTGTCCGGCAACGGACGCGCGCAGCTGACGACGAACCAGGCGGACTGGCGCGCCCAGCGCGACCGCTGCGGCAGCGATGCCGATTGCATCGCCGCAAGTTACCGGCAGCGGCTGGCGCTTCTCGGCCAGGTCGCACGAAGCGCCGATCGGGTCTCGCCGAGCTTTCCTTGCGGCGGCAGGCTCAATCCTGCCGAAAGAGCGATCTGCGGGAACGGCGACCTCGCGCGCCTCGACCAGGCGCTGACCGTCGCCTTCAAGCTGCGCTTCCGCGCCCTGCCGGATCAGGCCCGCGCCCCGTTCTCGGCCGACCAGGCGGCTTGGCGCTCCCAGCGCGACCGCTGCGGCAGCGCCGTCGCCTGCATCGCGACGGCGTATTGGCAGCGCCTGAACCTGCTGCAATCGGGGCCGTAGAGCATCTTTCAGCGAAGTTGATGGACTTTTCCGCCAAGGATATGCGCGCCTTCGCGAGGCTTTCGTCGCGCTCAAGAGCGGAATGGTCGCGTCGCCCCCGGCTTGTCTCTGAAGGCAAAATTCTCCACGCCCCATTGGCAGTTCCGCGGCGACAAAATCGTGCCCGACACCGGCGTAAGGCACTTTCTCGTCTTACTTGGGTTTGACTTCAGCACCATGGCGCATCTCAGCGAGCGGCGGCGAGGTCCACCAAATCGGGACCCGCCAGCGTCTTGCATGCGACGGCGACAGCGACGGCGGCTCGGCCGAGATCGGCTCGCCGTGTCGCCGACAGCGCATCGCTCCGCACCGCGATCGCCACGGCCGCAATGGTTCTACCCGGAGCGTCGGCTTCGACAGGGGCGCCGAAGCACGTCAGGCCGGCTGCGGTCGATCCCTCGTCTACATGGAAGCCCTTGACGTGCTCGAGCGCAAGCTCAGATGCCAATTGTCGGATGGACGGAACCCGCCCGGAAACGCTGGTCGGCGCCGCAGAAGCGACGGCGAGGATTTCCTCGAGACGGGCCGGCGTGTGAGATTGGAGAAAGCACCGGCCGGAGGCTGTCGACCACACCGGCAAACGCAGCCCGATCCTCGCGGTGATTGGCAGGGCTGCGCGGCCGTGCCTCGTCGCGACGATGACGACGTCGACGCCGTCGAGAATTGAAAGGGTGACGGTCTCGTCGCGCACTTCCGGCACCGACTCACAGGCCTCGGCAAAGACTTCGATCAGCCTGTGACCACCGACGAGGGCGCGCGCCAACTCGACGATGCGGTGTCCAAGCAGATAGTGTCCTTCGCGGTCGCGCCAGAGCAGCCCCAGACCTGATAGCGTCGAACAGATGTCCGAGACCGAACTCTTGGAGAATTCGGTCCGTCGGGCGATTGCCGAAACCGAGGCCGCGCCGGACAGTTGCGCCAGATCGTCGAGAATCGCGATGGCCTTGGCGACCGCAGGCGCTTTATTGGCTGGGGCAGAAGACTGGCGCAGCGCGCGTTTCCTCGTCACCTCTGTCAAAGACGGTTCATTCACGTCGGCGGGGCGTCCCATGGCGCATAGGTGTCGGCGTTGGAGGATGTTACCAGAGCCGTGGGCAGCAGCCACGTGCGGCGTGGCATATTCCCTCCCGAATAGAGAAGATCGGCCAGTCGGAGCGCGGCGCGACCGAGTTCTTGAGGATTCTGCGCCGCAGTTGCGATAATGCCACGCCCGGACCTGAGAGCTTCGACTGCGGACGACGAGCCGTCGACGCTGACGACGGCCACCGTGGCGTGGCGCTCCTCGAACGTTTCAAGGACGCCGAGTGCCGTCGGATCATTGATGCTGAATACCGCATCGACATTCGGATGGCGGTCGAGAATGGTATGAGCGAGCTTCCGCCCGCGTTCAAACGTATTGTCGCCGTCCAGGCGGTCGACCACTCGGATCTCGGGGTATTCCCGCAACGCCCCGAGGAAGCCCCCGATCCTGTCGACGTTGCCGGTGATGCGTGTCCCGCCGATGACGACGACGTCGCCCTTTCCATGGAGCGCCGCGCCCAGATGGCGGCCGATCAGCTCGCCCGCTTGCACGTTGTCGGTGGCCACCATGGCATCGGCACCGCTTGCGCCCGCATTGACGGCAATCACCGGGATGCCGCGCCTGACGACGGCCGCCACTCCCGTCGCAACGGCCTCGGAGTCGACGGGATCGATGATCACTGCGTCGACGCCTTGGGCCGCGAGGCTTTCCAGCTGCAGAAGCTGGCGGTCCAGCATCTGCTCAGCGTCGAGAACCGTCACCGCCACGCCCATTCGCTCCGCCGCCACGGTGATCGCATCCGCTTCCACCCGGAAGAACGGATTGGTGAAGTTCTGGACCACCACGCCCAGCGTCTTGAGTCGCGGCGGATGGCTGAGCTGCGCGGCCGCGAACTCCGCCATCCGTATGCCAATGCGATAGTGGCCCGTCGCATCTTTGCGCAGCAGCCGCTCGCCCACCAGCGTGTCACAGATATTGAGCAGGCTGCTCTTGGGCGCGGCGAGCAAGCGTGCGAGCTCGGACAGCGTACAGCCCTTCTCGGCCGTCGATACCACGTCGAGAAGCGCTGCCGCCCTCGACAAGGCGGGCACTCGACTGGCGCCGGCGGCTTCCGCTGCGGGGCTCTGAGCCTGTGGGGCCGCCGGGGAATTGGCTGCCTCGCCACGCGGGCCGAGCTCAGTCCCATCAGGGGCCATCGAACGGCCACGGTCGTCGTGATCGCGCATAATGCCTACTACTTCGCGTTCCATGAAAGTCTTCCGGCGCTGCCCTGTTCGTCCGCTGCGGCGAAGCCTTGTCGGACCGGATAGTTGCGGCGTTCCAATGCGGCGTCGGCCGGGGGCATGGAGCATGGCGCAGGCAGGCTGCAGCCGCAACTCCGGAATGCAGCGCCACCAATCTCCACCAGTCCGTGCAAGTTGATCCCCTTGACACCGTTCGCGTGCTCTCCTAGCATTCATTTGTTCAACATACCGAACACATGTACGACCCAATGAAAAAAATGCAAGCAGGAGGAACGCTCATGAGGACGAAATTATTGACGGCTCTGGCTATGGCTTCCGCCATCGCCTGTTTCACGCAGGGCGCCGCAAGGGCCGACGCCGCCAAGCCGGTCATCGGGGTCATCGAGCTTTTCGGTAACCCTTTCTTCGCTGAAGCTCGCAAGGGCATGAAGAGCGTTGCTGAAAAGGATGGCGCGGAACTTCTGATCGAGAACGCGAACTCGAACGTCGGCCGCGAAGCCGAACTCGTGCAGACCTTCATCCGCCGCCAGGTCGACGTAATCCTGATCTCCGCACAGTCAGCCACGGGTTCAATCGCCGCGCTGAAGCTGGCCAAGGACGCGGGCATACCGGTCGTGTGCTGGAACACCTGCATCCGCTCGCCGGAAGACAAGCAACTCGTCAAAGCCTTCGTCACCAGCGACAACAAGAAGATCGGAGAGATCACGGGCACCCAGGTCGCCGACTATGTGCGCCAGCAACTGGGCGGCAAGGCAACCTTGCTCATGCTGACCTGCCAGACCTTCGACACCTGCAAAGACCGGCGAGCCGGCATCAACAAAGCGCTCGCGGGCCCGGGTCTGAACATCACGCTCGCCGACGAGCAGGAGGGCTTCCAGGTCGACAAGGCCCGGCCGATCGCCGATGCCATGCTGACGGCGCATCCGGATGCGCAGGTTTTCATCGGCGAGAACGATGACGGCACCATCGCCGCCGGCCAGGCGGTTGATTCCAAAGGAATGGCGGACAAGGTCAAGGTCTTCGGTATCGACATCAATCCGCAGGTCGCGCATGCGATCGTCGATCCCAAGAGCGCGGTGGTGTGGACCACGGGCCAGGACCCCTATGCCATGGGCGCTGCCGGCGTCGAGCTGGCTCTCAAGCAGGTTCGGGGCAAGAGCCTCGGCGATTTCTATCAGTTCACCGCCTCGCCCACTTATTCGAAGAAGGATATCGCCGCGGCGAAGAAATATCTCGAGACGCACTGACGACCGGGACGGGGTCTTACCAATGGCGGCTAACGGATGATCGCAATCAAGGAAGTCGGCCAAGGCGGGCGTCGTCCGGGACCCGTGCTGGCGGTGCGCGAATGCTTCAAGGCCTATCCCGGCGTTCAGGCGCTCGACGGCGTCAACTTCGAGATCGCGGCCGGCGAGGTTCGCGCATTGCTGGGCAAGAACGGCGCCGGGAAGTCGACGCTCGTCAAGATACTGGCCGGGATTACGACGCCCGACCGCGGTGATGTCCTCGTTGGCGGCGAGGTGGCTCGGCTCGAATCGCCGCATTCGGCGCGAGAGCGAGGCATCGCCATCGTCAACCAGGAACTGGCGATCGTCCCCGAACTCTCCGTTGCCGAGAATATCTATCTTGGACGCTGGAGCGAAGCCTCCGGCCAGCGCGGGTTCGTCAGACCCGCCGTGCTGGAGGCCAAGGCGGCCAGGCAACTCGCAGAACTGGGCGTTGATCTCGATCCTCGCACCAAGGCAGGGCGGATTTCCATCGCCCACCAGCAGATCGTGGAAATTGCCAAGGCACTCTCCTTCCGGCCGCGGCTGCTCATTCTCGACGAACCCACCAGCTCGCTTCCGGCGAGCGAGGTCGAGCGTTTGCTGGCGCTTGTGCGGCATCTGTCGAGCCGTGGCATTGCCATCATCTATGTCTCACACCGTATGGATGAGATCCCTAAAATCGCCCACAGCGTCACCGTGCTGCGGGACGGTCGGCATATCGCAACCCGCCCGATCGGCGAGATGCCGACGGCTGAAGTCGTCCGCCTGATGACCGGCGGTGCCTCGACTGCCTTCGCACCAACGCCTCGGACGGCGTCGCTTGGCGAAGTTGCGCTCCGTGTCTCGAACCTCTCGGATGAAAAGCTGGCCGGCATCACGTTCGAACTGCGCAAGGGCGAGATCTTGGGCCTTGCCGGCTTGCTTGGTTCCGGCCGCACTCGGCTCCTTCGGATGATCTACGGCCTGTCTCAGCCATTCGCGGGCAGCGTCGAAATTATCGGTGCCGCCATGCGGGGCGCCTCGCCCCGGCGATCTATTGCCTGCGGGCTTGGCTTCGCACCGGAAGATCGCAAGCGTGAGGGGCTGGCCCTCGGCATGTCGGTGGCCAACAACCTCGCCATGTCCTGCCCGGCCAGGATCCGGCGAGGGGGCTTCCTGTCGCGGAGCCGGGAGAATGCCATCGCCGCGGCTTCTATCCGGCGCTTGTCGATCAAGGTGGATGATCCGGGAAGGGCCGTGCACACGCTTTCCGGAGGCAACCAGCAGAAGATCGTCCTTGGCAAGTGGCTCAACGCCGGCATCGGCATCCTGCTGCTGGACGAGCCGACCCGCGGCGTCGACATCGAAGCGAAGATCCAGATCTACGGGCTGCTGCGGGAGCTTGCAGCCGATGGCATCGCGGTCATCGTGGCTTCGTCGGAAATGGAAGAATTGTTCGTCATGTGCGACCGCCTGTTGGTCATGACGCAGGGGCGCATCGCCGCCGAGCGCGCGGTTGCAGACACCAGCCTGGAGGAAATCATGCAGTTGGCCATGGCGGGAGAGGCTCCATGAGCGAGCAGGATATGGCCATGCCAACGTGGTGGCGGTCGGTGGTGCGGGACGTGGCGCTCGACCATGGTGGGCTCTTGATTGCGCTCGCGATCCTCATGGCGGTCGCCACGCTCTTTGCGCCCCATTTCGCCTCTATCGCAAATCTGCTCGACATTCTACGCCAGATGGCCTTCACCGGCGTCGTCGCGCTCGGAATGACGCTGGTCATCATCGCGGGCGAGATCGACATCAGCGTCGGATCGGCGGTCGCGTTCAGCTCCGCGCTCTTCGGGGTGGTCGCCGTCAACTTCGGCTGGCCGCTCCCCCTCGCGGCCGTTGCGGTACTCGCCTCGTCGAGTCTGGTCGGCCTCGCCGCCGGAGCGATCCGGGCCTTTTTCGGCGTACCCTCCTTTATTGTCACGCTGGCCCTGTTTTCGGCCCTCAAGGGTGCTGCATGGCTTCTGACCGACGCCATTCCGATCCCGATCCTCGACGACAGCTTCAATTGGTGGGGAACAGGCTCGCTCCTTGGCCTGCCAGTGCCGGCCCTAATTCTGATCATCGTCTTCGTCGTCTTCTCCGTGATCGCCAACCGCACGTCATTCGGCCGGTCTGTCTACACGATCGGCGGTAACGCAGATGCGGCGTATCTTTCGGGTATTCCCGTTGCCTCCGTGCGCACCGTGCTTTTTGGATTGACCGGCTTCCTGGCCGGCGTCTCCGGCCTGCTGCAGACCTCGCGCCTGGCGGCCGGCAATGCCGATATGGGTACCGGCCTGGAATTCGCGGTGATCACGGCCGTGATCGTGGGCGGCGCCAGCCTGTTCGGCGGCAAAGGCTCGATGCTCGGCACCATGCTTGGCGGCCTTTTCATCGCGGTCCTGAACAACGCCATGGTCTTGTTCGGCGTCAACTCCTACGCCCAATACGTCGCCAATGGTCTGGTGGTCTTGCTCGCAGTGTTGATCAGCACGTTGCGTTCACCCGGCACGCCGGCGTCCAATTTGTTCGCATCCTTCAAGAAACGCCACTAACCACGTCACAATAACCGAAAGGAAAAACTCCGATGCAACCGCAATTCAACCTGACCGCAACCCTCCATGCCAAGCCGGAAAAGCGAGAGGCCCTGGTGGCATTGCTTTCCAGTTTCGTCGGCAAGTCCCGTTCCGAGCAGGGCTGCGTCGACTATCATTTCCATGTCAGCATGGATGATCCGAACATGTTCTATTTCTATGAGAACTGGGCTGAGCGCGCGGATTTCGACCGCCATATCGCTTTGGACTATCAGAAGGACTGGTTTGCCAAGCAAGGCGAGTATCTCGCCCAGCCGGTCGAGCTGCGCTTCTTCGAGATGATCAGCCCGTATGATCGGTGAAGCCGATCCGAGGAGATCATTGACCAAGGAGGGAAGCACACATGACCAACGATGAACTTCGAGCCCTGAACAAGAGCCGGCAGATCCAGCAGATCGCCTGGGTGACCCGAGACCTCGAAAAGTCGATGCAGGCCTGGATTGACGTTCTTCGCATCGGGCCCTGGCGCGTCTTTCGCTTCACTGACAAGACCGTCAAGAACCTCAGGGTCGGAGGCCGCCTGGTTGAGGAGCCGTTCGAGTTCCGCATCGCGATCACCCATGTCGGAGCCATGGAGATCGAGCTGATCCAGCCCGTGCGGGGACCGATGATCTACGAGGATTACATCCGGCGGCGGGGCGAAGGCCTGCATCACATCAAGGAAAAGCTCCCCGACGACCGAATGGGGGAGATTGTCGCGGACTACGAGGCGCGGGGGATTGCGGTGACCCAGACCGGGCAATTCGTGGCCGATTTCCATTTCTACCTGGACACCGAACCAAGTCTGGACTTCGTCTACGAACTCGGCAACTGCCCCTATCAGGATTTGCCGCCGGAGATGGTTACCATCTATCCGCCGGAGCCGGCGTGACGGAAAAGCCCCGCATCCCCAGGATGCGGGGAAGTCTCCAACGATAGGGCCGGCATTCAAGCCGCCTGCCGCAAATAGAGCTGGGCTCATGAGCGAAATGACAGCGTGCGTAAACTGGGGCGTTCTGGGCTCCGCCTGGATCAACAACCTTGCCATTCCCGGGCTGTTGACGGCGGGCAACGCCCGTCTGCTGGCCGTATCGAGCCGCCGGCCGCACGTCGCCGAAGCGGACCGCCTCCGTTGGGGGGCTGACAGGGCCTATGCCTCGTACCAACTGTTGTTGGAGGACCGCGACATCGAGGCTGTCTACATCCCCCTTCCCAATCACCTGCACTGCGAATGGGTGGTCGCTGCCCTTCGAGCCGGCAAACATGTGCTGTGCGAAAAGCCCCTGGCGCTCTCGCTGGCGCAGGTCGAGGAGATCGAGGCGGCGGCGACGCGCGCGGACCGTCAAGTGATGGAAGCCTTCATGTATCGCTTCGCCCCGCGTTGGGTGCGAGCGATGGAGCTGATTCGCTCTGGCCAGATAGGCGAGGCTCGCCTCGCTCGGATAACGCTGGGCTTCAAGCAGTTCTACGACAGTTACAATATTCGGTTCGACCCTGGCGCGGGCGGCGGTGCGCTGTGGGACATGGGTTGCTATGCCGTCAATATGAGCCGTCTCATCTTCGGCGCTGAGCCGGTCGCCGCCTTGGCGACGCAATGGGTCCGCCCGGACGAAAAGGTGGATACGACGACATCGGGTGTGCTGGACTTCGGCGGCGGCCGAACATCGATCTTCTCGGTCTCCTTCGACCACATCAACCCGTTGAGTCAGGTGGAGATCGTCGGCACCGACGGATGGATCAGCATGCAGGGCACCGGAATGCGCGGTGAACCCTTCACCCGTCTCCTCTCGCACCGTTTCGGCGACGAAATTTTCCTGGACGGCGTCGAACCAACAATTGAGAATTTTCCCGCCGCCAGCATGTTCGCGGCGGAGTTCCGGGAATTCAGCAGGGCCGTGCTGGCCGACGAGCGCCCCCTCTACGCGATGGAGGATGCCCGCGCAAATGCACGGGCCGTCATCGCGATCGCCGAAGCGGCTTCGAAGCGTGTCACAGTCGCTGTATAACGCGCCGCCAAATCGGAAATCGACGTCGCGCATCGGTTCGGCGTCGCCGACAGAATGGCGCACGGCCTGTCGAGGCGGTCGTTTCGCCGTGAGAGCAGGTGTGAAGAATACTGATTTTAACGAAATTTCCCAAGATTGGCCCTGGAGGTGTGCGGCTAGGTGCGACGCCGGATGATTGCCGCCCCGGCGAGCTATGCCGCTGGGGCGAGGCGGTCGCGCCGCATCCAGCGCCCGGTCAGCAGCACGGCGACGACCAGCAGGCCGGCGACGAGGCCCATCCAGATGCCCGAGCCGCCGAAACCGTAATGGAAGGCGAGCAGGGCACCGAGCGGGAGGCCGGCGAGCCAGTAGCCGATCGCCGCCAGCAGCATCGGGGCCCGCGTGTCATGCAGGCCGCGCAGCATGCCGGCTGCCACGACCTGGGCGCCGTCGGCGATCTGGAACAGGCCGGCGAAGACGAGGAACAGCGCGGCGCGCGCCACGACCTCGGCGTTGGCGGGATCGTTCAGGTCGATGAAATTGCCGATCAGCAGACGGGGCGCCAGCAGCATCAGCAGCGCCGTCACCGCCATGGAGCCGACGCCGAGGGCATAGGCCGTCCAGCCGGCGCGGGTGATGGCCCGGGCGTCGCGCGCGCCATAGGCGCGGCCGACCCGTACCATGGCGGCCTGGCCGAGGCCGAGCGGCACCATGAAGCTGATCGACGCGATCTGCATGGCGATGCCATGGGCCGCGAGGTCGACCTCGCCGACGAGGCCCATCAGGATGCCGGCGGCGTTGAAGACCGCGACTTCGAAGATCAGCGTGACCGCGATCGGCACGCCGAGCCTGAACACCTGCATGAGCCGCTCGACATCAGGCCGACCGAAGCGGTGGAACAGCCGGAAACGCCGGAAGGGCCGGGCGAAGGCGAGGGAAGCGGCGAGCAGGAGGAAAAGGCTCCAGGTCGCGATGGCGGTGCCGATACCCGCGCCCTGCGGGCCGAGCGCCGGCAGGCCGAGCCGCCCGAAAAGCAGCGCCCAGGCCATAACCGCGTTAACGAGGATCGCTGCCAGCGCGGCCCACAGCGCCGAACGCGGCCGGCCCATCGCCGTGGCGGCCGAACGCAGGGCGATGTAGCCGACGAAAGGCGGCAGCGCCCAGCACAGCCCGGCCATGTAGCGGCCCGCCTCCGCGGCGATGGCAGGGGTCTGGCCGAGCAGCCGGAAGATGGTTTCGGCCTCGGCGAGGCAGGCAAGACCCGGCAGCGACACCAGCGCGGCCGCCCACAGCCCCTGCTGCACCGTCCGGCGCACGTCGTCGGTGGCGTCGGCGCGGGCGCCGAGCTGCCGCGCGACCATGGGCGCGACCGCCGTCACGACACCGAGGCCGATCATCGCGAAGAAGAAGAAGAGATTGTTGGCGAGCGTGACGGCGGCGAGCGTGGAGGCGCCGAGCTCGCCGACCAGGATGAGGTTGGTCGTGGTCAGGGCCAGCTCGACGAGGTTGGTGAGGATCAGCGGCAGGGCGAGGACGCAGGTCGCCCAGGCTTCGCTGCGCCATGAGCCGCCGTGAAGCCAGGCATTCCGGTGCCCCGTCGCCGAGGTCGTGTTTGCCATGGTCGTTTCGTCCCGTCCCAAGCAGAATTTTCGGGTCCATCCGACGGATGGACCCGAAAACTGCTGCGTTCTTTCAAGAATCTTGCCGAGCGTCACGGGCGAGAATACCCGTGACGCTCGGCTTGGAATTGGAGCGGGGGCCGCACCGTCGGACGCGGCCCCCGCTCGGATATGTGAATGGCGGCCGTCCGGCGGAGCGGCGGCCGCTACCCTCGCGCCGTCAGGCCCTGGCCGGTGCCGGCCGCTCGATATTGGGCAGGAACAGGGTCAGCAGGCCGATCATCGGCAGGAAGGAGCACACCTTGTAGACGAATTCGATGCTGGTCCAGTCCGCCAGCACGCCGAGCGCGGCGGCGCCCAGGCCACCCATGCCGAAGGCGAAGCCGAAGAACAGCCCGGCCACCATGCCGGTCTTGCCCGGCACCAGTTCCTGCGCGAACACGATGATCGCCGAGAAGGCCGAGGACAGGATGAAGCCGATGATCACGGCGAGCACAGTCGTCCAGGTCAGGTTGGCGTAGGGCAGGGCCAGGGTGAAGGGCAGCACGCCGAGGATCGAGACCCAGATCACATATTTGCGCCCGATACGGTCACCGATCGGACCGCCGATCAGCGTGCCGGCCGCCACCGCGAACAGGAAGACGAACAGGTGGACCTGGGCCTCCTGCTGCGACAGGCCGAACTTCGAGATCAGGTAGAACGTATAGTAGCTCGACATCGACGCCATGTAGAAGAACTTGGAGAAGATGAGCGCGAGCAGGATCACCAGGGACACGATGACGCGCGTCTGCGACAGGGTGTTGACCGTGGTCGCCAGCCGGGACTTGTGGCCCGACGCGATGTTGCGCCGATAGGCCGCGTACCAGTTGCCGACGTTCCACAGGATGAACATGGCGAGCAGCGCGACCGCCGAGAAAGCCGCGATGGAATGCTGGCCGAAGGGCAGCACGATGAAGGCGGCGAGCAGCGGCCCGATCGAGGAGCCGAGATTGCCGCCGACCTGGAACACCGACTGGGCCAGACCGGTCTTGCCGCCCGACGCCATGCGGGCGACGCGCGAGGATTCCGGATGGAACACCGACGAGCCGGTGCCGACCAGCATGGCCGCGAGGAGCACCAGGTAATAGCTCGGCGCGAAGGCCAGCATGATCAGGCCGACGAGGCTGAAGCCCATGCCGATGGTGAGCGAATAGGGTTGGGGTCGATGGTCCGTATATAGGCCGACCACCGGCTGCAGCAGCGAGGCGGTGAGCTGGAACGCCAGGGTGATCAGGCCGATCTGGCTGTAGCTGAGCGCGAAATTGTCCCGCAACATCGGATAGATCGCCGGGATCAACGATTGGATGGTGTCGTTGAGGCAATGCGAAACGCTGATCGCGATGAGGATGGAATAGGCCGTGCGATCCGGCTGGAAGGCCGAGGCCGAGGACAATGTCGGTGCTTTGGCGTCCATAGTCAGTCAGTAGACCGGCGGATCGACGCCCAAGGCGCAATTCCGGTGCTATCCCTTGTTGTGGCGTGTCGATCCGGCGCCGCTGTCGCAGACGAGCCCGAGCATGCCGATGTCGCGGGGCTGGGTCGGGGCGATGACGTCACTGTGGGGAGTGGAGTCATGGAATGCGAGAGCCACACGGGTGTGTGTTCTATCCGATCGCCTCCGCCAGGGAAATATCGAGACGCGCCGTCATTTATGAAACTTCGTTATGCGATACATCACGAATACGCGATGAAGCGCGGAACAAAAGGCATCTGCCGCCCGGGGAAGACTTCCGGTTGCCGGCAAGCGGGGCGCTGGGGCAGGATCGGCTGGTGCGAATCGAACTTTCCGCCGGCGATCGCCCGCGACCCGCCGGTCCGGCCGGGACTGAAGGGATCATCATGAAGCGTCTTGCGATCTTGAAGCGTCTTGCAATCCTGGCCGTTGCCGCGCTGCTGGCGGGCATGCCGGGGCTCCCGGCGTCCGCTTCGCAGGCCGGCGCGAGGGAGCGCTTCCTGGCGGACCTCCAGCAGGCGCTCGGCAGGAGCGACGGCGCCTGGCTCGCCGGCCATATCGACTATCCGCTGACGGTCCGCGGCCGGCACAAGGCGCTCATCAAGAGCAAATATGCCTTCCTGACCTCCAGCCCCGGCCTTCTCGGGCCGAAGCTGCGCGCGGACGTGATGGCGCAGAGGCCGCAGGACCTGTTCTCGAACTGGCAGGGCATGATGATCGGCAGCGGCGACCACAATATATGGGTGCACGACACTTCGCCGGACCCGGGCAGGCCGGATTATCGCATCTTCGCCATCAACGGCGCGAACTGACGCGCCGCGACGTGACGCTGTGAGGCGAGGCGCTCAGATCGCTTCGTTTTCGGCGCTCGCCACGCGGTCGATGTGGCCGCGATAGATGCCGATATCCATCAACTCGCGATAGCCGAGCTGCGGGCGGACGGTCGCGGCGCGGCGGCGCTGGCGGCGGAAGGCCGCGACGCGGGAGGCGAGGACGGTGAGGAGCGAGGAGGTGGTCACGGCTGAAATCCGAAGGAGATGCGTTGTTGCGCAGTCCTATACGCCAAATCAGGCGAAAACCGTGTGAAATCGCACGCTTATTCGCGTATGTCGGGCATGCTCGCATCGCATGGTTGCAAGTGGGCACAACAACCCGCCCCTGTGTGCTCGGATAAGCGGAGGAGCGCAATCCGTCACGCCCCGGGCATGTCCCACGGCTGCCGGGACGAGCCCGGCAATGACGATCCCGAACCGTAACGGGCCGAGGCCGCGACGGACCCGGCCGCCATTTTATTCTGGATGCCGGTATCGGACCGGGGCATGAAGGGAAGCCATCGACCGGTGGCACCAACCATGAGGCGGGGGAAACCATGCAAAGACATCTGTCGGCATTTCTGCTTTCAGCACTGGCTCTCGCCTTGCCGATCCTGGCCGGACCGTCCCGGGCCGACGAGCCCATGCAAGGCTTGTTCAAGGCGCATCAGGCCTGTCCTGCGCTGCAGTCGATACGCAAGCAGACCAACCCTGGTGACGTCAAGCTGCAGCCGGAGCGCAGCTACAAGCTCCTGGCGAAGAACAAGCCGGATGCGAGCTATTACCGGGTCGAGGTCGAAGGGGCGTCCCCTCCGGAGCGCTGGGTGCCGGTCGACTGCGGCGAAACCGCAAACGCATCCGGCAAGGCGCCGGAGCCGGCCGCGCCGGCGGAGCCGGGCAGCGCGGCGGGCGAGGGCGGCCGGGCCTATGTGTTCGCGGTGAGCTGGCAGCCGGCCTTCTGCGAAGGGCTTCCCGACAAGACCGAATGCCGGACGCAGACGGCGGATCGCTTCGACGCGACCCACTTCACCCTGCACGGCCTGTGGCCGCAGCCGCGCCGCCTCGCCTATTGCGGGGTGCCGCAGGCCGACATCGAGGCCGACCGGTCGAAGCATTGGGATCGCCTGCCGGAGCCGGTATTGCAGCCCGCCACGCGCCGGGCCTTGGAACAGGCGATGCCGGGCACCGCCTCCTTCCTCGACCGGCACGAATGGGTCGAGCATGGCAGCTGCTTCTTCGAGAAATCCGCCGAAGCCTATTTCAGCCGCGAGGTCGCCCTGATCGCCCAGCTCAACGCGTCGCCGGTGCGCAAGCTGTTCGCCGACAATATCGGCAGGCAGATCCAGGCGAGCGCCATTCGCGCCGCCTTCGACGCGGGATTCGGGGCCGGAGCCGGCGAGCGCGTGCGGGTGGCTTGCAAGCGCGACGGCGATCGCCGCCTCATCGTCGAGCTGACGATCGGCCTGCGCGGCGATGTCGGCGACAATCCTTCGCTCTCGACGCTGATCGCCGGCGCGTCCCCGACGGATGCCGGATGCAGCGCCGGCCTCGTCGACCGGGTCGGCCTGCAGTGAGCGCAGCGGCCGGAGGCGAGGCGTGACGCTGGAGACGTCGCTCTATCTGCCGGTGAAGCGCTTCCTCGAGGACCTCGGCTTCGCGGTCAAGGGCGAGGTGGTCGGCTGCGACGTGCTGGCGCTCGGCGGCGGCGATCCGCCGATCGTGGTGATCGGCGAGTTGAAGCAGAGCTTCAATCTGGAGCTCATCCTGCAGGGGGTCGACCGGGCGGGCGCCTGCGACGAGATCTGGCTTGCCGCGCGCGCATCTCCGCGCGCGGCAAAGGGCGGGAAAGCGATGCGCGCTACCGCAATCTCTGCCGGCGGCTCGGCTTCGGCCTGCTCGGCATCACCGACCGCGACGAGGTGCAGATCCTGGTCAGCCCGGCTGCGCCGATGCCGCGGCGGGACGCGCGGCGACGCTCCCGGCTCGTCGAGGAGCATCGCCGGCGCAGGGGCGATCCCGCCGCCGGCGGCAGCACGCGGGTGCCGGTGATGACCGCCTACCGCCAGCAGGCGCTGGCCTGCGCCGCCGCGCTGGCCGAGCGCCCCCGCCGCCGGCGCGACCTGGCGATGATCGTCCCGGAGGCGGCCAAGATCCTGCAGGGCAACGTGTATGAATGGTTCGTCCGCGTCGAACGCGGCGTCTACGACCTCACGCCGAAAGGGCGCGATGCGCTGGAACGCTGGCCGCAATCCTGACCGACGGGCCGGCGGTTCCGTGCGGATGTTCTCCTATTTTCCGAGCGAGGCGGCGATGGTGGCGCCGAGATGCGCCTCGCAGGCGGTGCCGGGCCTGCCGAGCGAGCGCACGATCGTCATGTGGTCCTCGCCTTCCAGCCGATGCACCGGCGCCTGATGGCCCGCCTCGGCGAGATGGGCCGAAAAGCGCTGGGCCTGGTCGAAGAAAGGCGGCGTCTCGGCTGCACCGACGAGGATGCGGATGTCGCTTCCCTCGCACACCGTGCCGTCGCAGGGCGACCAGGCGGCGATTTCCTCCTCGGTGAGGCCGATCTCGGCCTGCAGGAAGCTGCGGGCGATCGGCGCGAGGTCATAGAGGCCGCTGACCAGCAGGACGGAGCGGACGGCCGGTGCCGGGACATCGGTTTCGAACGGGCCCCGGCCGACGAGGTAGCTGGCAAGATGCCCGCCGGCCGAATGGCCGCTGGCGCTGATCGCGGCGGGATCGCCGCCGAACTCGGCGGCATGGGCCGCGATCCAGGCGGCGGCGCTTCGCACCTGCGCCACCAGCGTCGCCATGCGCGCGCCCGGCATCAGGGAATAGTCGACGATCGCCGCGATGGCGCCGCGCGCGGTGACGGCGTCGGCGACGAAGGCATAGTCGTGCCGCGTATTGGCCCGCCAATAGCCGCCATGCACGAAGATATGGATCGGCGCCGGGCGGCCCTGCGGCCCGTGGCCGGGGGGAAAGAACAGGTCGAGGCGCTCGTCGGCCTGTCCGCCATAGGCGAGGCCGAGACGCCCCGCCAGCCGGCCGCGCGTGGCTTCGCTCGCGGCGCGGTAGTCGGCGACGCATCTTTCGAAATGCGGAACATGGGCGCGGATCATGAAGGGGTCGGCGGTTTCGGCCATGGGTTCATCCATCTGGCGGGGGTGACGGGCATGCGGAGCTTGGCGGCGGGCGACGCCCGGCTGAGCAATTCCCGGGACGTCGCCTCTCCGGCGAGGCCGGGCTGAAAGGGGTTCGGTACCGCCTCGGCGGCCTTATGATCCGGATGCCCGGAGCGCTACACGAAGGGCGTGAAGATGTCGGGGCGGCGGGGAAGCAGGCGCCCGAAATAGCGCCGGCCCTCGTCGGACACCGCATTGCTGCCGGCGAAGAAAGCCTCGGGCATATGCCGCGTCTTGCCGGCGACATGGCTCAGCGGCACGATGCGGGGCTCGGTGTGGAGGCCGTCATGATGCAGCACCACCGAGCCGCTGCCCAGGAAGGCGCTCTGCGCCGCGAATTCGCCCGCCGCGAAGGCTTCCTTGCGGTCGGTCGCGTCGATCACGCCGAGATAGCCGCGGGGCAGATAGCCGAGGGTGTCGACGCGGGCGCGCGCCTTGGGGAAGCGCGACTTCAGCGCCTTCTGGATCTCGATGCCGAGGTCGCCGCCGGTCAGCTGCACATTGCCGTGGGCGTCCCGTTCCAGGGCGCCGGCGGCGAGCGCTTCGGCGAGCGGGCGGCCGTCCTCGTCCTGCACCCCTTCGGACATCGAGACGATGCAGCGCCCGAGGCGATCCTGCACGGCGGCGACGTCGTCGAGGAATTGCCGGACCGAGAACGGCTTTTCCGGCGTGTAGACGAGATGCGGCGCGTCGTCGGGCGTGCGCTGCCAGGCCGAGGCCGCGGCGGTGAGGAAGCCGGCATGGCGCCCCATGACGATGGCGACATAGATGCCGGGCATGGCGCGGAAGTCGAGATCCATGCTGACGAAGGCGTTGGCGACGAAGGTGGCGGCCGAGATGAAGCCGGGGACGTGGTCGTTCTCGACGAGATCGTTGTCGATGGTCTTGGGCGCGTGCACGAAGGCGCAGGGCCCGCTCGAGTGCCGGCGCAGCAGTTCCAGCGTTCCCGCCGTGTCGTTGCCGCCGATATAGACGAAGGCGCGCGCCTCGAGCCGCTCCAGGGCGGCGAGGATCGCCTCGCAGGCCTTCGGGTCGGGCTTGTCGCGGGTCGAGCCGAGGGCCGAATTCGGGGTATGGCCGAGGCGCAGCAGGTCGGCGTCGCCGATGTCGCTGAGGTCGACGACGTCGCCGGCGGTGAGCCCCCTGACACCGTAGCGCGCGCCGAGGATGCGCAGCGAGGGATCGTGCCGCCGGGCCGCGGTGATCGCACCGCAGAGGGTCTGGTTGATGACGGCGGTGGGACCGCCCCCCTGTGCGATGACGATGGACGGCATGGCTCTCCCTCGCGCCCGCTTGTTCTGGTCCGCCGTCACGACGGACGGCACCGGACGTGCGGCGATTGAAGCGGAGAACGCCCGTTCTTACAACGCCTTTTCGGCAATGCGGCGCTGGACAGGCGCCCGGTAGCATCATACTTTGCAGCTTCCGTCCAGGTTGCGTTTCGGACGAGGGTTCATTGATCGCGGTGCGGCGCCAGGCCGCTGGATAGCTTTATGTCTTGGGGGATTTGGATGGTGCGGACTCGTCTTGGAGTGCTCGTGGCTGCGTTCGCGGCCGTGGGCATGGCGGTATTGTCGGGAGCCGCTTCGGCAGGGCCGGTGGAGAGCGATGTCAAGCGCAATACGCCGGCGGGTCTCTGGCCCATCCTGGCCTATGGCGAGGATGATTGCGCCTCCTATCCGATCCGGGACCTCAAGATCACGGTGCAGCCCCGCCATGGGATCGCTGGCTTCGTCAAGGCGCCCTTCACGCTCGACGAGGCGACGGGGCTGTGCAAGGGCACGCGGATCGAAGTGCCGTGGCTGGTCTACAAGCCCGCCAAGGATTACGTCGGCTCGGACACGGTCTCGATTTCCTGGAACAAGACATCCTATACCAATGACACGCACGTGACTTATATGACGAAGGATTTCGCCATTACGATAAAGTAGATGCCCTATACGCTCGGGCGTAGCCGAATCACGCTGCGGAGAGCTATCGGCAGAGGGGATATGCATCAATTTCCGGGGTCGATACGTCACTTGCCGAGAAGATATATGGATATGCAGTTGCGCCGCGGCACGTTGGCCGCCGCCATGCTCGCCGCAGCGGGTCTTGCGTTTTCGGGGGCCGCCGCGCTCGCGGGACCGCTCGAAACCACCGTCCCACGCAATGCGGCGGCGGGGCTTTTTCCGGTCATGACCTACGGAAAGAGCGATTGCGGCTCCTATCCGGTGGCCGAGCTGAGGGTCACCGAGAAGCCCCGGCACGGCACCGTCACCTTCGTGAAGAAGCCTTTCACCCTCGGCAAGGAAGCGGGGATCTGCAGCGGCACCCGCTTCGAGGTGCCATGGCTGATCTACCAGCCCGCCGTGAACTATGTCGGCCCCGACAGCGTCTCCATCTCGTGGAAATGGACGCTCTACAGCAACGGCACCATCATGAAATACGCGACCAAGGATTTTGCGATCACCGTGAAATAGCGCCCGCCGCAGCGGCGGGCCGTCAGGGCTCGCCCGGCCAGGACGACTGGTCGTGCGGCAGCCGGCCGGAGGGATCGTGCACGCTCACGCGGTGGGGCAGGCCGTCGCCCCAGCGCCAGAGCACGAGATTGTCCATGCCCGGCCGCGCGCCCGAGGCGAAGGACGGAACCAGGATTCCGGCGGCGCCGGCCTCGGTGAGGCGCTCCGTTGCGGTCCAGGAGGCGGGCTTGCGCCGCGAAGCGCGATCGAGCGCCCAGGCGCAGGCGAGATCGGCGAGCGTCACCTCCGCCGCGCGCCGGGTGTCGTCCGTGCGCAGGTCGACGACGTCCTCGGCGTCGACGTCGTAGGTGCAGACGGTCAGCGGCTCGAAGCGGTGGCCGAATCCATGCGCGACTTCCAGGAAGAGGCCTTCCAGCGTCAAGGCGAGATAGAGCGCCGGCACGCCTGGGGCGTTGAATCGGCCGCCATGGATCGCCGCGCCGGCGCCCGAGGTCGGCGAGAACGCCCATTTCGGATCATGGCCCCGATAGCACAGGCCCTGGAACCTCACGCAAAGCCGCCCAGCGCGATATGATCGAGATAGTCCCGCACCGCGCCGGCCCGGCCTTCCTTGACCAGCGATTCCGCCGTCCGGCCGCCGAAGGCGGGCAGGGGCTCGGCGCGGTACCAGGCCATCGCCTGCCGCTCGCTGCCGGCCCAGGCGGCGATGCGCGCGACGATCTCCAGCATTTCGGTGACGCGGCTCTGCGTCCGCGCCGCCACGGCGCGGCTGACGCGCTGCAGCGTTTCGGGCCGCAGGCCGATCGTCTCGGCGAGCTGGCTCTTGGACATGCCGAAACGGTCGATGACGCGGTCGACCTGGACGAGGCCATTGTCGTCGAAGAAGCTGGTGACGAAGCGCGTGCCCGGCCGGATGCCCTCGGCGGGCAGCGGCAGGCCGTCCCGCCCGGCGTCGGGCGGCGTGGCTTTTCTCGATGTCCTCGCGGGTGATCCCGACATTGGCCCCGTGCTCGCTTTCAGCATTGTCGCACCGGAAGACATGTAATCATGCCGCTCACTATGACAAGGCGGCGCGGGCCTGTCCAGTCGATCCGGCAGGAGGGCGGCCGCCTTTCGTCGGCGGAGGCCGGGTGATAGGCTTGCCGCCGCGGCTTCGTGCCGATGGGAGGTGCCATGCCCCGCCTGGAGCGCATCGTCGAGACGGCCGTCTATGTCGAGGATCTCGACCGTGCGGCCGCCTTCTATGAAACCGTGCTGGGGCTGGAGGCGCTGGTCAGGCTGGAGCGGCTCCATGCCTTCGACGTCGGCGGTTGCAACGTCCTGCTGGTGTTCAAGCGCGGCGCGTCCGACGAGACGCAGATCGTGCCGGGCGGCTCGATCCCGCCCCACGACGCCAGCGGCCGCATCCATGTCTGCTTCGCCGTTCCGGCCGCGGACCTCGCCGCCTGGGAAGCCCGCCTCGCGGCCCATGGCGTCGCGGTCGAAGGGCGGGCGGAGTGGCCCGCCGGCGGCCGCAGCCTCTATTTCCGCGATCCCGACGGCCATATGCTGGAACTGATGACGCCTGGCGTCTGGCGGACCTATTGAGGGCGGCGCTTCGCGTTTTGGACGGGAGATCCGCAAACGTTCCGCTTCACAATCCCGCAGCGTCGATGATCACATAGGCTTCGGCGCCCCGGCGGTCGTGGCGGACGACATAGGTCCGGCCGTGTAGGGTCAGGGTGATCGGGCGGCCGGGCGCGAGGCTGTCCGCCTTCAGGCCGCCAGCCTCGGCGACCACGCCGCGGAACTGCGCGTCGAGGCCGGGATCCGGATCGCTCTCGGCGGTGACGGCGCATTCCTTGCGCGCCCGGACCTGCACCGAGAAGGCGTTGCCGGGCGCCATGCCGACCATGCCGGCGCCGAGGTCCATCTGCGGCTTCACGCCGAATTTGCGGGCGGCGGCCATCGCCTTGTCGAAGGACGGCGCCGTCGCCAGGCAGACGTCGCGGAAGGCGATCAGCGCCTTGTCGGTCACCGCCGCGTCGGAGGCGAGGGCGGGGGAGGCGAGCGCGCAGGCCAGGACGACGGTGGCGGCGAACGGCCCCTCGACCGGCTTGCCGCCGACCTTGAGGTTCCTCGCCGTCTTCTCGGTGAAGCGGAACACCCGCCACGGCCCGATGCGCAGCACGTCGATCCAGGCCTGCATCGACCTTTCGAGATCGCGCGACAGGAAGGCGATCTGCTGGATCTGGCGATGCTTGTTGAGTTCGCGCAATTCGTCGTTGGTCAAGGCCGTCTCCTCCCCGCATCCGAGGCCGGGCAGACTCCGGCAATCCCGGCCGAAAGGCAAGGCCGGGCTTGGGGCCGATGGGGCGGCGGCCGGGCGGGCGGAACCGATGGCGGGAGCTCAACGTTACCAAATTGTAATGCAACCGAGGATACCGACATGAAAAACATCAGAACCCAGGCGTGCGCTGTCCTGCTCGGCGCGACGGCCCTGGCCTTCGTCGCCATGGGCGCATCGGCGCGCATCGTCTGCAACGAGGAGGGCGATTGCTGGCATGTGCAGTCGGATTACGAATACCGCCCCGAATTCCGGCTGACGGTCCATCCCGACGACTGGCAGTGGCAGGACGAGCACAAATATCGCTGGCGGGAGCATCAGGGCCGCGGCTATTGGCGCGGCGGCGAATGGTCGGATTTCTGAGCGCCGCGGCCGCCGCCGCGATCGGGGGTGGCCAAACCGCGCGATCGGCATAGAGTGGCGGCCAACAACAAGATCGGGAGGCCGCCATGTCTGCTCCAGCATTCGACATCGTCTCGAAATCGCGTCGCGAGGTCGAGATCGCCCATCATGACGAGGGCCATCGCTACAAGTTCAGCGTGACCACCAACGGGGCCGGCAAGCGCGTGCTGGCCGATACCACCGAGACGGTGGCGGCCGCGGCCGCCAAGCATCCGCCCGAATGGTATTCGGCCAGCGCCCGCGCCTTTGCCACCACCGTGGCGCACCGGGCGCATGCGATCGATTGAGGGCGAGGGCGCTGCCGGTCATCCCGGACGCGATGCGGCACGTCAGTGACGCATCGCAAATCCGGGATCGCGCGCAGGATGAGGTTCCCCAGGCGCGCGGTCCCGTGTCTGCACCGCACCCTTGCAGGGTGCGATGCGCACGGGATGACGATGGCTCTGCAGGCATGCGTCTTCGTCGCCGCGCCCTGAGCGGGCCGGATTGTGCAAGGGAAGATCGGGGCGGCGACGGCTGGTCTCGTGTCAGCCGTGGTGCTGTGTATCGGTGGTCGTGAGGAATCGTGGCCTGGCATGTTGTGCAAGGCCGCCGTCGCCCCTTTCCCGCCGGGCCGGGCGCGCCAACAGGCAACGCACCGGGGCCCGGCTGTTTCCCGTCGCTCCGGATCAAGCCTGCGGCCTGAACCGGATTGCCGGACGGGAGGCATCGCCGGCGCCGGAGGGCACGGTTCCCTCCCTTGCCAGCCACGCCGGACAGGCCCCGCGCCCTTCACCGCTTCCGGGCCAGGGAAGCCGGTCGGGACGCGCAAAGCCTCACCCACGGAACGGGCGGGACAGGGGCCTTGGCGGACGGCTTATGTCTTCGCCGCACCCCGCCGGCCGGGCAGCCGGGTCCCCGTGCTGCTGCGGCCGCGGACGCTGCGGGCCGGGTTTGCCGGCCGCCGGCGTCCGACAAGGCGATCCGGCCTGGAAGGCCCCGCTATTCATCCTTTCGGACGATTTGCGAGCGGCCGGCGCCTCTCCTGTCTCGCGCGGGATCTGCGGCAGGCCCGAAGGCGGCCCGATCCCGGCACGTTCCTCATCAAGCCCCGTGTGCAGACCTGACGGCCGGGTGATCGCACACCCGGCGCTACCGGATGTCGGCGGTCCCGGCATTGCTCGTGAGAGCAATGGGGCGGTCTGCAGCGATCCCCCTCGGCGCCGGCCCCGTCCTGGTTTCCAAGCCAGGACGAAAATGGGAGGGCGCCTTGATGCGGCTGGCGCGCCGCAGGCGAACCGGGATCGGCCGGAGTGGGTGGAAGGCACGGGGCGGTATCGCGAACCTTGGCCCCGCCGCGCTTCGTTCCGAGGGAAAGTAGGCCATGGCGGAGGGCGGATGTCAAGGTTTGTACGTGTTTTGTTCCGATTAGCAGGCTGCGGAAATTCACTACCCGAAGCGCGAGCGATCTGATTCACTGATTGTTGTGGATTGCTTGGAGGGGCTGATGCGCGGATCGGATGAACAGACGGGTGCGCTCTTTAGTTATCAGAGCCCTGAATCGCTTGTTCCTCGCGATCATCCGCTACGTGCCATCCGCCTTGTGGTGAACGCGGCTCTCGAACGGTTGTCCGAGCCGTTCTCGAAGCTCTATTCGCCGTATGGCCGCGCCTCGATCGCACCGGAGAAACTGCTGCGGGCCTTGTTGGTGCAGGCCTTCTTCGGCATCCGTTCCGAGCGCCAGCTCATGGAGCAGGTGCGCTACAACATGCTGTTCCGCTGGTTCATCGGCCTGTCGATGGATGCGCCGATCTGGGATGTGACGGTGTTCACCAAGAACCGCGACCGGCTTTTGGAGGGCGACATCGCGCGGGAATTTCTGCTTGCGATCCTGGCCGATCCGCAGGTCAAGCCCTTGCTGTCGAGCGAGCATTTTTCGGTGGACGGCACGCTGATCGCCGCCTGGGCGTCGATGAAGAGCTTTCAGCCCAAGGATGGCAGCGGGTCACCGCCCGGGCCGGGCCGCAATGGCGAGCGCGATTTCCGGGGCGAGAAGCGCTCCAACGAGACCCATGAGAGCACCACCGACCCGGATGCCCGGCTTTATCGCAAGGCGGACGGCCAGCCCGCCAAGCTGGCCTATCTCGGCCATGTCCTCATGGAGAACCGCAACGGCCTCATCGTCGATGCCGAACTGACGAAGGCCACCGGCTGGGCCGAGCGGGCGGCGGCCGAGGCGATGATCGAGGACGCCGCGCCGGCCGGCCGTGTCACCCTGGGCGCCGACAAGGCCTATGACGTCGCTGCGCATGTGGCCAGGTTGCGCGCTCTCGGCGTGACGCCGCATGTCGCGCAGAACGCCACCAACCGCCGGTCAGCCATCGATCGGCGCACGACACGCCACCCCGGATATGCCCTCAGCCAGACGATCCGCAAACGCATCGAAGAGCCGTTCGGCTGGATCAAGGAAGCCGGCGGCTTCCGGCAAACAAAACACCGAGGCCAAGAACGGGTCGGATGGATGTTCACTCTCAGAGCCGCAGCCTACAACCTCATCCGACTTCCCAAACTCTTCGCAACGACTTGAACCGGAATACCGGAAAAACGCATCGATACCCGATCCAAATCCGTCAGAAATCCCACTCCAACTGCATGAGCAAAAACGAAAATCACCTATACAGATGTCAATTTCCGCAGCCTGTTAGCGCACGCTTGATCTTGGACCTCGACCGTTGCCATCGCTCGTCCCGGCAATCGAGGAGGCGGAGGCCAGGACAAGGCGGCAACCGGCGACTTGGGAACAAGCCCGGCTATGACAACCGGATGAGGGCCTGGACTTCGCCAATTGAAATGCGGTTTTGAGCTGTCTGCGTCGAGGTTCGGACCTCCATCCCCCTGCGGGGACCTCAAACGGGAGAAGGCGGCCGATTATCGTATCCCGGCGCCTCGCCGCACGCATTCGCGCTCCTCCGAGCCGGAGCCCCGCCGTCATCGCAACGGCAAGGGGGTCGGCTATGAGAAGGCCGGGGTGGAAATCAGGTGCCGCAACGGCCCATCATGGCGGTGAAGCCCACGAAGCGATATCGAATGGCAATTGCAGAGACGAACCCGCAAGATGACGGGTGCCGGCAATATACGGGGCCCGGCGGTCATCCCATGCGTCGTCGAAGGAAGAGGAGCAGGAGAAGGCATGGCGGGCAAAGCGTTCACGACGATACTGGTTCAAGCGGCGCTTCTGTTTTCCACGCCCTTACTCGGGCAAACCGCCGGGGCCGATCTTTTGAAGACGCTGCAGGATCGATACGACGAAATCCACGCGGCCGTGCTCGCACGCAATGAAAATCTCATCAAGTCGATCGTGTCTCCGGAGTATCAGGACATCGATACCTCCGGAAAAACAAAAAGTCGCGATGAATGGCTGACGAGTATAGAGAAGATCGATGTCAGTATCGAGAAGGCTGGAGGGACAACGGTCACATCGGTCCATCAAGACGGCTCTACCGTCTTCGTGAAGCAAAATTACAACATGCGGGCTACGAGAATGATTCAGGGCGCTTCGCATGACGTGGCAATTGAAGCGACGTCATCGGATACGTGGAGCTCAGGGGACAAAGGTTTGATCCTCATGCGCTCGGAGACGGATGAAATCTCGGTCAAACTGGACGGCACGTTGGTAAAGCACAGCGTAGCGCACAGGACTTGAGGCGATTCAGAGCTGGCGCATCAGCCCAGGATCTTCCCCCCGCTCCCCGTCGAACTAAAGCCGCTTCAAAGCCTCCGCCACGCCGATGAAGCGATAGCTCTCCGTCGCCAGGCCGGCTTCGTCGAGCAGGGCCCGGCGGCGCGCGATCGCCCGTTCGCGGTCGGCGGGCGTGGTGTCGCCCCGGCGCAGCTCGATCCAGTCGTGATAGGAGGTGTCACTCTCCTTGAGCAAGGGCGAGCCGCTGCCCGTCGGCTTCGGCTGAGGCTCCCCCGCCAGCTTGAGCACGCGGCCGGGGTTGTGCTCGGTGCGCAGATCGGTGCCGCTGATGGTGAAATCGGGCGCGTCGACCCGGCCGCCGGCACTGTAGACGACGGCCGAGACGATGCGGTCGAGCGCCGCGTCCTCTTCCTTGGGGCGGTGCTCGATGTCGCGGGGCGGGCGATCCGGCAAAGCGAGGCGGGTGATGCCGCGGTCGTTGACGGCATCGAGCAGCACGCGATGATCTCCGTCGAGGATCGCCTCGCGCCGCGCCGGCCAGAAATCGAACGGCGCATGCGCCCCGAAGCCGCGCCCGCGATGCAGCGCATAGATCTCCGGATAGACCTTGCGCTCCGCGCGCCGGCTGGGCCTGGCATCGTAGAACAAGGTGGTGGCGAGCTGGATCAGGAGCGCGGCGCCGAGGCCGCCGAACGGCTCGTCGATGACGATGCCGAAGCGATCATGCGGCTGCCAATCGGGAAACACGGCCTCAGGCGAGGCCGGCGCCCCGCCGCGCCGGATCGCGAGCATGGCGGTGGTGACGAGATGGGCCATGTGCATGGGGGAGGGGCGCCCGGATTGGATTGTGAAAGACGTGAAATTGTGTGGCGATTCTGCTGAAGAATAAAGTGACGATATCCGCGACCCGGCTCCCCGAAAGAAGAGGAAAAACCTGCGCCGTTCCGGCCCTACGCCAATCCACGGCCTTGCGCAGGTTGGGCGGCACGCAGCGACTTCAACTCGTCGATCGCTCGGCCCAAGGCCGCCCGCGCCGTGAGCAGGTCATGGCGCGCCTGGAGGTCGAGCCAGAATTCCGGCGAGGTGCCGAGCTGCAGTGCCGTATCGGCGGTGATGCCTGACTCTTCCTTCGCGATGCGCTCGATCCGCATGCGCCCAGCGGAACCGGGAATTCCTCGCGCAGCATCTCGCCCGGGTGCATCGGCGGCAAGGTTGCAACGATCTCGGTCATGACGATCGTTCTGTCTGACAATCGAGGTTTCGATAATGATGGATCGGCCATTGCGCCTCCGATCACACCATGTCGCCTGACCGTCCCTGCCTCAATTCAAGGGTGCACTCCAGCATAGGAATTACGGTGACCAAGCAGAATGGCGGTTATGCTCATTAAAATCCGCCTGTATCTTTATTGTCACATCTTTCCGATGCGGCAAGTGCCATAGATAAAAAATTGAATTCCCTTGGAGAATGACATGAAATTTCTACCGCTTGCGGCCGTTCTGTTGCTCTCATCGACCGCAGCGTTTGCTGCCGATCTGGCGCCCCAGGCGGCAGAGCCGATCGCCCCGATCGTAGCGCCGTTCAGCTGGACCGGCCTCTATGCCGGCATCAACGGGGGCTATGCTTTCGGTACCCGCCGTGACGCAAATATGACCGAGGCCCTGGGTGGCAGCCCGGAGAACACGTTCAAATATGGAAGCCTGTCACAAAAAGGAGGCTTCGGAGGCATTCAGGCCGGCTATAACCAGCAGTATGGGAATTTTGTCCTTGGCTTGGAAGCCGATATTGAAGGGGCTGCGATCGACGGAAAGGCATCGAGGTTTAACAACCACAACGGCAGTACCGTATCGACCAAGGACAATGTCAACTGGTTCGGAACGGTTCGCCCTCGTATTGGCTACGCGTTTGACAACATCCTGATCTATGCTACCGGCGGCGTTGCCTTCGGCGGCGTAAGGTACGGCCAGGATTACTACCAGCGCGATGTTCTCATATACACGGCGAACTCGCGTGACAGCAGCACCAAAGTTGGCTTTGTTCTCGGTGCGGGCGTTGAGTACGCAATCAATGACCATTGGAGCGCCAAGCTCGAATATCAGTATATCGATCTGGGAACCTCGAAGGCTTCCGCGCCTGAGATAACCGGGCCGACTGTGACGGGCTACAGCATCAATGGTAAAATGCGCACGGACTTCAGCACCATCCGTCTGGGCCTGAACTACAGGTTCTGAGAGGCTGTTTGAGACGTGCGGCCATGCGGACGCCGTCATACCCGGCGGCCTCCGCATTCCCGCCCGTTCCATCCTTCGGCCGCCGCTTCGAGCCGCGCCGGGAAGTCCGCATCGCCGAGCGGGCGAAGCCCCCGCGTCGGGGCCGCGGGCGAACGGGTCGGCGATGCGCGGCAGGCGCTGCAGGACCGAGGCGATGTCGGTGATCCCATCGTCGGTGCCGTCGATGAGCGCGCGCGTGCTGGCCCAGCGCCAGTCAACGGCCTCCGGCACCAGGCCGGCCCGCACCGGGTTGAGAGCGATATAGCGCAGGGCGGCGAGCACATGCGGCTACATCTTCGGGCGCGACCCAGAGAATCCCGAGGTGTTTTCAGGACATTATCTGGAGGTGGATGCGCCCTCGCGGCTGGTCCTCACCCAGGTCTATGAGCGGATGGCCGACGCCGGCGAGGCTGTCGTGACGGTCATTTTCGAGGAGAGCCAGGGTACGACCCGTCTGACGCTGCACCAGCTCTTCCCGAGCCGGGAAGCGCTGGAAGGCGCGCTGGCCAACGGGATGGAGGCGGGCATGCGCGTGACGCTCGATCAGCTCGACACGCTGGCCGCCTCGATGCGCTGACGCGGATGGCAGGTGGCTGTTCGCTTCCGAGGCACCGCCTGCCGGTCTTGCGGCGACTGTCAGGGTTATTCCCCAAAATCGGGCAGAGAGGGCGCCCACGCGGTCATGGTAATTTTAGTCTATAGTGCTCCATGGGATAGAGGAAAAAACTGTAAGAGAGGAATTTATGCCGTTTAACCAATACGGATTTCAAGAAGTCGAGTATGGCTTTCATTTTCGTCAATATGCGACGCCTTTCCTCGTTGAGGGAAACGTGGAAAATAATCGTTATTTTACACATGAGGCCCAGCAGAATCATGTGTTTTCTATAAACAACGCCCTATTTGAACTCGTTTCAGATGCTTTATCTATTCTTTCAATTGTATCGTTTAGCAAAGACAGCGGATACTATTTCAAGTATGGTGTCATGCGCCGGTTGCGGATGATCGATTCATCTTTCAGGAGTTTTCAGAGCGTTATCACGCCAGATCGGACACGCCCCTTGTCTTCAGAGGAGTCCAGCAGCGTTTGCCGTGACCTAAACTCAATCTATATCGATATTCTCGGTTTGCTTGATAACTATGCTTGGACCATGGTTTGGCAAATAGGTAGTGCGGCAACCCGCTCTGCCGATCCCTTTGCTATCGGCCTCTTTAAGCCAATCTTTGCGGCCGATGCCGCCCTGGGGCCGATGGCCGACATACTTCAACCTTTTAGGGAGTGGGAGAGGGATGTAAAGACGCGCCGTAATCCGGCAGCGCACCGTATGCCACTTTATGTGCCGCCGACGGCCTTGACGCCCGGCGATGTAGCTGAATTTGAACGTCTCGAGACATTAACTTCGGCGGCTCTTCGAGCTCAAGAATTTGAGAAGCTTGACGGCTTGCGAGAGGCAAAGCAGCGTCTTGGCGTACTTGTTCCAAGGTTTCTGCACCACCCCGAAGGTCCGGTAGTAGATATCTTTCCAACGTTACCCGAAGATATTGGTCTTGCAGTGAAAATAGGACGCATTGCGCAGATTTTTCTCCGCGAACAAGGGTAAATTCCGCGCGTCTACAAGGGACAATCGAGATTGATTCTCGGTTCGGCGTATCAGTATCATCAATTTCTGAGAGAAGTTGTACCCCTTTCTCTTCGGCGTCGCGCTCGCGCTGTATTACGGTAGCATTGCACGTTATTCGTCCGCCCCTTCCTCCGTATTCATGCCCGTCCCGCCCCGTCCTCCGGCCTCTGGCCGCGCCGCGCCATGGCTAGCGTACGGCCCGTCGCGGCCTCGATCCGCGCCGGGAAGCCGGTATCGCCGAGCGGGCGGCCGATGGTTTCGGCGCGGCGCAGGCGGGCGAACCCCTCCTCGTCGGGGCCCGGGCCGAGCAGGTCGGCGAAGCGCGGCATGCGCTGCAGGGCAGGGGCGGTGTCGGTGATACGGCAATGGGGTAGAGTGTCGCCGTGATTCCTCCCAACCGGCCGTCATTTTCCCATGTCCAGCGATATCCTCCCCCTCAATGCCCTGGAAGCCCGCGTCCTGGGCTGCCTGATCGAGAAGCAGCTGCTGACGCCGGACGCCTATCCGCTGACGCTCAACCTGCTCCAGGCCGCGACGAACCAGAAGACGTCGCGCGAGCCGGTGATGGCGCTCGACGCGGCGGAAATCGGCCGCACGCTCGTCTCCCTGGAGGGGAAGGGACTGGCGCGCCGAGCCCTGGGCTCGCGCGCGGAACGCTTCGAGCACCTCGCGGGGCAGGTCTACAGGCTGACCAAGCCGCAATCGGCCCTGCTCTCGATCATGCTCCTGCGCGGGCCGCAAACCCTGAACGAGCTGCAGACGCGAACCGAGCGCATGGCGAGCTTCGGCTCGGCCGGCGAGATCATGCCGGAGCTGGACCTGCTCGCCAGCGCGCATCCGCCGCTGGTCAAGGAGATCGGCCGGGCCCCCGGCCAGCGCGAGGACCGCTACGCGCATCTGCTCTGCGGCGATGTGGACGTCGCCGCGATCGCGACCGCCGCGCCGCGCGCAGCCGCACCGCCGGTCCCGGCCCTCGCCGCGCTCGAGGAGCGCCTCCGGGCGCTGGAGGAAGAGGTGGCCGAGCTGAAGGCCCGGCTCGACGCGGTGGGAGGGTGACCGGCAGGGCCGGGGGCGTGCAAATGAATGCACCGCCACCCAAAGGCTGCCGCGATCACGTGACCCGTGATTTCGCCTGGTATTTCGGATCCCGCCAGAGCCCATCGCCGATCACGCGGCCAAGGATGTCCGCCGCACGCAGAATGTCCTCCCGTCCCAGATAGAGCGGCGTGAGGCCGAAGCGCATGATGTCGGGCGCGCGGAAGTCGCCGATCACGCCCTGGTCAATGAGCGCCCGGATCGCAGCATAGCCCTGCGCGAAGGCGAAAGAGACCTGCGAGCCGCGTTCGGCCGCCGCGCGCGGCGAGACCAGCGTCAGCTGCGGGCAACGAGCCTCGACCTCGCGGATGAAGAGCTCCGAGAGCTCGATCGAAGCGGCACGAATCTCGGCCATGTCGATGCCGTCCCAGGCATCCATCGCCGCGTCCAGGATCGAGAGCTGGACGATCGGCGGCGTGCCGACGCGCAGCCGCTCAGTCGACATCGCCGGCCGGTATGCGGCCTCCATTGCGAAAGGATCATCATGCCCCATCCATCCCGCAAGCGCCGGCCGAACCTCGCCCACGATGTCGGGGCGGGCATAGATGAAGGCCGGCGCGCCGGGGCCGCCGTTGAGGAACTTATAGGTGCAGCCGACGGCGAATTCCGCCCCGCTCGCCGCGAGGTCCACCGGCATCGCGCCGGCGCTGTGGGCGAGGTCCCAGATCATCACCGCGCCGGCCGCCTGCGCGCGCCGCGTGATCGCGGCCATGTCGTGCATCCGGCCGGTGCGAAAATCGACCTGGGTGAGCAGCACCGCGGCGACGTCTTCGGTGATCGCGCCGGCCACCGCCGCCGGCGCCGGAGTGCGCAGCTCGTAGCCTCCGCCAATGGTGTCGATCAGGCCCTGCGCCATGTAGAGGTCGGTCGGAAAGTTGCCGCTGTCCGACAGTATCACCTTCCGCCCGGGGCGCATCCTCAGAGCGGCAGCGAGCGCCTGGTAGACTTTGATCGACAGCGTATCACCAGTCGCCACCGAACCCGCCGGAGCCCCGATCAGCCGGGCGATGCGGTCGCCCACGCGCCGTGGCAGCGAAATCCAGTCGGCGGTATTCCAGGCCCGGATCAGCTCGCCGCCCCACTCGCCGCGGATCACGGCAAGCGCACGCTCGGCCGCGCCCTTCGGCAGCGGCCCGAGCGAGTTGCCGTCGAGGTAGATCACCCCCCCGGGCAGGTCGAACCGATCTTTGCAGGGCAACAGCGTCATGGTCGAAACTCTCCGTACAGATGCCAGAACTGAGGGAACCGGGCGCCTTCAGAGCCTGGGTCGTATGCATCGCCAGTCATGTCGTTCTCCGCTCGACGCGGCGCGCCGATGCCCTGCGGCCCAGGAGCCGCGCGGCGCCGGGCCGATCGGCCCTTCATCGTCCGATCTGCAGCGCGCAAATTCATTTCAAGCTTGAAACATATCTGCGGCAACTCTAGCCATGGGACCGGCTCGATCCGGCGAGAGCGGGGAGATTCGATATGACCGATGCATCCGGCATCGACTGGGAAGACGCCTTCAGCAACGGGGCATACATCCCCGGCGGTGAGGGCTATCCGGCCCGCTGGGCAGCTGACGCCCTGGCTTTCCGGCAAGCAGTGCGCGGACTGCAGGATATCGCCTATGGCGACCAACCGCGCGAGCGTTTCGATCTGTTCCTGCCCGACGGCGTGGCGCGCGGTCTCGCGGTCATCATCCATGGCGGCTACTGGCTGAGCTTCGACAAGTCGAGCTGGTCGGCGCTGGCCGCCGGGGCGCTCGCGCAGGGCTGGGCGGTTGCGCTGCCGGGCTACACGCTGGCGCCCGCGGCGCGCATCGGCGCGATCACCCGGCAAGTCGGCCGGGCGATCGAGGCGGCGGCAGCGCGGGTTCCCGGCCCGATCCGGCTCACCGGCCATTCGGCGGGCGGACACCTCGCCGCGCGGATGGTCTGCAACGATACGCCGCTCACGCCGGACACCGCAGCGCGGGTGGACCGGTTGGTCTCGATCAGCGGGCTGCACGACCTGCGGCCGCTGCGCCTGAACGGCATGAACGATACGTTGCGGCTCGACGCAGCGGAGGCCGAGACGGAAAGCCCGGTCCTGCACGCCCCGCTGCCGGGTGTCGACGTGACGGCCTGGGTCGGCGCCAGAGAGAGGCCGGAATTCCTGCGCCAGTCGGCGCTCCTTGCCGAGGCCTGGGGACGCCAGGGCGCGCAGACGCGACTCGTCGCCGATCCGCGACGGCACCATTTCGACGTGATCGACGGGCTGAAGGAGCCGGACCACCCGCTTACCCTTGCCTTCGTGGGCGACTGCGTTGCTCCTCAGCCTCTCCCACCGGGGTGACGTGGCCGTTGTCACCATCGGCCATTCTCCGCCGCCGCCATGACGTCCGGGAAAATACATCCGGGAAAATCCGTAACGGCCCCGGCCCGGACATCCCCCTCGGCCTTCGGGGCGCTGAGGCCCTTCTCATTCCTTTTCAAGCATGAACCCGCGCATTCCGCCGGCTTGGGCCGCCGACTTCGCCCCCCGCGAAGAACCTTCATCGCCATGCCGGCTTCCTTTCGCAACGTCGCCTCACGCCGGCTCGCGCAACCTGAACCGCTGGATCTTGCCGCTCTCCGTCTTCGGCAGCGCCCCGCGGAAGACGATGGATCGCGGGTATTTGTAGGGGGCGATCGCCGCCTTCACGTGGTCCTGCAGCAGCTTGACCATCAGCGGTCCGGCCGCATGCCCCGCCGTCAGGACGACATGCGCCTCCACGATATGTCCGCGGTCCGGGTCGGGGACCCCCAACACCGCGCATTCCGCCACCGCCGGATGGGCGAGCAGCACCGCCTCCACCTCCGGCCCGGCGATGTTGTAGCCGGAGCTGACGATGATCCCGTCCGTGCGCGCCGCGAAGTGGAAATGCCCCGCCTCGTCGCGCCAGAAGCTGTCGCCGGTCAGGTTCCAGCCGTGCTGCACATAGTCCCGCTGCTGCTCCGGCGCGGCAAGGTAGCGGCAGCCCACCGGCCCCCGCACGGCCAGTCGCCCGATCTCGCCCGCCGGCAGTTCGGCCCCGTCCGGCCCCACGATACGCGCCTGATAGCCGGTCACCGGCCGCCCGGTGCAGCCCGGATGGCTGTCGCCGAAGCGGTTGGTGATGAAGATGTGGAGCATCTCGGTCGCACCGATCCCGTCCAGCATCGGCTTGCCGGTTTTCGCCTGCCATTCCTCGTAGATGGGCCCCGGCAGCGTCTCGCCGGCCGAAACGGCAGCACGCAGGCTGGACAGGTCGGCCCCTTCGTCCATCGCACGCAGCATCGCCCGGTAGGCCGTGGGCGCAGTGAAGCAGATCGTGGCCCGATGCTTCTGGATGATCTCGATCAAGTTCGGCGGCGAGACGTTCTCCAGCAACGCCGCGGAGGCGCCGAAGCGCAGCGGAAACACCACGAGGCCGCCGAGACCGAAGGTGAAGGCGAGCGGCGGCGTCCCCACGAAGACATCCTCGGGCACGACGCCCAGCACCTCCTTGGCATAGCCGTCGGCGATGATCAGGAGGTCGCGATGGAAATGCGCCGTGGCCTTCGGCTCGCCGGTGGTGCCCGAGGTGAAGCCCAAGAGCGCCACATCGTCCCGCCCCGTCCGCACCGCCTCGAACCGCACCGGCTTCGACAGCGCGACCCGGTCGAGCTCGGCATCGTGGTTCGCCGTACCATCGAAGCAGACCACCCGGTCGAGCAGCGCGCCCTCCTTCGCGGCGACAACCAGTTCTTCCTTCAGCCGCCCGTCGCAGAGCGCAAGCGTCACCTCGGCCTTGGCGATGATCTTGGCGAGCTCGCCCGCCCGCAGCATCGGCATGGTGTTCACCACCACCGCGCCTGCCTTCATGGCGGCGAGCCAGCAGGCCACCATCGCCGGGTTGTTGGCCGAACGGATCAGCACCCGGTTGCCGGGCTTCACCCCATAGTGCTCGACCAGCGCATGCGCGATCCGGCTGGTCCAGTCGGCAAGTTCCTTGTAGGTCCGGTGCCGCCCGTCACCGATCAGCGCCGTATGGTCGCCGAAGCCCCTTGCCACCATTGCATCGGTCAACTCCACCCCGGCGTTCAGCCACTCCGGATAGTCGAAACCGGCAAGGTTCAGCTCCGGCCAGAGCTCGAACGGCGGCAGGTTGTCCCGGCAGAAGGTGTCGGAATGTCCGGTTGGTCCCAGTTGCATCTTCGTTTCCCTTGCACCGACGAGGCTCCTCCCCCCGCGCGCCCTCCAGATGCTCCGGCCGTGCCTCGGCCGCCACCGCGACGACGTTCTCCGGACATTGTCGGGCCCGTGCCGCGAACCCGTCTCTATTCGGCGGAGGACCCGAGAGGCGGGAATGGCCGTGGGGTGGCTGGCGGAGGCAGAGCCAGGTTCATCTAGCCATGCCGGCCGCTCCCGCGCGGCTGCCCTCGGCGAGCATTCCCGGATTGACGCCCAGCCCCAAAGACGCGTCGATCACGGCGCCACGCAGGATCTTCCCGGCGTCGGTGCACATATAGGCGACCAGATCGGCGATCTCGGCAGGTTCGACCAGGCGTCCACCCGGCAGCGACCCGATGAGATCACGCCGCTGCTGCGGACTGAGCGCGGCGAGGGTGCTGGCCTCGAACATGGGGGTCCTCGTCGCGCCGGGGCAAACGGTGAAGACGTCCACTCCGGTCGGTGCAAGATCGGCCGCCAGCGCGCGCCCGAGCGTTGCCACGGCGGCTTTGCTCATCGCGTCCGCGTAGGAAAAACCCGGAAAGATCGTGATCCCGCCACCGACAGAGCTGAAGAGCACGATCTTGCCGGAGTTCCGGGCAACCATCCGGGGTACGAGGAGCCTGTTGAGCCACAGGATGCCGACGGCATTGACCTGGAACATCAGCCGGTCCTGCTCGTGGGCGGCCTCGGTCAAGCGTTTGACGGTCGCCGAACCAAGCGCAGCGTTGTGGATCAAGATGTCAGGGGTACCCGGAAGATCCGCGACGAATTGCTGGACACTTGCGTAAGACGTCAGGTCGAGCTGGAAGGCGCGAAGTCCGGGACCCGTCCCGGTCGTCGCCGGCGGCGTGCCGGGGTCGGTGAACCAGACCTCGTCGCCGAAACCACGGAACGTCTCGACAAGCGCGCTGCCGATGCCGCCGGTTCCGCCGGTGATCAGAACCGTGCCAGGCTTGCGGGCACTGCTCATCGAATGCTCCTGCCGTCTCGAATCCAGGATGTGACGAGGTTGTTGAACCGGCCGGCCTCCTCCCACATGGGCATGTGCCCGCTGTGCCCGAAGATCTCGAGGGTGAAGTCCGGGACATTCGCGCGCATCCAGTCGGCTGTCTTGAGCGAGACGGCTTTCTCGTCCGCCCCCCAAATCCCCAGAACCGGAATGGCCAACGACGGCAGAAACGCGCGGTAGTCGCGTTGGGTCTGGTCGGTGAGAATGCAGGCTGCGCTGTTGGGCAGGAGTTTCAGCTGTTCCTCGACCATCCAGACACAATCCTCCGGCCCGGGCAGCTCATGCGTCAGCAGGGTGACGACATGTGCGCAGAGGACGGCGTAGTCCTCCTGAGCCGTGCGCACCATGTCACGCAATCCGACGTGGTCGGTGAAGCCATGGGGCCAATCGGCGCTGATCAGGTCGGTCGGCCCCTGCGAAATACAGATTTGTGCTGAAATCCGCGAGTTGGCGCCGAACTCCTCAAGATAGTCCCAGATCACGAAATTGCCCATCGACCAGCCGACCGCGATCACGTCGGCCAATTCCTTGGTGGCAAGGAAGTGGTCGAGGTCGCGCGCGAACTGCGCGACCGTGTTGCCGCCTTGGCTGTCGTCGGAGTCGCCGTGACCGCGAAAATCAATCGCGATGACCCTGAATGTCTGCGCCAGCGTGGCGAGGTTGCGTTCGAAGAAGCGCTTCGAGGCGAGCACGCCGTGGAGGAAAACAACGGGTTGCCCGACACCGGCCTCCGTGTAGGCAAGACGGGTGCCGTCGGGCAGGCGATGGAAGGAAGTCATTTGCCGGCCTCCGCGCCCTGAGACGCGCTGTCGGCCAGAATCGACGGCCCCAGGGAAGCGACGCGGTCGCGATTGAAGGCAAGCACGCCGAGGCCGAGGATGATCCACAATGCCGAGTAAGCCGGCAACCAGTTGAGCGGCGCGGGCGGCTGCGGGTAGAACTGCGCAACGAGCGGGATCATGAGAACAAGGATACCGACCCACGGCACTATGATGTGCCGGACCACATTGTACTCGTTCGGGTAGCGCGCCTTGTAGAAGCGCCCGACGCTGATGTTCGAGGCGATGAAGACCAGCAGGATCAGGATGATCGCCGGCGTCCCAACGTAGTTATAGGCCGTCACGCCGTCGACCCCGTTGACGTCGCTGAGGAGCGCGGCGGCAACGCCCGCAGCGACGATGCCGCCAATGCCCGCATAGGGCGTGCGGTAAGTCCGATGGGTCTTGCCGAACGGTGCCGGCAGAAGCCCGCTGCGTCCGAGGGAGAAGGCGATGCGCGCGAAGCTCGTGACGATCGCGATCATCGCGCCGATCTGCGCCTGAACAAGGATGATGTCTCCGATCGACTGGATGGCCGGAGCATATTTCCCGGTGAGCGTGTCATAGGCCGAGGCGTCGGAGGAGAGCTTGTCGATCTGGTCGATGCCATAGCCCATCACCATGGCATAGCTGCCGATCACGAAAATCGCGCCGACGACAAGGGTGCAGCCGATGACGGCGATCGGGACGCTGCGCCGTGGATCGGGGGTCTCTTCGGCCAGGCTTGCCGAAATCTCAAATCCGATGAAGGCGAAGATGCCGAACACCATGGCCGAGCGGATGCCCGAGAGGCTGGCTCCGCCAAGGTCGAAAGGCGCGGCGCTGAGGCCGTGGGCCCCACCCTGCAACAGGATGGCTGCAACGATGATCACGATCGTCGCGAGTTCGATCCCGAGCATGACGATGGCAAAGCGCTCCGACAGCTTCACCCCTCGAAACGCGAGCGCACCGGAAACCACGAAAATCGCAACGGCGCAGGCAAGAAAGCTCAGATGGACCCCGGTGTGGGTCTCGATGACCGACGATAGAAAAGCACCGCTGATCAGGCCGCCCGCCATGGCAATGCCGCCATACGCGCCGAACGTGCACCAGCCGACGAGAAAGCCGGATTTCGGACCGACGGCTTCCGTGACGAAGCCATAAAACGAGCCGGCCGAGGCGATCTTCCTGGAGAACTGAGCGACGGTATAGGCGGTGAAGAGCACGGCGACCATCGAGGCGAGATAGGCCAAGGGCACCGCGGCGCCGGCGCTGGCCGCCATGACGGGCGTGTTGAAGAAGAGGGAAATCGCCGGTCCCATGAGGACAGTGGACATGACGATAATTCCAACGGTCCCGAGGGCCCCGCGCGAGAGTGAATGGTCTGACTTCTGCGTCATGTCGGGGCTCCCACCCTCGTTGCCGGATTTGCAGACCATGCAAGAGAATGAACCCCCAGTCAACAAAATTGCGCTAGCGACAATTTCCTTGAGCGTGGCGCAATATTTCGCCATAGTGGCGCCATGACAAACGAAGAGAACGAAACGAGCGTGGAAGATGTCGAACTCGGGCGGCGGATACGCGAGCGGCGTACGTCGAGCGGCCAATCCCTGGCAGACGTCGCACGCGGCACCGGACTTACCGAGTCATTCCTGAGCCGTCTGGAACGCGGCAAGACAGGCGTTACCGTCGACACCTTGCGCCGCATTGCCGCGTTCTGGGATGCGGAGCTGATCGAGTTCCTTCAGAGGAGTTCCGGTCCCAAGCCCCTGTTGACACGGGCCGGACGGGGCCCCTCCCTCCAGCTGGAGGGAAACGGGGCACTCAATGCGACCAGCGAGACCCTTATCCCGCGCATGAACAGCGCATTGCAGGCGACCCTTTATCGGACGCCCCGTGGCGGCGGCCGGTTCAAGGCGTTCAGCCATCCCGGCGAGGAAATGGTCTATGTCGTCAAAGGGCAGGTGACCTACTATGTGGGGAGCGACGCATATGAATTGAGGGCCGGGGACTCCTTGTGGCACACCAGCGACATCCCCCACCGATGGGAGTGCCCCGACTGCGATGCCGTTACCCTGCACGTGAACACGCCTCCGGCATGGTAGTGGTGGCAAGATCGCCTTTCTGTGACGTCGAGAAAGGACGGAGACCTCATGCCGGGAGCCGGGCCGTCAACGCGATGGAATTGATCGTCGTCCTCGATGAAACCGCGCGCTGACGGCCTATGCCGCGCTCCATGAGACGGTCGGCCGTTCAGTCCTCGATCGTCCGGGCGTGAGGGGGCGTGGCGGACAAGGAGCGCTCAGGCCGGAGAGTCGTAGGTGCCGGGGCTGTTCGGCGTCGCGCGCCACTCGGGCCGGCGTTCGGGGCTCGCCTCGGCGAGCGCGCGCCGCACGCCCTTGACGTCATAGTCCTTGAGATAGCCCGGCGAGCCCGGCTGCTGGCGCCAGGACTCGGCGATCGTGCCGGCGTCCACGGCGTCGAAGCCGATCCCGTCGAGCAGCGCCATCGCCTTGGACTTGGTCCGGGCATCGTCGCCCGCCACCGCCAGGGCGATCCGGTCCGCGGCGCCCGCGGGCCTGGGGCCCGATTGAAGATGGGTCGCCAGTATCGTGTTGAACGCCTTGATCACCGCACGCCCGAGATGCTGCTCGACCCATGCGCTTTCGGTGCTCCCGTCCTCGATGCCGTCCAGACGGCCGTCGCGCTGCTGCGGGTAGTAGTTGGACGTGTCGATCACCACGACGTCGGCGGGCGTGGCCGCGAACAGGTCGCGGGGCAGGCTCGGGATCCTGTCCATGGGAACGGCGACGACCACGACCTCCTGGCCGCGGACGGCGTCTTCGATCACCGCGGCCCGCGCGCCGGTTTCCGCCGACAGGTCCGCCAGGGACGCCGGTCCGCGCGAATTGGCGACCGTGACCTCGTGCCCTGCGGCCCGGAACAGACGGGTGAGCGCGCCGCCGATATGGCCGGCGCCGACAATGCCGATCTTCATGTGTATGCCTTTCGAAGATGTCCCCGGGTGGGGAAGCGGATGATGACGACAGCAATGGACCCTTGCGTTCCGTCGATAAATGGCATCATGAAACCGGCTCTCCCAACCAGGAGTGTGGAATGGACCGTCTCGCCAGCATGGCCGCCTTCGTAAAGGCGGCGGAAACCGGCTCCTTTGCCGCGACGGCGTCGGCGCTCGGCATCTCCTCGCAGATGGTGGCCAAGCACGTCGCCTATCTGGAGGCGCGCATGGGCACACGCCTGCTCAACCGCACGACCCGAAAGCAAAGCCTGACGGTGATCGGCAAGTCCTATTACGATCGGTGCAAGGTGGCGCTGGCCGAGGTCGACTGGGCGGATGCGATTGCCGATGAGGCCAGGGGCAAACCGCGAGGGCTCCTGCGCGTCAACGCGCCGGTTTCGTTCGGAACCCACAGCCTGACGCCGGTGATCGCTCGCTATCTGAGCGACCATCCCAGCGTCGATGTCGACCTGGTTCTCAACGACCGCTTCGTCGACCTGATCGACGAAGGGTTCGAGGCGGTGTTCCGGATCGGTCCACTGAGAAAACTGAACCTTGGAGCGATCGAGCTCGCCCCCTTTCAGACGATCGTCTGCGGGTCGCCCGCTTACCTGAAGGAGCGAGGGATGCCATCGACATTGCCGGATCTGGCCGACCATCAATGCCTGATCTTCGGCAATTGGCCCGAAGCGACGGTCAGCGACTGGGTCTTCGTACGGGACGGCCTCACCTCGAAGGCCCTGATCCACGGCCGTCTCAAGGTCAACAGCGCCGCTTCGCTGCTGCAGGCGACGCTCGCCGGTTTCGGCCTGGCGCTCCTCGCGGAAGAGCTGGTGCGTCCCCACCTCGCGACCGGGCGGCTCATCCGGGTCCTGCCGGACTACGAAACGCCGCCGCGTCCCATCCACCTGCTCTTCCACCCCGATCGGCGGCAAACGCCGAAGCTGAAGAGCTTCATCGAGATGGTGGTGGAACAGCTGGGACGGGCAGCAATCCGAACGGCTTGAGCAGGGCACACCCGGAACGACGACGCGCGAGAGGGCCCACGGGAAAAGGATGTCAAGCGTGGGGGAGGGGGGACAATAGAATGCACTGTCACCGTGTGCGCCCTGTAGGCGTGTTTCTCTAGTGGAGGTAGGTTCCACCCGGATAATAGTCGATAGGTTCGGTAGCTGACGAGCGGCTTGGCAGGGTAATCTGCTGGGTCGGAGCCTCGTGACAAAGGCCGCCTTGGGTGGCTGAGCGATCCGACGGGCCGTAATGTGAGTGAAGCCTGAGCAGGCCTCGAAAGGTGCGATGCGGATGCCGACCCGCCACGGTGATGGGGAAGGCAGTACGGACAGGGAAGCCATCGACACGTGCACCTGTTTGATCCGCCGGGGTATTGGGCACGGCACGCCGGAAGAGAGAGACGGGTCATCAGGGGAGACCCGCTGGTCGAGGATGATACCTCGCGCCGTCGCAGGGCGGTGGACCGAGCGGGAGTCGGAGAGGGGCGTAGTACTGTCGAAACCGGGTAATTGCGGTGGAGGGAAGGCCCCTTGCTTCAGATGCGCTTGTGAAGAAGGTGAGGATAGGGTGATTGGCGATGAGCCTGGCAACACCGGATAAGATCAGGAACCTTCAGAGGAAGCTGTATTGCAAGGCGAAGGCGGAGCCTGCCTTCCGCTTCTATCTGCTCCACGACAAGATTTGTCGCGCGGACATTCTGGCTCATGCGTGGGCGTGTGCCCGTCACAATGGCGGGGCTCCGGGCGTGGATGGAGTGCACTTCGAGGACATTGAGCGGTCGGGGGTGGAGAAATGGCTGGCAGCCTTGCGGGAGGACCTTGCCTCGAAGAGGTATCGGCCCGAGCCGGTGCGGCGGGTGATGATCCCCAAGCCCGGTGGCGGGGAGAGGCCCTTGGGTATTCCCACGATCCGGGACCGGGTGGCCCAGACTGCTGCCAAGCTGGTGCTGGAACCGATCTTTGAGGCAGATCTGGAAGACAATGCCTATGGCTATAGGCCCAAACGAAGCGCGCTCGATGCCATCACGCAGACCCATCGGCTGATCCGACAGGGGTATACGGATGTCGTCGACGCCGATCTGTCGAAATACTTCGACACGATCCCGCATGCGGAGCTCCTCAAATCGGTGGCTCGCCGTATCGTTGACCGGCATGTTCTGCATCTGATCAAGATGTGGCTTCGTGCTCCGGTCGAGGAGCGGGATGGTGGTGGTATCCGGCGCATGAGTGGCGGCAAGAGCAACAAGCGAGGCACGCCGCAAGGCGGCGTTGTCAGCCCGTTGCTTGCCAACCTCTATATGAACCGGTTCCTGAAGTATTGGCGGAGGCAAGGATGCAGTCGGGCGTTCCGTGCGCATCTGGTCAACTATGCCGATGACTTCGTCATCCTCAGCCGCGGGCATGCGCCTGAGGCTCTCGCGTGGACGAGGGCAGTGATGATCAGGCTTGGGCTGAGCATCAACGAGGCGAAAACCTCGGTGAAGGATGCCGGCGCGGACAGCTTCGACTTCCTCGGCTACACGTTTGGTCCGAAGTTCCGGAAACGGGATGGCCAGAGGTATTCGGGCGCAAGTCCCTCCAGAAAGAGCGTGAAACGGATCAAGACCAAGATCGGTGACCTTCTGGTGCCAGGCAACAAGGGAGCATGGCCAGACGTGCGCGACAGGCTGAACGGTCTTCTGACTGGCTGGTCGGCGTATTTTGGCTATGGCACCCGGGCTGCGGCCTATCGGGCCATCGATCGGCACATCTGTGATCGCGTCAGACGCTTCCTCGCCAAGCGGCACAAGGAAGGTGGACGAGGAACGCGGCCCTTCCCCTGGAGAGAAATCTTCGGGACACTCGGGGTCAAGCAACTCACCACGACGCCGAAGGCAACCGCCGTGAGCCTGCAATGAAGTCTGTCGGAAAGCCGGATGCGGGAAATCCGCACGTCCGGTTTGATGAGCGGGGAAGGGAAACGGGGCGTTGCCGAACGGCACAAGCTACCGCGCCCTTCCTCGACTCTACAATTGGAAAGCCGGATGCGGGAAATCCGCACGTCCGGTTTGATGAGCGGGGAAGGGAAACGGGGCGTTGCCGAACGGCACAAGCTACCGCGCCCTTCCTCGACTCTACGTGCCGGTGCTGCGCACCTTTTCCGTCTTCAACGTCGACCAATTCGAGAAACTTCCCGAGAAGTTTTACGAGCAGGCGGAGCCGAAGCCAGAGGATGAGAAGTTCGATGCCGGTGTGGCGTTCTGCAAAGACACGCGGATCAACACCCACTTTGGTGGGAACAAGGCCTGCTACCACGTCAACCGCGACTACATCGACATGCCGACCTACGGCAGCTTCGAGAGTGACGACACGTTCTTCGGTACCTGGTGCCATGAGCTGATCCATGCCACCGGCCACAAGGAGCGGCTGGCACGCCAGTACGGCTCCCGGTTCGGAGATAGCGCCTACGCTTTCGAGGAATTGGTGGCGGAGCTGGGAAGCGCGTTCCTTTGCGCACAGTTAGGCTACCTGCCTACGACCCGGACGGCGGCGAGCTACATTGCTCACTGGCTGAAGGTTTTGGAAAACGACCACAAGGCCGTCGTCAGCGCCGCGAGCTACGCTTCCCACGGGGCGCGGTGGCTGGAGGAGCAGGCTTACCACGCGGTTCATGACGATACGCCGGAACCCGAACGCGAAGACGACCTAGTTGAGGTTGTATAGCGAATTGCCCTACCTGGTGGAGGTAGGGCATTTTTTTATTTGCTATCAACCGGCTTTACAAAGCCCAAGCGTGATCTTTTCGTGATTATTGTTTTTTGTGCGTTGCACGCATAAATTGTAAAGTTGTTACTTACTCTAAAATGTGGAAGTTAAATATTTGCGGACTTTCCCGCCTAGAGGAAACTGCAATGGCAAACGTATGGGTTTACAAAGAAGATGGAACCATGCAATGCGGAATGGGCAATGAAATCTCCCTTGAGGAAATGAGGGGTTCCCTAACAGAAATAGTGGGGTCATCATCCATTATATCTGAAGAGAAGCGCATGCTTCCTCTTCTAAGACCAGCGTTGTGCGGCACTCCTACTGGGGCGGTGAATGCATATGAACTGACCGAAGACGGAGCCTATATTCTTTTCAAGGGATTTGTCGGTCCTCGGGGTTTCAAGCTTTGGGTCTGGCCTGCTCCTTCGGATGGAAGAAAGTCCCTCGTGGAGGATCGTCCTGTGCCTTGGCCATTTCCGTGGTCGCATTCCTCGTCAGACATCGACGTGGAAGGACTCAGAGCGAATTTTGCCAACTTCATATCGAGCTTGACCCAGGTAGGCTCGCAGCCCACGCAGATACTCGACCTTCAAGGCCGCAGATGCCGCTACTATAAACAGGGGGACAGCCTAACAATGGATTTTATTCCATCGCGAGTGAACATAGAGCACGATGATGCGAACATGATAACGCGCATTTGGTTTGGCTAGGTCCGGTACCCTAAGAGCACTGGCTTTCTTAGCGCAGCTCCAGCCACGCTTCGTTATTCGATTCCACCTGCTCACGGTTCGGCCGGGATAGGCACATAATCTCGGGGGCAGTCAGAATCACGGGAGCGAATTGCCCGCAGTTGGGCGTTGGTGTCATGCATCCGGTCAAGCAGATCAGCATCAGGAAGAGCATGCAGCTGCCGCTCACGTTCGAGGGCAGCTGCATTTTGCTGGGATTCCGCGTCTTCATCCTTAAGCATGACGGCCATCGCACCCTGCACCGCTCCAGCGAGCCAGGAAAAGAACGCGGTGAGGATGTCGGCAAGGCTGGACACTACTGCGCGGTGGGGCTGACCACGGTGCCGCTCACCACGACGGTAGAGCTAGGGTTGCTCACAACCACGGTGTTGGCCTGGCTGACGATGACGCCGTTCAGGTAATCGAGCGGGGTTTGCAGCACCGTCCAGTTCTCATACTTGGAAACGGCGCTCAGCCCGGCGAGGACGAAGAGGGTAATGAGAAGCGCCACGGTATTGTGGGCGACTTTACCGATCAGGTTGACAAAAATGTCTTGCATTTAGGTTTCTTTCTTGTCCGGTAATGTTGGCACACCCGCTTAAACCCGCAAGGGTTTTCTTAAAGCATGTCCCGGGCGAAGCTTAAAACCTCAATCATGCGCACCGCCCAGCCTTTACCCGCCGCATCCCAAGCCTCCATATTTCCCATCGTGCGCATGCGGAGAACGCAGAAGTCCCGGATGACATCGGCAGGATGGTGGGCAGCGACCGCGGTTCAGCTGATGAAAGAATTTCTATCAATCTTTACCTTACGCAAGGTCCTCGACGGCAGTATCAAGCGCAGCGATAAATTCTGATGCGTCAGAAAAATAGTTTGTATACGCCAGTTTAACTGCGTCTTGCTGACTCGCCCCGACTAAGACAACATCGGCCTTTCCCTCTAACTGTTTTTCAAGCTCAGAATATCGAACAACAGCGGATGCATTATCAGTAAATCCCTCTGCTTCAAAATGCCCTTCTTTGTCTGAAACAGTATAATTTACCAAAATGAATAATTTCGACGTACGAGCAAATTTTTGAAATGCTGAAGATGTCAAGCTCCTTAACCGAGATATTGCATGAATTTTTGATTCTAAATCCCTGAACTCCTCTAGTAAATCTCCACTATCCACCTCGGTACAAAATCCGGTTCGATCCTCGTGATATCTGGAGAGAATTTCACTACACAAAAGAAACAAACGACTTATATCTCGATTCGCTTGGCTAAATTTCAGTCGAGTCGCGTTGACAATATCGCTTATCTCAACAGCAGTCGCCCAGGCATGTTGAATATAAGTTCTATATTGTATTTCAACGCGAAGTCCATTCCATTTAATTCCACCCGCAGATCCGACATTATATTTGTAAACATCATGAATTCCCCTATAGCCTGATGGCTTGGGAGTCTCTATGTAATTATACCGGTTTCCTCCACCTAATAATTCATGAGAAGCCCGAGAAGATAGCACGCCACCTCGAAAAATTTCCAGAGATCCAAGGGTTGGAAATATTATTCTACAACCGGCGATATCATGCATGCGGGATAGTGACATCCCCTCTTCTCGACTTAGTTTATCAATAATTGTGGGACGTCGCTTTAGACGCTGCGCGATTGTAATCTGCTCGCCAACATTAGAGCGAGATCGCCGGTTGCGAAGCGAGGCTTGAAATGTATTTAAAACGTAGAGATGGGACGCTCGCCAATTATCTAAAACGGCAAGATCTTGATCGTTTATTATACCGTGGCGTATCCTATTACCAACTCGGTCTAGCTCCCCCCGAGAGTATAGCCCTGGTTCGACAAACGCCATAGAAATATCCTCGGAATCTCGCAAGTTCGAATCATCTACACATACGAACTCTAGATATTTTTACGCTGAGGATGTCAATCCAGGCATGCCGGCCGTGTCCTTGTCGTACAATGACGGCCTTGACGCGAGGCCGCCGAATCGGGTCCAGCGCATGGTTGAAGACCATCGCGTTCAATTGGAAAGGGCGTGGAATGAGTATTTCGCCTAGGGCCCTGCGCTTCGACGACGATTGCCTATGGGTCGAACTGGAAGACGGAAAATATCGGTGACAGTCACTGTAATTCGTGCGCCCCGACGGTGTACATCACCAGTGGAGGAAGATTCCACCCGGACAGTTGTCGATTGATCCGGTAGCAGACGAGCGGCTTGTCCGGGTAATTGGGCGGGCCGGAGCCTCGTGACAAAGGCCGCCCTGGGCGGTTGAGCGAGCCGGTGGGCCGTAATGTGAGTAAAGCCTGAGCAGGCCTCGAAAGTCGAGATGTGAGCGCCGACCCGCCGGATTACCGGGGAAGGCCGCGCGGAGGGGGAAGCAATCGACATCTGCACCCGTCCGGTTCACCGGGGTAGTGGGCACGGCACGCCGGCAAGGTGGTGGGCGTAATCGGGGGAGACCCGTTTGGTGCGGGGGTCGCGTCCTCAACGCTGTCATTCAGGACAGCGGCATCGGGCGGGAGTCGGACAGGGGCGTAGTACTGTCGAGACCGGGTAATGCCGGTGGAGGGAAGGCCCCTGACTTGTGGTGTGCTTTCGGCAAAGATGAGGTGGAGGCGATTGACGATGCGTCTAGCAACGCCCGAACGGATCCGGATTCTTCAAAGAAAGCTGTATTGCAAGGCGAAGGCGGAGCCTGCCTTCCGCTTCTATGCACTGTACGACAAGATCTACCGTGAAGACATCCTGCACCATGCCTGGTTGCGTGCCCGTGAGAATGGGGGTGCATCGGGTGTTGACGGGATGAGCTTTGCGCAGATCGAGGCGGGCGGTGTCGAGAACTGGCTGGCGGCATTGGGTAAGGACCTCGCTTCGAAGACGTATCGGCCGCAGGCTGTACGGCGGGTGATCATCCCCAAGCCGGGAGGCGGTGAACGCCCGCTCGGCATCCCGACGATACGGGACCGGGTTGTTCAGACCGCCGCCAAGCTTGTGCTCGAGCCGATCTTCGAAGCGGACCTGGAAAGGACTGCTTACGGCTATCGTCCCCAGCAGGGCGCCGCCGAGGCGATCCGGCAGGTGCACCAGCACTTGCTTGGAGGGTATACGGATGTGGTGGATGCGGATTTGTCGAAGTACTTCGATACGATCCCGCACCCTGAACTGATGAAGTCGGTATCTCGTCGTACCTGTGACCGGCATGTGCTGCATCTGATCCGGATGTGGCTCAAAGTGCCGGTCGAGGAACAAGGCGAGGATGGAACCCGGCGCAGGATGGGTGGCAAGCGCAACCGGCTCGGCACGCCGCAGGGTGGTGTCGTCAGCCCGTTGCTGGCCAACCTCTACATGAACCGGTTCCTGAAGCACTGGCGTCTTGCTGCTTGCGGCGAGGCGTTCAGGGCGCATGTCGTCAACTACGCCGACGACTTCGTCATCCTCAGCCGCGGCCACGCGGCAGAGGCGCTGGCGTGGACGAAGGCGGTGATGACAAGGCTCGGGCTGACGATCAACGAGGCGAAAACCTCGGTGAAGGAAGCTCGAACCGAGCGCTTCGACTTCCTCGGCTACACGTTCGGTCCGCATCGTCATAGCAAGGATGGCCGCCTTTATCTCGGCGCCAGTCCGTCCGCCAGGAGCCTGCAACGGTTGAAAGGCAAGGTGAGCGATCTGCTGGTGCCCGGCAACAAGGGATCATGGCCCGACGTGCGGGATCGACTGAACAGCCTTCTGGCTGGCTGGTCGGCCTACTTCGGCTATGGCTCGCTGTCGCTGACGTATCAGGCGGCCGATCATCATGTCGTTGACCGCGTGAGGCACTTCCTCGCCAAACGACACAAGGAGCAAAACAGCGGCACATCAGCGTTCTCGCGAAGCACCATCTTCGCCGAACTCGGTGTGCGCCAGCTCAGACGCGTGCATCCTGTGTCCCGTCGTGGGCCTTACAATGAAGCCACCCGGAAAGCCGGATGCGGGAAATCCGCACGTCCGGTTTGATGAGCGGGGAAGGGAAACGGGGCGTTGCCGAATGGCTCAAGCTACCGCGCCCTTCCTCGACTCTACCGAGAGTGAGGCAGGGCCAAAATTCGACGCCGATCGGCGAAGTACTTGCATTACGGCCCCGGAAACGCAGCACCGCCGCGACCCTCTCTCGCCTTGCCAGCCAACAAGCTCCGTCGCAACCGCCAAGGCAGTAAAGCAAACAATCCTATAAGGGCCCTATTACGCCATCCTGGTACTACAAGATGCTTTCCCCTTTTCAATCCCGCAAGTGAAGCGCTGACCACGTCGCTGGCTGTCGACCACGATTTGGGCGGAGCCACCTTCGTGGGGTCTAAGCCCATCGCCTGCTGGAACTCCGTATGCGTGTAGCCCGGAGAGAGGGTCTGCATCGTCACCTTCGAGCCAGCGGCGTGTAAGTCGATACACACCCCGTCGCCAAACGCCTTCATCCATGCCTTCGTGGCCCCATAGCTGACGTTTCCAAACCAAACAAATCCAGCGACAGAACTCACATTGATCACACCACCAGAATTCTTCGCAACGAGGTTTTTCAATGCCGCGTGGCTCAACTTGACCGTTGCCATTACGTGCAGGAGGTGCATTCTCTCTTGCTCAGCGAGCCCGGCCTTCCAAAAATATCCTTCCAGCCCAAACCCGGCGCAATTTACGAGAAGAGCGAGGTTTTTCTCGTTGGCGATCCGCTCAGCGACCATGGACAGTTCCGCCTCGCTGGTCAGGTCCGCCGGCAATATCTGCACCTGGGTACCGAACCTTTTTTCGAGTTCGGAGGCCGCAGCCTCAAGCAAGTCTTTACGCCGGGCCACAAGGATCAGATCGTGCTCCGACGCTAACTGCCGGGCAAATTCCAGACCTATCCCGCTTGATGCTCCTGTAATCAGGGCGACCGGCCTTCCGGTGCCCTGCGACTGCTTCATAGCCATAGGAAACTCTGGTGAGGACACCTAATCTCTCCTGTTACGCGGCCGGCATTAACTGGTTTTCGAACCGCATCCATTTCTCCCGAACACAAAGTGCATCGAAGACTGGCAGCGTTCGTCTCGTCACAGACATCGGCGCCCAAAAGCCCCACTCGTTGTGGGTCCAAGCGCCAACACATCACGTTGATTCCGGATCCGCTGCTCGGGACCTCAGCTTCGATCAACAAAACGCTCGCCTTCGGATTCTTGGCTGGCCGTCGCGGCACGGCCACCCCAGAAGAACCAGATCCGCCCACAGTAAATCTGAGAGCATCGTGGGAGACGGCGAAGCGTCCGCTGTCGATGTTGGTACCTTGAGGCTGGCGACTTCCGAGGCGCGCCAATCGACATGATACGGCAGGCCGACCGGTCTGACGCGCGACCGTTTCAAGTTACATTTGATGTCGGGTCTTTAGCATCTCTGCTCCACGCTCGCCGATCACGACACAGGGCGCCATGGTATTGCCCGTGGTTACGCGCGGCATGATGGATCCGTCGGCAATGCGAAGATTTTCTATCCCGTAAACCCTGAGCTGGTTGTCTACCACAGACATGGAATCCCGGCCCATCTTGGCGGTACAGCTCTGGTGCCAGTAAGTTAGTATAGAATTCCGAACTAGATTTTCGAGATCGGGGCCCTTTAAGTTACCGGGAATCACTTCACGCTTCACGAAAGAGTGCAGTGCAGAGGAATGGGCTATTTCACGACAAAGCTCGATGCTCTTCAGGAAGGCCTTCAGATCGTCGGGATCTCCAAGGAAGTTGGCGTCAATCTCCATCGTGTCGAGCGGATTTGGTCCTGTGAGATGGAGCTGCCCTCGGCTCTTGGGCCGTATGACACCCGGAACGAACGTCCAAGCGTTCTTTGGAGGATTGAACTTTGCTGTTTCAGGGCTGGTATAGGCACCTTCAAGGTGAACACATTGCATGTCCGGGGTGTCGAGGGTGGGGTCGCTCTTCCATAAAAGACATGAATTTCCCCCCGGAGGGGCCTCGCCAGGTTCATGCTCCCACACACAGCCGAAGAGCAGAACATGATCCTGAAAATTCTTCCCGACTCCGGGAAGGTGCTGCACTACAGGAATTCCAAGGCGCCGCAATTCATCCTCGTGTCCGATGCCGGACTGCATCAAAACCTTCGGCGTGTTGATTGCGCCCAACGACAGGACAACCTCAAGCCCGGCAAATATACGATGGACTTTACCATCGTGAGCGACATCGACACCGGTCACCCGTTTTCCCGCAAACACCAAACGCGTAACCATGGCCTGTGTGAGGACTGTCAGATTGGTCCGGTCCATGTGAGGGAACGTGTACGACCGGAATATGGAAAGCCTGCGTCCATCGCGCTGCCGCAACTCAACTTGCGACCATCCGCCATCGTCCTCCATCATTCGGCCGTTGAGGTTTTCGAATGCCGGAATACCGACCGAGCGCGCAGCCTCGGACACCGCAAGAGAAAGCGGGGTTGAGCGGGTGGGCTCGACATATACAGGTCCTCCGGTTCCTCGATATTTCGGATCCGGCGTGCCCTGCCAGTCTTCTATGCGGCGATAGATTTCCAGGACCGATTTGTAGTTCCATGCTTCGTCGCCGGCCTCGGCTGCAAAAAAATCCCAATCATTTTTATGTCCGCGCACCCAGTACATTACATTGATGCTAGATCCGCCGCCCAGTACCTTACCCATTGCCATTGGAAGACTGCGATTGTTCAAGTGGGGATTGGGCCGCGCTCGAAAACCCCAATCGCGTTCGCTCCCAAGATTCGACGCCCATTGGCCCGCTTCCATGACGCCAGGCACGTCGTCGGAACCTCCAGCCTCGATCAACAAAACGCTGACCTTCGGATTCTCGGCCAGCCGTCGCGCCACGACCGACCCCGAAGAACCAGATCCGCAAACGATGAAATCGTATCGGTTTTTCAGGTTGTCGGTGAGGTTCTGCTGATTGATACGTACCCGCCGAATAAATTCGGATGTTTCGGAATTTTGCGTTGAGAAGGTCATATAGTATCCGTGGTTCGGGTTGCTGCTCCACGCAGCGTATCCGTAACGCTTCATGGCCTCCGATGAGTCCATTTTTGCCGCCGATGGCTTGGCTCAGGCCGAATGGCGTGGTGATTCTAATCAGACGGTGACCCACGCTCCTATCTGACGAGAAGAGGACACCTGGGCACAACAAGTTCTTGACTCTTCCCGCAGCCGGTCCAGGAGCGTGTCAATGGCAAGTTCCTCCTCGTTGACTCCGAACGATGCCACGAGTTCCGGGATGAGGGTCCTGATCGTCTCCACGAACCAGGGAGTGAGGGTGGACGCTGCGCCGTCTCCCACGATACTCTCAGAAATAATCTTTGGCGTTCCAAGCCCAACTGCTGCAAAGCACGCCACAAAGCGCTTTGCTATATCGCAATGACGTAGTCGTTTCTCGAACGCTTGGACGTAATAGCGGTTGAGTCGGTCCCACAACGGGGAACTCGGCGAAGTCGGGAAGCCATCGGAAAGGACGATTTCGTGGAACGCGAGAGCGCCCCCAGGATGCACAAGGGCTGCGGCCTGGCGTAGCATCTCTGATGGTTCCGGCTGGTGGATTAACACATAGCGGCCGAAAGCCAGATCGAACCGCTCGTTGTCGAGCAGATCGTCTAGCGTGCCTACCGCGAATTGAATGTTTGGATAGGAGCCGAACCGCTGCCGTGCGGTTTTGATCGCGATGTCGCTGCGGTCAATCCCTACAACTTTGCCTTGCTTGCCAACGATGTCGGCAATCATGACGCTCACGTCACCTGTTCCACAGCCGATATCCAGCACACGCATACCACGCTGCAATCCCGCTTCGTGCAAGAGACGGCGCGTGATGGGTGCCAACATCGTGGCTTGGAGTTGCAGTCGGGCTATTTCCCAGCCGGAATGCCCCATGAGGTAATCAGGCGTTTGGGCAGATTCAATGTGTGTCATAAGTCCTCCGATCACGGCGAGGTTTCATAAAGCCCTCATCTCGCTACGATGCGATTGCGCCTATACGTCATTGGTAACAGACGTTACTCGGGACGTTATTGTGCCGTTGGTCTCGTCTTCATTGTAAATGACGGTTGTCAGCACCTATCACTGCGCCGCGCGCTCGCTTAGCCGACCCGCACCAAGGATCCACCGATGGTACCTGCGGGCGACCCGAGTCGGGCCGCCCCCCCCGGTTCAGATACCTTGGCCGCCGGAGACTTCGATGCGCTGAGCGTTGATCCAGCGGTTTTCTTCGGCGAGCAAGCTGGCGATCATCGGCCCGATGTCATCGGGTAGACCGACCCGGCCGAGCACCGTCGCGTCGGCAAGCGATTTGTTGAAGTCTCGCGAGTCACGGACGGCACCGCCAAGAAAATCGGTCTCGATGGCACCCGGTGCGACAGTGTTGACGGCGATACCACGGCTACCAAGTTCCTTGGCCATGTAGACGCTGAGCACCTCGACCGCGCCTTTCGCCGCCGAATAGGCAGCGAAGCCGGGATAGACTATCCGAGTCATACCTGAAGACAAGTTCACGATGCGGCCACCATCTGCGATCAGCGGTAGCAGTTTCTGGGTGAGGAAGAAGACGCCTTTGAAATGGACGTTGATCAGTTTGTCGAACTGCTCCTCGGTCGTCTCCGAAAACGAGGCCATATCTCCATGACCGGCATTGTTGACTAGATAGTCGAAGGCGTCGCGCTGCCAACGATCGCGCAGCGCCACTTTCAAATGCTGCGCAAACGGAGCGAAGGTGGACACGTCGCTGACATCAAGCTGAAAGGCAGCCGCCGCGCGGCCCAGCGCTTTGATTTCGGCGACCACGGCCTGCGCATCCTCCGCATGGCTCTGATACGTGATGATGACGTCGCTTCCCTTGCGGGCAATGTTGAGGGCCGTGTTGCGGCCAAGTCCGCGGCTTCCGCCAGTGACAAGGGCGATTTTGGTCATATGTGACCTCCTTCTTTTTGGATGAAACTCAAACGCACGGCCGCAGGCATGTTTAAGAAGCAATGCCTGATCGTGGATGGAAGCTGCAGGATGACCATTGCAATTGAATTGCATGCAGCATTTGATTGGTTACGGCCGTAACCAATCGACGAGTATGTTGAAAGGATCTTCCCCTGGCTGACAGCTTTGCCGGGTTCCGGATCTCAGACGCTGTCCAGCAGTAGCGGTTGAGCGTCAGCCGGGGATGATGCCGTCAGTCCGCAAGGGCCCATTCCGGCCGGCTCGCACCTCGCGGAACGAGCGGGACGCGGTAGAAGCCTGGGGTACGCGACATGCGCACCTGGTCGGTGACCCCCTGGTAGTCGCCGCAGGCGGTTTCGGCGCGGAAAAGCTCCGGCGCGCGATATTCATGCTCGCCCTGTCTGCCGGCGATCGACGCGGCGTAAGCCTTGTCGAAGACGCCCATATGCAAGAGCCACATCGACAGCCGGGCGAGACTGATGCGGACGCGATAGCTGCCGCCCTCGACGGCGCGCCGCTTCAACGCCGCGGCAACCGCGACGTTGGAGATCCAGGACATGACGTAGTCATTGACGACGAAAATCTCCGTCAACTTCGGCTGCTGCGGCGTCCCCTCCCGGGCGAACACACCGGACACGCCCCCGGCATTCTGGTCGAAACCGAACCGTTTGGCCCACGGCCCGGACCAGCCATAGAGCGACATGTCCACATGGATCAGCCCCGGCCGAATCTCGGCGAGCGCCTCCGCGGTCAGTTCGTACCTTTCCAGGTAGCCGGCCCGCCGGTTGGAAAAGAACACGTCGGCACCGGAGACGAGCGCCTTGAAACGGGCCATGGCGTCGGGCTCGGCGATATCGAGGATCGATGAGCGCATGCCGACATTGGCCGTGTAATAGACCAGATCGATCTCGAAGTCGGTCGGCCGCCAGATGTTGAGCACGTCGGCACCGTGATAAGCGAGCGCCCGGCCAAGACCGGAACCTGCAATCACGTGCCCGAGGCCGAGCGCGCGAATCCCATCTAAGGGCGCCTTCGGGTTCGGCGTGAAGGGCACCGGGTCACTCTCGCCGATCCTCTCGATCTGAACCAGGTCCAGATCCGCGAGGTGGCGGAACTGCTCCTCGGCCATGAATTCCTCGACCGTGCGCACCATCGTCGCCTGGAGGCCGGCGGCGTTGGCGGCCTCTTCCAGATCCAGGCCGTTCCAGCGGGACACCACCTTGGCGATGGCGTCATGATCATCGTTGGTCTTCAAGAACGCCAGTGCCGCCGTCTTGGCGCGCGGGTAGATGTTGAGCAGCTGAACCCAACGCCCGTCGCGCGCCTGATACATATGGCTCGGCATGAACGGGTTCGTGGGATCAGACGGCGCGCCCGGCGCATAGCCGTTCAGCAATTCCCACTTTCGATCGTAGAACGGGCAGAGCCTGTGCAATACCTGCCGCAAGTCGACCGAAAGGTCCTGCGCCTCACCGGTGCGCAGCCGCCAAATGTCCGCCATGGCAACGGCCTTCGCCATCAGCGCCACGCCCGCCATGGTCGCCAGGGGCCATGGACTGGAGATGATAGGGTCGCGCCCTTCGAAGCGGACCGAGCCGCCCGCATCGGTGGGGGCATGTCCGGTCGCGGCGAGCACCTCGCGCAGTTCGCGCATCGGGTCGATGGTGCGGTCATCGGCGATGGGATTGGCCATCGCCTTGGTGATACGGGTTTGGATGGGGAGCATGGTGCGTCCTTGTTGCTGGGACCCGCGCGCTCAGGGGAGCGTCGGTGTGGCAGATTTCAGGGAGAGGAGCTGAATGAGGACGTCGTCCCGAGCCCGAGTCATCGCATCCAGCGACCGCGCCTTCAGTTCTTCCTCGATGCCGCTGACGGCTTCGGCACGAACGGCCGGGGTGAACGACAGGTCGCCCAGGTCGCGCCACCAGCTCTCGATCGGCGGTCCCAAGTGATCGATCACATGGCCGATGCCACCAGCGCCGCCCGACAGGTGCAGGTTCATGAACGGACCCAGCAGCGCCCAGCGCAAGCCAGGCCCATGGGCGATGGCCGTGTCGATGTCGGACACGCTTGCGACCCCTTGGTCGACCAGGTAGAACGCTTCGCGCCACAGAGCGGCCTGGAGGCGGTTGGCGATATGGCCCTTGATCTCCCGCTTGATATGGATCGGCTTCTTACCGATGGCGGTGTAGAAGGCGAGCGTCTGTTCGATTGTCTCCGCCGTGGTCAGTTTTCCGCCCACCACTTCGACCAATGGAATGAGGTGCGGTGGGTTGAAGGGATGGCCTAAGACGACGCGGCCGGGATTCTTGGCGGCGTCCTGGATATCCGAAATGAGAATGCCGGACGAGGACGTCGCGATAATCGCGTCGTCTCCAATGGCAGCCGAGACGTCGGCAAGGAGCTGGCGCTTGATGTCGAGCCGTTCGGGCCCGTTCTCCTGTACGAACTCCACGCCTGCGAGCGCCTTGCCGAGGTCGGCATCGAAGGTCAGCCGGTCGAGAGAGGCGCCCTTGGCAAGACCGAAGCGGCCGAGCGGCTCCCAAAAGCTCCGGGTCAGATTGCGGAGGTTTTCCTCGGCGCCGGGCGCCGGGTCGGTCGCCGAAACGTCGAAACCGCGGGACAGGTAGTAGGCCGCCCAGCTCGCCCCGATAACGCCGGTGCCGACGATACCGATCTTGGAGAATTTATTCTGAGACATGGCTGATCTTCGCCTTTTCGGTCAGAGATTGGGGGCTGCGCGTTTCCAGATCAGGCTCGCGGTCTTGAGCCGGCCGTTAAACGGCATGGGGTGCTCCGGGCCGAGATGAAGCCTGCCGCCGTCAATCGCGACGACACGCACCTGCCGTTGCCCCCGCCAGTTCGGGAAAAAGCTCACGAACATTTCGTGCTCTAGCCGGCCCCGTCCTTCGTCGAAGTAGAAAGGGCCGCTGTAGGCGATGTAACTGCGGCCGGCGGCCGTATATTCCTCGCCCGATCCGCCGTAGAGGTCGTCGCTCTTGAAGCGATCGCGTCCGCCCGAACTCAGTTGAGCCGACATATATCCGTCGGACGTATAGAGAATCAGTCCCGCGGGATTCGTCCCCATCGGGTAGCTGACTTCGCCGGATTGAACGTCGGTTTCCGTGTAGCTCTCCAGAAACCAAGCGCCAATCAGTTGTTCCCGTGTGATCATCGTGCACTCCTTGAATGCTCATGATGGATCGTGATTGGCACTCTCACAAAGACATGGTAGCTCTATGCGCTATGCCTGATAGGTATGGGAAATTGGAGCTTCGGCATCTGCGCTATTTCGTGGCCGTCGCCGAGGAAGGGAGTCTCAGCGAAGCGGCTCGGGTACGACTGCACACGGCCCAGCCTTCGCTCAGCCGCCAACTTCGTGAACTGGAGAATGAGCTCGGTGTCCAGCTCTTCGAGAGACGCCCACGAGGCATCACCCTCACGCCGTCCGGTCAGCGTTTCCTTGAGCACTGCCGCGACATCCTGTCTCGTCTCGACGTAGCGGTGAATGACACGCGCGGAACGAGGACGATCCTGCGACTTGGCTGCCTCACGGGCCTTGAGCCCGACGTCCTGCCACGAGTGATACAGCTCGCGAAGCCGCACGCATCGGACGTAGATGTCCAGGTAGTCAGTGCACCTTCACCCCGTCTTGTCGAGCTCCTGCGAGCCAGGGAACTCAACTTCGCGCTCATGCGGCAGGAAGAGGGCGCCGTCGACCTCGATTTTAAGACGGTGGCCCTGCAACCCTTCGTGGTCTTGCTCCCCGCCGATCACCGGTTGGCGAAACAAAAGAGCGTCGCCTTCCGGGATCTGCAGACCCAACCTTACATCGCGGTCAGTCAGCAATCCGCTCCCGCTCTGCGCGATGCGGTTGACAACTGGTGCCAGCAGCAATCATTGACCCTAACGCCGAGCCACACGGTGAACGATTTAGGCGCCAGCTTATCGCTCATTCTCACGGCCCATGGCTTTGGTCTTATGCCGGATTATGGCCGGCATCTCGTCCCGCCCGCCATCGCCGTTCGCCCCTTGGTGGGCGGCCCGCCTCCGCTCCCGCTCGTCATCGCATGGCGTCCAAAGAGCGCGACACCGGCGCGCTTGCTCGTCAAGGCCATAACAGCACATTGGAACCCGGACTGACCCGATCAGAGCCGGTGGCCTTCTAACAGGCGTGCCGGTTTCAGCGCACAATCGAATTACGGAATTATAGTGCATCCTTTTCGACGCTCGCCTCTCAAGGCGTGCGCGCCTCATCCTTCGGCTTTCGCCCACGCTTTGCCGCCGCCAGCGTGCGGCCCGTCGCCGCTTCGATCTGCGCCAGGAAGCCGGGATCGCCGAGCGGGCGCCCCACGGTTTCGGCGCGGCGCAGGCGGGCGAAGCCGTCCTCATGCGGACCAAGAGCGAGGAGGTCGGCGAAGCGCGGCACGCGCTGCACGACCGAAGCGATGTCGGTGATCCCATCGTCGGCGCCGTCGATGAGCGCGCGCGTGCTGGCCCAGCGCCAGCCAACGGCCTCCGGCACCAAGGCCGGCCCGCACCGGTTTGGGCGCGATCGTGCGCAGGGCCGCGAGCCCGTGCGGCTCGTCGAGGGCGACGGAACCGTAGCGCCCCTGCCGGAAATGCCCCGGGCGGTTCAGCCGGGCATGAACGCGGCCGGCATGGCGGCGACGGGGGCGGTGAGCGCGGGGCGCATGCCGTCCTCGTCCCGCGGCATCAGCCGCAGGTGCACGGGGGCGGGCATCAGGCATCAGGACCAGATGGCGCCCTTCCCCTGGAGAGAAATCTTCGGGACACTCGGGGTCAAGCAACTCACCACGACGCCGAAGGCAACCGCCGTGAGCCTGCAATGAAGTCTGCCGGAAAGCCGGATGCGGGAAATCCGCACGCCCGGTTTGATGAGCGGGGAAGGGAAACGGGCGTCGCCGAACGGCCCAAGCTACCGCGCCCTTCCTCGACTCTACAATTAGAACAGCGTCATACTCCGGGCGCTGCTGACCGGCCGCCCGGCGACCGCGCAGGAATTGAAGAAGGCCCTCCGCGCCGCTGGCCATGAGGTCAACGACATCGGCCACCGCATCAGCGATGTACGGAAGGCCCTGGCCCGGTCAGGGGAGACGCTCCACAGCACCTGGATAACGGTGAAGTCCGGCAAGCGGGCGAAGCAGTACCATGTGACGGCGGATGCGGCGGAACGCGTGGCGCGGCTACGTTAAGGACTTAGCTAAATCGCTGGATCAGTAAAGACAATCCTTGCCCTAGCTCCATCGAATTCGAATTTTCCGAATCGTTTGGCCGAAAACCCTGGTGCGTTGACCATATATCCTAATAAAAAGGAATGTCTGTTGCCCAGATGCTCGCGAGAGATCCGAACATCGAATATCCCAAACGTAAATCGCACCCCTTTAAAGAGAGGCAAAAAGGCGGGAACATTGAAGTTCTTCGTGTAGACGTAGGCGGGCGTATTATTTGCGGTGGTATGTCCCTCCTCGAACGTGACGGCGGCGGTTGTTTTTGACACATTAAGTGCGTGGTCGAAGAAAACACGTTCAACCGAGTAGAGACACGGCTCCTCCGCGATATTTTCACGCGTAACCGAAATAATGAGCGGGTTGGACCAAGAGCTATCTCCCTCAAACTCAACAGGACACCAGTTCGGATGGAACCGCATATCAAAGACTAGTCGAATGTCCGGGGCGTGGGCCCGATTCATGACATCACGAATTTCGTAGTCATGCATCGGGATCGATTCAAAGTTATAACGGCGGAAGTATTTTTTATCCGGCGCTTGATGAGGCGCTAATGAAGTTGCAGCTGGTATCGTAAGAACATATGCGACCCTTTTGCCATCATCCGAAATGGGTATCTGCTTAATCACTATTCCCGCTATTCTCGGCATGACCGTGCTGCTGAGAACCTGCTCGATCCACTCCGGGGTAATATCATCTCGGTCTGAACCCTCATCGACACGGAGCGGAATCTGCTTCTTTTCGACTATCCCGTAGATGATCTGGCCCCCCGCCGAGTTGGCGAAAGCCGACACGTCCTTAGCAAGCTCATCCCGGCTTTTGCTGTCCTTGGCGAGAGAGGGAGATGCCTTGTAGTCAAGGGTTAGGCTTTCTGACAGCTTTTCATCAACGAGGCGTTGAAGGTCAGTTATGGATTCCAATTTCAGCACCGTACCATCCTAACTCGGCTAGAGAGGCCCCCAGCTTTGACACCGGCACGCACGCGGGGATGTACACAGTGCGTGACTCGCTCGCATCAAGACGTCAGCCCAAATGCAGAAAATTAGAGCTACCCAAAGCTTTTAAAAGCTTTGACGGCGTCTGCTATATTGGCTTTTATCTCGACTTTAAACCGAGAGACTATCTTTGAAACCAAGCTTTCTCTTGGCTGAATATCGACCGTATGGCGCACGGCCTTTCCGGCGGGCGTAATTTCGAGAGTGCTATTTATGTTGGTGATGTAGCCACGCTCTCTTAGTCCATCTATCGCATCAAAAAAATTAGGCAGACCCGGCACTAGCTCTCCCTCTCCCTGGATGTGACCAAGCTTCTTCGAGAGGGCAACGCCCTGGGAAACGAGATCGAGTGACGTATTGCCCTTATCGACAATACCGAGAACGAGTTGCTCATTCGGAGGAAAGAAATATTGGTAAATCCCAAGTTCCTTTAGACGAGCCTGGGCGTCTCCGCGATTGCCTTTAGACTTGAATAGCAGCCAATCGTCGTCTGTAAATTGATACAAGGGAAGTGGGCAGACGCCGCAGGCTCGGTCGAGAGCCAAGTTGTCGATCTTAACGATATCGAAGATCGCATTCAAAAGATTCATCGGATTTTGCTGTGCAGACTGAAATATGTGCATCCAATTGATCGCAGTTAGTTGCTCCACAACACCAACGATCTGGCTGGCGGGACGCATCTCCAAGTTATCGAAGATACGCATGATTGGCTTCATCACGGGATCAAAATGGCGGGAGATCTCTTCCTTATGACCCGGTTCTTCGGATGTCGCCAACAGCTTTCCAACATCAAAGACCTTGCTCACATCGACCTGGCCGTCGGCCGTAACAAAAAGCCTGCGGGTGAAATCCGAAATATCGACAGAGATTGGGCGCGCAACTAAAACCTTGGTGTCGGCGGGCATCGTCGCTTGAACATCGACTTGCATAAGCGCGGCTATGCGAGGATTGCTTTCAGCAGAGATAATAATAACCCGCTTAGTTCTATCATCTACGGAAATGGATTGAACGGGGTGTTCTAAACCACTTATGCCGGTAATGGTGGTATTCTCCCGCGGATCAGCTCCAAGCGCGATGCCCAGTGCCTGCCACACCTCATCGCCACCTTCCTCAGCCATGACGCCTCCCGTGCTAGAAGATTTTCGTGAAAGATCCGATATAAAAGCCCAAAATCAACTTTATCGCGTCGGCAGCAAACTTTCGAGCGTCTGTTTTACAGGGCAATCGGGTGAAGAAGTAGGTGACAAAGCGTTGATGTCAGGGTCATCGCATTTGGCCGATGATGGATCTTGCGAAGTCGTTGGACCATCCTGATCGTTTTCGTTTGCGGCGGACGGAGATGCCCGGGCGCGCTTGGTTCAGGATGTTCAGGGCGAGCTTGCGCAAGGTTGTCAGAATTACGGTGACAGTGCATTTGATTTGTCGCCACCCCCGAGTGTACTGTTCCTGCCGATATGATCTCGCTGCCGTTGAGCCAGCATTCACGGCCCCGATTCGCCATTGCCCTAAGCCGCTGTCCTGGCCGGGTGGGTCGCATCGCCTCGGCCCGCGAGGAGGCCGCTGATCGAGACATCTTCGTCCAGGGCGTCCCAATGGATGCCCCGCCGGCTCAACTCGTAATTCTCGCGTTCCTGCGGGGTGGCGTGAAGCAAGCGGGGGAACCAAGCGAGCGGCACGCCGATCGTCCGGCCGTCTTCCAGTTCAACCCATAGGCAATCGTCGTCGAAGCGCAGGGCTCTAGGCGAAATACTCATTCCACGCCCTTTCCAATTGAACGCGATGGTCTTCAACCATGCGTTGGACGCGATTCAGCGACCTAGCGTCAAGGCCATCATTATACGACAGGGACACGGCCGGCGTCAGCCAGAACTTGGCTTCGTCTCTGCCCCGCCGGACGTGGATATGCGCGGGCTCGCGCGGGTTTCCTTCGTTCGAATAGAAAAAGAAGGTGAAACCATCGAGCCGCAGGACGACAGGCATCCCTATCAGCTCCATCTATGGGAGAACTGAGGTGCATTGGCGTTTCGCTGCGTCCCGCTGCCTCACCGCTTCCACCCCCGTCCGGCCTTGCCGCCGCCCTTCTTCCGCACTTCCGCGCCCAGCGGCACCTCGCGGTCGGTGCCGGGGCCCATGCTGTCCAGCCCGGGCTTGGCCGCGCGGGTCTTCGGCAGGTTGGCGGCGTCGCCATAGGCTTTCGGCCCCTTATACGCGCCGGCCTTCTGCTTGACGCTGACCTGCCGCGCCGCGCCGTCGTCGGCCACCGCCATTTCGGTCTCGCGCAGGCGCTTGAGCTCGTCGCGCAGGCGGGCGGCTTCCTCGAAGCGGAGGTCGGCGGCGGCGTCGCGCATGCGCTTTTCGAGGTCGGCGGTGACCGCCTCGAAATTATGGCCGATGGTGGAGACGCTGTCGGCCATGCCCTTGTCGACGGTGACGCGGTCGCGCTCATAGACCGAATTGGTGATGTCGGCGATCGAGCGCTTGACGCTTTCCGGCGTGATGCCGTGGGCGGTGTTCCAGGCCACCTGCTTCTCGCGGCGGCGGTCGGTTTCGGCGATGGCGCGTTCGAGCGAGCCGGTCATGTGGTCGGCATAGAGCAGCACGCGGCCGTCGACATTGCGGGCGGCGCGGCCGATGGTCTGCACCAGCGAGGTCTCCGAGCGCAGGAAGCCTTCCTTGTCGGCGTCGAGGATGGCGACGAGGGCGCATTCGGGGATGTCTAGGCCCTCGCGCAGCAAATTGATGCCGATCAGCACGTCGAAGGCGCCGAGGCGCAGATCGCGGATGATCTCGATGCGCTCGATGGTGTCGATGTCCGAATGCATGTAGCGCACGCGCACGCCGTGGTCGTGCATATATTCGGTGAGGTCCTCGGCCATGCGCTTGGTCAGCACGGTGACGAGGCTGCGATAGCCCTGCTTCGCCACCTGCTGCACCTCGCCGAGCAGGTCGTCGACCTGGGTGCGCGCCGGGCGGATCTCGCATTGCGGGTCGATCAGGCCGGTGGGGCGGATGACCTGCTCGGCGAAGACGCCGCCGGTGTGCTCCAGCTCCCATTTGCCGGGGGTGGCCGAGACATGCACGGTCTGCGGGCGCATCGCGTCCCACTCCTCGAAGCGGAGCGGCCGGTTGTCGAGGCAGGAGGGCAGGCGGAAGCCATATTCGGCCAAAGTCGCCTTGCGCCGGAAGTCACCCTTGTACATGGCGCCGATCTGCGGGACGGTGACGTGGCTCTCGTCGGTGAAGACGATGGCGTTGTCGGGCAGGTATTCGAACAGGGTCGGCGGCGGCTCGCCCGGCTGGCGGCCGGTGAGCCAGCGCGAATAATTCTCGATGCCGGCGCAGGAGCCGGTCGCCTCCATCATTTCGAGGTCGAACACCGTGCGCTGCTCCAGCCGCTGCGCCTCGAGCAGGCGGCCGCCGGCATAGAGCTGCTGCAGGCGCACCTTCAGCTCCTCCTTGATGCCCTTGATCGCCTGGTTGAGGGTGGGGCGCGGCGTGACATAATGCGAATTGGCGTAGACCTTGACGAATTGCAGGTCCTGGATCTTCTGGCCGGTGAGCGGATCGAACTCGGCGATGCTCTCGATCTCGTCGCCGAACAGGTTGATGCGCCAGGCGCGGTCCTCGTAATGGGCCGGGAACAGCTCGATGGTGTCGCCGCGCACGCGGAAGGTGCCGCGGGCGAAATCGGCGCTGATGCGCTTGTATTGCAAAGCGACGAGGTCGGCGATCAGCTGCTTCTGCTCGACGCGCTCGCCCACCGTCATGCCGAAGGTCATGGCGGTGTAGGTCTCGACCGAGCCGATGCCGTAGATGCAGGACACCGAGGCGACGATGATGACGTCGTCGCGTTCCAGCAGCGAGCGCGTCGCCGAATGGCGCATGCGGTCGATCTGCTCGTTGATCGAGGATTCCTTCTCGATATAGGTGTCGGTGCGCGGCACATAGGCCTCGGGCTGGTAATAGTCGTAATAGGAGACGAAGTATTCCACCGCATTGTTGGGGAAGAAGCTCTTGAACTCGCCATAGAGCTGGGCCGCCAGCGTCTTGTTGGGGGCGAGGACCAGGGCCGGGCGCTGGGTGCGGGCGATCACCTGCGCCATGGTGAAGGTCTTGCCCGAGCCGGTGACGCCGAGCAGCACCTGGTCGCGCTCATGCAGGGAGAGGCCGTCGACGAGCTCGGCGATGGCCGTCGGCTGGTCGCCGGCGGGCTGGTATTCGGAGACGAGCGCGAGCGGGATGCCGCCCTCGCTCTTGTCGGGGCGCGAGGGGCGGTGCGGCGTCCATACCGGCTTGCCGGCGAGGCGCGGATCGCCGCTCTCCAGCAGCGCCGTCAGCGCCTTGATGGTGCCGGCCGAGCCGCCGAGCCTGTCGAGCCCGTCCGGATCGAGCTCGGGCTCGTCCTTGCCCTTCCCCGTGCCCTTGGCCTTGCGCTTGACGGCGCGGCCTTCGATCCTGGCGCCGCCGCCGGCGACGGGGATGCCGAGCTTGCCGGCAAGGTCCGGGTCGAGGCCGGTGACGGCGGTGTCGAAGCCGGCCTGCGGCGCCTCGCCGAAGCCCTCGGGCGGGCTGCGCCGGCCCTCCTTGAGCAGGCCCGGATTGAGCAGGGCCTTCAGGTGCTCGTCGAGCGAGGGCAGAGGCGGCCGCGAGGCCTTGGAACGGGGCGTGCGGACCTTGCGGGCGGGAGAATCTTTCGAAGTGTCGGCCATGGCCTGATAATGGGGTGAGTCAGGGCGCGATGAAAGGGCCGGCAGGGGAAACTTGCTGACAGCGTGGTGTCAGCAGGATGGGGCCCGGGATCGCAGGCGTCTCGCCTGCCTCTTCCTGCAGGCGCAACGTTTCCAGGAGCAGGCGAGACGCCTGCGGTCCCAGGGGGGCGCTCCGGTCAGCCCGCCATGAAGCGGCGGTAGCCGGCGGCGCGCAGGTCGCAGGCGGGGCAGGCGCCGCAGCCATAGCCCCAGTCGTGATGGTGGGTGCGGTCGCCATTGTAGCAGGTGTGGGTGTCCTCGCGGATGAGGTCGACCAAAGCGTCGCCGCCGAGTTCGCGGGCCAGCGCCCAGGTCTGCGCCTTGTCGATCCACATCAGCGGCGTCTCGACCACGAAGCGGCTCTCCATGCCGAGATTGAGGGCGAGCTGCATCGCCTTCATGGTGTCGTCGCGGCAGTCAGGATAGCCGGAGAAGTCGGTCTCGCACACGCCGGTGACGAGATGCCTGGCGCCGCGGCGATAGGCGATGGCGGCGGCGAAGGTGAGGAACAGGAGGTTGCGGCCGGGCACGAAGCTGTTGGGCAGGCCGTTCGCCTGCATCGCTATCTCGACGTCGCGGGTCAGCGAGGTGTCGCTGATGCCGCCGAGCACCGAGAGGTCGACCATGTGGTCCTCGCCGAGCCGGGCGGCCCAGTCGGGGAAGGCGCGGCGCAGAGCGTCGAGCACCGCCGGGCGCAGATCGAGCTCGATGCGGTGGCGCTGGCCGTAGTCGAAGCCGACCGTCTCGACATGGTCGAAGCGGTCGAGCGCCCAGGCGAGGCAGGTGGTGGAATCCTGCCCGGCGGAGAAGAGGACGAGGGCTTTTTCGGTCATGGCGGCGTTCCGCTGGAATGAAGAGACAGATCCGAGGGCCCGTCATCCCCGGCGAGGCCGGAGGCCGAGGGAAGGGGAGCCATGGCATGGAGCGGTGTCCCGGCCCATGGAGTCCCTTCCCTCGCCGCTGCGCGGCTCGCCGGGAATGACGGGTGTAAACAGTTTGCCGGATCGATTCACGGTCCCACGCCATCGCATTGGAACGGAGTGGTATTTTCGGTTTCGGCGCGCGGGCCGAGATGGGTGTCGCCGCGCGCGCGGGCCAGAACGACCTGGCGGTGGCGCTCGCGGGCCGAGGCCTTGCGCTCCGGCGTCAGCGCCTGCGCGCACCAGGGGCAGCTGACGCCCTCCTCATAGTCCGGCGACCGGCGGTCGTCGGCGCTCAGCGGCGACAGGCAGCCATGGCAGAGCGCGAAATCCTCCACCGCCAGCCCGTGGCCGACGGCGACGCGCTGGTCGAAGACGAAGCAGGCGCCCTGCCACAGGCTCTCGGTGGGCGGGATCTCCTCGAGATAGCGCAGCACGCCGCCCTTGAGATGGTAGACCTCCTCGAAGCCCTCGCGCAGCATCAGGCTGGTGGCCTTCTCGCAGCGTATGCCGCCGGTGCAGAACATCGCCACCTTGCGGTGGCGGGCCGGATCGAGATGGTCCCTGACATAGGCCGGAAATTCGCCGAAGCTGCGGGTCTTGGGGTCGACGGCGCCCTGGAAGCTGCCGATGCGCACCTCGAAATCGTTGCGGGTGTCGATGACCAGCACGTCCGGATCCGAGATCAGCGCGTTCCAGTCGCGCGGCTCGACATAGGTGCCGACGCGCTCGATCGGATCGACGCTGGGGTCGCCGAGGGTGACGATCTCCTCCTTGAGCCGGACCTTCATGCGCAGGAAGGGCATCGCCTCGGCGAAGGAGGTCTTGTGCCCGATGTCCGGCAGGCCGGTGATCGCCCGCAATTTCGGATGGAAGGCCGCCATCGCCGCGGGCGAGCCGGCCACGGTGCCGTTGATGCCCTCGGGCGCGAGCAGGACGATGCCCTTGATGCCGAGCGAGCAGCACAGCTGCGCCAGCGGCTGCCGCAGGGCGGCGAAGTGCGGCAGGCGTGCGAAATGATAGAAGGCGGCGATCTCGACGGTCGGCATCGGCGCTGTGTAGCGCCAAAAAGGACGCGGGGCAATTTCCGGAGACTGCAGGCTTCCGGCCTGCCTCTTCCCGCGGGCTCCGCGTTTCCACGAATGCAGGCGTCGACATAGGCGCGCGATGGAGGGTCGATCACCGATCGACCTGTTCCTTTCCGGCAGGTTCTGCGTTTCCAAGATGGGCGATCGGGTGATCGCCCCTCCATCGTCGCGCCTTTCCTCGCAGAATGAGCGCCCAAGGGCGTCCCGCCTGCTCCTGGAAACGTCGGCGTTTCCGAAGATGCAGGCTGGAAGCCTGCGGTCCCGGGGTTACTGCGCTGCCTGGCGCGAGGCGACGACGGCGTCGGCGTGGCGGCCCGAGATCTCGGCGAGGTGGTCGAAGCGCGCCCGGAAGGTGCCGACGCCGGCGGTGGCCGAGCGCAGCTCGATGATGAGATCGGTGATCTCCGCCTCCGGGATCAGGGCGCGGACGATGTCCCAGCCGTCCCAGCCCGGCCGGGCGTCGAAGCCGAGGATCTGGCCGCGCCGCGAGGAGACGATGGCGTTGGCGCGGGCGGTGGCGTCGGAGGGCACGGTGATCTCGACGCCGAGCACCGGCTCGAGCAGCACCGGGCTGCATTGCGGCATCGCCTCGCCCATGCCAAGGCGGGCCGCCATCTGGAACGCCATGTCGGAGGAATCGACCGTGTGGTAGGAGCCGTCGGTCAGCGCCACGCCGACATCGACGACGGGAAAGCCGAGCGGCCCGCGCCTGAGATAATGCCGCACGCCTTCCTCGACCGAGGGGATGTAGTTGCGCGGCACCACGCCGCCGGTGATGCGGTCGGTGAAGACGAAGCCGGTGCCGCGGGGCAGGGGGCCGACGTCGATGACGACGTCGCCGAACTGGCCGTGGCCGCCCGACTGCTTCTTGTGGCGGCCGCGTATGCCGGTCGCGGATTTGCGGATCGTCTCGCGGTAGCCGATCTGCGGCGGATAGGAATTCACCGCCACGCCGAATTTGGAGGCGAGCTTCTCGACGGCGACGCGCAGATGCATCTCGCCCTGGCCGCGCAGCACGGTGTCGCCGAGCTCGGCATTCTGCTCGACCGAGAGCGAGAGGTCCTCGTCGAGCAGGCGCTGGATCGCCGCCGACAGCTTGACGTCGTCCTTGCGGTCGCGGGCGCGCAGGGCGATCGCCATCACCGGCTCGGCGATCGCGACGGCGGCGAGCCGGCCGACGGCCCCGGCGCCGCTGAGGGCGTCGCCGGTATGGGCCGCATCGACCTTGCCGAGGGCCACGGTGTCGCCGGCCTGGGCCTGCGCGACCTTCTGCGTGGTCTGGCCGAGCAGGCGGGCGCAGCCGGCGACGCGGCTGCTTTCGCCGGAGGAGGCGGTGACGGTCATGCCTTCCTGGAAGGTGCCGCGCAGCACCCGCGTCAGCGACAGCTTGCCGGCATGGGCGGTGTGGAAGGTCTTCATCACATGGCCGAGGGCCGGCGCGCCGGGCTCCGCCGTCAAGCCGAGGCGCGCCACCGTCTCCGTGACGCCCGGCGCCTCGTGGCGTAGCGCCTTCATCAGGCGCAGCATGCCGTTGCCGTTGAGGGCCGAGCCCATCAGCACGGGCACCGCCAGCCCGTCGCGCAATTCATGGGCGAGGTCGTCGAACACGCGGTCGCGCGGCGGCTCGACCTCGTCGAGCAGCTGCTCCATCAGCGCGTCGTCATGGTCGGACAGCCGCTCCAGCATGGAATAGCGGGCTTCCCGGCCGCGCGGCAGCTCGTCCGGCGGGATGTCGACGACCTGCGAGGCGGCGTGCTCCTGGTAGATGAAGGCCCGTTCGAGCGCGAGGTCGATATAGCCGACGGCGACGCCGTTCCGCCAGATCGGGATCTGCCGCAGCAGCAGCGGCAGGCGGGAGGCGGGCTGCAGCAGAGGCAGCGCCTCGCGCACGCTCTGGCTCGAACTGTCGATCTTGTTGAGGAAGAGGAAGCGCGGGATCTTCCGATCCTCCAGCTCGCGCAGGATCAGCTGCAGGGCCGGGATCTTCTTCTCGTCGGCCTCGCACACCACCACCGCCGCGTCGATCGCCGGCAGCACCGGCTGCATCTCGGCGAGGAACTCGATCGAGCCGGGGCAGTCGACGAAGGTATAGGTGTCGCCCATGAAGTCGACGGCGGCGACATTGGCCTCCACGCTCATGGCATGGCTGCGGGCCTCCGCGCTCGCATCGCCGATGGTGGTGCCGGCGGCGACGGTGCCCTGGCGCTGCAGCGCGCCCATGCGGGCGAGGATCGCCTCGAGCAGCGTCGTCTTGCCGCTCTGGAACGGGCCGACGATGGCGATGCAGCGCGGCCCGCCATATCGTCTGCCATTCGCATTGTCCTGGGTCATGGTCGTACCTCCCGCATGAATGGGGCGCCGCTCTTGGAGGCGGTGGGCGGTACGGACTGCCTGACGGACGGGGACTGTTCGTCGGAACAATTCACACCGCGGAAGAGGCGCTCGAATTCGGTTGTGCTGGAAGGGATCCTGCGCCGGCTCGGTCGTCGGCGGATGGTCGCGCCGTTCGGGAGGGCTGGCAAGGAAAAAATGGCGGTTCCGCACCGGGAGAGGCCGGCGCGGCCGCGGGAGGAGCCGCGCCGATGCCGTCAGGCCCTCGGCGGTGGCGGCCCCTCGCCGAGGACGACGACGGCGAGGCCGTCCTCGCTGCGGATCTCGGCCCTCGCGCCGTCGGCGAGCTGCCCGAAATCGGCGGGATCGCAAAGCAGCACCGGGCAGGTCCTGCCATAGAGCCGGCGGGCGACGATGGCGCCGACGGCGATGATCGGATCGGGCATCGCCAGGAGGATCGCCGCCGGGGCGGTGCCGCGGCGGACCGCCTCCGCCAGCACGGAGCTCGCCGAGCTCGAACCGCGCCCGGACGGCATGGCGAGGATGCGGCCGGCGACCGCGGTGCCGAAGGCCGGGTGCGAGCGGTCGATGACGCGGCCGTCGGCGCTGTCGAAGCCGCCCCAGAAGCTGAGAGGCGTCGACCACACGGTGAGCAGGCCCTCGGCCGTGCCCTCCACCAGGAAGCGTGCGGACAGGCGCCTCATAGCCCGCTCCGCACGACGCGGCCCGCGGCCGCCGAGGCGACGCAGTCCTCCAGGGAGCCGAAGGCGACGTCGACGCCGATATTGCCGGGGGCGTAATGGGCCCATTTGCCGGAATTGGTCATCACCACCCCCGAAAGCCCGCGCGTCAGCGCGGTGACATAGGTGCAGGTGTCGGTGAGCACGGTGACGCCGGCAGCCTCGATCGCCGGCAGCAGGCCGCCCGCCGCCAGCGCCGCATAGGTCTCCCGGCCGGTGTTGACGTAGATGTCGACGCCGGGCGCGGCGCGGAAGCCGTCCAGCAGCGGCGCCAGCGCCCGGAACTCGCCGAGCGAGAAATGCGGCGTGCCGAGGCTGACGGCGGCGAGTGGGGCGCCTTCGGCGGCCGTCGACAGGCGGGCGAGGGCGCCGCGCAGCGCCGCCGCGTCGAGCTCGACGATCTCGGCGGGGGCGCCGCCGCCGAACGCCGCGGCCAGGCTCGGCGCTTCGGGCGTCACGCCGACGACGTGGAACAGCGCCACCGAGCCCGATGAGGCCGCGACGGCGCCGAGCGCCTTGAGCTGGTCCTCCGAGCGGGGCGGCGGCAGGCCTTCGATCACCGGGACGCGGCCGCCCGAGCGCTCGCCCACCAGGGCGCCGACGGCGACATAGAGCGCGTCCGTCGCCTCGGCCGAGACGGGCAGGCCCTTCAGCCGGAAAAGCACCTCGCCCTTGCGGTTCTCGTCGAGATGCAGGCCGAAGGCCGGCGCCCGGCCGGTAACGGCGCAGCACAGGTCGATGAAATCGCCGTAGCGGTTGGTGCGGGCGCCGATCACCGAATTGGCGAAGACGATGGCATTGGACTCGCCCCAGGCGATCTGCTCGCCGAAGCCGGGGCGGAAACGGGTCTGGTAGGGCGCGCAGGTGAAGCTCGGCTCGCAGCCGAGCGCCAGATGCGCCTCCATCAGCCGGCGGCCGGCGGCGCGCCCCGCCTCGGCGCCGCCGATCAGCTCGGGATGGAGCAGGTCCATCGAGCCGACATTGAGCGTCGTCGGCACGCTCACCCGGCCTTCCTCGGCGACGAGCCTCTCGACGAAGTCGAGGCTGACCTCGCCGTGATAGAGGCAGCCATCGATATGGGCCTGTGCGATCTCGATGAGATGCGGCGCTCCCACGGCGGCGGCGAAGCGCAGCAGGATGTCCATGGCGAAGGCGGCGGCCTCGCCCCGGCCGCCCGCCGCCATGTCCTGCTCGAATGCGGTGAGATGCAACGCCATGCCCTCCGGTCGGATCGATCCCGCCTCATAGGACGGCCGGCGCATGCGTGACAATAAAAAGCGCCGGATGGCGGGGGGACCATCCGGCGCGGGAAGCGATCCGCGGCGTTCGCTGGTTGGGGGGGCTTAAGCGAAGAGACCGACGGTCGCTGTTACGAAGGTGGCGGCGACCAGGAAGGCCACCAGCCACAAGGCAAGGGTGAGCTGGCGTTCGGCTTCGGCAGCCGAGACGCGCATGGCACGCGTCGTCGCCCTAGGGAAGTTTCTGATCGTAGGACCGTTGGCCATCGTGATCTCCTTGAACGCGACTGCTCGACAATCGATATGACGAAGGATCTGCTGGTATGACGAAAGATCTGCTTGAAATCCCGCTGTCATACTTTCGGAGCTAAAATGCGTGTCGCATGGGTTTGTTCCGCATTCCCGGAGCCGGTGTCGATTTAATCACTATCGCGGGGGATCGCGGCCGGTCTTTGCGCCTCGTCGGGCGGAGATGGGGAAGTTTCGCGGCAATGTCGTGTCCGGCGGCGCTGCGCCCGGGCGGCGGCGGCCGGCGATCGCACCCTGCGCAGCTTTGCCGATCCGCGCCGGACAGCGCGATCTTTGCGCTTGAACCCCGGTCTGGCCGCGCCTAGGGTCCGCCCGCAAAATCACGGCTACACAGGAGTCTCAGCCATGGCCTTTATCGCCGACGCCCTTTCGCGCATCAAGCCCTCCGCGACCATCGCGGTGAGCCAGAAAGCGCGCGAATTGAAAGCGGCGGGGCGCGATATCATCGGGCTGGGCGCCGGCGAGCCGGACATGGACACGCCGGACAACATCAAGAAGGCCGCCATCGACGCCATCATGCGCGGCGAGACGAAGTACACGCCGATTTCCGGCATCCCGCCGCTGCGCGAGGCCATCGCCGCCAAGTTCAAGCGGGAGAACGGGCTCGACTACAAGCCTTCGCAGACCATCGTCTCGACCGGCGGCAAGCACGTCCTCTTCAACGCGCTGATGGCGACGCTCAATGCCGGCGACGAGGTGGTGATCCCCACGCCCTACTGGGTCTCCTATCCGGAGATGGTGGCGCTGTGCGGCGGCACGCCGGTGTTCGCCGAGACCACCATCGCCACCGGCTTCAAGCTCGATGCGGCGACGCTCGAAAAGGCGATCACGCCGAAGACGAAGTGGCTGATCTTCAATTCGCCGTCCAACCCCTCGGGCGCGGCCTATAGCTATGACGAGCTGAAGGCGCTCACGGACGTGCTGCTGCGCCATCCGCATGTGTGGATGCTGACCGACGACATGTATGAGCATCTCATCTATGGCGACTTCAAATATTACACCGCCGCCCAGGTCGAGCCGCAGCTCTACGACCGTACGCTCACGGTGAACGGCGTGTCGAAGGCCTATGCCATGACCGGCTGGCGCATCGGCTACGCCGCCGGGCCGGAGAAGCTGATCAAGGCGATGGACATGATCCAGGGCCAGCAGACCTCCGGCGCCTGCTCCATCGCGCAATGGGCGTCGGTGGAGGCGCTCAACGGCACGCAGGACTTCCTGCCCGAGCGGCGCAAGATCTTCGAGGGACGCCGGGATCTCATCGTCGGCATGCTCAACCAGGCCAATGGCATCGAATGCCCGACGCCGGAAGGCGCCTTCTACGTCTATCCGTCCTGCGCCGGCACGCTCGGCAAGCGGACGGAGACCGGCAAGACGCTGGAGACCGACGAGGATTTCGTGTCCGAATTGCTGGAGGCCGAGGGCGTGGCGGTGGTGCACGGCTCGGCCTTCGGCCTCGGCCCGAATTTCCGCATCTCCTACGCCACCTCGACCGAGGCCCTCGAGGAGGCCGGGCGGCGCATCCAGCGCTTCTGCAACAGCCTGCGCTGATCGGGGCGCAGCCCGGCGCGGCGCTCGCGCCTGGCGAAAATCAAAATTGGCGACGATCAAAAAGGGGCGGCCCCGGCGGGCCGCCCCTTTTTTCACGAGCCGTTCGGCGGGCGAGCGATCCCTTCGGGACCGCAAGACGCTCGCTCCGCAGGGGACTCTATCGTTCCGCCAGACGCGAGATCTTCACCCGGGCCGTACCGGCATGAAGCATGTCGATGGCGCGGGCCGCGCCATAGGACAGGTCGATCATGCGTCCGCGCGCAAACGGACCGCGGTCCGACACGCGCACAACAACCGTTTTGCCGTTGCGAAGGTTGGTGACCCTGAGCTTCGTCCCGAAGGGAAGGGAGCGATGGGCTGCGGTGAGCCCGCCCGGGTTGAAGCGTTCGCCATCGGCAGTACGGCGCCCGCCCATTTCCTTGCCATAGTAAGAAGCCACGCCGACAGACCCTGCGAGGGCCGGACCTGTCACTGTTAATAGACTTAATGCCAAAGCAAAAAAAGTAGCGTTCGTCGTATAAGACGTCATCCAGTCAAGCTCTCAATTGTTGGGGGATTTGAGGGCTTATACTGGGAAATGTGGTCTGAATATGATCACCGAAAAAGCCCCGAAAATCTCAATGACTTACGGATAGAGGAGTCTTCGATCGGATAAGCTGTGCCGCTCCTCGGGCGGTAAAATGTTATGTTCAAGCCCCGCCATCTTTCGCTCCCCGGCGATCGTGCTAAGACAAGGCGATGGCTGTGATCTGGACCCTGACGGACGGCAAGGCGGGCGATGCGCTGCAGTGCCTCGGCGTGGCCGAAGCGGTGCTCGCCGGGACGGGCGGGCGCATCGTCGAACATCGCGTGCGCCCGCGGCGCCTCTATGCCCTCGCCATGCCGTGGGGGCCTCCCGATCCGGCCGATCTGCAGGCCTTGTCGGAGGATCTGGCGGCGGCGGCGCCGGATATCGCCATCGCCTCGGGACGGCGTGCAGTCACCTATCTGCGCTGGCTGAAGAAGCGCTCGCCGGCGACCTTCACCGTCTTCCTCAAGGACCCGCGCACGGGGACGGGCGCGGCGGATTTCATCTGGGTGCCGCAGCATGACCGCCTGCGCGGCGACAATGTGCTGGCGACCCTGACCTCGCCGCACCGGCAGACGCCCGCCGCGCTGGCGGCGGCCCGCGCCGCGGCGCGCCCGGGCCTGCTCGCGCTGCCGCAGCCGCGGGTGGCGGTGCTGGCGGGCGGTCCGTCCAAGGATGTCGGCTTCGGCGACAGGGACATCGCCCGTTTCGCCCTCGCGCTTCGCATGCTGGCGGATGGCGGCGCCGGGCTGATGGTGACGCCGTCCCGGCGCACGCCCGAGGCGATGACGCAGGCGATGGCGCAGGCGCTGGCCGGCCGCAGCGCCTGGATCTGGGACGGCAAGGCGAGCAATCCCTATGCCGAGATGCTGGGCCTGGCCGACGCCTTCGTGGTGACCGCGGATTCGGCCAACATGCTGAGCGAGGCGGCGAGCACCGGCAAGACCATCCACGTCTTCATGCCCGAGGGGGTGCCGGCCAAGATCCGGCGCTTCGTCGACGGGCTGGCGGCGCACGGCGCTGTGGTGAAGTTCGAGGGACGTCTTGAAATCAGCCCCTATGAGCCCCTAGATTCCACACCCTTGATCGCGCGCGAAATCCTCCACCGCCTTCGCCTGCCCGCCAGACACTGATTGGAACCCGCCATGGCCACCCGTCACTCCAAGCTCATCATCCTCGGCTCAGGCCCGGCGGGATATACGGCCGCGATCTATGCGGCGCGCGCCAATCTGTCGCCGCTGCTGATCTCGGGCATCCAGCCGGGGGGACAGCTGACCATCACCACCGACGTCGAGAATTATCCGGGCTTTTCCTCGGTGATCCAGGGGCCGTGGCTGATGGAGGAGATGCGCAAGCAGGCCGAGAGCATGGGGGCGGGCATGGTGTCCGACCACATCGCCAAGGTCGATCTCTCGCGTCGCCCGTTCCGGCTCGAGGGCGATGTCGGTGACGTCTATCTCGCCGACGCCCTGATCATCGCCACCGGCGCGCAGGCCAAATGGCTGGAGATCCCTTCGGAGGACAAGTTCCGCGGCTTCGGCGTCTCCGCCTGCGCGACCTGCGACGGCTTCTTCTTCCGCAACAAGAACGTCACGGTGGTGGGCGGCGGCAACACCGCCGTCGAGGAGGCGCTCTATCTCGCCAACATCGCGGCGAAGGTGACGGTGGTGCACCGGCGCGACCATTTCCGTTCGGAGAAGATCCTGCAGGACCGCCTCTTCAAGCACCCGAAGATCGAGGTGGTGTGGAACAGCGTCGTCGACGAGATCGGTGGGCACGACACCCCGCTCGGGGTCACCCATGTGAACCTGCGCGACGTCGAGACCGGGGTGGTCAGCCGGCACGAGACCGACGGCGTATTCATCGCCATCGGCCACAAGCCGGCTTCCGAACTGTTCGAGGGCCAGCTCGGCTTCAAGAACGGAGCCTATATCCAGACCGTTGCGGGGACCACCGCCACCGGCGTGGCGGGCGTCTACGCGGCCGGCGACGTCGCCGACGACGTGTACCGCCAGGCGGTCACCGCGGCCGGCATGGGCTGCATGGCTGCCCTGGAAGCGGAAAAATGGCTCGCTGCGCAGGAAGTCCACAGGGAAGCGGCTGAATAAATCGTTTTTTGCCGTAAATTTGCCACCCATTTCGAACTTCTCTGCGATGATATGATGTATGCATCGCGGGAGCCTCGGTTGCGGCCGCGGGATGGGCTGAACTGGGGGCCTCATGGACTGGGACAAGCTCAAAGTCTTTCACGCGGCTGCGGAAGCGGGCAGCTTCACGCATGCTGGCGATGTGTTGGGCCTGTCCCAATCGGCCGTCAGCCGCCAGGTCTCGGCGCTGGAAGCGGATCTGCGCACGCCGCTGTTCCACCGTCACGCGCGCGGCCTCATCCTGACCGAGCAGGGGGAGATGCTCTTCCGCACGACGCAGGACGTCATGCTCAAGCTCGAATCGGCGATGGGCGCCCTCACGGACAGCCGCGAGCGGCCGAACGGCGAATTGCGCCTGACGACGACGGTGGGACTCGGGACCTATTGGCTGACGCCGCGCATCGGCGAATTCCTCGACCTCTACCCCGATATCCGGCTCAAACTCCTGCTGACCGAGCAGGAACTGGATCTGGGCATGCGCGAGGCCGACGTGGCGCTGCGCCTGCGCCAGCCCGAGCAGGGCGACCTCATCCAGCGCCGGCTGTTCACCATGCATTTCCGCGTCTATGCCGCGCCCGAATATATCAAGCGCTTCGGTCAGCCGCGCAACATCGACGAGATCGATCGCCACCGCATCATCATGTTCGGCGGCAGCCCCGGCAGCTTCGTCCAGCAGGGGATGAACTGGCTGACCACCGCCGGACGCGATCCGAAGGATCCGCGCGAGCCGGTGTTCGAGGTCAACAATCTCGGCGGCGTGAAGACGGCGGTGGAGAAGGGGGTCGGCCTCGCGGTGCTGCCGGACTATCTGGTCGGCCGGGATTCGCCGCTGGTCCAGGTCCTGCCCGATGCGGAGATGCCGCTGATGGAGACCTATTTCGTCTATCCCGAGGAAATGAAGAATCTCGCCCGCATTCAGGTCCTGCGCGACTTCCTCGTCAGCAAGGCGCAGCGCTGGTCGTTCTGAGGTCGCGCCGGCCCCAAGCCAGGGCGCCGAATTCAGGCCAGCAAAAGCCGACGACGGGACGAGTGGGAGGCTGCTCGGTCACGGTCCGTCACGTCAGGCGAGCCGCCCGGCGGCGAGGAAAGAGAATCCGTGGGCGGGACGCCATCCTACGTCATGGATCCCTCGCTACGCTCGCCGGGGATGACGCATACGATGCCCGTTGAAATCAGCCTGAATTCGCAACCCTGAACCCCGCGCGCTGCCGTTCCAGGCACGCGGAACAAAGCCGCGCCTGCCGCGTTTTATGTTTCGTAGAGGACCGTCCGGCGGCTCACGGCGTGCTCGATAATATCTCGCAATCCCCGCCATCACAAATCTTCATGCGTCGACCCCTTTTGGGCTGGTCTGAGGTGTCAAGAGGCAGTGCCGAGGCCGTTGATTAAGTTTTATGCAAGAAAGATGCTTTTTTGGCGGCAGTTGCATCCATGCGCGGCACGCAGGGCCGGCATGTGCAGGAGGGGATTGTTCGGCGTGGGGGGCAGGCCTATTCTTTCAACTGTCAGCAGTTCGGGCCATCATCCTCCCGGTGGCGACCTTGAGCCGCTGACGTTCCCCTCTGGATGGTGACTTTTGGATTTTGTCCAAGCTCGGCCGGGTTCGTCCCGGCCGATTTTTTTTGGGCCGCGGCCTGCCCGAGAGCTTCTTATGAGCGCTCATGCCATCGGATCGGAGGCGCGCATCGCCGCGATCTCCCGGCTGCGCGGCTTCAGGTCGTCCATCGCCGTCTGCAGCATCAGCGCGAGATGCGGCTTGAGATAGCGCTTGGCCGGCGCCGGATCGGAGCGGGTGACCGCCAGATGGATCGCCGTGGTGAAGACCAAATCCTGCTCGGGCAGATAGCCCTGCCGCGAATAGCTCCAGCCATCGGGGAGCGTGCGCATGGTGAAGGCGCTGTTGGCGAGAAACACGCCGAAGCCGAGATAGACCGCGGCGAGATCGGTCAGATGCTCATCCTCATCCTCGTCGATCGGCGGCGGCTCCGCCGTCGGGGCGCGCAGGAGGTGGTGGGCGAGTTCATGCGCCATGGTCGCGATGAAGGATTGGGGATCGGCCAGCAGCTTGGAGGCGTAGGAGATCCGCGGCCTGTTATCGGCGACGGTGCCGATCCGGCCGCCCCAGCTATAGGTGCCGACGGCATGCTTGCCGTGGACGATCGGAAAAGGGCCGGCGCCATCTGGCGGCAGGCCGTCATCCGCGACGAGCACGATGCCGGATCCGGCAAAGCCGCCATAGCGCTGCACCTGCTCGAACAGGCGTTCGGCGAGCGCGTGGCCGGTCTCGCCATCCGTGACGAAGCAGCCGTCGCCGGGCACGATCGGGCGCCCGCCCGCCGGGCGCGCGCGCCCCGGGAAGCTGCGCGCCAGCCAGGCGAAATTGTCGAGATGCCATTGCGCGGCGTCGGCATCGAGCAGGGTCTTGCGACGAAATGGCCACATCGGCGGGCTCCGCGGGGAGACGGTCCGGCATAGGGGGAATCCGGGTCCCTGTCACCCCGGCACGCGTGAAAGGCAGGGGGGACAGGATGTCCGCAGCCCCGGGACGGTGCCGTACCCGCATGGCTTGACAGAGGAGGGCCCGCGCGCCAATGGCTTCGCATGGCCCAGATCCAGACCCTCTTCGTCACCAAGCTCTTCCGCGCCGAACTCGACGAGACGCAGGCGCCGCTCGCCGAGATCGACGCCACCTGCCGCTCGCTCGCCGAGGACGACGAGGCCGGCCAGGCCTGGTGCCGCAGGCACGGCTATGCCGGCTACACTTCCTATGCCTCGCTCAACGACCTGCCCTGGCGCTTCCCGGCGATCAAGAGGCTGGTGAAGGCGCTCGACATCCAGGTCGCCGCCTTCGCCAGGGAGCTCGAATTCGATCTCGGCCGTGACAGGCTGAAGCTCGACGACATCTGGGTCAACATCCTGCCGGAAGGCGGGGTGCACACCTCCCATATCCATCCGCGCTCGGTGATCTCGGGCACCTATTACGTCGCCACCCCCAAGGGGTCCAGCGCGCTGAAGCTGGAGGATCCCCGGCTCGGCCTGATGATGGCGGCGCCGCCCCGCAAGGCCAAGGCCTCCGCGGAGCAGAGGCCCTTCGTCTACGAGGCGCCGCAGCCCGGCACCGTGCTGCTGTGGGAGAGCTGGCTGCGCCATGAGGTGCCGCTCAACCAGTCGGCCGACGAGCGTATCAGCGTCAGCTTCAACTATCGGTGGCGCTGAGGCGCGCCGTCCTGCCGCAACCCGGTTCGACCGGCCTCCATCAATATTTCACCGATTTGGGCTTGGATGGCGTCGGGCAGGGCGGCAGCCTGCCGGGGCAGGGGGTATCGATGTTTTCCAGAGGGGATCTCGCCAAGATCGCCGTCGCGCTCGCCGCTTCGGTTCTGGCCGGCGTGCTGCATTTCACCGGATCGTCCTATGTCGCCGTCTTCGTCGTCGGTGCCGTCGCCCTCGGCGGGCTGGCGGCGACCATCGGCGAATCGACCGACCACCTCGGCGCCTATATGAGCCCCGCGGCGACCGGCATCGTGCAATCGGCGGTCGGAAACCTGCCGGAGCTCTGCGTCAGCATCTTCGCGCTCAAGGCCGGCCTCGTCACGGTGGTGCAGGCCTCGCTGATCGGCTCGATCCTCGGCAACAGCCTGCTCGTGCTCGGCCTCGCCTTCCTGGTCGGCAGCGCCCGCCACAAGGTCCTGGTCTTCGACGCGGCCGGGCCGCGCATGATCGCCGCCCTGCTGCTGCTCGCCGTCTCGGCGCTGCTGCTGCCGACGCTCGCCTCGCTGCTGCATCTGCCGGCCGGCGGGCACGAGGACAAGCTCGCCCTCGTCTGCGCCGGCGTGCTGCTGGTGGTGTTCGTCGTCTCGGTCCTGGCGACGCTGGAGGGGAGCCAGCGCACGGTCCCGGCCGATGTGCACGAGACGGGCGATCACTGGCCGCTCTGGCTGGCCCTGGCCGTGCTCGCGCTCGCCGGTATCGCCGCCCTGTTCGTGTCCGACTGGTTCGTGGAGGCCTTGTCGCCGGCGATCGAGGCGCTCGGCATGTCCCAGGCCTTCGCCGGCCTCGTCATCGTCGCCATCGTCGGCAATGCCGTGGAGAATGTGGTGGGCATCCAGCTCGCCGCCCGCAACCGCGCCGACCTCGCCATCAGCGTGATCCTCAACAGCTCGCTGCAGGTCGCGGTGGCGCTCATTCCCGTGCTGGTCTTCGCCAGCTATGTCATGGGCGGCGTGCCCTTCACCCTCGTCATCCCGCCGATGCTGGCGGTGGCGATGATGCTGGCGGCGATCATCGGCGTGGTGGTCACCGCGGACGGGCGTGCCGACATGGTCGACGGCGCCGCCCTGGTCGGGCTCTACGTCATCATCGCCGCCATCTTCTGGTGGGGGTGACCTGGGCGCGCGGACATCATGCCGATAGGGATCGGGATAAGCACATCAAGCCGTTCGGCATCGAAACGGGAAAGCCCATCGAGCCCGACGCCCGTCGGAGGTTGGCAGGCAGGGGCGTCCGGAGCGGGCTCATCCGCCAGTTTCACTCTGCGGGAAACAAGATGGCCTCATAGTCCTGCGCGCCGTTGAGAACGTGAAGGACGTCAATCTGGTCGACGGCAACCCGGTAGAAAATGAGATAGTTGCCATGAGGCCGACGGCGTACACCCTTGTGCTCGTACCGCGGTACCAGAGGAAAGGCCAAAGCCATGTCAGCCAGGCTTTCGCAACGCTCGCGCAGTTCCCGGGCAAAACTGAAGGCACGCAGGGGCGCATCTCGGGCGATGTAGTCGACGATCTCCTCCAGGTCCGCCTCGGCCTGGGGCTGTATGATAACCCGCATCAGTCTTTGCGGCGGGCAGCAGCGGCATATTTGGCTTCGAGACGGTCAAACACGACGCTCGCCGGCTTGCCTCGTCCGGCATCGGCATCGGCAATCCCCCGCGCAATGGCGGCATCCAGTGCCGCCAGGCGCTTTTCGCGTTCCTCGACCAGGCGAACGCCTTCGCGCATGACTTCGCTGCGCGAACGGTAGCGGCCCGTCTTCACCAAGCTATCCACGAACGATTCCAGGTGGGGACCAAGCTCTGCACTCGATGCCATTTCACCGTCCTCCTCTCGATATCGTAGCATCAGCCAATAACTATTATCAACACCGGGCGGGCCGGACCGCTGCCGACCGAGGAGGCCGAGGATCTGGTGGGGCGGAGATCGGCTTGTGGGTCGATCCCACGTGCGCGGACGTCCTGTCCGCTTTCCGAACCGCTGGGGGTGCAGGAGGGGAAGAGGCGGACGGGACGTCCGCGCACCCGGGACTACACGTCGATCTCGGCCAAGGCGGCGTCCAGGATGTCGAAGGCCTTCGCCAGTTCGGCGTCCGTGATCGTCAAGGGCGGGCAGAGCGTGACGACAGTGCCGCCGCCGAGCTTGAAGCTGAGGCCGCGTTCGAGGCAGGCATAGAGCAGCCGGTCGGCCCTGGCGTTGGCCTCGCGCGTATCCGTCCCGCCGATCTCGACGCCGAAATAGGCGCCGACGCCCCGGACGTCCCGCACGCAGGCGTGGCGCGCCTTGATCGCGGCGAGCCGTTCGAGGCCGGCCGCGCCGAGCGCACGCGCCCTCGCCAGCAGGTCCTCCTCTTCCAGCACGTCGAGCGTCGCCAGCGCGGCGGCGCAGCCGACGGGACTCTTCTCATGGGTATAGTGGCCGAGGGCCGCCTGCGGCGCGCAGTCGAGCCGCGCATCGGCGATGATCGCCGCCATCGGCATGATGCCGCCACCGAGGCCCTTGCCGATGACGAGGATGTCCGGCGTCGCGCCGGCCTGCTCGCACACGAACATCGTGCCGGTGCGCCCGAGGCAGCTCGGGATCTCGTCGAAGATCAGCAGCGTGCCGTGGCGCGTGCAGCTCTCGCGCACTCTCGGCCAGAAATCGGCCGGCGGCGGCTCGACCGTTGTCCAGCGCATCGGCTCGGCCAGCAGGGCGGCGACGTCGCCCTGCACTTCCAGCACATAGTCGATATAGTCGGCGAAGCGCTCGAAGGCGTCGCCGCCGCCGCCGAAGAAGCGTTCGGCCAGGCCGAGCGGCGGCAGATGCTCCGTGCCCGGCATCATCGGGCCGAGGTCGCGGCGGAACAGCGCCTCGCCGCCGACCGAGATGGCGTCGAGCGTGGCGCCGTGGAAGCTGTCCCACATCGACAGCGTCTTGTGGCGGCCGGTGGCGTAGCGCGCCAGCTTGAGCGCCATGCCGATGGCGGCGGCGCCGCTGGGGGCGAACAGCACCTTGTCGAGCGGATCGGGCGCGAGCGCGGCGAGGCGGGCCGCCAGCGCGATGGCGGTGCGGTTGGTGTAGCGGCGCGGGCAGAAGGGCAGGCGGTCCAGCTCCGCCTTGATCGCGGCGACCACCCGCGGATGGCCGTGGCCGAGCTGGTGGACGCTGTTGCCGTGGAAATCGAGGATCTGCCGGCCCTCGACATCGGTGAGCACGGCGCCCTCGGCGCGTTCGAGCACGTCGAGGCAGGGCGTCGACAGCGACTGGTGCAGGAAATGGCGCTCGTCGGCGTCCAGCAGCGCGACGGTGGCAGGCGCCAGCCCGGCCCGCCAGGCGGCGCGGGCGGGCGAGCGGTTGACGTCGCCCTCGCTCGGTGCCGGGTCCTCCTCGGCCGCCGTCACGGCCGCTCTCCGCGCGCCAGCCGCCCTTCGACGGCGTGGATGACGGGCAGGAGGTCGGCGACGCTGTCGACGACGTAATGCGCGCCGGCGGCCAGGAGCTTGTCGGCGGCCTCGCCCCGCAGGCGCCGGAAGTCATGCGCGGGCAAGGCCTGCGTCTCCTCCAGGGAGTAACCGAAAACGTTGCCGCTGACGGCGACGCCGATGGTCCAGGCGCCGGCATTGAGGCCTTCGGCGATGCCGACCTCGGTGTCGTCGACCTTCACGGCGTGCCAGGCCGGCCAGATGCCGAGGTCCAGCAAGGTGCGGTAGATCATCAGCGGCGTCGGGCGGCCCTGTGCGGTGTCGCCGGTGCATACGAGGCTGTCCGGCTCGAAGCCCTGCCGCGCGGCGACCGGCAGGATCTCGGCCATGATCTCCCTGGTATAGCCGGTGGTGGAGCCGATCTTCAGCCCGAGGGCGCGCAGCCCGCGCGCGGTCTCGGCGGCGCCGGGAATGAGCGTCGCGTGCCGGGCGGCCGAGGCGATGTTGCGCGGCACGAACACCTCGTAGAGGGCATCGATGTCGGCCTCGGTCGCCGGCCGGCCGTGCCGGGCCTGCCAGGCGGCGGCGACGCGCGGCAGGGCGAAGATCGCGGCGATATGCGGCCGCTTGGCCATCCCCATCGGGCCGCGCGCCTCCGCGATGGTGACGTCGACGCCGAACTGCCGGAAGGCGTCGACGAAGGCGCCCATCGGCGCCAGCGAGCCATGGTCGACGACGGTGCCGGCCCAATCGAAAATGACGGCTTTGAGATGTTTCATGGGGTTCATCGCGGGTTGGATGGGGCCGGGAGGCGGCTGCGCCCTATCATAGTCCCGGCGCGCGCCGGAGGGGCGGGATTTCCTATCGCGGCGCGGCAGCCCGCGTCGGGATCTTCGAGACGGCGGCGAGCACGAACAGCGTGAGGACGACGAGGAGCATGGTGAGCGCCGCGCCCTGGAACACCTCGCCGCGATCGGTCAGGCTGAAGATGCCGACGGGCATGGTGACCCAGCCGGGCGGGTAGACCATGACGGTGGCGCCGAGTTCGCCCATCGACAGCGCGAAGCTCAGGCTGAAGGCCGCGAGCAGATAGGGCATCATCAGCGGCAGCGTCACCCGCCGCAGCTTGTAGAACGGCCGGGCGCCGAGGCTTTCGGCAACCTGCTCGAAATCCGGCGACAGCCTCTCCAGCCCGGCCGAGACATTGCCGAAGGTGAAGGCCGAGATCAGCACGAGATGGGCGACCAGCACGATCGCCACGGTGCCGTTGAGGAGGACGGGCGGCTGGCTGAAGGCGACGAGCAGGCCGAGGCCGACCGACACGGACGGCACCGCGCTCGGAATGAAGAACAGCGGCGTCAGCAGGCGGCGGGGCAGGCGGCCCATGCCGCGCAGGGCGAGCGCGGCCCAGGCGCCGACGACGAGCGCGGCGAGGCTCGCCGCCGCGCCGGTGACGAGGCTGGTGGTGAGCAGGCCGGCGGAATCGCCCCGCAGCGCGTCGGCGTAATGGCCGAGGGTGAAGGCGCTGGGCAAAGCGTCGTTCCACTGGCCGGCCACGCTGGCCAGGAGGATGACCGCCAAAGGCAGCAGATAGATCACCAGGCCGAGGATGGCGGCGAGGCCCCAGGCCGCCGCCTTGCTGGCGCTAGACCACAGCAGCATGGGTGTTTCCGATCCTGGCGACGACGAGGCGATAGAGCGCGAACAGCGCCAGGGAGAGCGCGATGTTGATCATCGCGATGCCGCAGGCGGCGGAATAATCCGATTCCTGGATCGCCTTGTCGTAGATCAGCAAAGGCAGAGTGATCACCCCCTTGGCGCCGATGAACAGGACGATGCCGAACTCGTTCACCGTCAGCAGCAGGCAGAGGCTGCCGCCGGCGAGCAGGGCCGGCAGCGCGGCCGGGATGATGACGCGGCGCAGCACATAGGACGGCCGGGCGCCGAGGCTGCTCGCCACCTCGACCTGCGAGCGGTCGAGCAGCGAGAACGCCGCCATCAGCGGGCGCATGACGAAGGGCGTGTACACCGTCGTCTCGGCGAGGATGACGCCCCAGGCCGAATAGAGGAAGTGGATCGGCGGCAGGTCGAGATGCATCGCCTGCATCAGGCCGGCATTGAGGAGGCCGGCGGAGCCGTAGAGGAAGGTGAAGGCGAGGGTGACCAGGAAGGTCGGCAGGGCGATATAGGTGTCGATCAGCCGCGCGGCGAAGGCCACGCCCGGGAAGGGCACGAAGGAGAAGATGACGCTCAGCACCGAGCCGAGCAGGAGGCAGCCCAGCGTCGAGGCGAGCGCGATCTCCAGCGTGTTGAAGAGCGCGCCGAGAAAGGCATGCGAGGCGAGGACGTCGAGGATCGGCGCGGCCGAGGCCAGCCCGTCGGCGTCGGTGAAGGCCTGCTGGATGATCAGCGCCAGCGGATAGGCGAACAGGGCGGCGACGACCAGCGCCGGCGGCACCACCCATGCCGCGGCCGGCAGGCCTCTGCGGTCGCCGGTGCCGGGCGCCGGCGCGGCGCCGGCCTGGGCTGCGACATCCGCCATCTAGGCCGCCTCGTCGGCGATCAGCGTCGCGTCCTCGGCCGCGAAATAGAGCTCGACCGTGGTGCCGGGGGCCGGCGGCTCGCGCAGCGGCGCCGAGACGACGCGCACCGGCGAGGCATTGCCGCCGACCTCGACGGTGAGCGCATGGAGATCGCCCTGCCACTGGATGGCCTGCACCGTGCCGGTGACGGCGTTGCAATGGATCTCGTCGCGGCGCAGCACGAGGTCGTGCGGGCGGACGCACAGGAGCGCCTTCGCGCCGGCTTCCATCTGCGGATGGGCGGCCGCCAGCAGCGTGCCCGCGCCGAAGCGGACGCGCATGAAGGGCGTGCCCTGCTCGTGGCCGGCGACGGACACGTCGAGGAGATTGGCCCGGCCGAGGAATTCCGCCGCGAAGCGGTTGGGCGGGCGGCGGTAGAGCGCGTTGGACGGCGCATGCGCGGCGAGGCGGCCGCCCCGCATGATGGCGATGCGGTCGGCCAGCGTCAGCGCCTCGGCCTGGTCATGGGTGACATAGAGCACGGTGAGGCCGGGCAGCTCGCGGTGCAGCTTGGCGAGTTCCTCCACCATGGTGCGGCGGATCTGGGCATCGAGCGCGGAGAGCGGCTCGTCGAGCAGGAGGACGCGCGGCCGGATCGCCAGCGCGCGGGCGATGGCGACGCGCTGCTGCTGGCCGCCGCTCAGCTGGCGCGGATAGCGGCCCATGAAGTCGAGCATGCCGACCATGCGCAGGCTCGAGGCCACGCGCTCGCGCACGATGTCGCGCGCCGTCCCGCGGGCGTCGAGCCCGAAGGCGACGTTCTCCTCGACCTTCATATGCGGGAAGAGCGCGTAGTTCTGCACCACCATGCCGATGCCGCGCGCATAGGGCGGCAGGCGGGTGACGTCGGTATCGCCGATGGTGAGCCGGCCGGCCACGGGCCGCACGAAGCCGGCGAGGGCGCGCAGGGCCGTGGTCTTGCCGGAGCCGGAGGGGCCGATCAAAGCGAGGATCTCGCCCGGATCGATGTCGAGCGTCAGGCGGTCGACGATGGTCGACGCGCCATAGGCGATCGTCACCTCGTCGAAGCCGACGCGGCTGCCGGCCGCCGGGGCGGCGACCTGCGTCGCGGCACCGGCCTGCGCGTCCGCCTGCATGCTGAGCGATGCTGCCGTCATCTAAAGCAAAATGCGTTCAAGCATGGACGGTCCACCAATTTAACGTGCTGTTATCAAACGCATTTTGCGATTCTCGCTGATGCGATCCGAAGATGAAACGCTCTCGAGCAAAGCGCGTTTAGGCAGAAACGGCGCTTTGCTCTCACTCCTTGTTTTTCGACGCGTCTTTGCGTTTTGCCGATTCCGTCAAAACACAAAACGCTCTAGTTGCCGCTCGTGGCCTTCTGCCAGGCCGCGACGTCGGCCTTCAGCGTCTCCAGGACCTTGTCCCAGGCCGGCGTCCACACGGTGACGCCGTCCATCGCGTCATGGATCTTCTGGAAGTTCGCGTCGGTCGGCGTGACGTCCTTGCGCACCGGCAGGCCGATGGCCACGGAGCTGACGGCCGACTGGGCGTCCTTGCTGAGCAGGAAGTCGATCAGCTTCTTGCCGTTGTCGCCGTTGGGCGCGCCGTGCACGAGGCCGACATAATAAGGCAGGGCGAAGGTCGAGCGCTTGCCGTCCGGACCAGCCGGCCAGAACACGCGGATGTTCGGATTGTCGGCCATCTGCGCCATGTTCATCTGCAGGTCGCCATTGGCGACATAGAGCTCGCCCTTGTTGACGAGGGCCGTCAGCTTGCCGGTGGAGGCGGAGGGGCCGACATTGTTCTCCTGCAGCTTCTTCAGGAAGTCGAGGCCGGCTTCCTTGCTGCCATAGGCGTGGAAGACCTCGATCATCACCGCGGTGCCGTCGCCGGCCTGGCCGGGCGTGGAATACTGGATCTTGCCCTTGAACTTCGGATCGAGCAGGTCGGCGAAGGTCTTGGGCGCGTCCTTCAGCACCGAGCCGTTGTAGATGAAGTTCATGTAGTTGTTGACGAGGGGCTCGAAGCGGCCCTTGGCATCCTTGTCGGCGGCGGGAATCTGGTCCGCCCCGGCCGGCTCATAGGCCTGGAGCAGGCCCTCGGCGGCGGCGCGCTGGATGAAGGGCGGCAGCGTCACCAGGACGTCGGCCTGCGGGTTGGACTTTTCCTTGGCGATGCGCTCGACGACGCCGCCGGAGCCGCCCTCGATATACTGCACCTTGATGCCGGTGGCCTTGGTGAAGGCGTCGAACTCGTTCTGGTACCAGTTCGGCGTGCCGTCATGCAGCCCGTCGGCGCTGTAGATCGTGACGACGTCCGAAGCGGCCCAGGCCTGCGACAGGCATGCGGGCGAGAAAGCAGTGGCACAGAGCAGCGCGGCGCCGAGCAAGGTCTTCATGGGTGTCATTCCGGTTCATCGATCCCGTCGATGCGCGCATCGGTAAGGCACGCAGATGAAGCTATTGTGACGTTGACAAACACCGGTACAGCGCGCCGCGAATACTTCGCGCGAGGGGGCGGTAACGCAGCCGGGAGGGGCGATCACCGATCGCCCTTCTTGGAAGCGAAGAGCGTGCGGGAGAGGAGAAGGTCGATCGGTGATCGACCCGGACGCCGTTATGCCGGCACACCGTGCGCCGACCCGTAGAGTTCGTCGATCACCTCCTCGGCGATGGCGAAGGAGGTGCTGGCCCCGGTGCCGCTGGTGATCAGCACGATGCGCAGGGCGTCGGACGGCCGGTCGACCAGCATCAGGCGGTCGGCGGCGGAGGCGTAGGTGCCGGTCCAGCGCTCGACCACGGGCGGCAGGGGGCCGTCGAACACCTCGGCATATTCGTCGAGGATGAGATCGTCGACGCGGGTCGGCGCGAAGGGCGGCGGCGTCGCGGCATAATGATGGGAATCGCCGACCACCAGCGAGCCGTCGGCGCTGCGCACGACGATGAGATGCACGCCATTGTCGAGATGGGCGGCCTGCTCGGCTTCGAGGCGGCGCGCCAGGGCCGCCGCCGCCGGCAGCTCGGCATAGCCGAGATAGCGCACCATGCCGAGATCGGACATCACCGCCGGCAAGGCAGGGTCGAACGCCGCCGGCGCCAGCCGCATCATGTGGAGGAGACAGCGCCGGAGGCCGTAGGCGGCGATCCGCTCCGGATGCAGGGTGCGGAAATCGTCGCCCGGGCAGACCACCACGGCGCCGGCCTCGAAGGCGCCGGCGCTGGTTTCGAGCCGCGGCGGCGCAGCGGCATGCACCGCCGTCTGATAGTGGAAGACCACGCCATGGCGTTCGGCGAGCCAGGCGGCGAGCTGCGGGATCGCCTCGCGCGATTCGACCCGCATCTCGTGCGGGCTGTAGAGCGCCCCGGCGAAGCGCCCGGCGCGCAGGCCGGCGCCGTAGTCCGCGAGACCCGCGGGTTCGACGAGGCGGCATTCGGCGCCCATCTCGGTGGCGAGGAAGTCCTCGATGACGCGGCGCGCCTCCGGCCGGCGCGCGACGGTGAGGAGGCCGCGCTGCAGCACCGGGATGCGCGCGGCTTCGGCGACCTCGGACCAGACCTCGCGCGAGCGCATGGCCCGCGCCCAGCATGCGCCCGCCTGCTGCCCGGTGATGGTGATGAAGCCGAAATTGCGGATCGAGGCGCCGTTGGCCTGGGCGTCGCGGTCGAACACCACGACGCGCTTGCCGCGCCGGGCGGCGGCGAGGGCATGGGCCAGCCCGCAAATGCCGGCGCCGACGACGGCGAGATCGAAGGAACGAGCGGAAGCGGACATGGGATACGCACGGGGTGAGATGGCAGGGGAGGCGGACAGTAACCGCCCTTATGCGACGTCTTCGTGACGGAGGAAAGTGGGCCGGAGGCGCGGATGGCCTCCCGGGAGTGCGGACGTCTCGTCCGCTCTTGTTCCCGGTGGGACGAACCGCGGCCCGAACAATCGACAAGGAAACGGATTTTTTGTAACTAAAATTTAAAAAACTCTAAGTGCAGGAGGAAGTGAACGTAAAGCCAATTTGCGGTATCGTCTGTCAAGAAAAGCTTTAGAATGTATCTTCACTAACATTTCCTTTTGCTTATTATTTATAAGATTATTGTGAAAAACACTTATAAGCATAAGAAATTTAGAATGCGTGATTCCGCTAGCTCTAGAAGAGTTTTTTGCACGAAGAATAGATCTAATTCTCCCAGCGCCTCGTAATGTATCGCTAAGCTGCCTATGAAAATCCAATACCTCTTCGACGCCACTGTTGCTCACACTCGTCAGTAATGTTTCAAATCTATCAAAATATTTTGTCCGAAGAAATAAGGGGTACATGCCAGCTACCATTCTTCCGAACTGTCGATCATTTCGCCAAACATCGTAGCCGTCTTCAATAAGTGAAAGTATGACGCCGGGCGCACCGTATTTTGAAAGCAACCAGATTGCAGCATAAAAGCCAAAATTTCCTCTTCTTGCAATTGAACGACTGATGCCCCTTATCTCAACGGCCTCGTATCTCCTTCCCGTTGAAGTCATATCGACAATTGTACCTGCCGCTTTAATAATTGCAGCGTCATCCACAATTTCAGGATCTTCAATATAAGATCTCAACAGATCAAGCCACTTTTTCGTAAGTGGACGTGACGCCAAGTAGTCCAAGACCGCCTGTCTACAGCCGGGACGATCCTTAAGAATTTGCCGTAATGGAGCAAGCGGTAGATTAGCCTTCGCGATCTTAGCCAAACCAAAAAGTCTCTTAACTATCTTCTCTCCCCAACCGTCTTTAAAATGGCCTCGGATGACAATTTGTTTGATAATTTTTGAAAGTAAATATGCTATTTTTACTAAAGGTTTTCCGCCGGTGATCTTTCGATCTATGTAACGCTCAAACTTATCAATTCGCCTATTTTCGTCAACACAGAAGTATCTAATAGCTTCGGTTGCACTCAAAATTATTGTTTTCCCTGAATTTAAGCGAACATGACGCGTATGCAAAATAATATCTATATCACGAAGTAGAGACTTTCCTTCAGATATAGACCAAACGCCAAGTTTTATATCATCCATGTACCTAGTATAGCTTACGCCTTTTTTGGTAACGTAGGCATCCAAATCGTATAGAAAGCAATGTGCAAGTATTCTTGGTGCGTCTAGATCTATTTGTGGTAAGCCTATATCCACCCTAGGCATATAATCAGGCTGCCAAAGCATTCCATCTAATGTAAAAATCAAAAGATCCAGAGTCGCTTCGCTGGCGGAAATATATGATGAAATTACATTTCTTAAAAGAACGTATCCAATGCAGTCATAATAATTGGCGATATCCGTCACCACGATGAATTTATTCACTTCGATCATGTCATAAATTTTATCTTTAAATTTCAACCAAGCGGCAAAACTACCATAGTCGGGGCCATCGAAGCGCCTACCTCTAAAACGAGTTTGATCAGGCTCAAAGTAAGCACTTGGGGAGGGAGCCTTGCCACGAATAGAATGAAAGAGTGCATCAGAAAGCCTCTGAAGTACAAGAGAGTCGTCAACGGTTGGCAGCGCGATCTGCCGGCAAATCCCCTTAGATTTTTCAACCAGAACTCTAATAGGTTGCTGCGGTCTATAAGTTCCACCGCAAATTTCAGCTGAAATTCGTCTACAGTTGTTGTCTAGATCAACATGAAAGTCCAAATTTTCAATCGGATCCGGCAGCATTCTCTCACGAAGCTTAGTTCGAATATCTTCACGCCAAGTGCGTTTCAACGCACTCGGTCGAAACAAATCTTGTAACTCTTTCTCTCGGAGGGAAAAACGAGGTGATCGCACTTTTTGATTCCAACATTCGTATTAGGACGTTCACGTTCTTTAACATGGTGCCCGCCCTTTTAGGGGCATATACACATAGGGCAGACGAATCGGTTAAGGCTAAGGGATAATGAGTGCGGAATCAAAAGAAGCGGCGAAAGCTTTACGTTCTCGAATGTGGAAGACGCGTGGGTCACGGTTCGTTGCCCAGGCGCGATATAGAGGCCAAAATTTGCTGTCAATTTGGTCTATAAGTGTACTTTCCATTTACGTAATTGCTCTCTCTCTAGTAGCTTTGCTATTTGAAGCGGAATTAAATCACATTGACCTTAAGGTGATAAATGCGGCTAATGTCGTCCTTTCAGTTTGTATTATTGCGTTTAGCTTAATTGAATTCTCTCGGGATTATCTCGGAGCGGCAGAGGCAATGAATTCCTCTGCCTTGGAGATTGGTAGATTATATGGAGAGATTTCCGTTCGTTACGAGGATGAGGGAATTTCCCAAGAAGAGGTTGCTGAATTCGATCGTCGTTATTCGAATATACTAGAGAAATATCCTAATAATCATCGAGACATGGACTACAGAATATTTCAGATGTCTAATCCGAGGCAGTTCAACGAGTGGTGGGTAAAGTGTATAATTACCAGAGCTATCGCGCGAGTGGTAATTTGTTTGAGAGTCTGGATGACATATTTGTTCGCGATGCTGGCGCCTCTATTAGGAGCGATTGTATATTATATTATATGGAGGTGATCTATCGCCGCGTTTCCAAACAGCCTCTCCGGGCCTCCTATGAACAGATCACCGCGCTCGGACGCGGCCGCCGCTTCGGCGTGGAGGAGCAGGCACGCATCCGGGCGATGATCGGGGAGGGTTATGGCGCGCAGGCCTTTGCCGATCTGAGCGTCGAGACCGGCGGCGCGCCCTTCGATGCCGTGCTCGGCGATCTCGTTTCCGCCGTGGCGCGGCGCATCGGGCGGTGAGGGCGGGGGTCATCCCGGACGCGATGCGGCACGAAGTGACGCTTCGCAGATCCGGGACCGTCGGGCCGATAGAGGCGCTCTTTTCGGCTTGCGGTTCCGTGTCTGCATCGCACCCCTGCGGGGTGCCATGCGCACGGGATGACAGCGTGGCCGGGCTTGCTCGCCCCCTGGCCTCGAAAGGCGGGGGCGTGATACCCTTGGGGAACCTCGGATGGCGCGGACGCATTCCCTGTTCGCGGCGCCTGCCCGGAATGCGTGCAACGCCGGACCGGCACCGGCTGGAAAGGGAGGGACGAGCGATGGTCGCCAAGAACACGATCTGCCTGTGGTACGACAAGGAGGCCGAGGAAGCGGCCCGCTTCTATGCCGGGATCTTTCCCGACAGCGGCGTGCACGCCGTCCACCGCGCCCCGGGCGACTATCCGTCGGGCAAGGAAGGCGACGTGCTCATGGTCGAATTCACCGTCGCCGGCATTGCCTGCCTCGGCCTCAATGGCGGGCCGGCGATCAAGCACAATGAAGCCTTCTCGTTCCAGATTTCCACCGACGACCAGGAAGAGACCGACCGCTACTGGAACGCCATCGTCGGCCATGGCGGCCAGGAGAGCGCCTGCGGCTGGTGCAAGGACCAGTGGGGCGTCTCCTGGCAGATCACGCCACGCGTTCTGATGGAGGCGATGGCGGCCGGCGGCGCCGAGGCCAAGCGCGCCTTCGATGCCATGATGACGATGCACAAGATCGACGTCGCCGCGATCGAGGCGGCCCGGCGCGGGGCGGGGGCGTAGGGCCGATCCCGCGGCGGTCAGCCGGCCCGGATCGCCGTATCGTCGTGCAGCTGCCGGGCGAAATCGGGATAGGTCTCCGCCAATTCGTCGAACACCCGGCTGCGGAGGAGATCCAGGGTGCGGGCGCAGGGCAATTGCGTCGAGGCCGTCTCGGCATCGTGCTCGAAGGCGAAGCCGGTCTCGGCCACGATTTCCGGCAGGCTGTGGCCGGGGTGGATCGATTCGAGCCGGAAGCCGCGCCGCGTCTTGTCGAAGGAGAACAGGCCTCGCCCGGTGAGCAGGGCATGGGGGCCGCCTGTCCGGTAGACGCCGCTGTCGCTCGCGCCGGGCGCGCTGATGAAATCGACGCGATCGACGAGGACCCTTCGCGTATGCTCCTCGCGGAAGAGAATGACGCGGGGGATGACGTAATAGAGAAAGGCGGAGCCGAACGAGCCCGGCCAGCGCACCGCCGACGTCGGATAGGGCCCGGTGCCGACGAGATTGATGTTGCCGTGGCCGTCGATCTGGCCGCCGCCGAGGAAGAAGGCGTCGATGCGCCCCTGCGCGGCGCAGTCGAACAGTTCGGCGCCGCCATTGGTGAAGAAATTGTGCCTGACCGAGCCCAGGATCGAGAGCCGCACGGGCGCCTCGCCGCTGCCTTCCTTCAGGGCGCGCAGCAGCATGGCGCCGGCGGCCGGGATCGGCGAGGAGGCGCCGACGGCGACGTGGCGGGTACCGTCGAGCAGCCGTGCGATGGTCACGATCAGGAGTTCGCGCGGCGTGACGGGCGGGGCGATGGCGTTCCCCTTCATGGCGTTCCCCTTCATGGCGCGGCCCCGACGGCGCTGTCGTCCCGCATGAAGCCGGCGAGATAGTCGTCGAAGCCGGCCTGGCTGCGCGCGGCCTTCGCATAGCGCTTGAGCTCGGCGGTGTCGGCGGCATACTCGCCCCACAGGCCGTAGGGCCGGGCGCCGCGCGGCGCGACCGCGACGCCGCGGACATAGAGCGAGGGCAGCACGCCCGCCGCCAGGATCTCGCTATCGAGGAGGTCGTCCTCGGTGATGCGCTCGACGGTGGCGAGGACGCTCCGGGCGGCATAGGCCATGGCGGCGAGTTCGCGCCGCCGGCCGATCCAGACATTGCCGGCCCGGTCCGCCAGCGGCGCATGGAAGATGGCGAAGTCGACGTGAATGGCGGGAACGAGGACGATCGGATCGGGATCGGCGGCCATGGGATTGTCGATCACCGTCCAATCCGGCCGGTTGGCCAGGACATCCGAACCGATCAGCCCCCGGATCGGCATGAAGGGCACGCCTTTCTGGGCCGCCATCAGGCCGGCATGCACCGCCGGGCAGGTCGCATCCCGGATGGCGAGCGCGCCTCGACCGACCGCATCGGTAAAACGGGGCGCTCCGCCGGCTTCGCCCAGCGACACGGCGCTCGTCTCGATCGAGGACACCAGGCCGGCGCCGATCAGCATGTCGGCCTGCATCCCGCCGGTCGGCACGCAGACGAGGTGGAGATTATCCGGCCCGGCGGCGATGATGGCGCGGGTCATCGCCATCGACACGCCGGCATAGTCGGCGGGCAGCGCCAGCCGCGATCCCGGCGTGATCAGTTCGGCCCATTGCTGCAGGTTGGAAGACATCGGCGGGGCCTCGTGGCAGGCATGAGCGTGTCGGAAGCCGGCCGCGGCCGGTTCGCTGCACAATGACCATCCCCCCGAGACGAAATCCAGCATTCCCTTCGCGGCGGCCGGAAACCGCAAGGCCACCCGGCGCGTTGCCGGTGTTCGCCTGGCGCCGCGAAATCGGATCTTGCGTCGGCGCGATTGCGGCTTAGTTCTACAGGGCCTCTTCCGGCTGTCGTCGCTTACCAAAGGAGTAAGGATTGGACCTCGATCACGCTCTCCAATCCGTCGTCGCCCTCCATGCCACCATTCCGGAGGACGGCTTCACGGCAGCCAGCCTGGGGACGGAAAGGGTGGGCAGCGGCGTGGTCATCCGCGAGAGCGGCCTCGTCCTCACCATCGGCTACCTGATCACCGAGGCCGAGAACATCTGGCTGACGAGTTCCGGCGGGCGGGTCGTCCCGGCCCATGCGCTCGCCTATGACCAGGAGACCGGCTTCGGGCTGGTGCAGGCGCTCGACCAGCTCGACCTGCCGGCCATCGAACTCGGACGGTCGGGTGAGGCCCGGCGGGGCGATTCCGTCGTCATCGCCGGCGGCGGACGCGCGCCCTTCGTGCAGTCCAGCATCATCGGCAAGCAGGAATTCGCCGGCTATTGGGAATATCTGCTCGACGAGGCGATCTTCGTCGCCCCCGCCCATCCCCTGTGGGGCGGCGCCGGCCTGCTCGATGCCGAGGGCAGGCTCCTCGGCATCGGTTCCCTGCTGATGCAGCAGATGGCCGGCAGCGGCAAGACGCAGGACATCAACATGATCGTGCCGATCGACCTGCTGCCGCCGATCCTCGACGACCTCCTGGCCTATGGCCAGGTCAACAAGCCGCCGCGGCCCTGGCTCGGCGTCTACTCGGCGGAAAGCGACGGCAAGGTCGTGCTCGCCAACGTCGCCGGCAAGAGCCCGGCCGCTTCGGCCGGCCTGCGCCAGGGCGACGTCGTCGCCGGCGTGCGCGACCTCGGCATCGACGGCCTCGCCGATTTCTACCGCAAGGTGTGGAGCAGCGGCCCCGCCGGGACCGAGATCCCGATCGAGGTGGTGCGCGAGGGGCGCAGCCTGTGGGTCCGCGTCCGCTCCGCCGACCGCGGCAGCTTCCTGAAGCGGCCGCGCCTGCATTGAGGGGCGGGCCGCTGGCCTGCAGAACAGAGCGCGATTTTTCTTCTCCCGGGTCGGGAGAAGGTGGCGCGAAGCGCCGGATGAGGGCCTGAACTTCGACAATCGAGGTGCGGATATCGGCTTATCCGCGTCGAGTCCGGCCCGGGAGAAGGCGGCTGATCCCCTATCCCGGCCCCTGTCGGCCCGTCATTCCTTGGCGCGACCCCTGCGGGGCGATCCGCCCGCGCGGGGCGACCTGGGCTCCCGGGCTTCGGTGCTGCGCTCGCGCGGGGGGCGGGCGTCCCGGGGCTCCTCGCCGCCGTGGTCGCGATAGGGCTGGATGCGGATGTTCTCCTCGTCCGGCTTGCGGACATTGGCCGCGAAATGCTCCGAGGCTTCCTTGGAGATCTCCACCACCGTCTCGTTGTCGAGGATGCGGATCGTGCCGATGTCGCGGCGCTTGACGCCGCCGCGGCGGCACAGCATCGGCAGGATCCATTTCGGATCGGCATTGTTGCGGCGGCCGATGCTCAGGCGGAACAGCGTCATCTCGCCGCTGTCGGGCGGGCCGGCATCGTCGCGTTCGAAACGGGGCGCGCGTTCGGTCCGCTCGGGGCGCTCGGGGCGCTCGGCCCGCTCGGGACGTTCGGTCCGTTCCTGGCGCTCCGGTCGTTCGAACCGGGCCGGGCGGTCGCTCTTCTCGAAACGCGGCGGCCTGTCGTCGCGCTCGAAACGCGCCGGACGATCGTCCCGTTCGAAGCGCGACGGCTTCTGGCGGCTGTCGCGGCGCTCGAAGCCCTGGCCGGGATCGGTCACTTCCTCCGGCTCGGGCAGGCGCGAACGGTAGACGCGGGCGAGGGCGGCGGCGATGTCCTCGGGGCGGCGGTTCTCCAGCAGCAGCTTGCCGATGGCGAGATCCTCCTCGCCGGCCGGTTCGGTCAGCAGGGGATCGTCGAGCATGCGCTCGCGGTCGAGCCGGCGGATCTCGTCGGCCTGGGGCGGGCCGGCCCATACCGGCTTGATGCCGGCCTGGTTCAGCATCATCTCGGCCTTGCGGCGGCGCGACATCGGCACCAGCAGCGCGCTGATGCCCTTGCGGCCGGCGCGGCCGGTGCGGCCGGAACGGTGCTGCATCTTCTCGACGTCATGCGGCAGGTCGGCATGGATGACGAGGCCGAGATTGGGCAGGTCGATGCCGCGCGCCGCCACGTCGGTGGCGATGCAGACCTGGGCATGGCCGTCGCGCAGGGCCTGCAGGGCCTGGTTGCGCTCGTGCTGGCCGAGCTCGCCCGACAGCAGCACGACGGAAAAGCCGCGCTCGCGCAGCGTCGCATGCAGATGGCGCACCGATTCGCGCGTGTTGCAGAACACGATCGCCGTCGGCGGCGCGATCAGGCGCAAGAGGTTGACGACGGCGTGCTCGGTCTCCTTCGGCGCGATGCGGATGGCGCGGTATTCGATGTCGGCATGGGCGCGCTCGGCGGTCTTCACCTCGATGCGCAGCGCGTTCTTCTGGTATTCGCGCGCAATGGCGACGATGCCCTTGGGCATGGTCGCGGAGAACAGCAGCGTGCGCCGGTCCTCGGGAGCCGCCTTCAGGATGAATTCGAGGTCCTCGCGGAAGCCGAGGTCGAGCATCTCGTCGGCTTCGTCGAGCACCACCGCCCTGAGGGCGGACAGATCGATGCCGCGGCGCTCGATATGGTCGCGCAGCCGGCCGGGCGTGCCGACCACGATATGGGCGCCGTCGGCGAGGAGGCGGCGCTCGCGCCGCGGATCCATGCCGCCGACGCAGGAGACGATGCGCCCGCCCGCCTTCTGGTACAGCCAGGTGAGCTCGCGCTCGACCTGGATGGCGAGTTCGCGCGTCGGCGCGATCACCAAGGCGAGGGGGAGATGGGCCTCCTCGAAGGTCGGGTCGTCGCCGAGGAGGTCGGCGGCGATGGCGAGGCCATAGGCGACCGTCTTGCCGGAGCCGGTCTGCGCGGAGACCAGCAAGTCGCGGCCGGCGGTCTCGTCGGCCATGACGGCGGATTGAACCGGCGTCAATTCATCATAGCTGCGTTCGGCCAGGGCCTGTCGCAGCGCCGGATTCATGGGGGGTAACGTCACGGAAAAACCTGTCGGAGGGCGGAAAGCCTGAAGGGAATCGGAATGCGGGAAGCGGACCGCCGGACGGGATCCGGCATGCCGGATGCAAAGACCGATTCTCGCGTTGGTTCACCTGTTGCGGTGCACATACAGCAAATGAAGCGCAAAAGCGAGCGTGAAGGCGGGATGCGGCCATGCGCCGGGAGCGGGCGGGCAAATCGGCGCGGCCCACGCAAAATCGGTTGCAAAGGCGCTGCAGGCTGCCGAAAGGAAGAGGGAATCGAAGGAGCGGCAAGCGCATGCACGGATCGGCGGCCCCGGGCGAAACCTTTGCGGCCTATTTCGCCCGCTATCTGATCGCCCGGCGCGGATACGCCGCGGGGACCCAGCCCGAATTGCAGCCTCTGGCGCGGGCCTGCGACCAGGTGCTCGTCAGGACCGGTGGGGCCGGCCTCGAGATCGCGGCCATCGTCGACCGCGAGGCAGATCCCGAGCGCAGCTTCGGCCTGTCTGCGGAGGAAACCGCGGCCGTCGCTCAGGCCTGCCGTCCGCGTGCCGGGCGGGCGGCACGCGCCGGCCTGCCGGTGACGATCACCGTCTACGAGATCGGTCCCGGCGTCGTCGATCTGCCGAACATGGCGCGCCTGGCGCCCTACCGGCGCGAGGGCCTGTCGTCGAAGAGCGTGCTCCGGGCCTGGCTTCTCGATACCGAGACGCGGCAGGCCTGGACCAACATGGCCTTCGGCGGCCGCTTCGGCCCGAGGCGGGCGATGGAGAGACTGCTCGGCGCGCCCCGCCTCGACGAGGCCAGGCTCGCGCCGAGGCGGCGCGAGATCGCCGACAGGCGGCGGGCACCCGTCCTCACCTTCGCCCTGATCGCCCTGCTGGCCGCGATCTTCGCCGGCGAGGCCGGCCTCGGCCTCGACAGGACGGCGGGCCTGCTGACGCCGTCGCTGCGCACGCTCCAGGCCTTCGGCGGCCTGAGCTATCCGCTCGTCGTCGACGGCGGGCAATGGTGGCGCCTGTTCACCGCGCCGCTGCTCCATGCCGACGCCGTCCATATCTTCTTCAACGTCCTCGCTCTGTTCCTGATCGGGCGCGTGCTGGAGCCGCTGATCGGCTGGCGCTGGATGGCGGGCGTCTTCGCGATCAGCGCTCTCGGCGGCTCGCTGGCCTCGCTCGCCGTCAATCCGCACGACCTCATCGGCGTCGGCGCTTCCGGCGGCATCGTCGGCCTGTTCGCCGCCGGCCTGATCGCCTCCTTCCGCATGCCGGCGGGCGTCCTGCGGTCGCGCCTGCAGGCCCGCACCGTCTACGGCCTGCTGCCGGCGCTGCTGCCCTTCTTCAACGCGGCCCGGGAGGGCTCGCGGATCGACTACGGCGCCCATGCGGGCGGGGCCGCCGCCGGCGCCGCCATGGGACTCGTGCTGCTGGCGCTGTGGCCCGGCTATCGTCCGCGCCCGCGCTGGGCCAATGCCGGCGCCGCGCTCGGGGCGCTGTTCTTCGCGGTGGCGGCCGGCGCCGCCGTTCCGCTCGCCGAGGGCTATCGGCGGCAGGGCCTGCTGGCCGCCGACTGGCCGGCCGACATCAAGGCGCAGATCGCCGAAGCCCCGGCCGCCGAGGCCCGCTATCCCCACGATCCGCGCGTGCGCTTCGTGCGGGCGCTGATGCTGTCGCAGGCCGGCGACCGGGCGGGCGCCGAAGCGCAGCTGCGCGCGGCGCTGGCGGAAAAGGAGATCCTGCGTAACGATTTCACGCCGGAGTTCGAAGCCAACCTCACTGCCTTCCTCGCCGCCATCCTCTATGAGGAAGGCCGGACGGACGAGGCGGCGAAAACCGCGAAGCCGGTCTGCGGCGCCGTGGCGACCCGCTATTTCGCAGACCTGCTCGCGCAGCGGCGGCTCTGCCCCTGAGGGCCGGGTATTTCCCGGGGTGGGCGGACGTCCCTCCCCATGCGCCTGGATAAGCGCGCGATGGAGGGTCGATCACCGATCGACCTCTTGCTCTCCCGCACGCTCTGCGTTTCCCGGAGAGGACGGGACGTCCATGGGCGCTAAGTTCGCAGAAAATGGCGCGATTTTCCTTCTCCCGGCTGGGAGAGGGCGGCAGGTTCGATATCTCAGCGCCCAGAGCGGGACGTCCGCGCACCCGGGAATGCCCGACCGGCGGCTTGTGCTTGTTCGATAAATATCGAATGATGTGATGGTGTTTGCCGCCTTATCCCTTTCCCCATCGAGTAGCCATTGCCATGACCAAGCTCACCCTGATCAGCTTCCCCACCTGTCCCTTCGTGCAGCGCGCCATCATCGCGCTGAAGGAGAAGAACGTCGATTTCGACGTCGTCTATATCGACCTCGCCGCCAAGCCCGACTGGTTCCTGGCGATCTCGCCGCTCGGCAAGGTGCCGGTGCTGCGGGTCGAGCGGCCCGGCCAGCCCGAGGCGGTGATCTTCGAAAGCTCGGTCATCGTCGAATTCCTGGAGGAGACCGCCCCCGGCGCCAGGCTGCACCCGGCCGATGCGGTGGATCGGGCCCGGCATCGCGCCTGGATGGAGTTCGGTTCGACGGTGATCGGCGACATCTGGCGCCTGACCACGGCCGGGACCGCGGCCGACCTCGCGACGGCGCGCGAGGCGCTCGTGGCCAAGCTCGGCCGCCTGGAGGAGACGCTGGGCGAGGGACCCTATTTCGCCGGCGCCGATTTCAGCTATGTCGACGCCGTCTTCGCGCCGGCCTTCCGCCAGATCGACGCGATCGAGACGATCCACCGGACCGGCCTGCTCGACGCCTTCCCGAGGGTCAAGGCCTGGAGCAAGGCGCTGGCGGCGCGTCCGAGCGTCAAGGCCGCCGTTCCCGCCGACTTCATCGATCTCTTCCTGGGGCGCCTGCGCCTGCACGATGCGCAGATCCTGAAGGCGGCCTGACCGGTCTTCGCTCGCGACGCTCGGGACGGCAGATCAGTGCCCGGCGACGAAATCGATCGCCGGGGCGCGGGCCGTCTCGCAGGCGCCGTCGCCGGGAACCGCCGATGCCTTGCCGGCGGCCGGCCGCACGCCGTCGATCAGCCAGGCGCTGACGAGGACGGAGACGCCGACGGCGCCCGACGCGCTGGCGAAGGCGAGCGTGATCGCCGACGACGCCGTGCTGGTGCCCAGCACGGTGTAGAAGAGGCCGCCGGCCAGGGCGACGCTGAGCGAGCCGCTGATCTGCATCATGGTGTTGACGAGGCCGGCGGAGAGGCCGGCCCATCGGCGGTCCACCCGTTCGAGCACGGTGCGGATCATGGTCGGTAGAGCGAGCCCCTGCGCGAAGCCGACGACGAACAAAGCGGGCGGCATGGCCCAGCCCTGGCCCGACAGCGCGGCGGCCGAGGTGCCGAAGGCGCCGAGCGCGAGCAGGATCGCCGCCAGCGTCGGCGTCCGGTGGCCGAGGCGCACCAGCAGCCAGGGCAGCGCCGTCGGGCTGATGACGAAGCCGATCGCCAGCGGCAGGATGGCGATGCCGGCCGCGAGCGGGCTGAGATGGTTGCCGGACTGCTCATAGATGGCGAAGGCCAGGAAGAAGGCGGACAGGGTGTTGAAGAACAGGGCCGCGGCGAGGCCCCGCCTGAGGCCGCGGTCGTCGAGGAGCGAGGGCACGACCAGCGGCGCGCCGCCCCGCGCCACGACGCGGTGCTCGTGGCGCCAGAACAGAAGGAACAGCGGCACGCAGGCCGCCAGCGAGACGAGCGACCACAGTGGCCAGCCCTGCTCGCGCCCTTCGATCAGCGGCACGATGAGGGCGGTCAGCGCCGCGCCGAGGAGCAGGACGCCGCCGGTATCGAGGCGGGGCGCTTCGCCCTCCCGGCTCTCCTTCAGGAGCATATGAGCGAGCGGGGCGACCACCATGACGATCGGCAGGTTGACCAGGAAGACGCTGCGCCAGCCGAGGCCGAACGGATTGGCCGCGATCAGCAGGCCGCCCAGCAATTGGCCGGCGATCGAGCCGATGCCGAAGGTCATGGCATAGAAGCCCATGGCGCGCGGGCGCTCGCGCTCGGGGAACAGGGTGCGGATCGAGGCGAGGGATTGCGGCATCAGCAGCGCGGCGAAGACGCCCTGCAGGACGCGGCTCGCCACCAGCATGGCGGGCGACCAGGCGAGGCCGCACAGCGCCGAGGCGACGCCGAAGCCGACCAGGCCGACGACGAAGGCGAGGCGCCGGCCATAGATGTCGCCGAGCCGGCCTCCGGTGATCAGCAGCACCGCATAGGCGGCCGAATAGGCCGAGACCACCATCTGGATCGAGGAGGAGGAGGCGCCGAGATCGTCGCGGATCGAGGGCAGGGCGACATTGACGATGAAGAAGTCCAGCGGCGACAGCAGCGTGCCGGCGAGCAGCACCAACAGGGCCGCCCAACGCCGCGGGTCGGGCGACGCTTCAGAAGGGGACGCCGGCACCCGATGCCGGGCCGTCCCTTGGGCGATACTCATTCCATCCCCGGCATGGAACCGCAAGGTTCTTAAAATTCGTGAATCAAATCGACAGGACAAGGCGAAACGCCAAGTGTCGATGTTTAGAGCAAAAGGGTCTGCGATGCAGCCGCGCTTTCGGCGCAGCAGCCATGCGCGGAATGCGGGGGAACCGTGGGGAACCGGCTCCCCCGCCGCGGCTTCAGGCGGCGCGCAGCGCCTCGACCGCCTGCAGGGCGCCGTTGATGGCGTTCTCGCGATGGTCCGGGCCCATCTGGATGCCGTCGGCGGCGACGAAGGTGATGTCGGTGATGCCGATGAAGCCGAAGACGAAGCGCAGATAGGTCTCCAGATGCTCGGCCGCCTGCGCCTCCGGCCCGTAGAAGCCGCCGCGCGCCATGGCGACGATGACGCGCTTGCCGCCGCACAGGCCCTCGGCGCCGCCCTCGCCATAGCGGAAGGTCTTGCCCGCCACGAGGATGCGGTCGATCCAGGCCTTGAGCTGGCTCGGAAGGGTGAAATTATACATCGGCGCGCCGATCACCACGATATCGGCGGCGAGGAACTCCTCCAGGGCGCCGGCGCCCGCGGCGAGGTCCTCGCCTTGGCCGGCGAGAGCGGCGCCCGACAGATGGGGGAGCGGCTGGGCGGCCTCGTCGCGGTAGCGGATTTCCAGGCCGGGCGTCACCGCGCGCAGGCGGGCGACGACGGCGGCGGAAATCCTGCGGCTGACGGAATGATCGCCGAGGATGCTGGTATCGATGTGAAGAAGCTTCATGGCATAGCCTTTTTGGTATAAAAATGTAACCAAGGCTATGTAGATGCCCGCCCGAGAGGCGCGCAAGGAGGCACTTTTTTGGAACTCGGACACATGGATGTGACCGCCGGGCCCCGTCATCGGGGCCCCGAGGACTGCCGGGGCGTCAGCACGATCCTGGCGCGCATCGGCGACAAATGGAGCATGCTCGTCGTCATGCTGCTGGGCGACGGGCCGCGGCGCTTCAACGAGATCAAGCGCATGGTGGGCGGCATCTCGCAGCGCATGCTCACCCTGACGCTGCGCGGGCTGGAGCGCGACGGGCTGGTGACGCGGACGGTGTTCCCCACCATTCCGCCGCGGGTGGACTATGAGCTCACCGATCTCGGCCGCTCGCTGTGGCAGCCGGTGGAAGCGCTCGGCAACTGGGCCTTCGCGCATCTGCCGGAGATCGAGGCGGCACGCACGAAATTCGATGGGAAGGACTGAGGTTCGGGCAAGGCGGCTGGAGCGATCATCGATCGCCCCCTGTGGACAACACGCCGATTGCGGTCGAGGATCAGGGACCGGGGCGAGCGAAGCCTCTTGGCTGGACGCTCCCGGGATCCGGCGCGGCGGTGTATTGACGGATCAGGCCACAGATACGAGACGACAGCCATGGCGAGACCGAGGGAATTCGATCGTGACGAAGCGCTGAAGCACGCCACGGCCGTGTTCTGGGCCAAGGGGTTCGAAGGCGCCTCGACGGACGACCTGCTGGCGGCGATGAAGATCGGCCGGCAGAGCCTCTACGACACGTTCGGCGACAAGCGGCGTCTCTATCTCGAAGCGCTGGAGCGCTATCTCGCCGCCAGCGTCTCGTCCCATGTCGCCATGCTGGAATCGGAGGCTTCGCCGCTCGCCGGCATCCGCCGGATGCTGATGGCGTTCGCGACAGGCAGTGTCGGCTCGCGGGCGCTCGGCTGCATGGGGGTCGGCTCGATTTCCGAATTCGGCCAGTCGGACCCTGAGATCATCGCGCTGAACCGGTCGAGCGCGCTGACGCTGGACGCGGCGCTCGTTCGCGCCCTCGGCAAGGCCCGGTCACGCGGCGAGCTCGCCGCCGGGCTGGACGAGAAGGCGGCCGCGCATTTCATCCAGGCGACCCTGCTCGGCTTGAAGGTGAGCGGCAAGGCGGGGCTCGATGCCGCCGCACTGCGGCAGGTCGTGGACGTCGCCATGGAGGCCCTGAAGCGGCGGTGACGGCGGTTCGTGGAAGGCGCCGCCCGCCTGCTTCTTCCCGTCCCGGAATGATGGTAGGATTCGCGTGGGACGTGGTGAGGCTGAGGGCGGGACATGGACGATTTCATCACGTCCTCGGTCGTCGGCGTGTGTTTCGCCGCCATCGCGATCCTCATCGTCCTCGGCAGTTATTTCCTGGCGCGCCGCGTTCTGCCCATGGGGCTCGACGGCGATCGCACGCATGACGCGGCGGCTTCCGTCGCCGGCCGCATCGCGGCGCTCTACGGGCTGATCCTCGCCCTGGTCTATGCCCAGGAGCTGGAGGACTACAAGGGCATCCGCAGCAATCTGACGGAAGAAGCCGTGGCGATCGCCGACGTCTACAACGATATCGCGCGCTATGGCGGGGCGGCCGTCAAGCCGGTCCAGGCCGAATTGGCGCGCTACCTTTCGATCGTGGTGAACGAGGAATGGGGCAGGCTCGGCCGCCGGGAGGGGCTGTCGCCCGGCGCATGGAACGAGTGGAACGCCGTCTACGAGCAATTGCTCGATCTGGCGCCGACCACGGACCGCCAGCGCTATCTCGCCGCGCGCATGCGCGACCGTATCACCGCCGTGGCGCGCTTCCGCCAGATCAGGGGAGCGACGGCCAGAAGCGGCTTCAGCGGCTTGTTCTGGGGGCCGGCGCTGATCGGCCTCGTGCTGCTGGCGGTCCCCTTCTACGTGTATCGGCCGAGCCGGAGCCACCTGCTGCTGCTGGGCATCTTCGGCCTCTATTCGGGCATCATCCTGTTCTTCATCTATGCCTTCGCCAATCCCTTCGTGCCGCCGGGCGAGCTGGCGCCGAGGCCATTCAGTACGCTCCTCGAAGGCCCGATCGGCGAGAGCCTGCCGCCGGGCCAGTGATCCTCCATCTCGTCGAGGCGTGGGAAGCAGGATCGCCGCCCGAGCCGGTCTCGCCCGGAAGTGCCGCCTCCTTCGGCGCCGACAGGACCGGATTTCGTGTGAGCGCGCCGTCTGGTCCGGTCGGCATACCTCCTGTCGAGCCTCGACCGGCGCGCCCCTCGCTGTGGCGGGCTTTCGTGGGAGGCAAGCCGGGATTGCATGGGAGACGCGGCCGCCGCGCGTGTGAGCCGCCGCCTTCGGCACGCAGTCCTGGACCGCGCTGCGGATGCCCGTGGGAGCGAAGGGTGTCAGGCGTCCGCCTTGCTGCCGGCCATGGACGGTAGCCGCGAAAATGTGTGATCCACATCGGATTCCGGCCCGGGCATCGCGTTAAACATGCCCGCAAGCCTTTGGAGAAACGTGATTTTATGGGAACCGCGTTTCCTCGCTTCCCGCGGTTTCGACGCCGGCGCGGGCCGTGCTATGCTGCGGGCCTCCCCCGGATTCTGGAGACTTCGCAATGACGGGAACCATTCGTGTCGGCATCGGCGGCTGGACCTTCGAGCCCTGGCGCGGCACTTTCTATCCCGGCGACCTGCCGCAGAAGCGTGAGCTCGAATATGCCAGCCGCAAGGTCACGGCGATCGAGATCAACGGCACCTATTACAGCTCGCAGAAGCCGGAAAGCTTCGCCAAATGGCGGGCGGAATCGCCGGACGGCTTCGTCTTCGCGCTGAAGGGAACCCGCTTCACCACCAATCGGCGCATCCTCGCGGAAGCCGGCGAATCGATCGAGCGCTTCATCACCAGCGGCGTCACCGAGCTGAAGGAAAAGCTCGGGCCGATCAACTGGCAGTTCATGCCGACCAAGAAATTCGATCCTGCCGATTTCGAAGCCTTCCTGAAATTATTGCCCGCGAGTCATGACGGGCAGGCCCTGCGGCATGTCGTCGAAGTGCGCCATCCGAGCTTCCGGGTGCCGGAATTCATCGCCTTGCTGCGCGGCTACGGCATCGGCGTCGTCTATACCGACAAGAACGAGTTTCCCGAAATCGCCGACGTCACCGCGCCTTTCGTCTATGCCCGCCTGCAGAGCGCATCCGAGGCGGAGGAGAGCGGCTACGCGCCGAAGGTCCTGTCGCAATGGGCCGACCGCGCGCAGGCATGGGCTCGCGGCGAGGATCCCGCGGATCTCGAGCGGCTGGCCGGGCCGTCCGACGGGGCCGGATCGCCGCGCGACGTCTTCGTCTTCATGATCAACGGCTTCAAGCCGAAGGCGCCGGCGGCGGCGATGGCGCTGCTCGCCGAACTCGCCGGGCGGAAAGGCTAGGGGGTGGCGGACCTGTTCTCCCTCGCGGGCATGCAGGGCCCCGCGCGGCAGGAACTCGCCGACGGCGCCGTCCTGCTGCGCGGCCGCGCCCTCGCCGACGAGGAGAGCCTGCTGGCATCGCTCGACGGCATCGTCGCCGCCGCCCCGTTCCGCCACATGGTGACGCCGGGCGGCTTCACCATGTCGGTGGCGATGACCAGTTGCGGCGCGGCCGGCTGGGTGACGGATCGCGGCGGCTACCGCTACGCGCCGCTCGATCCGCTCAGCGGCCGGCCCTGGCCGCCGATGCCGGCCGTCTTCCTGAAGCTGGCGACGAGCGCCGCGGCGGAGGCGGGGTTTGCGGGCTTCATGCCAGACACCTGCCTGGTCAACCGCTACGAGCCGGGCGCCCGCATGTCGCTGCATCAGGACAAGGACGAGGGCGATCTCGGCCACCCCATCGTCTCCGTCTCGCTCGGTCTGCCCGCGATGTTCCAGTTCGGCGGCCTCGCACGCAACGACAAGCCGCAGAAAGTGCCGCTCGAACATGGCGACGTCGTGGTGTGGGGCGGCCCGTCACGCCTCGCCTTCCATGGCGTGCTCGCGCTGAAGGACAGCGCGCATCCCCGGCTCGGACGCAACCGCATCAACCTGACGTTCCGAAAGGCCCTGTGACCCCGGGCGCTACGCACATATGCGCTAACATAACGGAAATACCCGCCTTCTCCCGGTTCGGGAGAAGGTCCCGGTAGGGGGATGAGGGTCTAAACTTCAACGCAGATAGCTCAATAGTCGCGCTGGAATTGCAGAAGTCTAGACCCTCATCCGGCGCTTCGCGCCACCTTCTCCCGCATGGGAGAAGGAAAATCGCGCTATTGTCGGCAAAGTTAGAGCGGAATTTGTCTGAGTGGAATCGGAAGGGATTCCACTGGATGGCTTAGTGTGATTCATAGGTTTCCGGGCTATTCCGGAGATGAAGCATGACGAAGCGTGGTGAAGCCTATTCGCAGGATTTGCGAGATCGTGTGCTTGGGGCGCTGGATAGCGGGATGTCGGCGAGCACAATCGCACCAATCTTCAGGGTGAGTGTGTCCTACATCTACAAGGCGGCCGCGCGGCGGCGCGCGACGGGGGAGGTCAGTGCCCGCCCCCAGCGCAATCATGTTCCGCTCAAGCTTGCCAAGCATGAAGAGGTTCTGCGGGCCAAGGTCGCGGCTGATCCGGATGCGCGTGTCGCGGATCTGCGGGCCTGGGCGGAGGAAGAATTGGGGGTCAGCATCAGCCATGCCCCGATGTGGCATATGCTCAAGCGGCTTGGGCTGACATATAAAAAAAGACGATCCACGCCAGCGAGCAAAAACGCCCCGATGTCGCGGCCGCTCGCCGCAAATGGCACAGCAACCAAATCTGGCTGAGGCCCTCGCGTCTGGTCTTCATTGACGAGACCTGGGCCTCGACCGCGATGGCGCGCCACTACGGCAGGTGCAAGCGCGGACAGCGCCTGATCGACTACGTGCCGCATGGCCATTGGAAAACCACGACCTTCATTGGCGCTCTGCGCAGCGGGGGATTGACAGCTCCCTGCGTGCTCGACGGCCCAGTCAACGGCGATTGCTTCAAGGCCTATGTCGCGCAGATCCTCGTTCCCACCCTCAATTACGGCGATATCGTCATCATGGACAATCTGAGCAGCCACAAAGTCCCGGGTGTGCGCCAAGCCATCGAGGCCGCAGGGGCGGAACTGCTTTACTTGCCCGCCTACTCCCCCGATCTCAATCCGATCGAGAACCTCTTCGCAAAGCTCAAAGCTCTCCTGCGCGCGGCTGCAACCCGATCCATCCACGATCTCTGGGACGAAATCGCCAAAACTCTCCCGCGCTTCTCCCCGTCCGAATGCAGAAATTACTTCTCTAATGCTGGATATTCTACAGTCTGAACAATTTCGCTCTAGCGCATATGGGCGCTGCGCGCGCATCCGAACGGCACCGTACATGCCTCGTCCGGAACCCCGGGCGGCGCCGGGGCATTGTCCTTCCAGCAATGGAGGACATGATGGCGAAAGCACTCGACGTGAACGAGAACGGCCCGGAAGACCGGCAGGCCCGCCCGCAGGGCCAGTCCGGCGGCGATCGCAGCCCGACGCTCCAGGGCAAGTCGTTTCAGGTGAACGAGAATACCGTGGAGGAAGGCGAGCCGATCGCATCGTCGCCGCCGCCGTCGGAGTCGGAGCCCCCGGAGGACGACAATCAGACCACGCTCCACGGCAGGTCGTTCCAGGTGAACGAGAACACTGTGGAGGAGGGCGAGCCCCTCGGGTCGCCGGCGTCGCCGCCGCGGAATCCGTGGGAGACGGCACCGGGACCAAGCTCCCGGGCAAGGCGTTCCAGGTGAACGAGAACACCGTGGAGGAGGGCGCGTCGCCGGCGCCGCCGTGGCCGGAAACCGTGGGAGACGGCACCCGGACCAAGCTTCGGGGCACGTCGTTCCAGGTGAACGACAACACCGTGGAGGAGGGCGAGGCCCTGGGGTCGTCGGTGCCGCCGCGGCGCGGATGATCGCCGCGCCCTGATCGCCGCCGGTTCATGGCGATGGCGCGCCGTCATCGTCCCGGGCGAGGCGGTCGAGATGCTGCCGGATATGCTCCGCCTCGGCGGTGGTATGGGCGAGCGCGATCGCCTGATCGAAGGCGATGCGCGCCTCGCGGCCGCGGCCGAGCTGCCGGAGCAGCCCTCCCTTCACGCCGAAGAAATAGAAATAGCCCGACAGGCGCGACGCCAGCGGCTCGATCATCGCCAGCGCCGCCTCGGGCCCGCGCACCTTGGCGACGGCGACGGCGCGGTTGAGCGTCACCACCGGCGAAGGCTGGAGCAGCTCCAGCGAGGCGTAGAGCAGGTCGATCTGCGCCCAATCGGTGTCGTCGGGCCGCCTGGCCCGGGCATGCAGGGCCGCGATGGCGGCCTGGACCAGATAGGGGCCGCGGCGGCGATGGCGCATCGCCTTGTCGATCAGCGCCAGCCCTTCGGCGATCATCGGGCCGTTCCACAGGCCGCGGTCCTGGTCTTCCAGCACGATGACGGCGCCGTCCGCCCCGAACCGGGCGGGCGCGCGCGCATGCTGGAGCAGCATCAGCGCCGTCAGCCCCATGATCTCCGGCTCGGCCTGGAACAGGCGGAGCAGCAGGCGGGCGAGACGGATGGCTTCCTCGCAGAGCTGGGCGCGGCCGCCGTCCGGCGGGCCGCCGGCCGTATAGCCCTCGTTGAAGATGAGATAGACCATGGCGGCGACGGCGGCGAGCCGCTCGCTGCGCTCCGCGGCGCCGGGCGTCTCGAACGGGATGCCGGCCGCGGCGATGCGGCTCTTGGCCCGGGTGATGCGCTGCTCCATCGCGCTTTCGCCGACGAGGAAGGCGCGGGCGATCTGCCTGACGGTCAGGCCGCAGACGACGCGCAGCGCCAGCGCGATCTGCTGGGTCGCCGGCAGCTCCGGATGGCAGCACACGAAGAGCAGCCGGAGGATGTCGTCGCGGTAATGGGCGCCATCCAGCCGCTCGGCGAGCGGGGTCTCGACGTCGTCGAGATCCGAGATCTGCTCCTCCTCGGGCAGCGCCGCCTGCTTCTTCTCGCGGCGCTTGGCGTCGATCGCGGTGTTGCGGCCGGCGAAGATCAGCCAGGCTGCGGGGTCGCGGGGAGGGCCGTGCTGCGGCCAGTTCCTCAGCGCCCGGAGGCAGGCCTCCTGGAAGGCTTCCTCGGCGGTGTCGAGATCCCGGAAATAGCGCAGCAGGGCGCCCATCGCCTGCGGGCGGGCGGAGACCAGGGCGGCATGGATCCAGTCGGTTTCGGTCACGCCGGCATCGCCCCCGGCCTGAAGAGCCGGAGCGGCCGGATCTCGTAGGAGCCGGGGCCGGGGTTGGCCCGGGCGAGGTCGCGCGCGACGTCCAGCGCTTCCTCCAGGCCCGCGCAGTCGATGACATAGAAGCCGAGCAGCTGTTCCTTGGTCTCGGCGAACGGGCCGTCGATCACCAGCGGCTCGGCGCCGCCCTTGCGCAGCGTGGTGGCGGCCGTGGTCGGCAGCAGGCGGGCGACGGGGCCGAGCCGGCCGGCCGTGGCCAGCGGCTTCTGCACCGCGGCGAGCCTCTCCATCACGGCATCCTCTTCCTCGCGGGACCAGGCGCCGACGACATCTTCCTGATTGTAGCAAAGGATGGCGTAGAGCATGCGGTTTCCTCCCTATCCTCAGGAACGAACAACAAGGCGTGTTCCCGACAGGGTGCAAAGGCTTTTTTTTCGAACGGGGCCGCGCTTGTCATTCCGGGCACTGAAATGCCCCCGGCGGGTTCGGATGTCTCTCATCCTCACCTCGCCGCCTGCTCAAGATCAAGCATCGGCGGTCATCCATATCGCCTGCATCAGCAGTACAAAATTGTGTGGGGATTTATTTCTACGATATTGGCCGTAACGGACCTTCAAAGATATAGTTATTCAGAATTTTATTTTTATATTACTTACTATATCAATGTTTATACGATATTCGCACTCAATTTGTTATTTATATTGTATATATACAATAGTATAATGCTTTCGGATTGGACTGAGAAGCCCGCTGTCCGGGCAGGTCATCTGCCATTCGGCTTCTTCCCGGGTGTTGGCCTCGTGACTGTCGCTGTGGTATAGATCTGGCGATGTGTTCCGCATGCGATATTCTTGTTCCGAATCTGTTCGCAAGCATGAAAATCAACGAAATTACAAATATATGAGACTATAAATTAAATATAGTTAAATATTGAAAATACGAGGCGGCAAGAGGTGGAAAAGTTAGTTCTATCAATTATTCTGTTGTTTCTTGCGAACGCTGCGCTAGCAGACGAGAATCCTCGCTTCGGAACGTTCAACTACAGCGTCACCAACTACAAGGCCGTCCACGATCGTCTGCAGCCTCTCGCCGATAAGGGCGATGCCGTCGCACAGTACATGCTGGGACTTGCCTATGACCGCGGCGAAGGTATTCCCGATGATCCCGCACAAGCGCTGATCTGGTATGACAAGGCAGCCAGTCAAGGATTGGCTGCGGCCCAGAACAATCTGGGGACTCTCTACGCTCAGGGACGAGGAACGTCCCTCAACTGGAACGAAGCCATCAGGCAGTACCGGTTGGCCGCCGGACAAGGCGATGTGACGGCCCTGCTCAACCTCTGGGCGATCTACAGCAAGGGTCTCGACACGCCGAAGGACGATGTCCAGGCGGCAGTCTGGCTGGAGCAGGCGGCAGAGCGAGGCTTTGCCCTGGCCCAGCGTGAACTTGCGAAGGATTACCGGCTCGGCCTCGGCGTCAAGCGGAATGCCGCGCATGCCGCATGGTGGGAGTTGCAGCTGCGGGCTCGCGAGAGTGAACTTCGCTTCGGCAACAATATGGGCGTGATCATGGCCGCTCCTCCTGGTGCCTACCAGGACTATGGTCCGGCCGTGGCCTGGTATCTCGATGCGGCCAAACACGATATGCCTGCTGCGCAATTCATAGCAGGCACGCTCTATTATGGAGCGAGAGGCGTTTCTTTCAATATCGACGAGGCAATCTACTGGTACGAAAAGGCTGCAGCCCGTGGCAATACCAGTGCAATGAACAACCTGAGCGACATTTACCGGCGAGGGCAAGGTGTCGCCCGGGACCCAAAAAAAGTCATCGAGTGGGCGAGCCGGGCTGCGGCCGCCGGCGACGCCGCGGGCGAGATGCGTCTCGGCTCCATCTATGCCGAGGGTCTTGGCGTGCCCGTCGATTTTCGCAAGGCGGCCGAATGGTATCGCAAGGCGGCCGATCAGGGCGATCCGGACGCCGAGGTCAGCATGGGCGGCCTCTTTTTGGCGGGAAAGGGTGTCACAAAGGATATCGAACAGGCAAAGGCCTGGTACGAGAAGGCGTCGGCACAAGGCAATTCCCAAGCCCAATACATTCTGTCCGCGCTGTTGGGCGGCAATAAGATCTCCTCGCCGGCGCCGGAGCAGTCCATCGTTCTGCTTCGCGAGGCGGCGGACCAGGGAAACAGAGAGGCGCAGAACCTGTTGGGCATTCGCTATGCCCAGGGAGATGGCGTTCCCCAGGATGCGGCTGCCGCCGTCGTCTGGTTCAGGAAATCTGCCGGCCACGGGCTTGCCGAGGCGCAGTTCAACCTGGCTGCCTGTTACCAGACCGGCAGGGGGATCGTGCATGACGACCAGCAGGCCGCATTCTGGTTCCTGATGGCGGCCGAGCAAGGAAATATCGGGGCACAACGCCAGCTCGGCAATCTCTACCTCTTCGGGCAAGGCGTGCCGAAAGATGTGGCTTCGGCGCTCGACTATCTCAAAAAGGCGGGAGAACGAGGCGATTTGCCGGCACAGCTCAATCTCGCGGCAATGTATTATCTCGGCGACAGCATCGAGAAGGATCCGGGGCAGGCGGCGTATTGGCTGGCAAAGGCCGCTGCACAGGGGGCGCCAACGGCACAGAATACGCTCGGCTTGATGTATCTGCACGGCGAGGCCGGTCTGACCGACCATGCACAGGCGGCAGTCTGGTTTCGCAAGGCGGCCGAGCAGGGAGATAGAGAGAGCCAGAACAATCTTGGTTATATGTACATGATCGGTAACACCCTGCCGAAAGATTACGTCCAAGCAAGGTATTGGCTTCAGAAGGCAGCCGATCAGGGGCAATCCCAGGCGAAGGTCAATCTGCAAAATCTGTCGTCGATGGAAACAAAAAACCGCGATATTGGTGAGGCAATTCAAGGCCTTGAGACGACTGGCGGTTGGATCGGCAAACAGGCCCCATAGGCTCGAGCCGGCCTGATCGATCCGCAAGCGGCAGGCATGCCGATCGCCCCCCGGCTCCATCTCCGCGCTGCGCTCGTATGATTTCCGCGAATGATGGCGCGCCGGTTCCGTGAAGAAGTCGAGTCGTGCCTATCCGGCTTTCGAGGTGCCGCGTGCCGGCACCGCGCAGCTCCGACGGACGGCGAGGGCCCCGCGTCCTGCCTACCGCCCGCTCACGGCGGAATTGGCCAGCACGGCGGCCGAGGCGCGGTTTTCGACGCCGAGCTTCACATAGATCTGCTCCAGATGCTTGTTCACGGTGCGCGGGCTGAGGCCGAGGATCTCGCCGATGTCGCGGTTCGACTTGCCGCGGGCGATCCACACCAGCACCTCGGCCTCGCGATTGGTGAGGGCGAAGCGGGAGCGCAGCTGCTCCTGCTCGCTCGCCGCGCGGTCGGCGGTGAGGCGGAACAGGAATTCGTCCGCCGAGGTCCGGCCCATGAAGCTCAGCTGCAGCCGGTCCTCGCCCGCCATGGCGGTATGCGGCGGGATCTCGCCCGGCGGGCGGTCGCGCAACTCGGCGACGAGGCCGGGCGGCAGGCGCAGCGGTCCGTCGCCGCCGGCGAAGGCGGCCGCGAGCAGGCGATGGGCCTGCGGCGTCGACCACAGGATCTCGCCGAGCCGGTTGGCCGCGAACAGGAAGCGCCCCGTCGCGTCCAGCGCCGCATGGGCGCTCTGATAGGCCCGCGCATTGGCGAGGTGCACGCGGATGCGCGCGAGCAGTTCGTCGATGTTGATGGGCTTGGTGAGATAGTCGACTCCGCCCGCCTCGAGGCCGCGCACGACATGCTCGGTCTCGCTCAACCCGGTCATGAAGATGACGGGGACGGCGGCGATCGCCGCCATCGCCTTGAGGCGGCGGCAGGTCTCGAAACCGTCCATGCCGGGCATCACCGCATCGAGGAGGACGATGTCCGGCGTGACGCGGCCGACGACGGCGAGCGCCTGCGTGCCGGAGGTCGATGCCAGCACGGTGAAGCCGGCCGGTTCGAGCGCATCCGTCAGCATGCCCAGCGCGTCGGCCGAATCGTCGACGACGAGCACGATGCTGCGGGGGCCGGCGCCGGGCGCGAGCGGGTCACTCATGCGCGTCCATCGCCTCCAGCACGGCCGTGTAGCGGTCGAAATCGAAATTGCGCAGGTGGCGGCGGATCTCCTCGACGAAGGGCAGGGTGGACGGGTCGCCGGCGAGCTGGGCGAGCTTGGCCTCGATGCCCCTGACATAGCCGATGCGCCCGAGTTCGAGCAGTTCCTCGACATGGGCCGCGCCGGGGCTCACCAGGGGAGCCGCCTCCGCCGCCGCCTGCGCGGGCTCGGCCTCCACCCACGGCCTGTCGAGCCATTCCAGCCTCATGAGGGCGCCGATGCGCTGCAGCAGCTGGGCGAGGTCGAAGGGCTTGGCGAGCGTCTCGTCATGGGCGTCCCCGGCGGTCTCGCTGTCGGCGGGCGCCGGCGGCGTCTCGCCGATATTGGCCGAGAGCATGAGGATGGGCGCCTGCACCCTGGCGACCTCGCGCAAGCTGCGCGCCAGGTCCCAGCCGTTCATGCCCGGCATGGAGATGTCGAGCAGGAAGAGATCGGGCCGGCTGTGCTCGACGAGGGCGAGGCAGGTCGCGCCGTCGCGCGCCACCAGCACGGTGAAGCCGAGCGGCTCGAGGATCTCGCGCATGAGGTCCTGGTGGTCCTGGTCGTCGTCGGCGACCAGGATGGTGCGCCGGGGACCGGCATAGCCGCGGATGCTGACGGCCGGCGGCGCCGAGGTGCTGGCGACCGCCGACAGCATCATCCGCACCTGGAAGGCCGACCCCCGGCCGGGCGTGCTGGTGACCGAGATCTCGCCGCCCATGATCTGGGCGAGCAGCCTGGTGATGGTGAGGCCGAGCCCGAGGCCGGGCGGCTGGGGGGCGCCGCCCGCGGCATGGCTGCCGCGTTCGAACGGCTCGAAGATGCGGTCGAGGTCGGAGGCGGGAATGCCGGCGCCGCTGTCCTCGACGACGAAGGTGGCGATCTGGCTGCGATAGGCGATGCGCAGCCAGATATGGCCTTCCGCGGTGAACTTGATGGCGTTGGACAGCAGGTTGATCAGGATCTGCCGCAGGCGCTTCTCGTCGGCCCGCACCGTCTCCGGCAGGGTATCCGGGCGGCTGAAGCGGAAGTCCAGCCCCTTGGCCTGGGCCTGCAGCCGGAACATGTCGACGAGCTGGTCGAGGAATTCGCTGAGGCGGATGTCGTTGCGCTGGAGCTGGAAGCGCCCGGCCTCGATCTTGGAGATGTCGAGCAGGCCGTCGATGAGGCCGGACAGATGCTCGGCGCTGCGGCGGATCACCCGCACGCCGCCCTGGCGGTGGAGAGGGATCGATTCGTCCCGCTCCAGGATCTGGGCATAGCCGAGCACGGCGTTGAGGGGTGTCCGCAATTCATGGCTGAGCCCGACGACGTAGCGGCTCTTGGCGAGGTTGGCGGCTTCCGCCACGTCCTTGGCCCGCTGCAGGGCGGCATCGGTGCGCCGGTGCGCCTCGATCTCCTTGAGCAGCAGCGTCGTCTGGCGCGCCGATTCCTCCTGCGCCACGCGCCGGCTCTCATGGGCGAGCACGAAGAACCACGCGACGACGCCGGAGACGATGAGCAGGATGAAGAAGGAAACCCAGAGCGCCTGGTTGATGGCGGCCGAATGGAGGCGGCCGAAGCCGGCGGCCTGGAAAGAAATTAGATAAAGAATGAGGCCTATCACGCTGACGAACAACGTGAATGTTCCCAGAAACTGGATGAGGCGCGGGCTGAGGTGCCGCCCGATGAAGCGTGGCATGGTGGCTTCGATGGCCTCGCTGAGCTGCGCCTGCAGCTTGGCGTTCGGCTTGCACAGATCGTGGCAGCGCGCATCCAGCGAGCAGCACAGCGAGCAGATCGGCCCCGAATAGGCCGGGCAATAGGCCATGTCTTCGGGCTCGAAGGCATGCTCGCAGATGCTGCAGCGGATTTCCGCCTGCAGGCGCCAGGCGGCGCGCGGCTTGCGGGCGAGGTAATAGCGTCCGCGCGTCAGCGCCGCGATGGCCGGGGCGGTGACGAGGGCGACGCCGAGTGCGACGAAGGGGGCGAGCGCCTTGAGGACGTCGCCGAACAGGCCGGCGGCCGCCAGCAGGGCGCAGCCCGCCGCGATCGCCATCGCGCCGGTGCCGACGGGATTGACGTCGTAGAGATGGGCGCGCTTGAACTCGATGCCCTCAGGCGAAAGCCCGAGCGGCTTGTTGATGGCGAGGTCGGCGACGATGGCGCCGAGCCAGGCGACGGCGACGACGGCGAACAGGCCGAGGATCTGCTCCAGCGCCTCATAGATGCCGAGCTCCATCAGGAGAAGGGCGATGGCGACGTTGAAGATCAGCCAGACGACCCGGCCCGGATGGCTGTGCGTGAGGCGCGAGAAGAAATTCGACCAGGCCAGCGAGCCGGCATAGGCGTTCATCACATTGATCTTGAGCTGCGACACCACCACGAAGGCGGCCGTCAGCACGGTGACGGCCTGCGGCCATGGCAGCACGTAGCCGAAGGCGAGGCGGTACATCTGCGCCGGCTCGGCCGCATGCTCGGGCGGGACGCCGTGGGCCAGCACCAGCACGGCGAGGAAGGAGCCGAACAGCAGCTTGGGCGCGCCGAGGACGATCCAGCCGGGGCCGGCGGCGAGCAGCGACAGGAGCCAGCCGCGCCGCGAGCCGTTGGCGGGCAGGAAACGCAGGACGTCGACCTGCTCGCCGATCTGCGGCATGAGGGCGAGGATCACCGAGGCCGCGCCGCCGAATTTGAGGATGTCGAGGGCGTCGTTGCCGCCATGCAGCCCGGCGAAATGCGTCCATCGCGTGAAGGCGCCGGGATCGCTGGCGAGGATGAAGCCGACGGGCAGCACGTTGAGGATGATCCACAAGGGCTGGGTGATCAGCTGGAAGCGGCTGATCCAGGTGATGCCGTGCGTCACCAGCGGGATGACGGCGACGGCGCTGACGACATAACCGATCCACAGCGGCAGGCCGAAGCACAGCTGCAGCGCCGTCGACATGATCGAGGCTTCGATGGCGAAGAGGATGAAGGTGAAGGTGGCGTAGATCAGCGAGGTGACGGTCGAGCCGATATAGCCGAAGCCGGCGCCGCGGGTGAGCAGGTCGATGTCGACGCCGTAGCGGGCGGCATAGCGGCTGATCGGCAGCGCCGTGGCGAACAGGATGATTCCGACGACCAGGGTCGCGACCAGCGTATTGGTGAAGCCGTAGGACAAAGTGATGGCGCCGCCGATCGCCTCGAGCGCGAGGAAGGAGATCGCGCCGATGGCGGTCTGCGACACGCGGCTGGCCGACCAGCGGCGCGCGCTCTTGGCGGTGAAGCGCAGCGCGTAGTCTTCCAGCGTCTGGTTGGCGACCCAGCGATTATAAGCCCGCCGCACGGGAAGAATACGTTGGCGGACAGGCATTTATGATCGTCTCCTCATGTGTCTTGCAGGGAACGCGCGCGGCGCTGCGGACAAGCCGTGGCTTTCCTTCGCCCTGCGCGCGAGAGCGCTTCCCCGACCTCCTTGTCTTAGCAAACCGCGTGCCGGCCCGGTGCCCATTCTATGCGCGCCGCCGCCGCGGCACTGCTCAATATTTCGCCATGTGGAACAAATTAGCAGCACTTCGTCCCGAATACGTCAATCGACGTATGTGCCGCATCACACAAAGGCGGTGAAGTCGCGGCATCGGCATGGTGACAGCCTGCCGGCACGCATTTCAGTCGGCGCGTCCGCCGTCCACATCGAAAGGGGAAACTCGATGAAACTACCGGTGATCAACCGTCGCTCAGCCTTGCTGGGCCTCGCCGGCGCCGCCGGCGCGCTCGCCTTCGCCGGCGGCACGCGCTCGGCCTTCGCCGCCGGGGACACCATCAAGGTCGGCGTGCTGCATTCGCTCAGCGGCACGATGGCGATCAGCGAGACGACGCTGAAGGACGTCATGCTGATGCTGATCGAGGAGCAGAACAAGAAGGGCGGCCTGCTCGGCAAGAAGCTCGAAGCCGTCGTCGTCGATCCCGCTTCCAACTGGCCGCTCTTCGCCGAGAAGGCGCGCGAGCTGATCACCAAGGATGGCTGCGTCGCCACCTTCGGCTGCTGGACCTCGGTTTCCCGCAAATCCGTGCTGCCGGTGTTCGAGGAGCTGAACTCCATCCTGTTCTACCCGGTGCAGTTCGAGGGCGAGGAGTCCTCCAAGAACATCTTCTACACCGGCGCCGCCCCGAACCAGCAGGCCATCCCCGCCGTCGACTATCTGATGGCGAACGAGGACGTGAAGCGCTGGGTGCTCGCCGGCACCGACTATGTCTATCCGCGCACCACCAACAAGATCCTGGAAGCCTATCTCAAGGCCAAGGGCGTGGCGCCGGAAGACATCATGATCAACTACACGCCGTTCGGCCAGTCCGACTGGCAGACGATCGTCTCCGACATCAAGAAGTTCGGCTCCGCCGGCAAGAAGACGGCCGTGGTCTCCACCATCAATGGTGACGCCAACGTGCCCTTCTACAAGGAGCTCGGCAACCAGGGGATCAAGGCCACCGACATCCCGGTCGTCGCCTTCTCGGTCGGCGAGGAAGAACTCGCCGGCATGGACAAGAAGCCGCTCGTCGGCCATCTCGCCGCCTGGAACTACTTCATGTCGGTCGACACGCCCGAGAACAAGGCGTTCATCGACAAGTGGCATGCCTTCACGAAGAAGGCGAACCGCACCACCAACGACCC